>NZ_LN614830.1:1065625-1706250 GCF_000953635.1 Legionella micdadei
GGCTGAGATCCTGTTGCAGGCAGTCGGCTAATTTTCCTGGCAGTGCTGGGCCCTGGCTCACTCGTTTGCGAGCAACTTGTTTGGCTTGGCGCAGACGCTTCTGCGCACGTTCAATAGCAAACGCGGCGATTGCTTCTCCTTGGGTGCGGTGTTGATTCAGCCAAAGGGCGAAAGCATCTTTGACCACACTGCTGACGAAACCTGCTGTTTGCCGCGAACTCAAACGCTCTTTCGTTTGGCCGGCGAACTGTGGATCTTTCATTTTAACGGATAATACATACTGGCAGGGCTCCCAGAGATCATCGGCAGTTAATTTGACACCGCGCGGCAGTAAATTGCGTAATTCACAAAAGGAGGACAAAGCCTCATGAAGTCCTGTACGCAAACCATTGACATGCGTGCCGCCCTGAACCGTTGGGATTAAATTCACATAGCTTTCGCTTAAATTGCCACTGGCAGCGGGTGACCAAGCTAACGCCCAATCTACAGTTGCTTCTTCGCTGGAAAATTCACCAGTGAAAGGCTCGTCAGGAAAGTAATCTGTAGGTAATGATTGCCGCAAATAATCAGCCAGTCCTTTCTCATAGCACCAATGGGTTTCTTCATGGGTGGCTTTATTGATAAAAGTCATGGATAAGCCAGGGCAGAGTACTGCTTTGGCACGTAACACATGGGTTAGTTGTTTGATCGAAATTTTGGTGGTGTCAAAATACTTAGCGTTTGGCCAAAAGCGAATAATTGTCCCTGTATCCCTTTTTTTAGTGACACCGGTTTCATTGAGTTCCTGCTGCTTGTCGCCATTGGCAAAGGACATCTGATAGACAATACCATTTCGTTTGATGGTGACTTCAACACGTTCTGAAAGGGCGTTAACCACGGATACCCCAACGCCGTGCAGTCCACCGGAAAAGCGATAATTTTTATCGGAAAACTTTCCACCGGCATGCAGACGAGTCATGATGACTTCAACCCCGCTCAAACCGAGTTGCGGGTGGAGATCAACTGGCATCCCTCGGCCATTATCTTCGACCTCAATTGAGCCATCCTCATGGAGAGTAACAATAATTTGACTTGCAAAGCCCGCAATCACTTCGTCAACACTGTTATCGATAACTTCTTGAGCTAAATGATTAGGTCTGGCCGTGTCAGTGTACATACCTGGACGACGTTGAACTGGCTCAAGGCCGCTTAGTACCTCTATCGCTTCGGCTGTGTAGTTTTCAGACATTAATGGATACTCTCGGGTAAAAAACTTATTTTAACATGAAAATGAGGCACTTCTAGAAGGGGTTAAGACACATCCCGATTACATGCATGGATGAGCTTCTTGTTAACAACCCAGAAGTTCCATTGTTCAACCCTGGGTTGCTTTTTCACTGCGTTCCCTGCAATGACGGGACAGGATTTGACTGGTCACTAGTTAAATCGATTACTCAACCACAATATTCGGGAATTTGTCTGCATAATTTAAGGGTTTACCAGCTAGCGCAACCGCAGCACGCATTGCAGTCTGCAAGAAGGGTCTAGCCAACGGATCATCCGGGTTAGCTGCTGTAGGGTGGCCTTCATCACACTCCTGGCGGATGCGACTGTCTAAGGGTAATTGGCCAAGCAATTGGACGTGGAACTTATCGCCCAATTTTTGTCCACCGCCCTCGCCAAAAATTGCTTCTTGATGCCCGCACTGACTACAAACATGTAAGGACATATTCTCGACTAAGCCTAAAACGTCGATGTTTGTTCTTTCGAACATTTTGATTGCTTTTTGCGCGTCCAAAGTGGCTATGTTTTGTGGCGTGGTTACAACCACAGCCGCAGTTAAAGGGATTTTTTGCACTAGACTTAATTGGATGTCACCCGTCCCAGGGGGTAAGTCAATAATCAAGTAATCCAATTCATCCCATAAAGTAATATCCAGCATTTGGATGAGTGATTTGGCCAGCATTGGCCCGCGCCAAATTAAAGCTTGCTCACTGTCGGTCAGGTAACCAATTGACATGGCTTGTATGCCGTGGGCAGATGCCGGGAGATAATATTCGCCACTGATTTCCACAGGATTCACCTTGCCTAGCATGAGAGGAATGCTTGGGCCATAAATATCTGCGTCTAAAATGCCTACTTTAGCCCCAGCGTTAGCCAATGAAATGGCTAAGTTAACTGCTACTGTTGATTTTCCGACTCCGCCTTTTCCAGAAGCAATTGCAATAGTGTTTTTAATGCCGCGCAATCCTTTGCCAACAAGTTGGGTTCGGTGTGCTTTAATGAAATGCTCAAGATTGATTTGAATTTTATAATCGGGTAAGGCTTGCTCCAAGGCATTTTGCAATGTGGGTAAAAGAGCGGTTTTCAGGGGTAGTGTGGGAAAGCCTCCCTGTAAGGATAAAGAGATTTGCTTTCCTTCTGCGGTTAATTTTGCGTGTAAGCCTAATTGGTTAGCGTTTAAACCGAGTAATTCGTCAGGGGTGTTGGTTAGAATTTCAAAAACACGATTCTCTAAGTTCATTTATTTATCCATTACTAAGATGACACAGGTTTAAGTCTGATTGATATTCCCAGGTAACCCAATGACTGCTCGCTAAATAATAAAGGCCGCAGCGTATAGGTTCTTGGGAGCGAATTGCCATTAGTTGCGCATAATGATTCACCTGTTGACGATGTTGTAGTTGTGCTGCTTCTTCTTCACTGCCAGTTTTAAAATCAATGATCCAGCGAATACCGTCTTCAACGAAGGTTCGGTCAATAATTCTGGTGGACACTAACCCTCTGTCATCAACGAGAAACTCATATTCATTATGTTCTTCTTGATGCGCTTTAATTAGCCATTGGCCTATAGGATCCTTGAATAAATGGGTGATTTGTTGGTTAAGCGATAGGTACGCTTCATCTTGCTCTTTGGGGGTAAATCCCAAACGTTTAAACTGCCTTTTAACCATTGCCCAAGGTATTTCGCTAATCGAAATCGGGTGATTATCGCAAATCCATTGCAATAATTCATGTCCTACGATACCCATTTGCCGTGCTGGCCCATGCGGGACGGAGAGCACTGATTTTTTCCCTAAGGTTTCTGGGGCAGAAGGAAGATGGAGATAAGCCTCGATAGGCAATCGATAGAGTAGTGGTAAAGATTGCCCAGCTGTTTCTTCCAGTTTTTCTTCAGTTTGCGTTAAAAATTCTTGATTTTTTAAGAAGCTGCGAAAAGTGCCTTTGGTTTCCTTTTCACTGCTATCAAAAAGGTAGAGGCGTTTTTTAGCACGTGTTGCAGCCACGTAAAACAAGCGTTGCAATTCGTAACAATCTTTTTCGGCATCTAATTGGCCAAGATAATCATACAACAAACATTGCCCTTGATGTGCTGCTTTAATCGGTGAAACAAGCAAAAGCTCACCTTGTTTCTTGCTCGGAAGTTTTAACCAGCGCAGCATGGGTTGATCTTTATTTTGCGATTTGCTGCTCAAGCCCGGCAAAATCACACAATCAAATTCCAATCCTTTGGATTTATGAATGGTCATGACTTGCAAGCGTGAAGGGTTAACCCGTTGCGAATAAAGTTTGTCGAATTCGGTTTTAAAAGCCTTCAGATCAAGCGGTTTGCCAGGAGGCGCGAAGCGCTCAAGTAATAACCAAAACTGCTCTAAATCATCTTGCTGAGCCGTATCGAGAATTTTATCGACCTGCAAGTCTTTGAGTGTTTGAGCGATCCACTCAACCAAAGATTGTTGATAACGACAGGCAAGTGCATTGTGGAGTACCGCATAGATAAATTGTGCACGCCTACGCCCGTCTTCGCTCAAATGGGTCAAACACTCTGATTGAGATAATGCGTAATAAATGGGTTTTTTTCGGTCGAAATTGGCAACGGAATGCAAATCATTGAGCGATAAACCGCAAAGAGGGCTACGCAACAGCGCTAACCAAGCTAAGCGGTTTGCCGGTAATAATAGTGCTTGAGTTAATGACCAAAGATCCCGAAGATGTGAGAGTCCGGCTAAATGTTCTATATCCACCCCTTGAAAAGGGATTTTTTGTTCACGCAATAAATTAATGATTTCACTTAATTGTGTGCGCGAACGAACAAGGATTGCAATTTGATCATCTGGGTATTTTTTTAACTCTTCTGCTACGCATTCGACTAAAGCTTGTGCTTCCAGGCGACGATTTGAAAATTGCCAAGCCCCAATAGCGCAACTTTCGCTGTCAGTTTTGACATTTACGGAAGGAGAAAAAGAAATCGCTCCAGATTCCACATCATCGTACTGCGGAAAAATGGTGCTAAATTGTTGGTTGACCCAATCAATTATGGTTGCAGTGGAGCGAAAATTACAACATAACTCTAAGCTGTCTAACACCACCGAGCCAATTCCTGTCTGTTTTGCTTTTAAGAAAAGGCCAACTTCTGCCTGACGGAAACGATAAATCGATTGCATGGGATCACCCACGACAAACATAGTTCTGCCGTCATTAGGCTGCCAACCTTGTACGAGCTTGGTTAATAGCTGAAACTGCTGAATTGAAGTATCTTGAAATTCATCAATCAATAGGTGCTGAATGGTGTTATCGAGGTAGAGCGCTAAATCGGTAGGTTGCTCATCATCCCCTAAAGCATTCAAGGCTTGCTGGGAAATGGCGGTAAAGTCTACTTCGTTTTGCTGAGTAAAAATCACATGCAAATGGCCAACCAAAAGGGGCAACAAAACAAATAAAGCCTGCAGTACTTGCCATTGCTCAGGATCATACTGCGGTGGGGGAAGATTTTTGACTTTGATTAAAGACTCAAGAAATTCGGGTGTTTCATCAAGCTTAAGTAAAAGTGCTTTGGAATTTGCTTTTAGTCTATCGTATAGCCTATCTTCGCAAGCGCCTTTTCTGAGGCCAACATGATGATCAAAGCCCTTTCTTAGCTTTTCTTCGGCGGTAAGGAGGAGAGAGGCCAAACCAGCCGCAATTTTGCGGTTTATTTGGTTGAAATTTTCCCATTCACGTAATGCATAACGCGCTGATTCAGGTTTAGATTCAATATTAGCTATTTGACAAGCCAATGAACATAATTCATCACGACAATCTAAAGGAACAGTCTGCACAAAGCGGGCAAGCTCATGCTGTTCAATGGATGCCAACATCTCTTCATAATTAGCTTTGTTCTGCATGCGTGCAGAATATAAAGAGGGTAACCATTGATCACGCGTGGCAAGTAATTCGCCAAATAGGTTAAGGATTCGGTCTTGGCGATTATCTAAATGTTCCAATAGTGTCTTTAGAGGTTGATGAAGAGTTTTGTCCTCAAGTGCGTGCGCAAGACACGCTTTAGCTGCAGCTCGATAATGAATTTCAGGGTTTTCACTGACTTGGGCAAAAGCAACCTGCTTTTCATGCAAGGGGATTGCATGGCATAGCATTTGACATAGGGAATCAATCGTAATAATGCGTAAGCGTCCTGGATGGTCAAGCAACCTCCAATTTTTCTTATCTGCATGGGTAAGGGCTTCTGCAGCATAGTAATAGGTTTGTTCCTGATGAGGGGTGCTTGCTTTCGCACCGCAAGCCACTTGTTTAAGCGCGCACAAAATACGCTCGCGCATTTCACTGGCTGCTTTTCGTGTAAACGTAAGCGCTACAATTTGCTCTGGTTCGTTGACTGTGCTTAACAAACGTAAGTAACGTTGCGTCAGAATTTCGGTTTTACCTGAACCCGCGGGCGCCTGTACTATAAACGAGCGCCGCGGATCGGTAGCTTGTGTACGCTGTTGACTATCCCTAAGCATAATCCAGGTTAATCCAGTATGATCTCTTGTGCAGGTGGCCTGAGATTATAATTTGAACTCATACTATGTCCATAAGCTCCAGCGGTTGCTATCAGGATAATGTCCTTTTCTTGCGTTTTAGGCATGGGCCGATCATAGCCTAAAGTATCGCCCGACTCACAAATAGGGCCAACAATGTGCGCAAAGTCAGCTTTTTCTTCATTCAATCGAGTCAAGTTCACAATTTCATGATAAGCACCATAAAGAGAAGGGCGTATTAAACTATTCATGCCCGTTTCAATACCAATAAAACGGGTTTTACCTTTCTCTTTGCATTGCGTCACTTTAGCAAGAAGGACACCGCTTTCAGCAACAAAGAATCGACCTGGCTCTAACCAAAATGCCAAATTTGCGAAACTTGATTTAACAGCCATAAGCGAGGCATCCAATGCGGCTAAATCCAAAGCTTGTTGCCCAGGCTTTTCAACGATACCTAATCCACCCCCCAAATTAATGATTTTCACATCGGGGAATTGAGGAAGTAAGGAAGTGAGCATCAGCGCGGCTTGTTGCCAGAGCTCAGGAGTTAGAATGCCTGAACCAGAATGGGAGTGAAGTCCGATGACTTTAATATGGTTTTGTTCAATTAATGGAATTAGCTTTGATAAATCAGTGTGCGGAATACCAAATTTGGATTCATTGCCCCCTGTGCAGACATATCTGTGATGACCCGCGCCACAACCCGGATCGATTCGTACTAAAATGTGTTGCTTTTTGAAAATCTCGGGCCAATTCTCCAAAGGATATAGATTATCTACTGTCACATGGCACCCTAAAGAAAAAGCAAACTCATACTCCTCTCTAGCGGCAAAATTAGGGGTAAAGAGGATGCGTTGCTTGTTTATCTGTGGAAAGGTGCTTAAGACATGCTTAAGTTCCTCAAGTGAAACACATTCAAATCCGATTCCTTTTTGGTACAGGGTTTGTAAAAGCGCTGGGTTAGGATTTGCTTTGATCGCGTAATACAATTGATCAATTGATTTTAAGCTAAGCAATTCATTCGCTTTGGCAATTTGAGTCGGCCGATGGTAAACATAGCAAGGTGAGTTTGTGGCTGCAAGGTCAAGCAAGCGCTCGCGTTCGACTTCCCACCAAGGTTTATTCCTTGATCCGCCATTGCCAAATTCTTCTTGCCAGCTCTTGGAGTAATAAAAACTTTGAGGATTATTTTCAATTAATAAGGCATGTAATTTTTGGCATAATTTATCGGCCTGGCCTTCATCGACGACAAAGGTCAAATTCAAATCATTTGAAGCTAAAGACATCAGATACACTTGCTGGGCATCGAACACTTCAAGGGTTGGGCCTAATTGCGGAAGTACGGTGCGGATGTGATGACCAACTAAGCTTACCGCACTGCAGGGTTCAATAAGTTTAGCGCGGCCAAATCGATTTAAATCGGCTAGCAATGCATCCAAAGCGGAGCGATCACGGAGTTTAGCGTTGCTGTCTAAAGAGAGTGTGACGTTAAATTCTGAGGATGATAGCAAATCAACCGAAAAGCCATGTAATTTAAATGCAGTAAAAACATCGGCCAAAAATCCTACTTGCTGCCACATGTTTAATGTATCAATTGAGATCAGGATAATATTGTTTTTAACCTGAATGGATTTAATTGGGGGGGCTTTTTCATCGCTTTCTTTAGAAATGCGGGTGCCGGAATGTTCTGGCATACGCGTGAATTTAACGACCATAGGAATTCCAGCCCTACGTACTGGCGGCAGGCAATTAGGGTGTAGAACTTTAGCACCCATCGATGCAATTTCTTGCGCTTCATCATAATTTAGTTGTTTTAGAAGACGGGCATTAGGTAATTGATGAGGGTTAGCAGTGTAAATACCCGGTACATCAGTCCAGATTTCACAAATACTTGCTTGTAAAAGTGCTGCAAGCAAGGCAGCTGAAGTATCAGAACCCCCTCTTCCTAACAGTACAGTATCCCCTTGCGGATTAGCTGCGAAAAAGCCTTGGGTAATGATGGCATCAGCACCACTGTCAATTAATTTTTGTTTCAGCTCAGGTTTGGGTTCCGAATTACAACGGGCAGCCAGATAGTTTACGGAATCGCCTCCTGGGATAGGGGTAGAAACGAGGGCCTCGCGCACATCAAGCCACAAGCATTTAATCCCCCTATTGTGAAGGAAAGCATGGCCTAGGCGGGTCATCATGAGTTCACCTAGGCTTAAAATTTGAGCACGGGTTTTAGCAGGGGCTTCCTTTAAAAGGGCAATACCTGTTAGCCATTGCTTTAACTGCTCCAAGTCGGCGTTGATTAATTCGGAAGGGACTTGCAGGGCTTCAGCTAGTTCTACATAACCCTGGGCAATTTCGGCTTCTATGTTTTGATGTTGATTAAGAAGTGCTGCTTCGATTGCTTTCTCAAGCTTATTTGAAGCTTGTGTGAGCGCTGAACAGACGATGACAGGTTGCACACCATTAGCTCTATGCTGTTTTGTAATTTCTGCAATATTTTCCCAAGTTTGTAAGGAAGAAACGCTTGTTCCGCCAAATTTTGTAACAACCTGTTGCATATCAAAAGTCCGCGCAAAAAAAGAACACATTATCATGGATTAAAGACCATTGACAAGCAGAACTCGAGAAGTGAATCCTATGGCATTACTCACTCCATAAAAGGTATTTACTAACCATCATGATCTAAATAATTACATATTGGATTTTATATGGATTTTTATGATTTCATTAATAAATTTTTTTTCATTAAGCGGTTGAAAAGCGCTTGAATTCATTTATCATCACTCTCTGTTTTTGCAACATCGTGGGATGTATTTTTTCAGGTAAGGAGTGTGGAGTGAAGAGCATGCAAAGACCCATAAGAACCATCGCCAGTGCAGCCGTCTTGGCGGTGATGGCAAATAATGCCGCTAACGCGGGGAGCTTTTCCCTGTACACTGAAAGTAGTCCGGCTGCGATCGGTAACTATGCTGCAGGCATTGCTGCTGAAGCGGCAGACGCTTCAACGGGTTGGTATAACCCAGCAGGCCTTTCCTTACTTCATAAGCAAGAATTCGTATTTGGTGAAGTAACCGTATTTCCCTCGGCTAAATTGTCAGGTACTAGCACATTTGCCTCACAAGGAATGCCAAGTTATATCCAAACATTTAATCGCTTAAATGGGGGGAAAACAGGGTACGTTCCTTCGTTCCATTATGCGCTTCCTTTCGGTCAGAACTTTGCTTTTGGTTTAAGTGTCGTAGCGCCTTTCGGCTTGGCTACCCAATGGGATCGCTCCGGTCCATTACGCTATGCAGCAACTACAAGTAACTTAGTGACCACCGACGTCTCCCCGGAAATTGGCGGACGGTTAAACGAGCACCTTGCTCTTGGTCTAGGTATCGACTTGCAGTATGCAAGGGTTAGATTCCATCGCGTTTTGGGAGCCCCGACTTTATTACAGCGCTTTAATTTACCCATGTTTCTTGATTCTCTAAGCTACAACAAAGGGCATACATTCAGTGTCGGATTCCATGCCGGAGGTATGGCTTTATTTAATCAAGATCACACGCGTATTGGTTTAAACTACCAATCACAGGTTAGGCACCGTTTCAACGGATTCAGCCGTCTGCAAGGGCGCTTAGCTAGCTTAGGTCCTACGCTCTCACAAAATGCAATATTGGCCGCAGATGGTGAAGCAATATTCTGGAGTGATACGTTAACGAGTAATAAGGTAATATTCCCAGCTGTTACAACTTTAAGCGCATATCAAGATGTTAATAGCAGACTCGCGCTTTTAGGTTCTGCAGTTTATACAGGCTGGAATACCCTAAGAACGCTGGAGTTACAACGTGTTGCGGCTTATGCTCCTCAAGTAGGTCAAGTGCTTGTTAATTCCGCAACGACAGAGTTTTATCGCAACACCTGGCGTTTTGCTTTAGGGGCTAACTACCAGCTTACAGATGTGTTAATGCTGCGGGTAGGCGGTGGTTGGGATCAGACACCCACCCGGGATGCTTTCAGGGATATCCGTGTACCAGATACTAGCCGTTGGGCTGCTTCAATTGGTGCACATTATCAATTACAACCCACAGTTGGCTTTGATTTCGGTTACACACACCTATTCTCTGCTGGGCATTATAAAGTGAATCGTACCGATACTGTAGGATCAGGCAGCACTTATAATGTTAATGCTGGCATTAAAGCGCGTGCTGATTTGCTGGGTATCCAGGCAGTTTGGGTTCTTGACCAACCAGCCCCTGTTGTGCCTACTAAGTGATTTCTAGGACAATAAAAAAACCACGCATTTGCGTGGTTTTTTTATTGCTTTTAAAGGCTAATCTGAAGGTTCTTTTGCAACCCAGCATATTATCTTGTAGTTTTACTAATAGATTAACCCCAAAAGGAAAAGGCCATATTTGGCCCATCTTGCGATAAAAAATGCCACAAATCTATCTACGTAGACAGCGCTGCGTTTTGACCATCTGTTCTCGCACTTGTGCTCAAATCTGATTGTGCCTAATCCAGTATGGAGCTCTTATCCATTACGCTTTCCAAAGCTTAATTAATAAGTTCAAACTTAGGCGTCTTAAACTAGTGCGCTTTTCTTTGTACAGATTGAGCTGATACTGTTAAAGTCGCTTCACCAGCACCTGTGACAGTAAATTTGTAGCCTTTTGGTCCAGTGATCGATTTCGGGCTAATTTCGCCTGTCTCTATGTCGATAGTAATGGTTCCAAGATTGAAGGGCCGGTTGGTGTCGGTAGCGAGCTTAATTAAAGCAGAACATTTGTTATTAACCGTATGACCATAACATGCCATTCGAATCAAGTTCCATGGTACAGTGCCTTTACTTTCAGGTGGAGTTGGTATCGCAGGAATAATTCCATCAATGTATTCATTCATTTCCACCTTAGTGGTATTTCGAATAACTAAATTAGTTGGATTAGCCAAAGCTACAGTTGTACTTAACCCTAAAGCAGTGACAACAAGGCCTTTTAACATTCGATTCATAAAATTAACTCCATTACAAAAGGATTCGTTTGCCTTGTATTTAGTCATAAGCACAAGGCAACGGGGCACTACTATAGGGGAATGTTATTATCGAGACAACATTTTCATTTGAGGTCGCGTAGCGGATTAACTAAATTTGTCTTTTTTAAAAACAAAATGTTTATCTTGGACTCCAATTAATAGTTCTTAAGTTGACTGTTTCTTCAAAAAATTAGCAATGTCCTTGGCAAAATAGGAGATAATGAGATCGGCGCCTGCCCGTTTGATTGCTATCAGGCTTTCTACCATTGCTTGTTCCTCATTAAGCAAACCCTGAGCTGCCGCATTTTTTAGCATGGCGTATTCCCCGCTGACCTGATAAGCACATAAAGGTACTTCGGGAAAATGTTGTTTTACCTTATAAATGATATCAAGATAAGCCATAGCTGGTTTTACCATAAGCAGGTCAGCGCCTTCCTTTAAATCAAGAGCAGCCTCTCTTAATGCTTCGTTAGAATTTGCTGGATCCATTTGATAGGTTTTCCGATCACCAAATTTAGGTGCACCTTGTGCAGCTTCGCGAAAGGGGCCATAGAAGCTTGAGCAGTATTTCACAGCGTAACTCAAAATTGCCGTGTCAGAATGTCCAGCCTTATCCAGAGCCTGCCGAATAGCCGCTACCATCCCGTCAGTCATACTGCTTGGAGCCACCCAATCAGCACCTGCATCGGCATGGCTTACTGCTTGTTGAGCCAGTAATTCTAAGGTCTTATCATTGTCCAATTTTTCATCGTGAAGAGCGCCGCAATGACCGTGATCAGTGTATTCGCAAAAACAAACATCAGTGATAATCAGCATGTTTTTATTGGTTTCGCGAATAACACGCACAGCTTGCTGAATAATTCCTGTTGAGCTTAAGGATGCACTGCCAATGGCATCTTTGTGGGCAGGAATACCAAAAAGTAAAACAGCATTAACCCCAGCTTCGGAAAGTTGATCAATCTCGGCTGGTAAGTTATCTAACCCCAGTTGAAATTGACCTGGCATGCTTTTAATCTCTTGTTTGCCGGCAAGTGTTTCAGCAATGAATAATGGCGCAATAAATTGCTGCGGATGTAAATGGGTTTCCTGCACTAAAGCTCTTACCGCAGGGTTAAGACGTAGCCGTCTTAAACGTAGGGGGAGATGAATATTGGACATATTTATTCCTTTTGATGCGTGTATAGCAAATCAGCGCCGCTGGCTGTCAGACTGGCATTAACTTGAATACTTAAAAATTTGTTCAATAAATAGGTTAAGGTAAATACATTCGAATCAGCCTGGGCCAGCCCAAAATTATAACTTACATAAATCCGCTTGGTTAGCGATTTTCCTACCATAACAGAGTTAGATTCGGTGATTTCATTAGTTTGCTGATTATACTTGGTGTTGCTTTTTATATTCAAATCTACACCTAAAGTCTGCTTCAATTGAGATAATAATTGCGTACCACTTGTTCCAGCTCCCAGCTTCATTGAGCTAATGGCATTCAAGAGGAGTTGGCCGCCTGCCTGGTTAGCTTGATTTGCGGGTTTTCCTAATAAAAGCATGGATAAAATATCTGCTTGCGACAATGTGGAAGGCTCAGAGAACAGCTGAATTTTCGGTGAGCTCAGTCGGCCGCTCACATTTATGCCTACTGTAACCTCAGTACCAAAATCTAATTTTTGTAAGTTAGCTGAATTGAAATCGAACAACTGATTGGAACCTGAAAAAGAGGCATTTGAATTGTTAAAACGACGAACAGCCCTAATACTGATTCCTGGATTATCAATGGATCCTCCAGTAAAAATAAGCTGGCCTTGATCGATTGCTAAATCTTGACCATAAGCTTGGTATTTTCCATCGCGAACATTCAGTTCGCCGCTTGCATTTAGGGGGCCTTGCGGTAATTGGAGCAGGCGGATACTACCAGTAAGAAATCCACGTAGACCTTTAACATCAATGGCAACATTCTCTCCCATATCCAAGTAAATATCAGTATTGAGATGAAGCGGGTTAGGCGGTGAAGCGGGTTTTGTACCAATAAAAACGGCGTCTTCGGATAAACTTGTCGTGCTTGTAAAAGTTTGTGGTTTAATTTGAGCAGTGGGAATTAAGATTCGTCCGGTGAGATCAATTGAATTTGGTTTAAAATGAATAGCTAATTGGGGTGATAAATTAATTGTATATTCATCTGTTTTAATGAGTGGAAAATCATTCCCGCTTAAAGAAAGAGATCCGGTCATTTCTGGGGTAAAATCACCATTACCTTTTAACAAAAGGATCTTATTTTGCGATGCAATAGCGCCTTGGGTAGTCCAGCGTTTATTATGGTTTTGAAAAGTAATCTGGATGGGATTCAAATTAAGCCCAAGCTGAGGAATAAGAAGTTTTGCTTTATCGAGATTAAGTGCCCCTTCTATTACCGGGTTGTTTATTGTTCCGCTCAGATTGAGCAAAGCATTTAATTGGCCCTCAATATTACTCGCTACATTACTGAATTTTTCCAGAAAAGCTAAGGAATTTACGTTCAAATTTAAATTACCTTTAATGGGTTGGTTAGCAGGCAGGCCTTCGTTTAACCGAAATCGGGGTAATTCAAGATTTAATCTAAGGGATTTATATTGATCAAGAATTAAATTTCCTTCGACTTGCAAGCGGCTAGGATTTAAATCTGTATGAATTTGGCCGCCTGTAAATGGTAAAACGGCTGCTGAATCTTCATCAGAAAGTTGATATTTTCCTGGCTGAATCGTTATATTCATCTCGCCATTGGCAGGACTAGTAATTGAGGCATTGGCATCAAATCCAGTTTGCAAATGTTTAAGATTAGGATGTAGCAATGAAGGGGTAGGGATTATTGCTCGAAGTTGCCATTGATAGGGGAATAATCCCTTGATTTGAAGTTGATTTACACCCAAAGAAGCTTGGCCATTAAACTGGTGATTTTGATAATGAAGCGTTGCCGCAAGAACCTTGCCAAAATACAGTGTTGTTAACGCGGAGTCTAACGATAAATTATCCAGTGAGTTTCCACTAAAAGCGGTATTCCATTTAAGCTGCTGAATAGGTTGGTCTGTCCCTGTCAATTCATCTGATTTTGCAAGAATTTGACCTTGTATTTTAGGTGCTGCTTTTTCATCATAAGCGACATTCACATTCATCTCCCCCTGGGCTAATTTTATAGTGCTTTGGGTTTGCAGTGATTGTTTTGTGGTCTGGCCAGTAAATTGGATATCAGCACGAATGGGCGACGAGAGTTTGGCGTCAAGATTAACATTCACATTAGGAATAGTGCCGTCAATTTGCAGCCTGCCCTCGCTGCTTGCGAGCATTTGTTCTTTATCGAGAGGCCAGATAAACTGACGCCAAGTGGCTAAATGATGTATTTCCTTCCCATAGCGAAGTGTACCGTTAATTACTGTCCCTTTAGGTTTAAGCATTTCGCCATGCCAATAGTAGAGGGAAATATCTCCTCCTAAGTTTAAAAAACCCTTAATATTTTGAGCAAGTTTCTGTGATTTTAATTGTAAATTGGCTGATATTGCGTAAGGTAAAGTGGGTTGAGCATGTCCTGAAATTGCAAAATTTATATCAGAAAAAGTAAAGCTAAGTTTATTGAATTGCCAGATTTTATTGGTTATATTGGCTGTTAATTTAAGGTTGAAAAATTGATAACTGTTTTCGGTTTTTGTTATTTTTAGGTTATCAATTAAAGCCTCTTTAATTTCAATATTAAGTGGTAATGTAATTTGTTTTTTTTCTTCCGAGTTATCTTTGTTATTTTTTAATTCTATAGATAACATCTTTACGTGAAAAGCCTCGATCAATAATCGACGGTTTAAAAGGGATCGCCACTGCCATTTTAAGTTAAAATTTTCGCAATCAAGCACCAATTGCACGCCTTGATAATTGAGGTGGGTAAAAGAAAAATCATCAATTAGCCTGCCTTGTGGTTTTTCAATAGTCAGCTTGCCAGGTAAAGTGATTTTCGCCAATTGTGTAGTAATAAAAAGACCAGGTGTAGTAGTTAGCAAAAAAAGAAACAGAACTCCTAATAAAATAAAAAGGATAACTAAACTTTTTATAAGCGATTTTATAATAGTAAGAAAGTAGCGCATTATAAATCTGGTCCCATGTTAACCACAAATTTCGGACGTTTCGCATGATGACTATGATGGGTGCCTACTGCTTGGGCGATACCTATCTTGATAGGCCCCACTGGCGATACCCACATAAGGCCAATACCAATATCATTTTTTAGGTTTCTAAGGTTTGGCCGGTAAACATCGCCACTGTCAAAAAAGCCGATTAGATACCAATTTTCTTTGGTTTCTTTTTGGATTTCTAGGCCACTGTAGGTCAAAATTTTACCCGGGCCAATGGAATTAAACTTATAGGCTTTTAAATTCTCGGCACCTCCCAACAATAGGGCAAGTGATAGGGGTAATTGGTTAATGTCCCTAATTTGCGTGATACCTTGAATAGTATGAAAATAGAAACGGGTACGAATGAGAGGAACGGTAAGAGCAGCTTTTGCATTGATTGAAGCTTGGACAAAATTTTCGTTTGAAAGAAATGCCTTACTCGCCCCGAGCCCATGAACCGTGATGTTGTATCCTGAGGGAGAAAAAAGATTATTTTGGGTTTTAAGCCAAGTAAAGCTTGCTTTCGGGAATATTGCACGTTTATTCTCATTTGGCTTGCGATAATAGTGATAATCGTCATAAAGGGCATTTATGGATAAAACGCGCTGAAAATTAGCTAAAGTATGATGCTGCGAGAAAGAGAGTAAAGAGGATTTACTGTATCCTGAATCGTAATTCAAAGCAGATAAATTTCCGCTAATTTGGTATTGATCAGTCACTGGATTTTTACCGGGTATAACGTACTGGGCTTTTAGCGCGCTTTGAGCAACAGAGCCTAACGCAATCAAATTCAATTTATGTCCCGCACGGTTGATTGGAACAATATGGTATCCAACTCGTCCACGCAGCCCTGTGTCTGTACCGTAGCCAACACCAAAAGAATAGCTCGTACGGGGAATCGGCTGTAAATGGACATGGACGGGGATATCACGCTTATAGCCCCCAATTTGCGGTTTGACTGCAACGCTGCGAAAGTAGCCGCTGCTTACTAATTGTGTGTTCAATGCCAGGATTTGATCCGTGGAGTAGGGCTGACCGAAGCTAAAAGGGACATATCGATGTAATAATTCTGTTGAAATATTAGTAGGATCAAACTTAACTTGGCCAAAGTAATATTGGGGCCCTGTATCGAACACCAAAACAATTTGCGAGGTATAATGATTTAAATCGATAAGCATTTCTGCTTTTTCAAAAGACGAATGTAAATATCCCTGTTGCTCAGCCGCATCCGCCAGCATTTGTTTAGCCTGTTCATACTTGGCGCTATTTAAAGGTTGGCCAGGTGCTATCGGCAATTTATTTAAGGTCGCTTTAATTTCGGAATTATTTGCTCCTTCGCCTTTAAGATTGATGTTTAATTGCGTGATTAGCATTTGAGGTCCAGGATCAATCTGGATTTGTAAGGGCTGTCTTCTTAGCGTAATTTGCGGTTTAAAATAGCCGTAAGGTTGCATTGCCTGTGTGATTTGCTGTTTAAGCGTTTCATCAGATTCTTGGTTTAAGGATTTGGTTTGTTCAATTTCCATTAGACGCGATTGGATATTAGTTAATAGCTTTCCTTTCACACCAATAATATAAAAATTCATTTTGGTTGCGGCCATTAATAATGGCAGGAAGACAATAAAAAGAAAGCGTGTCTTGTTCATGCAAGCCCTGTTACTGCATTGGCTTCCAGTGCCTTTAAGTGATAGACGAACTCCAGTGCTTCGCGAGCCGATAAGTTATCGGCATCAATTTTTGCCAGTTCCCGCATGATTGCTGAATAAGTCTGTTCAACAGCAATGGTTTTTTTTTCGGTTTGTGATTGGACTTGATTTAAATGTTGGTTGGCAAGTTGCAATACCTCTTTGGGAATTCCTGCTAATTGGGCTACTTCTAAGCCGTAGCTGCGATTAGCAGGCCCTTCTTCCACGTGATAGAGAAACACAATGCCATTGTTTGTCAGCGTGGCTTTTAAATGAATATTCCGAATGCGATTGAAGAGTTCTGGTAAATGGGTGAGTTCAAAATAATGAGTAGAAAACAAAGTATAGGCGTTAATGGTATTAGCCAAATAAACACCAGTGGCAAACGCTAAGGCCATGCCGTCGTAGGTACTTGTCCCACGGCCAATTTCGTCAATTAGTACTAAGCTTTTATTTGTTGCCTGGCGTAAAATGTAGGCGGTTTCGGTCATCTCCACCATAAAGGTGGAGCGGCCTGAGGCCAAATCGTCTGAGGCACCGATGCGAGTAAAAATGCGATCCAGAGGACCTATCCGTGCTTGTTTTGCAGGGACGTAACTGCCTATATGTGCCAGCAGTACGATTAACGCGTTTTGCCGCATATAAGTCGATTTTCCACCCATATTGGGTCCTGTAATTAGCAGCATGTTTTCTTTACTGTTTAGATCTAAATCATTAGCAATGAATTGCTCTTGCAAAGCAAGCTCAACCACTGGATGGCGGCCTTGTACTATATGAATGCCCCCTTGGGTAATAAATTCGGGACAGCTCCAATTGAGTGATTGTGCACGTTCGGCAAAATTTGCCAGTACATCAAGTTGGGCGAGCGCATGGGCTAACCGGGTGAGCGGTTTGATATATTGCTGCATCTCTTCCAGTAAATTGTCGTACAGCCATTTTTCGCGTGCTAACGCCTTCACTTGCGCAGAAAGTACTTTTTCCTCGAATTGTTTAAGTTCAGGTGTGATGTAGCGTTCGACATTTTTTAAAGTTTGTTTACGTTGATAATTTAAAGGTGCTTTTTCTGACTGATTACGTGATAACTCAATGTAGTAACCCTGCACGCGATTATAACCAAATTTCAATGTCGACAAGCCAGAACGTTGTTTTTCTGCATGTTCTAATTCGATGAGCTTTTCTGTCGCATTCTCGTTTAATGCCCTCAATTCATCGAGGCCTTCATCAAATCCAGGGGCAATTACCCCACCATCGCGAATAAGCATTGGCGGATTATCAACAATGGCAGTATTGAGAAGGTTTTGGAGCTCGGGTTGTGCAACTAGATGGTTAGTTAGTTCACTGAGCAGACTCGATTTATTTTGTTCAATGATTTGATTAAGTTCAGGAAGGATTGCCAGCGTTTGCCGTAATTGGACAAGATCACGGGGTCTTGCTGATTTCAAAGCAACTCGTGAGACAATACGCTCAACATCACAAATTTGTCTTAACAGGGGATGGAGAAGGGCTGCTTGATTTTTCTCAATGAGTTCACTCACTGCATTTTGACGTTGCCGAATGAGGTTCGGTTGATTGAGAGGCCTGCCAAGCCAGCGTTTGAGTAAACGGCTTCCCATCGCACATGCTGTATAATCAAGAACGGCGAGCAAGCAATTTTCTCGGCCGCCTTGGTTGTTTTCAAATAATTCCAGATGTTTTTGGGTCGAAGCGTCTAATTGCAAATAATCCTCATTTTGTTCCAAAGTGATATGGGTTAAATGAGGCAAGGCTTGCCGTTGGGTACTTTGTAAATAAGTTAATAGGCAACCGGCAGCAGGAAAGGCGATAGCACACTCTTGTTCACCAAAGGCAGTTAAATTGCTAACTCCAAATTGCCCGCACAAAAGTTGGCGGGCGCGCGTTAAATCAAACTCCCATTGCGGGCGAATTTTTACGGTGAATTGGCCAATAGGCAACGACTGCTGGACTAAAATTTCAGCAGGCTGCAACCGATGAATTTCTGCGCAAAGTTGTGCCTCATCTTTAACTTGTAATAAATGGAAACGCCCCCCGCTTAAGTCAACCCAAGCAAGGCCATATTGCTTATTGTCCCCATGAATAGCGAGTAAAATGTTGTCCTTTTTTGCGTCAAGGAGTGCTTCGTCAGTGACCGTTCCTGGAGTAATAATACGGGTGACTTGACGCTCAACAGGTCCTTTTGAGGTTGCTGGATCGCCAATTTGCTCACAAATGGCAACCGATTCGCCTTTTCGGATCAATCTGGCCAAATAATTTTCTACGGCATGATATGGGACACCGGCCATGGGAATCGGTTTATCCGCAGATTGGCCCCGGTGGGTTAAGGTTAGGTCTAGGAGCTTAGCTGCCCGTTTGGCATCCTCATAAAAAAGCTCATAAAAATCACCCATCCGGTAAAACAAGAGCATGTCAGGGTATTCTGATTTGATGCGTAAATATTGCTGCATCATGGGGGTATGCGTGACAGACATAGATTTTCAAAAGCAAATGAATTTGGGGGAATTCTAACAAATGCCTCACTTTAAGTCAGTAAATCGCAAGTTGCTGGGGCAAAGCCGTCTAATTTCTAACATATGGGCGAGGAGAATTTATTTGCGGCTGTGTAGGAAGATTGGTCTTAGAATAAAAAACTAATGCAAATTTAAGATTTGCCGATAATTCGACTATAATGAGCTCAAGACGTTGATTTTCTAAGAACTGTTACGTAGGTATATGGATAATCAGCGTTTTTAAAAGTACATCCTCAGGGATGACCTTAAATAGCCAGAAAAAGCTTTGGTTGGGACAAGGAGAGTTATATTTGCTGCAATCGCTTCATAAGTCCTTCACTTAAGGCAAATTTTTGTTAGACTATTTAAGGGTGTTAATACCTATGATCAACTACGGAGAATGATTATGAAACGTTTGGCCCTTTTAGCAGTCACTGCTTTTGTAGCAGTTATACTTTCTGCTTGTGGTGAAAGTGCAGAAAGAAAAGCAGAAACTGGCGCTACTAATGCTGTACAGCAACAACAAGGTACTGGTACCACTGGCGAAACTGGTCAACAAAGTGGTCAATAAGGTTTTTCAAAGTAGTTTTTTAAACCCCGCGTTGCGGGGTTTTTTTTTAATGAATTGTTGAGTAGGTGAAGATTGAAGTGAACAACCTAACTAAATTAGTCCAGAAGCTAGCTGATGGATTACGCATAAAACATTTTAAAATTGCTACTGCGGAATCGTGTACTGGAGGATTGATTGCTGGATTACTGACTGAATTGCCCGGAAGTTCAGTGTGGTTTGAGCGTGGATTCGTGACCTATAGTAACTTAGCAAAGCATGAAATGTTGGGTGTTAACCCAGAACTCATAGGGGTACATGGTGCAGTAAGCAAAGCAGTCGCTGAGGCAATGGTTGTAGGTGCACTTACTCATAGTGTAGCTAACCTTGCTCTGGCAGTAACCGGTATTGCCGGTCCTGATGGGGGGACTATCGAAAAACCCGTTGGTACAGTTTGGTTTGCTTGGGCTATGCCTAAATTGCCTGTGCGAAGCTTACATTGTTATTTCCCAGATGTTTCCCGTCAAAAAGTACGACATCTCGCTTGCAAGCAAGCTTTAGAAGGTGCTGTTGCTTATCTTGATGAATTTTATGGATGAATAGACTTCTTTCAAAACCTAGCATTTTAAAGGATCTTGGGTATAATTTGCCCTTTGCACACAACATGGGTGACTTATTATGGAAGACAATAAACAAAAAGCACTAAGTGCGGCTCTCGCTCAGATTGAACGCCAATTTGGTAAAGGCTCTGTGATGCGTATGGGAGATGGCAACGTGGCCCGGGATATAGAGGCTATTTCAACGGGTTCATTAGGGCTTGATATTGCTCTAGGCATAGGAGGGTTACCCAAGGGGCGTATTGTCGAAATTTATGGCCCTGAGTCTTCTGGTAAAACGACATTAACTTTGCAAGTGATTGCAGAATGCCAAAAAAAAGGGGGTACAGCCGCCTTTATTGATGCAGAGCATGCCCTTGATCCTGGTTACGCGGCAAAACTCGGTGTTAATGTTGATGAATTGCTCGTTTCGCAGCCTGATACAGGAGAACAAGCATTAGAAATCACTGATATGCTTGTTCGTTCTGCCGCTGTTGATGTCATTATCATTGACTCTGTTGCTGCATTAACACCTAAAGCGGAAATCGAAGGTGAAATGGGTGATGCCCATGTAGGCCTGCAAGCAAGATTAATGTCTCAAGCTTTGCGTAAACTGACTGCAAACATCAAGCGTTCTAATACATTGGTTATCTTTATTAACCAAATTCGTATGAAAATTGGGGTGATGTTCGGTAATCCTGAAACGACAACTGGTGGTAACGCGTTAAAATTTTATGCTTCCGTTCGCCTTGATATACGTCGCACTGGCTCAATCAAAAAAGGTGAAGAGATTTTAGGGAGTGAAACAAGAGTTAAAGTGGTTAAAAATAAAGTGGCTCCACCTTTCAAAAGCACCGATTTTGATATTCTCTACAACGAAGGCATTTCTCGGGAGAGCGAAATCATCAATTTAGGAGCCCAGCTAGGACTTATCGAAAAATCGGGAGCCTGGTACTCTTATAAACAAGAAAAAATTGGTCAGGGCAAAGACAATGTACGGATGTATTTGAAAGAAAATCCGCAAGTCGCTCAGGAGTTAGAGCAACAGATCCGGGCTGAGTTGTTAGTTAAAAAACTACCAATTGCTGAGGATGAAATGCTTGAGAGCGTGGATGACTAGCGCTTTTGACTGTGCGATGCGCCTATTGAGTAGGCGCGAGCACAGCGCTCGTGAACTCATAACTAAACTAGCACAAAGAGGTTATAGCTCTGAAGAGGTTTCTGAAGCAATTGCTAAATGTCAGCGTCTTGGTTTGCAAAGCGACGCCCGGTTTGTTGAAACGTTGTGTCATACTCGTATTCGTCAAGGATGTGGTCCTTTAAAAATCAGTCAGGAATTACAAGCTAAACACATCGACCGTGAATTAATCAATAATGCGCTTGAGCAAGAGCAAGAGAATTGGGTAACTTATGCCTTAGCGGTTTGGCATAAAAAATTTAGGGATCAGGGCGATATATCTTTTGAGGAATTACAAAAACGGCAGCGGTTTTTATTATACCGTGGATTTTCCGCTGATATTATCGCAAAGGTTATTGCCGAAGTGGTTGCGTGAAAGGGTTGTGGCCCTGAATGCCAGTGTGCAGGATGGGCACTTTTTTGCGCACCTGCGAACAATTACATAAACTATTAAATGATAACTACGAATTGTGAGAACATGAAAAGTTCAGAAATAAGACAAGCATTTTTTGATTATTTTGCTGCGAGAAATCATCAAATCGTTGAATCCAGCTCGCTCATACCGGGTAATGATCCAACTTTACTTTTTACAAATGCTGGTATGGTGCAGTTTAAAGACACTTTTCTTGGCTTAGAAACGCGCCCCTATGCTCGGGCTGTGAGTGCCCAGCGCTGTGTACGTGCAGGTGGCAAACACAATGATCTCGAAAATGTGGGTTATACAGCACGACATCATACTTTTTTCGAAATGCTGGGAAATTTTAGTTTCGGCGATTATTTCAAACGTGAAGCCATTAGGTACGCTTGGGAATTTTTAACAACTGTACTCAAACTACCTCCTGAGCGTTTATGGGTTACTGTCTATAAAGATGACAATGAAGCAGCTGATATTTGGTTAAAAGAGTTAGGTGTTTCACCCGAACGGTTTTCCCGTTGTGGCGAAAAAGATAATTTCTGGTCAATGGGCGACACAGGTCCTTGTGGTCCCTGCACTGAAATTTTTTACGATCATGGGCCAGAAATTGCCGGGGGCCCTCCTGGTAGCCCGGATGAAGATGGTGATCGATATATTGAGATCTGGAATCTGGTATTTATGCAATACAACCGGGATAAGGCAGGGCATCTGCATCCTTTGCCTAAACCTTCTGTCGATACGGGTATGGGGCTTGAACGCATTGCAGCAGTGGTACAAGGCGTACACAATAATTATGATATTGATCTATTCCAACATTTAATCCGCGCAATTTGCAAACTTGCACCACCATCAGTTAATCCTGGACATCCTTCTTTGAAGGTCATTGCGGATCATATTCGCGCTTGTTCATTTTTAATTGCTGACGGTGTTATTCCCAGTAATGAAGGCAGGGGTTATGTTTTGCGCCGTATTATCCGACGGGCAGTGCGCCACGGCAATAAATTAGGATTACCTACTCCGTTTTTCTGCAATTTAGTAAAACCTTTGGTTGAGGTGATGGGCGATGCTTACCCAGAATTAGAAAATAAAAAAGAACAAATAGAACGGGTTCTAGCACAGGAAGAAGGACAATTTGCCCGCACACTTGAACAGGGGTTGCGCTTATTACAAGAACAAATTCAATCATTGAAAGGGAAGGAAATTGCCGGCGAAGTTGTTTTTAAACTGTATGATACTTATGGATTCCCTCTGGACTTGACGGCTGATATTGCGCGCGAGCAGGGATTAACGATTGATATGGAAGAATTTAATCGCTGCATGCAGCAGCAACGAGAGTTATCCCAATCGGCAAGCCAATTTGCCGCCGATTATTCCGTCTCAGCCCAACTCGCTGAGTCTTCAGAGTTCCATGGTTATCAACAAGAGAGCTTGCATTCAAAAATCTCCGCGTTGCTATCAGATCATAAGAAAATTTCTAAGTTAACTAAGGGTAATAAGGGAGCGATTATCCTTGAAACTACCCCATTCTATGCTGAAAGCGGGGGGCAAGTAGGTGACCGTGGCAAGTTGCTTGATGGCCAAGCTGTTTTTCGTGTTGATGATACGCAACGAATAGGGCAAGCGATTGTCCACTATGGTGAAGTGCTCGAGGGAGAGTTCGTTGTTAACCAGGAAGTTAATGCACGCATTGATGTCGCTAGACGCAATGCAATCCGTCTTAATCATACTGCAACCCATCTGTTACACGCTGCTTTGAAAGCGCTCGTTGGCCCGCATGTACAGCAAAAAGGGTCTTTGGTGGATGCCGAGCGCGCTCGTTTTGATTTTTCTCATTTTGAAGCCCTTAGCCCAGCCCAATTGCGCCGGTTAGAGGTGTTAGTGAACGAGAGAATCCGTGCCAATGATGAAGCGGTGACCGAAATCATGAGTATTGAAGAAGCCAAGAAAAGTGGGGCTGTGGCTCTTTTTGGTGAAAAATATGGGGATTCCGTGAGAGTGCTGTCGTTAGGAAAATTTTCTAAAGAATTATGTGGCGGTACACATGTTTCAAGAACAGGCGACATTGGCCTTTTTAAAATCACCGCGGAATATGGGATTGCCAGCGGCATAAGACGGATAGAAATGGTTACTGGTGCTTATGCTTTGGATTGGGTTAATCAGCAATTAGATGCGTTGGAAGAGGTTGCTGCCAAACTAAAAACAAATACTGTAAATGTCACAGAGAAGTTGTCACAATTTTTGCATGATGTAAAACACCAAGAAAAAGAATTAGCGCGCTTAAATGCAAAAATAGCTGCTAAGTCAGGTGCTGATTTACTCAATGAAGTAAAAAATATTAAAGGGGTGAACTTGCTGGTGAAGCAGTTGGACAATAGGGATAATCAGACACTAAGAACAACTTTAGATCAATTAAAATCGAACTTAGATGATGCTGTGATTGTGTTGATTGCTACCAGTGAAGATAAGATGAACGTTGTTGCTGGAGTGAGCAAAAGCCTTTTAGGCCGTGTACCGACTGCTGCAGATCTAGTAAAGCATCTTTGTGGCAAAGGTGGAGGCCGAGAAGACATGGCTCAAGGTGGAGGACGTGTTCCTGAAGATCTGGATCAAAGGATTTCACAAATTCAGGCAATGATCGCTGAACACGCGGGTTAACATATTAGACGGGGCGCTGAAAATGGCATTATTAGTGCAAAAATTCGGGGGAACGTCGCTTGCTACACTTAAGCACATTAATCATGCGGCAGATATAGTTACGAAAGCAAAACAAGCTGGCCACAAAGTGGTTGTTATTGTATCTGCAATGAGTGGAGAAACGGATAGGTTGATCGGGTTAGCAAATGAGATCAGCGAATTTCCTGATGAACGAGAGTATGCAGCGCTTGTTGCAACTGGCGAACAGGTTTCTATGGCATTAATGGCCATGGCTTTAATTAATCGTGGTATCCATGCCCGCTCGTATACTGGCGGACAAGCCCGTATTCAAACCTGCAGCCAGTTTAAGAAAGCACGTATCCAAGCTATTGATACCACCCCTATACTGAAAGACCTTGAACATGACAGAGTCGTAGTAATCGCTGGATTCCAAGGGGTGGATAAAGATGGGAATATTACCACGCTAGGCCGCGGAGGCTCAGACACAACAGCTGTTGCTATTGCTGCCGCTTTAAACGCCGATGAATGTCAAATATACACCGATGTTGATGGTGTTTATACGACTGACCCACGAATTGTCCCTGATGCGAAACGATTAGAGCAGATAACCTTTGAAGAAATGCTGGAATTGTCCAGTTTAGGCGCAAAAGTATTGCAAATTCGTGCCGTTGAATTTGCCGGGAAATACAATATTCCCTTACGCGTTCTTTCTTCATCCCAAGAGGGGCCTGGTACTTTAATCACGTATCAGCAAAAAAGCAGTATGGAAGCGCCCATGGTAACCGGTATCGCTTTTAGTCGTAACGAAGCAAAAATTACTTTGACCGGTGTTCCTGATAAGCCAGGCCTTGCTTCAGGTATTTTAACTGAGATAAGCGAGATAGGGGTGAACATCGATATGATCGTTCAGCATTTGTCTGCGAATGATAAAACGGATTTTACATTTACTGTTCACCGCGATGAATACCAAGCTACTCTGAACAAATTAAACCAACTTGTTAAAGATTTTGGTGCAAATTCAGTGATTGGATCAAATGGCCTGGCAAAATTATCTCTTGTCGGTGCCGGACTGAAAAGCCATCCGGAGGTTGCGTCTATCATGTTCAGAACGTTGGCATCAAAAGGGATTAATATACAACTCATTGCCACTTCTGAAATTAAGATATCGGTATTAATTGATGCTGCGATGTTGGACGAGGGTGTCCGGGCTTTACACAGTATCTTTCGGCTTGAGGTCGATAGCCGTGATGAGTCGCGAGTAGTTGCAGCGGTCGAATTAACCGAACCAAACTGCGTAGCGGCGATTGGTAAATAATAATACATATCTACCTGACGACAAAGGGAGTTGGTATTCATGAGCTTTTGGAGCGAATTCAAGCAATTTGCCATGCGTGGGAATGTTGTGGATCTTGCTGTAGCTGTCGTGGTGGGTGGGGCATTTGGCAAAATTGTTTCATCCCTTGTGGATGGAATCATCATGCCATTGATTGGATTATTGTTAGGGGGGATCAATATTTCCGCTAAGGCCTTCAAGATTGGTGATGCGGTAGTAAAATGGGGATTATTTCTTCAAACTGTTATTGATTTCGCCATAATTGCATTTTCTATTTTTGTTGTTATTAAATTCATTAATGTTTTGCAACATAAGCGTGAAGAAAAATCAGAAAAATTAACCAAAGAAGAGTCCCTCCTCACGGAAATCAGGGACTTACTTAAAGCTAAAACGAACGAAGAAAATTCCTAACTTAATCGCATTATGCGACAACTTCGGGCTATAACATAACTGATTATCAGTATTTATACCATCCGCCAGGTCCCCCAATGCCGCCGGGTCCGCCAATGCCGCCGGGTCCGCCAATGCCGCCAGGTCCGCCAATGCCGCCAGGTCCGCCAATGCCGCCAGGTCCGCCAATGCCGCCAGGTCCGCCAATGCCGCCGGGCCTGCCAATACCGCCGGGTCCGCCAATGCCGCCAGGTCCGCCAATGCCGCCAGGCCTGCCAATACCGCCGGGTCCGCCAATGCCGCCAGGCCTGCCAATACCACCGGGTCCGCCTATTCCACCCAGGCCACCGATACTCCCTATCCTTGCTAACCTGATAAGGGAATGAGGGTGGTAAGCGAGAGAAGCTATCTTCATTAATTTGGTGTGTTGTTTCAGTGATTGAATATCCTTTGGGTGAAAGAGCTGTGCGGCTTGCAGGATTGAAGGGATTAATAGGCTACTGATCAATAGGGGATAGACAGAAAAATTACGTATCCCAATCGGTAGGGTGGATCTGGAGAGAATGAATTGCATAATAAATCCCTATAATCTAGTGAACCTATCCATGAATAGAAGCAACCCCATCAGTCGCTACCAATTTCTTCTCGCGTTACCGGCTTACATACTTGCTAATTAACTCCTGGGCAGCTTGTTCAGCCTGTTGGTGTTTATCAGATGGAATTGAAGTGTAAGCATCATTTTTAGCATTCTGATAATCCTTATTATTAGGTACAGCAGCGGAAGCAGCAGAAAACCAGGCGTAAGCTTGAATATTATCTCGAGGTACGCCTAAACCATCTTTATACAGGTGACCAATGTTATACAATGCAAAAGTATTCCCACCCCTGGCAGCCTTAAGATACCAATTCATTGCTTGTTTATAATCCTGGGCAACCCCTTCGCCATGGTCATAAGCATAGCCGACTAAGTCTTGTCCCATAGGGGAGCCTAAATCTGCGGCTTGTTGATACCATTTTAATGCTTGAGAGTAATCGCGTGCAACGCCATTGCCATTATAGTAAAAATTTCCTAGGGAGATCATTGAAGCAGTATTGCCCTGATTAGCCGCTTTGGTATACCAAATTGCTGCTTTTGCATAATCTTGTTCTATGCCTTCTCCTTTTTCATAAGCATAACCTAAATATTCCTGTGCTTTCGCTGATCCTTGTTCTGCTGCTTTCTGATACCATTTCACCGCACGTGCATAATCTTTAGGGACACCAGTACCATCATAATAAAGGTCTCCTACTGCAACCATTGCTGGTACATTTCCTTGATTTGCAGCGCGTTCATACCATTTAGCCGCTTCAGTTGGGTCCCTACTAACTCCACTTAAGCCCTGGCCATACATGATACCAAGATTATATTGTGCTTCTGAATTGCCCTGATTAGCTAAAGGTTGGCAACTTGATAAGTCTGAACAGATGTCATAAGGTAAGGCTAGACTCAGTGTGGGTAGCGTTAAACTGGTTCCTAAAATTAACGCCTTAACTAGAATGGTAGTATCTTTGTCCATAACGATATCCTAGCTAGAGAGGTACTGAAATTATAGACTATTTAATCCAGTTTTGTTTGGTTTTCGATTGAGATGTAATTATTCAAATTGCCTTATTGAGGGGAGTGTTTAATTGTGACTTGATTTTTTGAGAGGGCTGGAATCTTTTTTCCAGGTACGATGAGCCCAACAAGATTGAGTGGATCAACAGCGGAAAAGTCAAACGAGTCTTCTTGAACCTGTTTTCCCTTAAATGCGCGTAGTGACTCTACTGCGTAGGGTAAGGCAAATTGCTCGCCAGCAAAACCGCTCACAAAACGGCCACCTCGGATTTCTCCTTTAGCTTCCATACGTCGAAATGCGGTGAGTAAATCTCGCCAACTTGGGGCAATTTTTTCCTTAACCAGAAGCTCACGGAAGCAAACGCCATATCTTTTGAGCAGCATGGTACAGATTGCTTCAATAGATGGAGTTGGGCTAGCTGATTTTTTTGCTTTGAGTAAAGACCAACGTCCGGCAGCTGGCCGGTGGTTGAGACGATGGCCCCGTCTGCCTGAACGTCGATGAGGATCAATGAGTGCGCGTAGATTATCAAAAGCATCGGCAGTAATTAGACCTGCTGCAACCAACTCCCATAACCCAATCTCAACTTGGGTTTTGAGATCACCCACTCCTTCCACAATATCAATAAAAAATGATGCACCATTTTCCTTTAAGAAGCGGTAAATAGATTGTGCCGTATGACTTAAAACTTGCAAATCACTTGGGTTAACTTGAGGTATGCCAGCCATCCAAGCCGCGTCTTCGCGTACAAAAAAAGTAATGGGTGTAACACTGGTTGGCAGAATCCGTTTGAATTGAGCCTCTTCGTCTAAGGTGACAGACATTGCTGGATGTGGGGAGACACGACCCCAGCCAATGACCCCAGTGAAACAAAGATGATCCAGCCAATCCTTATCGTAATCTTTAATGCGTTTTGCAAAGATTAATTTCTCCCAGGCATTCGCCGGAATTTCGAACCCTTGCAATTGCTTAATTACCTCCAGCAGACCGTGTTCACCTCGTAATTGTGAGCCAGGAGCGAGATGTTGCCAGGTGAATAACCAATTCATGAATTGAGTCGCAGTAACTGGTTCTATTTCCCTTCGAAGAATGCCCAGGGTTAGGGCATGAATTCGGGCTAATAATCGGCGATCACACCATTCAAGTTGGTTAGTGGCCCTAAAGTGGCCTCTTAGGATTAATCCTGTGGACTCTAATTTTAAAAGAGTTTTTTCTACTTCGCTGGCATCAAGCCTTAAAATTTCAACCAGTTCATCTTTTGTTACAGGCCCAAGGTATTGCAGCCATCCACGGATCATTTCGATGATTGCTTCTTCTGGTTTAAGCTCTTCCTGTTTTAAGGGTTTAAGCTGATGATGGACTATCGCTTTGGGGTAAATACTTTGGAAAGCCTGTACTTTCTCTGTTGCTAGCCAAAAAAAATGATGATCGGCAGAGGCTTTCCCAGCACGCCCTTGTGCGCTGAGTTCAGCGAAGAAACTATCCCAAGAAGGAAGGGATTTTTGGTGATCGTTTAAATGAATGTCAGTCGGTAGGGCAATTAGGGTTTGTAAAACATCATGTAATTCATCTGCATTACGGATATCTGGCCATGCTTGTTGTTGCACATCCATGATTGCCGCTGGGTTTAATTGGCCAATTTCCTTAAGCAGGGATTCTGGTAATATTCTACGCATCTCAACCGCTCTCGCCCTCCGTTCTTCCAAAGGGGCATCATCAAGGAACGCATAAGGGTTCGCGTTTAATATTTCATGTGAGAATACAGAGGGGGTAGGACTATCAACTGCCAAGCATTGAATTTTTCCTTCCACAATCTGATTTAAAATTTTAATCAGTCCTTCGATATCGAGTGCTTCGGTTAGGCAGTCTTTGATTGTTTCGTTAATAAGGGGATGATTAGGAAGCACGATATCTTGTCCCGCCAAATTATCCTGACAAGCTGCGGCATCAGGAAATACCGCAGCTAAAAGATCATCAGCAAGCATACGCAAAATGTGGGGAGGAACTTTTCGTCCGCCGCGAAAACGCACGATTGCTAATGCACGCAACGCATCCCAGCGCCATCGGGTGGTAAAAATCGGCGATTGCAAGACAGCCTGGGTTAAAACATGGCGCAGGGAATTCGGGTGCAAGAAATGAAAGACATCAGCCAGAGGAAAACTGTGTTGTTCAGCGAGAGAGATCGCGATACCATTATCGGTTGCCGCCGCTTGGAGCTCAAAATTAAAAGAACGGCAAAACCGTTTTCTTAATGCAAGCCCCCATGCTTTATTAATTCGTGCCCCAAAAGGCGAGTGAATGACGAGCTGCATGCCCCCGGATTCGTCAAAAAAACGTTCCGCAATGATTGTTTCTTGTGTCGGAACATTGCCTAAAATAGCTGTGCCTGTTTGAATATAGTTAAGGATTTGTTGGGCGCCATGATCATCCAGACCACAGTGGGTGACTAGCCAGTCTTGAACATTATGAGGGATCTTCTTGAGGTTACTGCCAAGAGCCGGGAGATCCCTCACTACGCTCGGGATGACAGGTTTGTCAGGGTCACATAACATCTTCTGAACTCGGTTACGCAGATTAGATACCTGCACGGAAAGCTCATCCGTTCTTGAAGGGGCTTCGCCAAGCCAGAAGGGAACACTCGGCGGAGCGCCATGCGCATCCTCAACGAAAACCCGGCCTTTTGCGCTCTCGATACGTTTTATTTGCCACGAAGTATTACCAAGTAAAATAATGTCCCCACGGTTACTCTCGATAGCAAAATCTTCATCAAGTGTGCCCACCACAACACCAGTTGACTCGGTGATGACCGTAAATAAACTGTTATCGGGTATGGCGCCACCACTGGTGATGGCGGCTAAACGGCTGCCTCGACGAGCTTTCACTACCCCGTTAACTTGATCCCGAAACAGATAGGCGCCATACCGTCCTCGAGAACCTGCAATTCCGTCCGATAACATTTGTAATAAAGCGGTGAATGTTTGATGCGATAAATTTCTATAGGGATAACTCTTTCGGATTAAATTGAATAATTGCTCTTCAGACCAGTCATTAGTTGCGCAACTTGCAACAATTTGCTGGGCTAAAATATCCAGTGGCTCTTCTGGGATAATTAATCGATCAAGATCCCCTGTGCGGATCGCATAGACAAGGGCGGCACATTCGAGTAATTCGTCGCAGGTTGTGGCAAAAAAAATGCCTCTGGAAATGGCGCCACGCCAGTGGCCTGCCCGGCCAATACGCTGTAAGGCAATGGCAATCGAGCGAGGGGAACCAAGTTGGCAGACTAAATCGACTGTGCCGATATCAATCCCTAATTCCAAAGAGGCTGTGGCGACAAGGACTTGTAATTTGCCCGTTTTCAATTGAGTTTCTGCAGCTAGACGTAATTTGCGTGATAAACTGCCATGATGGGCTGCCACCTTCTCCTTGTCTAACCGTTCTGATAGATGGTGGGCTGCACGCTCAGCTAAGCGCCTTGTGTTAGCAAACACTAAAGTGGAGCGATTTTGACGGGCTAATTCAGCAATGCGATCATAAATCTGATCCCACATTTCATTCGTGGCCACAGCTCCTAATTCGGTTTCAGGTGTTTCGACCTTAAGTTCTAAGTGTCGATTATGACGAATATTCACAATTACCGGACGTGGGCCGCCTATGCCTGCTAGAAAGTCAGCAACAAGCTCAAGTGGTTTTTGAGTTGCGGATAAGCCGATTCGTACCGGTTTTTGAAGGGTAAATGCTTCGAGCCGCTCCAGCGAGAGCGATAAGTGTGAGCCGCGTTTGTTATTGGCGAGTGCATGAATTTCATCCACAATAACTGTCTTAATATCTTTAAGAATGGTGCGGCTTTTTTCAGCTGTTAGTAACAAATAAAACGATTCGGGTGTGGTCACGAGAATATGAGGCGGTTTTTTTAACATCGCTTGTCTGTCTTTAGCCAGTGTATCTCCCGTTCTTACTGCAACTTGGATTTCTTTCATATGCAAACCGCGTTCATTGGCTAAAGCTTGAATTTCCTCGAGTGGTTCGAGCAAGTTTTTTTGAATGTCGTTCGTTAAGGCTTTTAGCGGTGAAATGTAGATGACACTGGTTTGATCAGCTAAATCGGTCAATGATTGTCTTACTAATTGATCAATACAAATCAAAAAAGCTGCAAACGTCTTTCCTGAACCTGTAGGGGCAGAAATGAGTGTGGTGAAGCCTGCCAAAATAGATGGCCATCCTTGTTCTTGTGGTTCAGTTGGGGAATTGTATTTGTTAATAAACCAATCACGAACGAGAGGATGCGCCCAGGCTAAACTGTTGGGAATAGAAATCATACCTAAATTATACGCGAATTATAGCCCTTAAAAAGGACTATTCTAAAGATTTTCCGCTAGTGCAGGACAAAAACCCAAACACTACTTTTTCCTCCAAGATTAACGTTCCCGGTTACCCAGTGTTTTTGCATAAATGCCTGACCTTTTTTCCTCCGCATGAGATATAAACCGAGAAGGTTGTTATTTTTATCTGCTTTATATTTTTGCCCTGTATAAAGGATTTTGCAATGGTCGAGAGAAAAGACTTTGCCTTAATCTGCCATCATAAAGGTATAATATTCAAGGTCTTTAAAATCTTTGTTTATGAAAATCAACGCAAAAGCAATGGATAACAGCACACTAAAACCATAACCATATCCAAAATAGTAAGGGCCAGCATGGAGTGTAATGAGGGTGAAGAGGCAATTGCTTACAGCAAAAAGAATGCTTACGTAAAGGGCGTGAAGGTATTGTGTCAAGTAATATAAAATATTTAACAAACCCCACAAAATGACATTTAGGCCAACCGCAATAAGAAGAATAAATAATAGATTTAAATAGATAGGAAGAATTTGCAGTACTGAAAAAAGAAAACATGCCAATAAAAGCATGATAATAATCATGGTTGTTTGCGTTTTAAATAAACTAAGGACGGCCCCTCGACCTGCCAATACCAACTCATCCCGAATTGCATTGATTTCATCCAAGGTTTTATGTTGAAAAATGGTTTGCATAAAACTCGGATACTTCAATGCAAAATTTGCTTCAATTTGAAGTAAAAATACCGAAGAGGCGGGAATGGTTGATATGTAGGCTATAAACAAAGGTAAATCGTAAAGAGGGGATAAACGCAAAGGGGGGAATATCAGAAATCCGGTGTCACTGTTAAACCAGAAAAGATATTTATCAACCCAAAATCCGATCGCATAGAAAAAATTGGAGAATACTAAGGTGAAATAAAAGTTCTCTTTTTTCAAAAAATCAAATTTAATGCATTCATTGGTAGGGTAATAATCTAAAATCGCATACAGCAAGAAGAAGAGTAGGATAATTTGTGCCAATAAAAATTCTAATAGGAGAAAGCGGATATCAGGTCTTCCCCATAATAAATGCACAACTATCATCACGTAATAACCTATAGCAAATCCCCAAATAATAAGGCGATAGGCTTTAATTCCAGTTAACACGACGACAGACATCCAAATCATGCATAAAATAATAAAATTAGATATGAGCAGTAATTTGAGAATCAGGCTATGCTCAGAAAAAAAATAAAATACTACGGGTATCGAAAAAAAAATGCTGATGATAAGTTGCAATAAGAGAATACCAATAAAATTAGGGCTTACTTGTTTAAAGTCCCGGGAAAATAGTTGATCATTCATAAAGCGGGTAAAAGTATATTGCAATAAAGCACTAACTATCATGCTGCTTGATAACAAATAAGTCACTACTGAAAGAAATTGGTAACCAATTAGATAATTAAGCGTCGAAAATAGGGTAAAAAAGCAAACAATCCCTAAACTAACGACAATGAATAAGCCTGGCCCTGAAACCATCATTGTTGTTAAGGTATAGGCCCGCATCAAACTTTGGTACGAACCCTGTTTCCATAATCTTAATAAATCAAATCCTATTCCGGCCATGGGAGAGCGCTTCTTCGTAGATTAATGTGTAGTTTTCTATTAATTTTTCCATACTATAGTATTTTCTAATTCTTTCTAGTGCTGCTTTTTGGGCGCTGTTCCATGCGGTTTCGTTAGTCAATAACTCGAAGGTACCATCGCATAGGCCTTCTGCATCACCAAGATTTGCCAATCGTCCAGCTAAACCAAGCGCTTGATCTTCAGCGCTTTTGCCCTCAATTAACTCCCGGCAACCGCCAACGTCAGTTGTCACAACAGGAATGCCGACAGCAAAACTTTCCAAGATAACGAAGGGTGAACCCTCTGTAATAGAGGTTAGCATCAATAAATCGATGGTAGGAAAGATTTGCATTACATTTTGTTCGCCTAAAAATTCAAATTTTTCTTCTAACCCAAGCATTTCAATTAAATTTTTACAGTTTGCAACATACTCTTCATCAATCTGGGTTGAACCAACAATACACGCCTTTGCATTGGGTAATTTAATGAAGAGCAACGCACAAGCCCGAATAAAGGTTTTAACATCTTTAACAGGCACAACACGTCCCATAAAAGCAATAACGGGGTTTTCCTTATTAAGCTTTTTGCCGAGGAATGGATAAAGATTAAAGTCGACACCATACGGAATAATCCGGGTTCTTTCGGGTTGTGCTCCATCCCTGATTTGGCGCTCCCTGTACTCTTCAAATAAGCTAATAATAGGGTTGGCGGCGCGATAAGAAACTTTTGCTAAGATGGTAAAAAAATGGGTCCAAACATCAATCAAGCCTCGGCGTTTATTTAAGGATTTATTCTCCTGAACAATGTGTTCGAAAAAATAATAGCCCATCAATTCAATCCATCGTTCTTTAGTGTAAATGCCGTGCTCTGTAATAATGTAGGGGAGGTTATACTTCCTTTGTAATAAAGCGCCTAAAAAACCGGCGTAGCCTGTTGAAGCGCTGTGTAAAATTTTCACTTTAGGGATATCATCAATAATTTTTGCTAAGGTCCAAAAGGGATGGTGTAAATTTCTTATCCCCCAAAAATAATCAAAAAAGGACTGTTCGGAGTATTTCTCATGATAGCGTTTGACTAATAATTCCCAAGCTCCCTTTGAACGTAAGAATAACCCACGGTTAATGTAGTCTTTATTTTTTAGTAGTTCGAATAATTCAGGCATCGTATCAGAATTATCGGTGATGAAGGTTTCAAATTTTTTATGCATCTCCTCAATTTTTTCCTTAATCTCCTGAGGAATATCTTGGGTTGTGAATTTCGGTGATTCATGAATATCAAAGAGGTAGTGGGCTTGTAAGTGAACAACGTTATCAAAAAGAGGACTATGAAAACCCGAATAATCCTCTTCGCGTGTGCCTAAAAAAATAATAGCAAAACGATATTCGGGTAAGACACGAATTAATTCACTGACCCAGTGAGTTACACCGCCGCCGACAAAGGGATAAGTACCTTCAAGGATCAAGCAAATATCAGCTTCTTGTGCAGTGGGGAAGTATAAATGCTTCATGTGAGGTCCCAAAATTTTTTAACCGGAGCAACAAGTGGCACATCGAGGAGGGTTTCTAAATTCAAACATTCCTTTGTTGCAACATAGTTGCGTTCTTTGTATTTAATTTCCGCCAGATAAGGTAATACCTGGGAGGGGGAAACATTAAATGAAATAGCCTTGGCAAAAGCTTCCTCTGCTTTCCTATACTGATGTATACGAGTATATATCTTGCCAAGTAAAGTCCATAAGACAGCATCCTCATGTAAATTCTCCAGCGCTGATAAGGTATAAGATAATGCTTTTTGTAAAATGGATGCTTCTAACTCTTGGAAAACCAAATTACTGTATACGAGCTCCCAATAGAGCATGGCCAAATTCTTCTCATATTTTGCATGTTTTTCTGAATCACTCTCAAAGTCCTGGTTTTTAAGGATCTGCAGTGTTTTTTTAATATCTTCTGTAATGATAGTCTCTTGTTGCTCTAAGATTTTAAAGGCCAATAAACGAATTTCATCACTATCATCGACCAGCAGTTCATACATGAATTTATTAATATCAGAGAACTTTTCCTGACCTATTGCAAACAAAGCACCAGTCCGCTCAAGTGGATTATATTCATGATGCATCAGTTTTCTTAATGCTCCCCCCGCACCATATTTGAAATGAACTGGTTTCAGTTGGGTAATGTTTATAGCACTATCTAATATTTCTGCATGCTCATGAAATTTAGTGCGAAGCCGGTGAATGCTGATGATGATAAAAAGGCTAATCAAAATTCCCCCAAAGGGAACAAAACAAACTAATAAAAAAACAAATAAATAGAAAGGCCAGTCTATTTTTCTAAAGGCACCGCTTAGATATATTTGGGTTGTAAACGTAACAAGGCTGCTTACGATAAGATGGGATATCAAGGCGTTTCCGATCTTATTTTCAAGAAGTAAATGCGCAGCATTAAATTCAACTATCAGGCTAATGAGAAAAAATAATTGCGCAATTATGTTCATTTTATATTCAGCATATCATCGATTAGATCAACAGGGTTCTTGAATGAAGAGAGAAGGCATGATTTAAACCTGATCTCTTTACCGTTTAACTCAATATTGAATTTCTCTAATAACAGGCTAACAATACGGTTTTTATAACTTTCAATGGCTAAGCGATTACTCAGAGGCATTATAATTAATAAAATTTTTTGACCTTCTTTGCTGGTTTCCCAATACGTGTCAATCCCTCGAATTTCGTTTTTTATTACGTAGATATACTCTTCCCGGTGCGGGTTGTCTAAAAATAAAAAGGCACAAAGGGCGCTATCATGTTTTGTATTTTTTTCTAATTTAACTAATCGCTGTAATTCATTCGCAAAATCGACATGACAATCTGGAAATTTTTCTAAGATTTTATCCGCATTTACGTCGCAATTGCCTTCGGTAAAATAGTTCAAAAATAAATCGATACTATCTAAGTTATCCATGTTAAGTTTTAAAAATGGCATTTCTTGTACCACTAAAAGGGCATACACCTCGTTATTTTGGTCTAAAAAAGGGGCCACTATTAAATAATTGCCCCAATATTCTTTTAAGATTTGCTGAGTGGTGATGTATGTGATTGCTTGCCTTTCTATACATTCTCGGATTAAAAAATCTTCCTGCGATGGTGTTTTTACAAAACCAATTGAGGCGATCGGCTGGGCAAAAACATGGTTGTTTTCAACAGGAAAAATAGCGGTTGCTTCTAAACCACAATGGGAAGCCAAGATGTTTAAAAAACGGTACATCAGTTCGGGTTCTAATTTGTCATGGCCCTTAGCCAAAAGTTCTCTTAATTCCGCTAAAGAGCTCCGAAGGGTCACAGGATTGGAAATGAGGCTGTGCTCGAGGTGTTGGTAGGCAAATAAAACTACTTTATAAGCATGGGCAGTTGTCTGGATCCTGTTTTGTAAGTAGGTTGAAATTTCCTCGCTGTAGCGGATTTTTTTTTCCCCGATCCTCTGGTAAATCACGCAAAGAAGAGTCAGTAAAAAACCACCTAAGAGATATAATTGAAAGGGTATCGTATATAATTGCTCAGGATGGTCATAAAGGTAGGTTGATAAAAACAAAATAATGCTCATCATTGCTGGCCATAAACCATAACGTAAACCAACAAGTACTGGAGCGAACCATATCCAGGGAAAAGAGCTTTCTAAAAACAACGGGTTTTGTAAAATCTCGCTCACAAATATAAATAGAGCCGTTATCACAAACGACTCTACCCACCCAGTCATCACATGTTCAACTTCCTTCTTATTTAACATAAGGAACTTTACCACCGGGGCAATTGGTACGGAATAATCCATTGAGCAGGTTGTTGACTAATATTTGTGCGGCTGTACTTACGGCAGTCCGACTGCCTCGGCTCAAACTACCGACAGCCGTCCAAAGAATGCGCCCCGTTTTCACATCAAGAAGTTGTAAGGAGATGCCCACCACAGGCTCTCCATCTAAACCTACCTTATAAGTCCATTCATTGACGCTACCTGTGAGCGCATAACGTGCATGGATGTTTTGGGCCCACTTCAACAAAGTTTTCCGTGACTCAACCACAGTCATTCCCGGAAATAAAACCTTACCCTGTTGACGACGTTGATACACTGCAACACAACATGCACCGCGGGACTCTAAGACCGCAGCTGTTATCGACATGGCTCTATCGCCAGCTAAAGGAGTTTCAGTGTTATTGGCGAATGGAATAATCGCTATTTTGGAATTAAGATCAACTGGCACACATGAGCTGTAATTGAGAACACTGGCACAAGAAGTAAGTAGAAATAAAGGTACTACGAATAAAAAAATCCATTTTCTTAGCACAATGAACTCCTTCTCAATCCATCAAACCCTTATTATATATTACAAATTTTCGATGTTCTAGGTTTATCACTTACAGTTACAGGCTGCACCCATTAAAAATGAGACAACCGTGCTTACTGCTATTTCCCACAATTTGATCTTGATCAAATAATTATCAGTATTGGCCTCTTATCTTCTCCGATGCCGCGTTAAAGACGGCTGTTGTGGGAACTAGGTAGGCGGTTACTTGTACATTTCTGTATTTTTGGTATGCTGAAACCGGTAAGAAATCGTGTGGAGCAAGCTTGACATGGGAAAGTCATCTTTGGTTGTACTGTGCTGCGCACCGCTCATACTGTTTGACCAAGCCTATGCCCTGTCTTCCAGCAAAACAACCACCATTTACGGATTAGAGCAAGGAATCCGCTTAAAGGTTCCTAAATATTCAACTCAAAAATATATATTGCAGCTCGGTTCGTTTGAAAGCCATGCGAATGCTGTCAATTTCAAGAATCTGATCGCCAAACAAACGGATAACCCTGTTCATATCGTACCGGTTAAAGGTATTCCCATTCGATACAATGTCATTATTGGACCTATCCCAAATGCAGCGAATCTGATTAATATTAGCCATCAACTGCTAGCTAAGATTGCAAAAGCCCAAAGGATAAAGCCAGCAAAAAATAAGAAATTACATCTCAACCCAGTAAGGTACGCTGAGTTAAAAAAAACTAAGAAACAGTTAAAAACAAGAAGGATTGCTTTTCCAGCAACAAACAAAAAATGGGTCAAACTAGGTAAGCGCCAGATATCAGGCTCACAAGGCATCGTTCCGCATTCTGGCCAATTCTCCCAACTTAGAAGACAAAAGAAAATCGAAGGTAATGTTATTGAGAAACAAACCGTGAGGGGGGGACAACCTGCTTCAAAAGACCCAAAACCAGTTAACGCAGCCCAAAGTTCACAATTAAGCGCGCAAACGTCTAATGAGAATTTAATCGAGGAGAATGAGCGGAATTGGCAGAGTAGTTTATTGATCGGTTTTGAGAATTCTGCAGTAAACGACAGCCCCCTCGTTGCCATTGCCCCTGATGATCAATCGCTTTATCAATCACCGTTGTTGTCAACCCCGAAAGAGATCGATGTGACTTTAAAAAATCAGGAAAGAATTGAGAGGGACAAATTTCAAGTATTTTCTTTGCTAAATCAGAACATGAGTAATTTCACCCATAACAATTGCGAAAACCATGAACATCAGGAGGATCAAAATTGGGAGAAGAATTTATTTCTTGGGCTTGCAGAGGAAGAACAGAGAATAAGGGCGGCTGCTAAAGGACGATCACCCAATAATACCGAACCTTTTTCTTTAGCAGAAACTCGTGATAATCAAATAATGATTCCAGAAAAGACTCGTTCTTCCGTCTTAGAAGATAAACCACTGGACCATCCAAGCTTAGCGCAATTAGCGTTCGCAGGAACGGAAATACCTTCTCATCTGCTTTCAATGACGGAACAATCCGTTAACACGAAACCTTATTCTTATAATGGTAATCATAAGGCAAATACCCTCATTTCTTATGAACCCAAGACCGCTTCACTGCGTATAAACCCTTATAATTTATTAAATAAAATAGCTGGGAAAGTTAAAATAATTTTTAATAACAATCAATGGGCTAAATTTACAGTTCACATGCTAACCTATCATTTTCCTGTTTCCGATGTTTATCTATTTAGTTTAAATACTTATCAACTCGTTTTTGCCAATTTGCAAAAGTTATTGAAAGAGACAAAGAAGCCAGTATCACTTTTTACCCAATTAAAAGCCCCATCAGATACTTTGTTGTCCGAGGAAATGATTAATCAAATTAAAACAATGCCCTATAACGACGATTTGTTTAAATTAGCCGTGCAAACCATGGTTTATAACGCGCACATTTCCGATGCATATCAACTTGCCCTCATTGCTGTAAAAAATAGGCCAAATAATTTAACTTGGCGGAAGAAACTTGGCGAGCTTGCCCTTTGGGCTGGGGATTACAGCACAGGCTTGAAGGAATGGTTTTATGTCGTTAACAGGACTAAAGACCCTACAGCATTGAATTATCTGATTAAGGTTTCAAAAACGTTGGGTTTCGAAGGCGTGTTGATTGATACATTGAAAATGTATCTTGCAAAACAACCGAATGATACAGCAGCTTATGTTGAATTAGCGCAAGCACAAAATCGGGAAGGGCAACCACAGCGGGCTTTATCCACTTTACAAAGCATAAACTCAAAAAATCCTACCGAGGCTGCTTATGAGCTGTCTGGGAAGATTTATGATGACTTGGGTCAATGGGACAATGAGTTAAAAGTATGGCAAAAAATTGACGCAATGTATGGGCCTAGCGTTAAAAGCGTTATGGCACAAGCGGTCATCTATTATTCAAGGGGACAATTTAGGGAAGCTGTTGAGGTTTTAAAGCGGGGGATACCAGTCGCTAAAAACAAAGACATTGATTTTTGGCAGACTCTTGCGGATTTAGCATGGATAATAAATGATAGGCCTATGATTATATTGAGTTACTCTCGGTTACCCAATGATCTATCAACGGTGTTAGCGCTTATTCAAGTTGAAACAGCAAATAACCCTTTGCAAGCCCTCAAGTATAGTTTGAAAGGTTGGCATGATTTTAAGGATCCCCAATTTTTCTTATCAGCCCTAAATTTAGCCCAACGGCTCAATAACTGGCGGTTGATTTCTCATCTATTGCTCAGCTTGTCTGACAAGCAATTAAAATTAGTCGAGAAAAATGAATTGTTCTGGCAAACGCAAGCTTATTACTATGCGTTACTGGGTGCCCAAGACTTAGAAAGGAAGGTTTTACTCAAAGCGATAAGCCTACATCCCAAAATGTACCAGGTCACAAGCGATTTACTCTGGTTAGTAATCTCAAATGGCGAAGATTTATGGATAAAAAAGTTGATGGAGTATGTCGTTGAACAAAATTTAATGGATAACCCCTATATATGGCATGTGTTTGCCCAGGGATTTGATACCTTAAATCGTTTTTACACCTCAATTTTAGTTTTCCAAAAGCATATTTTGGAAACATGGCCAGATGCTCAGATACTGATAGACTACACCGCTGTGCTGGAAAGGGCGAAACGCTACCAGGACGCTTATGATATGCGGCTAGTTATTTGGCAACAAGAATTATTAAAAGCAAGTCAAATTTCATTTTTCGATAAAAAATCATTGCAAGCGATTGCTCAACTTTCTCCCCATTTTGTATCAGGCACGGATCAAATAGAGCTGTTCAATACGATGCTTAGTAAGGAATTAAACCTTGATGATCTCAATATCCTATTAAATTGGATAGTACCTAGGAATTATTACGGCTTAATGGCTTATTTTAAAGCAAATTATTATCACAATGTATTACCTGATTGGGCCGGTATCAATTTAGCTTTAATACAAAATGATTTACCAACCTTGCAAACGATTATTGAGCATAAAGAAAGGGCTTGGCCACGCTCAGATCGTATTAATGCTGCCGAACGCTTAGAAAATCTCCCATTAGCTGTAGATTTTGCTTTTCAAGAGCTCACTGACCGCCCTACAGCACACGAAATATTTCCTGAATATACGATATATGCGTTGAAGCTTGCTAGTTATTTTGAGGCTGGTGAGCAGTATGAACAGTTTATTGACGTCGTAGGGCCGAAAACAAATTTTGAAACCCGGTTTAGGCTGACAAACTCTTTAAGGTTAACACCTAGTTTGAGCGCCTGGTCTGTAAAATCAAATAAACCTGATCAAATAACAAATGTGCCTAATGATTATCAAACCAAAATTAAATTGGAGCAAAAAATTCATCGAGGGGAAGTAAAATATACTTTAGGTTATAGAAAAGCACTAAGTGGTTTCATACCGGCTTCCATTGATATTAATTATGAACTTGGGCATAAATGGTCTGCAAACCTTTTGTTGGGTTATAACCAAGAAGTGTTCCAGAACTCTTTTTTGCGGCTTGGGGGAGTACAAGATCAAATCAACTTAATATTGTATAACAATATAACAAAAAAAGATCTTTTATCTTTAGAAGTACAGGGGCTTAAATATTATTCTCAAGACAGGCATTACTTAGCGAGTGGGTGTAATTTGTTCGCCACATTGCAACATAAGTTTTTCCTAAACTATCCTGACTTCACCCTAGGTGTATTTGGTCACCTATATACCTTCAATAGAAACGGAAGTTTTAGCGGCAATGTTACCCGTTTATTTCCAAATCTTGCTCCAGGGCAAATATCGGATATATCCGAGTTACCCAGTATAATTGATTCAGATTTTAAGCAATTAATCCCCCAAACTTACAGGGAGGCTGGAGGATACTTTAGTTTTGGTGATACTATTCAGGAATATACCCATGTATGGCGTCCTTATTTGTGGGCTAGTTTATTTTATAACTCCATCACCCGCCTCTCAAACGATATAAAAGGAGGAATAAATGGAACTGTCTTTGGCCGTGATTCCTTATTAATTTATTTAGAAAGGGGGCAAGCTTCCTCAGTGGCGAACGCAATTAATTACATGGTTGGCATACGATATAAAATCTATTTTTAATTCAAGAATCGGTATCCTCATCAAGGCAGATTGCTTCAATTGATTCAAGATTAGTAGTGCACTTTCCTTCATTAAGGATATCATAGTGCCAACGATGCCTTGGGCAAACAAGGCAGGATTTTTCCAACCAACCTTCTTTCAAATCAGCGCCTTGGTGCTTGCAAAAACGAAGCACGGAATAACGTTTCCCGTTAACGGTTATGATCATACGCTCGTGGCTCTCGTGAAAATTTTTGATTAAGGTGCATAATCTTGCAAGCGATTCAGCATCCAAGGTTAAAAATCCATGGATTAATGTATGGTAAACATCAGGGTTTCTTGACAATTTCATTCTGAAAGTGAGGGCAAAATCCGGCCAATTCATTTCTTTGGTTAATACTTTATTTACTTGCCAAGCTGGCGCCTTTATATGATAAAAATTATTTCGATCAACAATTTCATCCACCACGCATAGTGCTTTTTCATGAAAATTGATGCAATACAATTTTGGGTAATCTTCGATCTGCCAATAAAGAGGGGTAGTGATCTCGGTGTGCACAAGGTGTAATTGTTCAATTTTTTTCTCAAGATCAGCCCTTAGCCCTAAAAAAACTTTTTCAGGATTAATTTTGTTGTTTTCGAGTGTGCGATTATGAAAATAAGTTTCATATTCTTTTGCATATCCTTTAATGTATTTTTTAAAGTCCTTCTCATCCACTCTATCTTCTGCAAGCTTAATAAATTTACCATGGGAAATATCTAGTGTATCTCCCGGAAAAATTTCCGGCCATTGAGTCAACGAATCCTTACAGCGAGTATCAAGGTAAGCAATAAGTTCCTTTGCCCTTGGAAAAATGTTGAGTTTTTCGAAATTAATAGGCAGGAGGAGAGGATCTAAAAAACAGGCTGGTCCGGCTGAGGGAAAATAGAATTTAGGTTTTAAAGTCTCTATCGCTCTTGCGGTTAACTCAAATTTAATATGCTTTTTGTTTGCTGATATCTTTTCGTATTGCTTCTTAGTGTAGTCATAACAAGTCGGATGCCAAATTGCTCCCGAATATTGAGCAGCAAAAACATCAATTTCTTTATACTTATTGATAATCTCAGGTAATTTTTCATGCAGCTTACAATCGTTCATATTTAAAAATTTATGCGATTTCGTTTGTAACAAAAGGGTCGAATCCGACTCAAGCTCGGCATCAATCAAAAACAAAGTAATGGTCGCATCGGGTAGGCAAAGTTCTTCATTATTTTTTAAACTTATTATTTCTTTACATTGATAATGATCCCTTTCTAAGTTCTCTTTTACAATTTCACGATGAAAAGCACCTAAAATGATGGAAAAATCCCTATTTTGAATGGTTTTTAGGAAAGGTAAATCGAAATGGTCTTTATGTTCATGGCTAATATAAATGTACTTTTTTTTAGGGCTATGATTCATTAAATCACGTACATAATCACCCATATGATGGTTTTTGGGGTACTGAAACCAGGCTGAATCAAAAGCACCATAGGGTGACAACCATGGATCCATGATAATTATAGTTTCTTTAGTTTCCACACAAAAGCCAGCATGCCCAAGGTAAGTAATTATCATTACATTTTGCCTTTGTTGATTATCATTTACCTTAGATTATAGAAGCGATTTTAGCGAACTGAGGTAATATGCATGGTGGTAGTCTTAGGATGGTTTATTTGTCGAGTCGGTAAATAGACTGGCTAGGCCAGACTCAATCGAGGTAAGTGGCCTAAAACCTAATTCTTTTTGAGCTAACAAATTGTCTCCTAGAGAATGATACGGATCCCCTGGTCGGGCAGGTTGATGAATAATAGGTACTTTTTTACCTGATAATTTCATCATTAATTCAGCTAATCCTAAAATAGAAGTGGGATGTCCGGTACAAACATTATAAATCCCTGATTGACTTGAGGCTTTCTTTGCTGCAGCTAAAAGAGCCTGTACTACGTCGTCAATATAAATAAAATCCCTTGTTTGATTTCCATCGCCAAAGATTGTAATGGGCTGCCCTTTGAGGATGGCATTCTTAAAAAATGTAATTACACCTGCATAAGAACTTGATTCCAATTGTCCGGGGCCATAAACATTAAATATACGCAAGCCAATTGAATTTATACCATACATGTTTGACATAACTTGCGCATAAATTTCATTCGACAATTTATCAGCACCATAAGAGGTAAGAGGGCTAGTTTTATGTGACTCGGATGAAGGTAGGTCTTTAGAATCCCCGTAGACTGCACAGGATGAGGCATAAACTAACTTAACAGGGTGACTTGCCCGTCTCAACTCTTCTAGTAAACCATTAAAAGCCAAAACGTTATTCGCATGGCTGAAAAGCCAATCACGAGCACACACAGTGAAAGACAATATAGCAGCCAAATGAAAACACGTATCAACCTGCTCCAAGCATTGCCTTAACAGGCCTTGTGAGAGTACATCGCCTTCTATGAGTTCAGCTTTACTAATATCGAAATAAGTGGGCCTATGAATGGATTTATCGATTACCAGTACTTCAACACCTAAGGATAGTAACTGTCTAACCAGATAATTACCGATAAAGCCGGTTCCCCCTGTTACTAATACCTTTTTCAAATGACCTCCCTTTCTTTCTAGACTTCTCTTATGTCTAAGAGTAGTTGATTAATTTTAGATTGCACACACCAAGTATTATAATTTGGTGGTTAATGTTTTAAGTATCTTATGAGTATTATTCTATAATTTAATTAACTTCTTAATATCAAAGGATTGAACATGAGAAAGATTGCAGTCATAGGGCTTGGCTATGTTGGCTTAGGTTTAGCGCAATCGCTAGGTAAACATAATCCGGTATTAGGTTACGATATTTCTAAAAGTAGGATAAGCGAATTAAAAAATAATGTTGACCGCAATCATTTGTTTACTAAGGAAGAACTTTCTGAGAGCAACATCGAATATGTCACCGACCTTCAAGCGATTAAACATGCCGATTTTTATATTGTAAGCGTATCGACTCCAGCCTATTATTACGAATTGCCTAATTTAGAGCCATTAATTAAAGCAACAAAACAGCTCGCTACCATCTTGAAAAAAGGCGATGTAGTGGTTTTTGAATCCACAGTTTATCCAGGTACAACAGAAGAAGTCTGCCAACCATTGCTTGAAGAAATCAGTGGTCTAAAAAGCCCCGAGGATTTTAGCATTGGCTATTCACCAGAACGAATTAATCCTAACGATCTTCAACACACATTAGCCAATACGCCAAAAATAATTTCTGCACAAAATAAAGAAAGCCTAAAAATCATCGAGGAAGTCTATAAGACGTGTTGCCAAACAACTTATCCTGTTTCTAACATCATGGCTGCTGAAGCAGTTAAGATTTTAGAGAACACACAAAGGGACGTGAATATCGCCTTTATGAATGAATTTTCAGAAATCATGCATGCTTTAAATCTCAATGTTCATGAAATCATTGAAGCAGCAAAAACCAAATGGAATTTTGTTCCTTTTAAACCGGGTTTTGTTGGAGGTCATTGTATTTCTGTTGATTCACTTTATTTGGCTTTTAAAGCGAAGCGCGTCGACGTCCAGCACGATTTAATTTTAACAGCAAGAAAAGTAAATGATGGGATAACAAGATTCGTTAAGCATGAACTGATTAATATTTTAATCAAAAACCGCATTACAGTTCCGGATTGTCCGATAGGTATTTTTGGCCTTACCTATAAAGAAAATATCCCTGATATACGCAATAGCCTTGCCCTTAAATTTATTAAAGAACTTAATGAAACAAAAGTGAATTACTTCATTCACGATCCTTTGGTTGATAAAAATTATGTTTTCGATAAATATCATATCCAGATTCAGGAATTTGAAGAAATAAAAGACATTTCAGTTGCAATTATTATCGTTGCCCATGATTTTTATCGCGAGGCAGGTATAGAACGATTTTTAACCAAAATGGGCAGTAAAAAAATCATTATGGATATTCCTAATTTATTCGCTGACTCCACTAAAAACTATGACAACATTCAATATTGGAGCTTATAGCATGGCCATTTTAGTCACGGGAGGAGCAGGATTTATTGGTTCATATTTAGTTGATTATTATTTGAATTTAAATAAGGAAGTAATTGCTATTGATAATTTGAGCACTGGAAAATTTGATAACATTAGTAAGCATCTTAACCACCCTAATTTTACCTTTTATCAATCCGATCTGCTCAATTTTCCCGATTTAATTCCAATCTTAGAAAACTGTGAACTGGTTTATAATATGGCGGCTATTGTGGGCATGTTTAATGTATTGGAGCATCCTATAGCAACATTACGAATCAATATTAATCTTACGGAGCATTTACTCACTGCAATTAGCCGATTAAAACATAAGCCGCCTATTGTCATCGCCTCAAGTTCAGAAGTGTATGGATCAAAACTAAGTGGTATGAAAGAAAGCGATAAGTTGATTCTTGAAACCACTTATAAAACGCACGCTAACTATCCAGTAAGCAAATTGTGCAATGAGCTTGCAGGATTAGCTTATTACAAGGAAAAACAAGTTCCTGTAGTCATTGTGCGTATCTTTAATACCGTAGGACCGAGGCAATCATCGCGTTATGGCATGGTTGTGCCAAGATTCGTCAAACAAGCGCTAGAAAGAAAACCGATTACCATCTTCGCAGATGGCCAACAAACAAGGTCTTTCTGTGATGTACGTGATATGTGCCATCTCCTTCATCAATTGGCAATGACGGACAAAAGCGTTGGGGAAGTTGTCAACGTTGGCAGCGACAAATCGATAAGTATTCTGAATCTGGCTAATCTGGTGAAAGACGTAACCCGATCAAACTCGGAGCTCATTTTTCAAAACTACGATGAGGCCTACGGAAAAGAGTACATTACTATTCAAAATCGTAAGCCAAATTTGAAAAAGCTAAAGTCAATAATCGATTATTCATTAAAATGGGATCTTAAAGAAACGATTAAAGATATTGCTCATCGTGAACAAGGAACTGTTTGATGGGGAAAGTGACCTAATACAGCCCCTCGCAAATCGTATGGATCCCTGCCTGGGCGGAGTTGTTTCAATCCCTTCTAGATATTGCAGGCCCTTAAGATTCTGTGTTATTAATACCACAGTTTTGACATGAAAAGGATATTTGTGTGCGTTCCCAGTTTAAAACGATTATTACTGCTAGCAATCATTTTTTGCAACCAAGCATTTAGCCAACAAAGCGCTGCAGTTTTTTACGGGTCACAGATTCCAGTAAACCAGCTTTGCAATTACAATATTATCATCGTCGATCCTTATTCCGATCTTAATCCGAAAAGGGATTGCCCTAACAGTAAAATTTTCGCTTATGCAAGTCTAGGCGAGGTTTCTTTAGACTCTCCTTATTTTAAGTTGATTCAGCCTAATTGGGTCATTGGAAAAAATGAAGCATGGAATAACAATAAAGTGCTTGACCAAACCAACCCGGGTTGGCAAAAATTTTTCTTAAATCAAATCATTGAGCCCTTATGGCAAAAAGGGTACCGGGGATTTTTTTTAGATACCTTGGATTCTTATTACTTAGCTGTCCATGATCCTAAGCTGCAAGAAAAACAAATCAAAGGGATGGTAGAGACTATCCGTCAAATCAAAATCCGCCATCCTGATGCGAAAATAATTTTAAACCGTGGTTTTGTATTACTACCTTACATCCATTCGGATATTTATGCAGTACTTATTGAGTCTCTTTACAACGCATGGCATCAACAGGAAAGGGCATATGAGGAAACTCCACCTGCAGAGCGAAAACAATTGTTTGAAGAAATTAATAAAATTCGTGCGATGAATTTACCCATCATCATTGTTGATTATTTGCCACCAAATCAACAATACAAAGCTAAAGAACTAGCCGAACAGTTGTCAAAGCAAGGTTTTATTCCTTGGATAACGGATAGCCTGCTCCAATCCATCTACATAAGAAAATACCCGGAAATGCAACGGCAAATATTGGTGGCATACACAAATAAATTACCGGTACGGTTTGGGGCCCCATTGCAGTTTGTTGGTCCAATCCTAGAGCACATGGGCTACATCCCTAAATATCTTGATTTAAACAAAATAACCCAACTACCAAGCGGAGATTTAAGTAAACGCTATGCGGGTATTGTCTTATGGTTGATTGACCCTGTAAAAAATGACTCATTCATGGGCTGGGTACAAACGCAAATTGAAAACAAAATTCCAGTTGTTTTTTTAAATAGTTTTGGAGTGCCTTACGCTGATCCGGAATTGACTAAATTGGGTTTATTTGTTTCCTCAGAAAAAGAATCTGATGCATCCTTACGAATAGCAAAGATGGATCCTAAGTTTATAGGGCATGAAATAGCGCCAATACTGACACCTTATGATTTTGTTGTATTAAACGCTGCGTCCAGCCAAATTTTGTTAAAGGTAAAAAACGTGTACGAACAAACCTCCGACGTTGTCGCCATCACGCCTTGGGGGGGGTATGCACTCATACCTGATGTTATTCAATACATGCCAAATTTATCGACAAGATGGGTAATTAATCCATTCCCATTTTTTCGTAAGGCATTACGGTTGCAAGATTTTCCTATTCCCGATACAACAACCGAAAACGGCCGGCGACTGATGTCAGTGCATATTGATGGCGATGGCTTCTCTTATCCGGCAAGATGGATTGGGGGCCGTATTGCTGCGGTGGAATTACGCGATCGAATATTGACGCGATTTCCCATACCAACAAGTGTTTCAGTAATTACGGGAGAAATAGCACCTAATGGTAACCAACCTAAAAAATCGCCAGAATTGATGGAAGTTGCCCGAAGTATTTTTGCTCTTCCTTGGGTAGAGATAGCTTCCCATACTTTTTCCCATCCACTTAATTGGCAACCACAGAGTAAACGATTCAATGAATTGGGTGAAGAATCTACTTACGGCATGCGCATTCCCAATTATAAATTTAACTTAGCTACGGAGATCACAGGATCAGTCGATTTTATCAATAAGAATCTTGCACCTGCCGATAAAAAATGTCATCTCTTCTTTTGGTCAGGTTTGGCGGATCCGAGTAAAGAAGCGCTAGCCCTGACTTATAAAGACAATTTATTGAATATTAATGGGGTAAGCGGTACTCATATTGATAAAAATGATCCTTCTCTAACAGGTATTCGGCCAAGGGGACTTGAGCTTGGCGGTTATTATCAGGTTTTTGCACCCATCGATTTGGATTTTTATTATATGAATAATTTAGCGGGGCCTTTGTATGGTTACGAAAAAGTAATCCAAACTTTAGAATTAACGGATAAACCACACCGCTACAAACCAATTGATCTTTATTATCATTTTTATTCAGCAAGCTATCCTGCCGCCTTGCAAGCGCTCATAAAAGTATATCAGTGGGCTTTAAACCAACCGGTGATGAATATTTTTATTTCGGATTACATTAAAAAGGTTTTGGATTTTTATCAAACCTCTATCGGTAAAATTGATGGTTCCTGGGTTATTACTACAAATGGTGAGGTGCGTGAATTTAGATCCCCACTCCATTTTGGCTACCCTGATTTGATTAACAGCAAGAATGTCATTGGTTTTAAAAAAATCAATGATGAATTATATATCCATTTGGGTTCAAGTCATTTTACAACGTTAAAATATCAAAAAACTGAACCCACTCAACCTTATCTGATTGAGGCAAATGCGCGTATCGTAGATTACTCCAGAAAGAAGAAAAAATTGAGTGTAAAATTTGCAGGATATATGCCTGTACAATTTACTTTTGCGAATGTTGCTCAATGTAAAATGTCATCGAAGTTTCCATTGAAGGCAACTCATAATTCTGATAAAACAATAAGTTATAGTTCTTCCGAGACTAATAATGAAATTCATTTTGATTGCTGAAGAAAAAAAAGCGCAATCATTCTTTCCTTGGTGGCAAGTGATCATCGTTATTGTCGTTGTTAGCCTCACTTTTTTTATATTTTTTCCACAACGTCTTTTAGAAAAAACATTAAGTTACAGTGTGCCATCTCCTGCTGTATTGAATTATTTGCAGGCATTTAGCAAATTATATCCCCATGATGTGCAACTCTCCATCCGCATAATCGAACAAGAAATAGGATTAGGTTTAATAAAGCAGGCACGCGAAAACGCTGAAAAACTCAGGAAAAATGCTCCTAACCCCTATATCTTAAATCAACTGCGCTGGATAGATTTTCTAATTTTACGCTATCAAGCCTACAATTCAAAACCCAATACCTCTCAACGCATTTCTTACTTACGCCAATTACGTCAAATGACCGCGGCTTTAGAAAATGCTGATCTCAACCCACAACAGCTCAAAACAATCGCTCGAGAAAGCCTCTATGTTGCCCAACCTAAAGTAGCGTTAACCTTTTACAACCGTTTGTTTGATATGAATGAGTTAAATTCCCCTGAAGATTTACTTGAAGGAGGCAATATTGCTTTACAAGCTAATGCCCAACAAGATAGTGCAAAATTTTACAAAGTTATCTACAGTAAGACGTTTAATGAAGCAGAGAAAAAAACATATGGATTAAAGGTAGTAAAAGCATTATGGGCAGCGAATCATGTTCAGGAAGCATTTTTTTTTGCACAGCAATTGCCTGAGGAGCTGATAAATGATCGTGATACGCTTATATTCTTATCAAACCTGGCTCTGGCTGCAAATCATCCTGAGGTTGCAGAAAAATATGCAGTTAAGGCATTGCTAATTAACGCAAACACTCATCAGTGAAAATACCTGAGAATGCATGGGATTGTTTTGGAAAGTTCAGAGAGAGCTGGATCAAGCCTGAGCTTTCTGCCCAAATAACTCAATAACTGCTTTGTTCCATTGCTCGGGTTGTTCCAGGTTCGATAAGTGTCCTGCATCGGAGATAACCACTAATTTACTGTTTTTTGCCAAAGCATGCATGTTTGCGCTTTGTTGGGGCGGAATCACAGTATCCTTATCACTCGTTATAATAAGCATAGGAATAGATGTTGTCGCAAGAACGTTAGAAAAATCTTGGCGTATCGACATGCCACGCAGCGCTGAGGCTAAGCCAAAAGGAGTTTGGTCTAATAGTATGTTCTGTAAAAATAAGCGTATTTGTTGAGGAGCTTCGGCTGATAAGGCTTTATTTATAAAATCGTTTGCAAACTTTTGTGTCCCGTCAGTAAGGACATCCGAAGCGAGAGAGTTAGCTGATTTTTTCATTTCAGGGCTATCGGTGATGGCTTGCGAGTTTGAGAGTATTAGTCCATTGACCCTGTCCGGATATTTGGCAAGAAATGCAAGAGCAATGTACCCCCCCATTGAAGTACCGCCAATAATTGCTTTCTTAATGGAAAGCTGATCAAGCAATTGAGCAACCTCATCGGCATATTCTTCCATTGTGACTGCCGATCCGGTAGTTCCCTCAGAATAACCAAAGCCCCACAAATCTAAACTAATCACGCGAAAATATTGCTTCAATCCCTGGTGTTGCGGCAACCATAAATTTTTATCCGTGGGAAAGGCATGAAGTAAAACCAAGGGTTCCCCCCGCCCGAAATCAGAATAGGAAATGTATTTGGTGTAGTTGGATGAAAAGGCGGACGCATTGGAAATACCTAGAAAATAAACACTAATACAAAATAGAAAAAACATAAAATTTATTTGTTTGCCCTGTGTAATGTTTTTTTTGTTCTTCTTCAATTTATTATCCCTTAAATCTTGCACACGTTGATTATTGCACTTGGGGCTTGTAGATAACAATAGGGCTATGGATTAAATAATAAAAGGGTTGGGTTATAATCCAACACTCAGGTAATGCAATGTTCTAAAATGTTAGCTTAAGACCAACCTAAAATTAGTTAATCTGAACTTTAATGAAATAGTCTAAGCTAATACTAAACATTTATTCTCATTTACCTCTCATGGGAGCATTCCGAATGGATTCGAAATTTATCCTAAAAATAAACAAGCATGTCTTTGGTGTATTAATGATTATACCATTTATGCTGTATGGGGCTTCGGCTGAAAATCAGCCGATCACACTAAATGTGGTCAGTGAGCCAATCCGCGTGAATGATAAACAAAGTAGCGTATTTAATATTCGCCAACCCAATGGTAAAGCAGGTTTTGAAGGGGTAAAAGGTCAAGAATTTAACGTGCTTGTAGTGAATAAAACGAATGTTCCCATTGTGATTCATTGGCACGGATTAATTGACCCTAATAATCAAGATGGTGTTCCCTATGTGACTCAATTGCCTATCCCTGTTGGTGGAAAACAGCACTATCGATTTAAGCTGGTTCAAGCCGGAACATTTTGGATGCATTCTCATGAGGAGTTACAAGTTCAGAAATTGATGGCAGCCCCGTTAATTATCCACGATCCAGCTCAAAGGAAAATGGCTGATCAGGAAGCGGTTGTCATGTTGCAAGATTTCACCTTTCGTAATCCTCTGCAAATTTATGAGGAGTTGCGCCATAAACATCCTATGGCAATGGGTATGGGTGGGGCAGGAATGGACATGAAAAACAGAGTGATGAAAATGGATTTAAACGATGTAAAATTTGATGCCTATCTGGCAAATAGGCGAACATTAAAAAATCCAGAAATTATCCGGGTAAAACCAGGCTCAATTCTTCGGTTACGGCTTGTTAATGCTTCAGCCAGTACTAATTATTGGATTTATACAGGGAAATTATCGGGCAAAGCTATTGCTGTGGATGGCGCTGCGGTTAAGCCTTTAATCAGTGAGCAATTCGAATTAGCATTAGCAAATCGGTTGGATATTCTTCTTACTATCCCAGAAGGAGAGGGGGCTTACCCTATTTTGGCACAACCTGAAGGGACGAATAGTCAAACTGGTGTGATCCTAGCAACCCCCGGCTCCAAAATTCCTCAGCTCAGCGAGAAAGCGAATACAACGGCCCCGGCGTTAACTAATGCACAAGAATACCAATTCAAAGCACTCAATCCGTTATCTAAAAAAACAGTCGATAAAGTATTAACTTATAAGCTTGAAGGGGATATGAAAACCTATGTTTGGAAAATAAATAATGAAGTATGGCCTAAAGTAACCCCTTTTCTTATCGAAAAAGGGCAGCGAGTTGAGATTGAATACATTAATCTCTCCGGCATGGCCCATCCCATGCATTTTCATGGACATGTGTTTGAAGTAACCGGAATTAACGGTAAGCCCATAGAGGATGGTCCACTACATGATACTGTACTGATTCTGCCCAATTCTAGCATGAAGTTGCAGTTTGATGCGGATAATCCAGGCATTTGGTTTATGCATTGCCATATTCTTTATCATGCAAAAGGCGGAATGGATACAACGATTAATTATCGCAATTATCCGGAACCTGATTTTTATAAGAAATTAATTAGTTCAGGAATCGAGGAATAAAACAACTCATTTTGTTTCATAACCATTATAAAAAGGTAAAGTTCTTATATAAACGAGGAAGTTATACCCCAAAGAATTGGCTTTACCTGTTACTGATTATGAAAGTGGAAAATCGGAATTCTAAGCGTGTTAATGAATGGTATTCTGATTGGTCACAGTCGAGGATTGATCCGCTAAATATCTCGTTGTGTCAAAAGCCCAAAATATCAAGGGTGTTAATATTTATTTAAGCTGCTTCATTTATACTTTGAATGTAATTTTTATATTCAATATGTATGGATTTGTAGCGCTATGGTTGTATTATCTTTTGGTCAAGCAATTTTATTACTGATGGATCATTATAGAGCAGATGAAGCAATAACTGAGAACCTCAAAAAGATCTACATCAAAGGAGTTGAGACTGCAGAGGATTACCAGAAAATAATGGATTTATTTCATAAAAGTGGATTAGGTAGCCAGTATGAAATTTCCACTGATGCAAGTGTAATAAATGAAGATTCCTCAAGAAGATATTTTGAAACCCATCTGGCCTATGAAACATTATTTGTCTCTCTTGATCAACTTAAATTGGCTGATATTACTGCTCATTATAATGCTTTATATTCTATGCTTTCCGAAGAGCTTCGAAATAAATTCGATGGTTATATTGCAGGGCAAATCGTGCCAAAGAATGATAATTTTGCCACAGAGTATATGGATGCTTTTGCAAAAATAAAAACAAGCGAAAGTTATTCTCATTTTTCAGATACACAGAAGGACACTTTAGTTTTAATTTTAAAATGCTCCTGGTTAGGGGTAATGATGGCTATGGCTAAATTCCCAGCTTTGCCGCTTAATCTTTATGGAACTGGTTTTTTCTCTGAAAAAGACCGCGGTAGAATCACAAAACAAGGTCAAGTTGCACCAATGTCAGAAGAGTTCCTAAAACGAATGCCTTATTATTCTAACCATTTTGGTTTAATGAAAAGTTATATGCCTGTTCCAAAAGGGGATGTTATTTTTGCGGAAAACGGCTTTAATTTTGTTAAACCATCTGATCAAAATACTTTCGACCCAACCGCATCCTGGCCGAAAAAAAATTTTTCAACCTTGGTTAATCCGTTTTCATGTTCAATTTCAGGAACTACTTTAAGCCAGTTAAGATGCATGAAAAGTTTAAAAGAGAATGGACAAATGGAGTTTGATTCTCTAGAGAAATTCTCTACTTTTCTCAAGTGTTTTACATCGAGTTTATTATTTAATAGTGGTGGGCACGTATATAATGAATTTTTAGCTGTACTCAAAATCCCTGAAATTAATGATAATTTTAATTTCATTGAGGGGTTTGAGACTATTGATGCGATTACATTATTGTGGAATGGTAATGAACGAGCCTTTAATAAAGCGATTGAAGATACCATTGACTACACAAAATTGATCCTTGCTAAACAGGAATGCCATGAGCAGATTAAAGAATCAATACAACTTAAATAAATTCAATCTTTTTATTGAAAGGGAAGCGATGGGAAATGTCAACAGACCCTAGTTGAGTGTGTTAATTATTTAGACCTGGGATTGCCTTCTATGTTCTGTAAATTGGCAAATTGAAGTTTGGCTAGCTCAGCGAAGTATCCTGGTTCACTCACTAACTGATCAAAATTGCCTTCCTGAATGATTTGTCCGTCCTGAATGACTAAAATACGGTTTGCATTTCGTAAAGTGGAAAGACGGTGCGCGATAACTAATTGAGTAACTTTTAATTTATTCAAGTATTCTTGGACTCTGAATTGGCTTTGACTATCCAAAGCACTGGTGGCTTCATCGAGGAATAGGATCTTTGGTTTTTTCACCAAGGCACGTGCGAGGATAACTCGTTGCATCTCGCCTCCAGAGAGCGATTGCATGCCCTCATTAATAAAAGTATCCATTTCCATCGGGAATCCAGAAATCATATGCTCTAAACCCAACTGATAAACGATGTCCCAGGCATCATTACGGGTGAGCCGCTTATCATTACCAATAATGTTTTCTAAAATAGTTCCTGGAACAAGGACACTTTTTTGTGTAACTACTCCAATCTGTTGTCGTAAAGAGGATAAATTAATCATATCCATGTTAACGTCGTCGAAAAAAATCTGGCCGTCTAGCGGTTTTTCCAAACCTAGTAAAATGCGGAATAAGGTAGATTTGCCACAACCTGAACTTCCAGTAAGTCCAACAACTTCACCAGGATTAACGGTTAAACTGATATTTTTATACACTAGGGGCTGATTTTCGTCGTAACGGAAAGATAAATTTTTAATCTGAATTTTTCCTTCTAGTTTCACGTGGCTTCCGCCCCGTTGACGAGGCTCAACTTTGGCCTGGAAAATCACTAATGATTGTTCGAAAAGAGGAATAATAAGGAGAATAGAAGAAACGAAAGTGGTTAGCGTAATCAGGGCCGCAAAAAATTGGGAAAATGCAGCATTAAATGCAATGAAAGTACCAATTTGCAACTGATTTTTTTGATAAAAATAAATGCAAAATAGAATTAATGTCACCACCATAAGTAGTGAACCATGAATAATATGTAAATAGATACCTATTTTTTCGGCTTTGAATTTCGCGATGAGTAGATTGGAAAAATAGTCAGACCAGATATTAAAAGCCCGATACTCGCTTGCTGATACTTTAAATTTAATAATTCCATTAATGACTTGGAAAACGAACCCCGCTTGCTTAATCACATACTCATATACCTTTCGTTGATGGGTCAAAAAGCGTTTACTCAGGCTAATAATTAACATAGCAAGGATGATAAAACTGAACAAAGATAACAATGCCAAGGTCAGACTGTAATAGCACATTAGGCCGAACGAAACGATGGAAACGACAATACTAAAAAGTGACAGGACGGTGGATTGGGTAAGCATTTCCTGAATGGCTGAAACAACCCCAGCCCGGTAAGCAATATCCCCGGCATTAAATTGGCGAAAAAAAATCGGATTTAATTTTAACAGTCTATCCCAGATGGCAGGTTCAATCCGCATTTGCACTTTGAAACGTAAGTGCAGCATCATAATGGACTGATTAATTGATAAGAAGAAATAAATGAATGTATTCATGATTAGTGAAACACTCAAAACAGTCATCTGGCTGGTCTCAACAAAATGAGTAAAATTATTAAAAAAATAACTCATGAAAATGGGTAAACTCATCAATAAAAAGCTTAACATGAGTTGCAAATAGAGAATTGATCTTAAATCAGAAAATAAGCGGCCAAACGAGAACTTCAAAATGTCGAAGAGCTTATTTATTTTATCGGGTAGCGGTTTGATAAAAGAAAACGCATAGTGTTCTACTGCAGATAATTCATGGTGTTTCAAAGGTACCTTTCCAAGAGGGGTTGATCGTTCATAACCGCCATTTTGTTTAGGTGTTAAAACACAAGGGAGTCCATCAATAAAAGCCAAGATAATTCCATGGTCTTTTTCCCACCATTTTTGTTCGAGAGCAATTTTTTGAATACGAACACCTGAGTGAACAGAGATTCGTTCCATTGCTTCATCAATATCATCTTCTAAATCACCGCTCGGAAGATCAAGGGTCATCCCATGTAAGTCAGCAAGATGAAGACAAGCGTCTATTAATAATTTCTTTTTATCAAAAGTAGCAAATTTCGTAGAATCTTCTCGACTGAGTACTTGTCTTATTTTTAATAAACCGGGAGCAATTCTCTCAAATTCTTTGTCATTCATAGTAAGTAATCCTTTTCGATGAATTGCTTATATTTACCGTTTAACTTCAATAACTCTTTATGCGTCCCTCGCTCTGCGATTGCGCCATCTTCGATCACAATGATTTCATTACAGTGCCTTATCGCACTTAAGCGATGAGCAACAATAATAAAACTACAATCCATTTTGCTCAAATTTTGATAAATTTTTGCCTCTGTCACTGAATCGAGTGCAGAAGTAGCTTCATCGAGAAGAATCAATTCAGGCTTTTTGATTAATGCCCTAGCAATTTCAATGCGTTGGGCTTGTCCGAGGCTTATATTAGCCCCCCCTTCAAGAATGCGGTAATCTAAACCTCCTTTCATACTCACCACATCGTAAACACAAGCTGTTTGCAGGGCTTCTATGATTGTTGCTTCATCAATGCTTCCATCCCACATCGTTAAATTGTCTCTAATTGTTCCTTCAAAAAGAAAGATATTTTGGTCCACGTAGGAAACGAGTTTAAATAATTCATCGGGAGAATAGTCTTTAATATTTTTACCATGAAGGTAAATATCGCCAAACCAAGGGTCGTAAAGCCCGGTGATTAAGTTTAATAAGGAGGATTTTCCACCACCTGAAATACCTGTAATGGCAACGCTATCTCCTTTTTTTAAACTGATATTAATCTCTGATAGTATGGGTGCTTCTAATTTGCAGTAGCCGTAATAAACATCTTTAATATCAACTAAATTGGGTGATTTTATTTGCTTGGTTTCTTCGTTTTTTTCTTTGCTACCTTTGTATAAAAGCACGTCGTTTACCCGTAGCAGATCGCCTTTTAATTCATTTATTTTTAAGAAATTGTCAACAATGCTAATGACGGGTTCAGGATAAAGGAGCAATAAAGTATAGATTGCGATAATTCCGCCGACAGTCATTGTACCTTGCATCACAAAATGAGCACCTAAGATAATTAATAGGACTAAATTTAAAAAATACAGTGCATTGGGCAGTAGCGAGATAAGTGCGGTATAAACATCAATGGTTTGTTGCGAATCAATCAACTTAGATTTATAGCTTAACCAACGGCTGAAAAATCGATTCTCACCATTCATGAATTTCAGTGCTTCCATCATTTGTACACCACTGTATTCGATACCATGCATTTTAGCTTGATCTTGGGAGAATCGACGGCCAAGGTCGATGATTATTCGTTTGGTGATAATAATTGAGGCAAAGTTTAGAATGGTTATAAATACTGCAATTAATCCAATATATTTGTTAATTAAAAGAATGATGAGTGTATAAATAATAATGCTTAGGCTGTCGATAATAACCTCAGAAAATCCATCTGTAATTTTCTGTGAAATTTCATCAAAAATATAAATACGATTTGAAATATCTCCGGTTGCCCTCTGGATATAAAATGACATAGGTAAGTGCAATATTTTATTAAAAAATCGAGGTATTTTCTTAATTGAGAATCTAATCTTATAGAGCACCAAATAGTATCGCTGGATCCAAAGAAGAAGTATCATGCAGAGTATTGTAAAACTCATGCTTAAAGCAAAACCCAGCATCCATTGCTCTTGATTATCAACAATAATTTTATCAACAAAAAATTCAATAAATAGTGCTAAAGAGGCTTGAGGCAGCGACAACAGGGCAGAAACAAAGAAGAGATAGCCAAGCTCCACAAGATCCCCTTCAAGATAATCACTTAATAACCCGAAAACGGATTTTTCTTTTTTTCCGCTCGGTTTGAATTGTTCGCCGGGGGTAATACGTAAAAGAACGCCGGTGTAACCTTTATCAAATTCATCAAGTGTGATCTTGCGCGGCCCTGTGGCTGGATCATTAATATAAACTGTATTTTTTATGATTCCTTCCACCACAATGAAATGATTAAATTTCCAAAATACAATGAAAGGTGTTGGCATATAGCCTAATGAATCTAAATCTTTTATCCGCTTCCCTTCCGCATTCATGCCCATATTGCGAGCAGCTTTAATAATGTTAATTGCTTTAGAACCATCGCGTGTTACGCCACATGCTTCCCGGGCTGTTTCCGCAGGAATGTGCAAACCATAATAAGCGAGGACAATCGCAAGGCATACAGCGCCGCATTCCATGGCATCCATTTGTAGAATGCTGGGCGTTTTCACGCGTTTATGATGAACTTCGGATAAGCCAAGATCAAAGTCAAATTTAATCATTTTTACTTATCATCCAGTTTTTTGCTGATTCAATGACTGGAATTATTATCGAAAGCGGATGTTGTTTTTTGACAATAATTCCCACACTTGAAACAGAACCAACAGACAGGTTTTCTTTAGGTCCGTTTGATGTTGTCCATAAATATCCACTGGGTGTATTTGGCGAATGAACAAGCGAAATTTTAGCTTTAAAAACAGGACCTTGTTGAATAAATTTATCAACTAATTTCTGATTCTCAACTGTACTTTCAATGCTTGGAGGGTTAATTGGTAATTCACTGATATAGGTTACTCGTCCTACAATGCCTCCATATTCGAGTGCATTAATGTGTTTTGGAAAGACTTTTGCCGGCATGCCGACTTTAATTTTTTTACCCTCATCAGCATTAAAAAAGGCAACCACTTCTAAATCATTACTGTGTGTGAGGATGTTAGTTAGTGTTTGCTTTTCAGTTAAAAAATCGCCTTTCTTGACATAGTTTGTGGCAATAACTCCATCGACAGGGCTGTACACAGTTTCTGTTAATTGGAGATTTTCAAGAAGCTTGCGTAAGTTGAATTCCGATTGGGCAACTTTTTCCTGTTGCTCCCTCAATTTCGTGTTCCACGACTCGATATAATCATTCCTGTTTTGATTAAGTTCAACCAGTGTATTTTGGTTTTTACTGATTTGTTCTTTGGCATCATAATAAGCTACTTGCATGTCATTGAGCTCGAGTCGAGACAAAATGCCTTTTTGAAATGCGGTTTCCTGGATTTTTAGCAGAGATTCGAGATGCTGTTTTTTTTCTTGTAAATTAGCATTAATTGTTTTTGCATAATTCATTGATTCTTCAATTCTTTTTAAACGAATTGCAATTTCTTTTTGTGCTGTTGCAGTGAGGTTGTTTAATTTAGTCTTCTCTTGATCGATATATTTGCGCAATTCTTTTGCTTCTGCAGCCATGTTTGGATTAGTCAATGTCGCTAAAACTTGGCCTTTCTTGACTTTTTCCCCCGGATTCACCAAAACGGCTTTCACATAGCCTCCAGAGATGGGAGACATGACATTAATGATTGCTGCATTTTTAGCCAGGATTATTCCTTGACCTTCAACAATAGCGGATATTTGTCCAAATATTAACCAAAAAAGGCATCCGATAAATAACATTAAAAAAATAACTAAATAAATCCATGCCTTAGGCGTAATGATACGAATGGCGTTTTGAAATTCATCCCTTTCCTGAGCAGATTCAATAGCTTGTTTGCGATATAGCTCGGAATCTTTCATATCATTTTCTCATGCATAATGCGAATACGGGCAGCTAAAATGGGTAGAAGCTCAAGGGCAATTTCAGGATAAGCATGGATTTGAGTTGTAAAATCCCATTCAGAAATAAAAACGCACTCCACACTATCTAGAGCACGCACAGAAGCGGTTGTTTTTAATTTATCGATAACAGAAATTTCCCCAATAATTTGACCAGGACTGAGCGTGGTAATGATAAGCTCTTTGCCGTCATCTAATGTCTTAAAAACTTGTACGGTACCTTTGCGTAGAATAAAGATACCGACAGGATTGTCTCCTTCGTTAATAATTATCTCATTTGGGGAATAATTGCGAATTGTTGCAAGATCAACCAGGGGCCATAAAGCATTTTTGCTTAGCTTACTGAAAAACTCGAGTTTTTTCAGGAAATTAAACAACTCTAAATTTTCAGCGATATCTTTTTCCATAACCTCTCCTCAAGAAAGGTATAACTTTTATCAGTATAAATAAAATTTAGCAGAAAATTGGCTTCAGAATATGGCACGTTAGTCCAATAAAAGCATATTATGGGCCATTATTTTAATAATGGATTATCGCTAGTTAGCTCATCTTTTTTATTTCTTGAGTCAGCGTCTCTCGATCATGTTTTTTGGGCTACACTTATAATGCTAGTTTTCTAAGTCTTATGAGGATTTATGTGATGAATCGTAATAAATTTATTAAATCTTTGGTTTCTCAGTTTGAGGCACAAATCAGCAAATTACCAGATCACAAATTGGAAGAGCTAGAATCTGGCAAACTAGAGATAAGTTTAACTCAAGCTGTAGGTAGCGAAGCTGGCGGTGCGGCTGCTCCAGTTAAGAAACAACCGACAAAACCAGCTCCAGCAACAGCTACAGCTACAAAGGCAAGGATGATTTAGTAACTCCTACAACAATAATCTTTAATTTTCTTTTTAAAATCGGCTAATTTAGCTGATTTTTTTTATCGAATTAAGGGGTCTTTGTAGTCTGGTTAGCTTGAACTAAGCTTATATGACTGGCCTTACTGGGTAAAAATTTTTGTGAGGATTGTGCTATGAACCGTAATAAAGTGATTAAGACATTAGTATCACGTTTTGAGCAACAAATTGGGAAGCTACCTGATGAAAAACTAAAAGAACTGGAATCGGGCAAATTAGAGTTAAACTTAATTCAACCTGTAGGGCAAGAAGCGGGTGGGGCTGGTATGAGGTCACCAGGAGACATAAGGAGAGGAAAGACTGAGCTTCCAATCCGTTTGGAGCCGCCGTCCAGAAGATAAGCTCATCAAATAATAATTACTCTAATGCATTTTGTAGTCGGGTTAACCTTGAACTAAACTTATATAACTAGCCATGCTAGTAATTTACAAGATTCGCAAGAAATTGAATAGGAGAATGGAAATCTTATTTAATTTCGATGTCTTTCCATGTGAAAGAAAAACAAGGAATTTACCGCTAAAAATGGAAGCTAAGTCTAGCAAACGAAAGACAAGATTTAGTTTCTACGGATGGTAAGGCTGGCGGTAAGTCAAAACACCTCCTAGAAAGATGTCATAGAGACAAGTTACTCAAGGATTAGATTGACTGTTTTATGATGGGTTTGCATTCCGTTGGAGTGCTAGATTTTGTGAGGATTATGCCATGAACCGTAACAAATTGATTAAAACGTTAGTATCCGAGTTTAAGGAACAAATTTGTAATTTACCTGATGAAAAACTAGAAGGACTGGAGTCTGGCAAATTAGAAATAAGTATAACCCAAGCTGTAGGGAACGAGGCAGGCGGTGCAGCTCCTACTGCTAGACGTATGCTTGGTAAAGAAATACCTGCTCCGGCAAGACCATCTCCTCATGCAGAAGCACCTACATTCGGAGGCAAGTTAAAGCGTCGTGTTTAATACTAGATACGATAATAATTGCCTTTTACTCAGCCTTAAAAATCAGCTCAAAATGAGCTGATTTTTGTATCAAATGAAATCTGGAAAATTTGAGATAAATAAACTTAATTCCAGTATTAAGGCGCGAATCGGTTGGAATTAGCGAGCGACATAATCTTTTCTTATAAGGTCGAATTGTAAAGGTTATACGGTCTTACAGGAAAAATCATTATAGAGTGAACAACGGTAACTCTATATTTTTAAAAATCAGATAATTACCTTGTTTTTGTACTACAATTAACTTGAAGCTACCGATAGGGAAATTCCATGGCTGAGTTACTCAATCTATTCCTCATTATCATCGTATTTGGTGTTGTCTTGTGGTTGGTGAATGTGTTTATCCCGATGCCAGGAGCGATTAAAAGCTTGCTTAACCTGTTAGTTTTGATCGTATTAATCATTTATATTTTGCAATTTTTTGGCGTGGTGAAAAATATTTTGCCAACGATCAAATTAATTCGTTAAGCAAAAATGATGTGTTCGCAGAAATCTTATAACTTTAATTTTTTATATAGAGGAAAAGGTAACCAGCGAATTACCCCCATGATGAAGCGCCAAAAAAAAGGATGATAAATCAGTCTTTTTTGCGCGATAGCAGCACGCCAGCATGCTTTGGCACAAGTTTTTGGGGGAGAAGCATAGAAAATTCCTGGTGAGCCGAAGGTTTGGGCCGTATCGATAAAGCCAAGCCTTGCGATAGTAATATGAACGTTAGGCCTTGCACTTTGTTGCAGACCTTCTAAATAAATTTCTATAGCCGCTTTACTTCCGCCATAGAGACTATTTTTAGCCCGACCCCTACACGCAGCAACAGAACTTAGAAAAACAAGATGATGCTCGATCTGTTGTTTATTGATGTAAGCGTGGATGAATTGCGCGGTGCTTTCGATATTGACTCTGATGAGTTGACTTATGTTTTCTTGGGTTAAGCCACAGTTCTCTATAATGGAGCTGTAGGCGATAAATAAATCAACCTCTCCAGTATCCCGCAGAAGAATTTGCATTAACTGAGCTGAATCGTTCGAAAAATCAGCAAAAATAAAATCACAGTCGACCTTATAGCGAAGGCGTATATCAGCAGCGATAATGGCAAGTTGCCCTGTGTTACGACCTACTAAAATCAACCTATTGCCAGCATTAGCAGCAAAATGGGCGAATTCTTCCGCAATAATCGAGGTAGCACCTAAAATAATCCATGTTCGGGCATTCATGGTGTGATACCCAGTCGATGACTTAAATCAGATCGCATTGTGCTTTGATACTGATTGAGTAATTGGGAAAATTGCTCATGATTGGGGTATTGCTTAACGAACTGCTCTTGTGTCAACAATAAGTCTTTAGCTAAATAAACCTTCCCATTTGCCTCAGTAATCCATTCATTCATCGCCGAAATCGCCTTTTGGGCGTTTGGATTATTAATGAAATCAATAGCCACGGTATAGCCAGGCTGGGTAAAAGACAGGAGTCCGATTCCCCCTTTAGTAAAGTATTTTAGTACAGCAAGCGTTGGCACAGCTTGATGAGCGTGAATGATTTTTAGTAATTCGTTAAGTGCTTCCATAGAGATTTCTTCATTAACAACTGCTTGAAATTGTAAAAGCCCTTTTTTACCGTATAAACGATTCCAATGTGAAATTGAATCAAGCGGATTATTAAATTGCTTGAGTGTGAGTGTTCTCTGCGTTGATGGATGAAATTTAAAATAAAAACGATTAAACTGCTTCATTACCCATGGATTAACAAGACGTACCGGTAATTTGGGAACCGTAAAATGACGGGGGGGCTGAGGGTGGTTCATACTGTCGCAATGATTAGCCAATGATAGTAAAGCACAAGGTTCATTCAGTAAATCAAGCCAAGCAACTTGGTAATCAAACTGACACCCCTGGCCTTTCATTTGCTGTAACAATCCAGTAAAGTCATAATGTTTTTCGTAGCGAACCGATACAAAATGAGAGGCCTTACGCATGTTAATCGCCGCTTGTTTAATAATGCCTGTTAGACCAAGCCCTGCAATAGTTGCATAAAATAATTCCGAATGGGTCTTTCGATCACAGTGAAAATTGTGATTCCCTAATTGCAAATCAATCCATTCTACATGCTCACCAAAACTTCCAGCATTATGATTGTTTTTACCATGAACATCATTAGCGATGCCACCTGCTACAGTAGCGCGTAGAGTACCTGGAATAACAGGAGGGATGTAATGGGGGTTAATATGGAGGAGATCAGCAAAAGTTACACTTCCCTGGCAAATTAAAAGCCCTGAATCTTCATCAAAAGACAAAAGATGATTTAAGCGAGAGGTGTCAATGATGACGCCATCATCGTTAAGACAGCAATCCCCATAGCTTGAACCATTTCCCCTTGCTAGCAGTCCTTTCTCCGACGACAAAGTGGCAAGAAGCTCAACCTCTTGTTCATCATCCGGACGAAAACAATCCGATGTGGTTTGTTTAGCATGACTAAAATTGGAAAATTGCTTATTTTTACTGAGCATGTCACATTACTTCAAGCGAACTCCTTTAAGTTTGGCACGTGTGCAGTCAGATGACAACCTTAGGAATTATTTGAATTTGGCATACATTTTGCTTATGCCTCGAAGGCCATTGTAAACCATGGCCTTAAACAATAGCGCTATAAAAATAATGAGAAAATTATGGCTGACAGAGAAATTTTATCGCAGGAAGAGATTGATGCTCTGCTGAATACTGTGGAAGCTGAAGAAAAATCCACTGATGAGGGCGCTCCTCCTGACTCACAAAAAGCTCACCTAAAAAATAATAAGGCAGAGAATGATTTTTCTGAAATTAACCCTGAGCAGGTACAAGTTCTTAATTTTACCAACCAAGAACGTACTGTCAGGGGTGAGTTACCTGTTCTGGATAAAATTCATGATCGGGCAGCCCGCTTTTTCGCGAATGATATTTATCAGTTAATGGCAAAAGATTTACAAATTAAGCAAGAAGCGTTATCGATCGTTAAGCATAGAGAATTTTTAGGCAGCTTACCAAACCCTACCTTGATGACCATCCGGCGCTTTAAGCCGCTCCGGGGTAAGGCCTTAATTTTATTTGACAGTACCTTTGTTTATGATTTGGTTGATTATTATTTTGGCGGCAGTTCGCAATTTCTTGCACAAAAAAGCAGAACCGATTTTACTGCGACAGAACTGCGGGTCATGGAAATTGTCATTGGTAAATTGGTTCGTTGCATTGAGCAAGCTTGGGCACCAATTATTAAATTAGAAGCAATCAAAGTAGGTGATGAAACGAACCCTCAACTGGTTCACATTGGTGAGCCAAATGAGGTATTGTTAGTAAGTCGTTTTAATGTTGATTTTGGTAAAGAAAGCGGTGCTTTCTATTTTGTTATTCCATACTCGATGGTAGAACCGATCAAGCAACAGTTAGAACTTGGGGCGGCAAGGCCAGATGATGAAATTGACCCTAACTGGGTGATGTCCCTGAAAGAAGAATTAATGGATGTGGAGCTGGTTGTCAGCTCGGTAATGGCTCAAACCAACAGTACCCTCGGCAAAGTAATGAGTTGGCAGGTGGGTGATTTTATTCCTTTGGAAATGAATGAGGTTGTAACATTGGATATCGAAGGGACTCCGGGTTTTACTGCAACGATTGGGAGTGCTAACGATAAAAGAGCTGTAAAGATAATTAAGAAAATTAGTTACTAGGGACTAGGAGTTGAGTAAATGGCAAATCAGACTGAGGTGACAACAACAGCAACCCAACAACAGAATGCTGTGCCTCAAGATGCAGATGTAGAAAAAATGGAATTAATTTTGGATATTCCGGTAGCTGTCACAGTAGAAATCGGCCGTACCAAAATGACGATACGCAATCTCTTACAGCTCAACCAAGGCGGTATTGTAGCTCTCGATCGGTTAGCGGGTGAACCTTTGGATGTATTGGTTAATGGGACATTAGTTGCTCACGGCGAAGTTGTGGTTGTTAATGACAAATTTGGTGTGCGCTTAACTGATATTGTGAGCAAAGCAGAACGCATCAAACGCCTAAGATGAAATTAACTTTTTTAGGCTCTATTGGACTTTTGGTTGGTAACTTGTTACCTATAATATCCAGAGCGACGACTTTATCCACTCATAATTCGCCGGCATTAAGCAGCAGCGAGCTCATGCGTGTCCTCGGTGGCTTGCTGATCGTCGTGGCTGTGATTGTTTTATTGTCTTGGATTCTACGCCGCTTAAATGGCGCTAAATTCGCGAATGCGAGCGGTTTTAAAATAATTGCCTGCATGAATTTAGGTGCTAGGGAAAAGATCATGCTCGTTCAGGTAGGATCGCGTATTCTTCTTCTGGGGGTAACTTCCGGAAGCATTAATACATTGCATGATTTTGGTGAAGAACTACCCCCATCTTTTTCATCAGAGCCTAAACCATCATTTTCGGAGTTTCTGAAAACTGCTCTTGGAAAATCAGAATGAAAAGGATTTTTTTAATTAGTTGCGCCGCATTAATTTTTTTCCCCTGGATAGCTGAAGCCGCTACAACTTCTTTACCTGCTGTTACCGTTTCGCCAGCGAGTAACGGTGGTCAGACTTACAGTGTCAATTTACAAATCTTAATTTTTATGACGCTGCTGAGTGTTTTGCCTGGGTTATTAATGGCAATGACCGCGTTTACGCGAATTATTATTGTGTTGTCAATTTTGCGGCAAGCCATAGGTATGGCACAAACACCAACCAATCAGATCCTCATAGGTATTGCTTTATTCATGACTTTTTTTGTTATGGCGCCTGTTTTCAATCAAATCAATGAGCAAGCTTTACAGCCTTATTTAGCAGATAAATTGGATTTTCCCCAAGCCATGACCAAAGCGCAGGAGCCTTTGCGTGGTTTTATGCTTAATCAAACACGCAAGAATGATTTGGCGCTTTTTGAAAAATTTAGCAGTAAGACTTACTCCTCGCTTGCCGAGATTCCTATGAGTATTTTGATTCCGGCTTTTATTACCAGCGAATTAAAAACGGCGTTTCAAATTGGTTTTATTTTGTTTTTGCCGTTTTTAATTATCGATTTAGTGGTTGCGAGTGTATTAATGGCAATGGGTATGATGATGCTCTCACCGCTGATTATTTCGTTGCCCTTTAAAATCATGTTGTTTGTAATGGTAGATGGATGGACATTGGTGTTGGGATCATTAGCCTCTAGTTTTGCGATGAGCTAGTCGTCGCTGTAATGAGGGGAGATCGAAGATAAAGCCTTTTTTACGGCAATGCTTGCGTTCTGGCTATTTGATTCGCACGAGGGATTCGTAATAGGCCAGACTGATCGATTACAGGGATTCGAAAGGAGAAATGGATGACACCTGAAACAGTTGTTTCACTATTTAGTGAAAGCGTATATATCATGACAATCATCTTAACGGTGCTAATCATTCCCGGCCTCATCGTGGGGTTACTGGTTTCCATGTTTCAAGCAGCAACCCAGATTAACGAAATGAGTTTAAGTTTTATTCCAAAACTTTTTATTACATTTTTGGTCTTTGTGTTCGCGGGTCCTTGGCTTTTGAAAACCATGATGAATTACACGGATTCCTTGTTCACTAACATTCCTTATTTGATAGGTTAAGCATGAATTTGAATTATCAGGCCATGATTAACCAATTCAGCCAGATCATATGGCCGCTACCACGCATTAGTGGCCTATTTTTAACCATGCCACTTGTTTCTTCTGTGCTTGTACCTACACGGATAAGGATTGTTTTTGCTTTCACTGTAGCTTTTTTATGTGCCCCTTTTATAAACGAAAATCTCTCTTTTTTGCATTTTGACGGGGGGTATGTCGCTATTATTGTCCATGAGTTGTTGCTTGGTCTCTTAATGGGTTTTGTTTTGCAAGTGGTTTTTCAGGTTTTTGTACTAGGAGGCCAAGTGATTGCCATGCAAGCAGGACTTGGGTTTGCAACCATGGTTGATCCCGCTACCAAAGCATCTGTCCCTTTGGTGAGTCAGTTTTACTTAATGATGATTAGCCTGATCTTCCTTACCATTAACGGCCATTTAGCGGTGTTTGATGCTTTGTTAGGTAGTTTTCAGAAAATGCCGGTAGGAAAAATAAGTCTTGGCCTTGCTGCCATTGGATCGGTACTAGCGTTTTCGGGCTGGATGTTTAAAGAGGCAGTACTTGTAGCGTTGCCAGCAATATTATCTTTACTAATCGTCAACTTAGGTTTTGGGATAATGACAAGAGTGGCGCCCCAATTAAATATTTTCTCCATCGGCTTTTCCATCACACTAATGATGGGAATGGTTATTATCCGTATTAGTTTACCCGGAGTGGCTGCCCAAATTTCGGATAGTCTGGATCAAGGAATGCGGCTTATTATAGGAATTCTGCATTAAATGGCTGAAGAACAAGCACAAGAAAAGACTGAACAGCCTTCGCTTAAGCGGCTTAAAGAAGCAAGAGAAAAAGGACAGGTTGCACGCTCGAAAGATTTTAATGCGACCTTAATTTTATTGTCTTCTGGAGTGGCGCTTTTAATTTTTGGCAAGTATATCTCGACAAAGTTTATGTTGATGATGCGTCAAGCGTTTGACTTTGATAGCTCTATTTTAACGTTGCCAGTTTTAGGGATACATCAGCTCTACTACTTGGTAAAGCTTGGTTTTGGCGCGGTCATTCCCCTTTTCATGATGATACTAGTACTTTCTCTACTCGCTTCGTTATTAATAGGGGGGTGGGCTTTTAGTGTGGAGTCTTTGCAACCAAAGTTTTCCCGTTTAAGTTTATTGAAAGGCTTAAAGCGCATGATATCGCTTAAGGGCTTGGTGGAAATGATTAAGTCGCTGCTTAAATTTCTACTTGTTGCATCCATTGCTATTCTTGTTTTGAAAATGCAAATACCCGTGTTGCTTTCTTTAGCCGATTACCCTTTAGCAGGCGCTTTGGGCACAGGCATGGGCTTGGTGATCAAGTCATTTTTAATCATGAGTGCAAGTCTTATTCTCATAGCTGCTGTGGACGTACCGTTTCAATTGTATGAGCATAAAAAGCAATTAAAAATGACTAAACAAGAGGTAAAAGATGAATTTAAAGAAACTGAAGGTAAACCAGAGGTTAAAAGTTTAATTCGTCGCACTCAACAGGAAATTGCCAAGAGGAGGATGATGGCTGAAGTGCCCAAAGCGAATGTGGTACTCACTAACCCAACTCATTATGCGGTTGCTTTAAGATACCAGCAACATGGAAATCGTGCGCCAATCGTAGTGGCTAAAGGCAAGAATTTAATTGCCCTACAAATTAATCGCGTTGCGCTCTCCCATCGAATACCCATACTTTCAGTGCCTCCCTTAGCACGGGCGCTTTATTACTCAACCGATTTAAATGCGGAAATCCCGCGCGGGCTATACGTCGCAGTTGCCCAAGTCCTGGCTTATATTTTTCAGTTAAAAGATAAACAAAATTATCAAAGAAAGCCGGAAGTTTTGCAGAATCTACCAATACCCGATGAGCTAAAACGTGATGTTGAGGAGAATGTCTGATGGTGAATGTCAATGCGGTTTTCCATACACTACGTCAGTGGCTGCAACAAGGTTTAGGCACTCCGCTTGTGCTTATCGTTATGCTTAGCATGATGATGCTGCCTTTGCCGCCTTTTTTTTTAGACATTTGCTTTACTTTTAATATCGCTTTTTCATTGGTAGTTCTTCTTGCTGTAATTTACAGCGACAGGCCGCTCGATTTTGCTGTGTTTCCCACAGTTATTCTTATAGCAACTTTATTACGACTCGCTTTAAACGTGGCATCTACCCGCATTGTATTACTGAACGGTCACACCGGGACAGATGCTGCCGGGCAAGTCATTAAATCATTTGGGGAGGTGGTGATAGGGGGGAATTACACGGTTGGTCTGGTGGTGTTTATCATCCTTGTCGTCATTAACTTTGTTGTGGTCACTAAAGGTGCAGGGCGTGTGTCTGAAGTCAGTGCACGATTCACTTTAGATTCCTTGCCTGGCAAACAAATGGCAATCGATGCAGATCTGAATGCAGGTTTGATTAACCAGGAGCAGGCGATCCATCGTCGTGCAGAGGTTGCGCAAGAAGCTGATTTTTATGGCTCAATGGACGGTGCAAGCAAGTTCGTACGAGGCGATGCCATTGCCGGCATTTTAATTCTGCTCATCAATATTGTTGGCGGGTTGATTATTGGTGTGCTGCAACACAACATGGGATTAACCGAAGCGCTGCATAATTATATTTTACTGACTATTGGCGATGGCTTAGTCGCCCAAGTGCCTTCGCTTGTTTTATCTACTGCTGCGGCAATCATGGTCACTCGTGTTTCTAGTGCTCAAAATATGAGCAATGCAGTAGTGAAACAAGTTTTTGGTAATCCGCGTTCGTTGATCATTGCCGCTGGAATTATTGGCATTATCGGCCTGATTCCGGGTATGCCACACATCGCATTCCTGATTTTAGCAATAGGATTGGGTGGAATAGCCTACTTAATGATTAAACAAATTAAGCAAAAATCTAAAGCTGAAAAGCCAACAGAAGTGAGCTCCACAGCCATCAGCGAGCCCATTACCGCTGAATTATCTTGGGATGATGTAAATCCTGTCGATGTCATTGGTTTAGAGGTAGGGTATCGCCTAATTCCTCTCGTTGATAGTTCGCAAGGTGGAGTGCTGTTGGCACGAATAAAAGGAGTCCGTAAGAAAATATCCCAAGAATTAGGCTTTCTTATCCCGACAGTACACATCCGTGATAACTTGGATCTCAAACCGAATTATTACCGTATAAGTTTAGCCGGGGTGGTCATGGGGGAGGCGCCAATATTCAACGATAAATGGTTAGCAATTAATCCTGGCCAAGTATTTGGTGTTTTAGAGGGACAAGAAACAAAAGATCCTGCTTTTGGCTTGGATGCAGTTTGGATTAACGATAGCCAAAAGGAGAGGGCGCATACGTTTGGTTATACCGTGGTGGATGCCTCCACGGTGGTAGCGACTCATTTAAGTCAGATACTTGAGCAGAATAGCCATAAGCTCTTAGGGTACGAAGAGACTCAGCAATTATTGGATAAATTGGCAAGCACTTCGCCTAAACTCGTGAAAGAGCTTGTACCGGAAGCATTATCTTTAGGCGCGGTAAGTAAAGTCTTACAAGGTTTATTGGTTGAACACATTCCATTAACTGATATTCGCACTATCGTCGAAACTTTGGCGGAGTCTGCGTCAAAATCGAAGGATACCGATTATCTTATTAGCCAGGTTAGGATTGCCTTGTCGCGTTTAATCACGCAAAAAATTAGCGGTCTGAATGAGGAACTGCCAATTATTACCTTGAAACCCGAGTTGGAACAGTTATTGCAAAATACTATTCAAAACAATATCGGCCAGGGAGTGAGTTTTGAACCAGGAATGGCCGATAAATTACAGCATTCGTTGACGCAGCTTGCTGCTCAGCAGCAGGCAAAACAAGAGTTAGCGGTATTAGTTGTACAACCAAGTATACGAACTGTTTTGGCACGTTTTGTGCGTAATATTTCCAGTAACTTACATGTTTTATCGTATCAGGAAATTCCTGATAACAAACGAATAAGGATTATTGGTACAGTAGGATAGATGGAGTTTCTATGAAATTAAAACGTTTTGTTGCCCCGGATACACGTAGCGCAATGCAACAAATTAAAGCGACTTTTGGTCCTGACGCCGTTATCTTATCAAGCAGTCGTGTCGAAGGTGGCGTAGAGATAGTGGCTGCTGTTGATTTTGATGAGACTGTACTGGCGACCAGCACTGCTATTGCCACTGCTGAACCAATAACCAAAGCAACAGATACCCCAACTCCTTCATCCCCTTTGGATGATATGCGTCAAGAAATTCTTACCCTACGGGGTATGTTAGAAGCTCAATTACGTGGTTATGCAGGTCATGGTGAGCCTTTGCATACTGTATTAATGCAAAAGTTACTCAATCTAGGAGTAAGCCACACAACTGCTTCGTCTCTGGTCACCAAAATTAATCCAAGTCTTAACCAGCAAAGTGCTTGGCAGCAAGTGCTTACTCTTTTTTCCGATGCGCTGCCTATTCGCGATTCCCGGCGGATAGAAGAGGGGGGTATTTATGCTTTTGTGGGCCCAACAGGGGTTGGAAAAACAACCACGCTTGCCAAAATTGCAGCCCGCTTCGCTTTGCGATTTGGGGCAGATAAATTAGGTTTAGTGACGATGGACACTTACCGAATAGCAGCCCAAGAACAGTTGATGCTTTACGGTAAAATTCTTGGAGTACAAGTTTGCGTTGCACAGGATGAGGTCGCATTATCGCGAGTAATTCGCCAACTCAATGATAAAAAATTAATATTAATTGATACCGCAGGAATGAATCCTGCTGATGAAAGAGTGGAAATGCAGATGGACATCTTAAGCTCCCGATTGCACTCGATATCAATCGTTTTGGTTTTACAGGCGACTAATCATTATCAGGTGCTCATTGATGCGATTAGACGCTTTCATGTAGAACGCATTGAACAATGTATCGTCACAAAACTAGATGAATCGCTTGCTCTAGGAGGTATTTTAAGTGCCATTGCTGAAACGGGCATTGGAGTCAGTTATCTGACACACGGCCAACGTGTACCAGAGGATATTAAAATTGCTACCCGCCATCAGTTAATCGAGCAATTAACTAGCCAAGAGGTTACGCTTAACCAAATAAATGGTCAGGAACATAAGGCACCGCATGCTGTTGCAGGGAGGTTATATGTCGAAGGATAAGGAAGAGATGGTAGACCAAGCGGCCGGATTACGTCATTTATCCCGTTCAAAACCAGTTAAGGTGATTGCTGTAACTGCAGGAAAAGGAGGAGTGGGTAAAAGTAATGTCTCAGTTAACCTGGCTTTAGCTCTAGCCCAACGAGAAAAAAATGTGTTATTGCTTGATGCCGATTTAGGGTTAGCTAACATTGATGTCATGTTGGGATTACATGCCAAATATAATCTTTCCCATGTCGTTCAAGGCCTTTGTCATTTAAGTGACATTATCCTTACAGGACCTAACGGCATAAGAATAATTCCTGCTGCCTCAGGAACGGAATACATGACTCAATTAAGCTCGGTCGAACATGCCGGTATTATCGATGCTTTTAATGAATTAACGGATGATGTCGATTACATGATTATTGATACCGCAGCTGGTATTTCTGATACGGTGTTAAGTTTTGCACGATCATCTCAAGAATTGATTGTTATCGTTTGTGATGAACCCACATCACTTACTGATGCTTACGCGCTGATTAAAGTCATGTCCAAACGCTACGAGTGGAGCCATTTTCATATTCTTACCAATATGGTGAGAAGTACACGGGAAGGGAAAGAGCTTTTTAACAAATTATATCGGGTTGCAGAACAGTTTTTAGATGTTCGCCTCGACTATTTAGGGGCGATTCCTTTTGATGACAAAATCCATGAGGCAGTAAAAAAACAAAAACCTGTGCTTATTTCTTATCCGGAGTCAACAGCGGCAAAGTCATTTATACAATTAGCCGATACGGTGGAGGATTGGCCATATAAGCCATTATTAGGAGGTAATACAAGTTTTTTTATTGAACGGTTAGTCGCAGGAGAATATTGAAAAAAATGTTTGCCTTGGATTTGCTAAACTTAGAAGAGCTGCATTGATTTTCTGTAATTCTTTATTAAACAGGCTGAGTAACACTAAAAATGCAATTGGCAAAGGAAGTATTTTCCAAGGCAAGCGAAACGTACTAACTCAGAGTCCCTGAGTTGATGTTTAATCGAACGGTCGGATTTGGCGGGGTTTCTCGCAAGAGGCACGAAATACGACGTTCCTTGACAGGGGCTGAGTACAGCGAAAAGGAGAGAGTCGTGGATGCTTTGGCTGCCTACGGCAAAGTGAATCAACAAACTCAGGAGATGCTGGTTAAAACCCATGCGCTATTAGTCAAACGTATAGCACACCATCTGTTGGGGCGTTTGCCGCACTCCATACAGTTCGATGATCTTGTGCAAGCAGGAATGTTAGGATTGCTTGAAGCGGTGAGACATTACGATTCAACAAAAGGCGCCTCTTTCGAAACTTATGCAGGAATTCGTATTCGTGGCCACATGTTGGACGAAGTACGGCGTAATGATTGGGTTCCTCGCTCAGTCTACCGTAACGCACGCATGATTGCTGATGCTGTGAGGACAGTAGAAAATCGACTTGGCCGTGATGCTAAGGATCAGGAGGTTGCGGCTGAACTTGGTTTGGGTTTGGACGAATACTATGAAATGCTTAAGGACACGGCTGGCAGTCAACTTTATGGGTTTGATGATCTTGGTGTAACTGATGATATTTTAAAAATAGATGGGGAAGAATTCAGTGAACCTCAGCAGAATGTCTTAAGAGATGATATGGTTAATCATCTTTCGCAAGTCATAGAAAGCTTACCCAAAAATGAGCGTTTAGTGTTGTCTTTGTATTACGAACAAGATCTGAATTTAAAAGAAATTGGCGAAGTTTTGGGCGTGAGTGAATCGCGAGTGTCGCAAATTCATAGCCAAGCAATGCTTCGTATAAAATCTCGATTACCAGAGTGATGGGATAAAATTATGGATGGTTTGACCTTACTTGGTTTGATGACCGCTTTTTTAGCAATTATTTTTGGACAAATGCTTGAAGGTGGGGATATCCATTCTTTAATGAATTTACCCGCTCTATTCATTGTGGTGGGAGGGACTTTGGGGGCGGTGATGATCCAAACTCCACTGCACACGTTTTTACATGCTTTTAGGATCCTGCCGTGGATTTTTCGCCCGCCCAAGCAGCCTTATGAAAAAAGCCGAGAGCAATTAATTGAGATGGCACGAAAGTCAAGACAGTTTGGTTTACTCTCTTTGGAGGAACATCTTGAGAGAGAAAAAAATCCGCTGATGCGCCAGGGGCTTGAATTATTGGTGGTCGGAGTTGATAAACAAAACATAAGACAGGTATTAGAGTCTGAGATAGAACGCTGTGAAGACCAAGATTTACGCGCTGCACATGTTTTTGAAAGTATGGGCGGCTATAGTCCGACGATTGGTATCTTAGGGGCGGTTCTAGGGTTAATTCAGGTCATGCGGAATCTTGCCGAGCCTCATGAGCTAGGACATGGCATTGCAGTGGCTTTCGTTGCCACCATTTATGGCGTGGGTCTTGCCAATTTAGTTTTCCTACCTGTTGCAAACAAAATAAAGAGTTGCATTGCGAACAGGGCTCATCATGACGAGATGATCGTTGAGGGAATGGTTTCAATGGCAAGCGGGGAAAGTCCAAATATGCTAAACTTGAAATTAAATAATTACGGACAACGTCGCCAGGATGAGAGGAAGAAAAAGTAAGAACTCTGTTCCTCATGAGGATACCCATCGATGGATGGTCTCCTACGCGGATTTCATCACTCTCCTTTTTGCTTTTTTTGTGGTGATGTATGCGATTTCCTCGGTTAACGTTTCAAAATATAAATCACTTGCTGAAGGGATGCACTCCGCGTTTACTTCGAAAGGCGAGGGGCAGTCTGTGTCGAATGTTGCGCAGACAACAAAAGAACTAAAAAAAGCCGTGGAAAGTCCCATTAATGAAAAAGATCAATTCAATCAATTGATTAAGGCTCTATCGGATTTGCAAGACTCGGATTATCAAATGAACCCACGCGATGGTTGGGTTGAATTGGATATTAAGGCAGGTGCTTTGTTTGATAGCGGTAGTGCAGATTTAAGACCTATAGCGGTTGTAAAATTAATGAAATTGGCCTCAATCATTAAGAGTCTTCCCTATCCAATCGCGATTGAAGGGTATACTGACAACATGCCCATTGACACCGAGCAATATCCTTCCAACTGGGAATTGTCCTCTGCCAGGGCGGCTGCGGTCGCTCGTACTTTGACATCTTTTGGTGTGGATCAAAAACAAATGTCAGTAACAGGTTATGGTGAGCAATACCCTGTTGCCAGTAATGATACAGAAGAAGGCCGTGCCCTAAACAGACGGGTTAATGTCATCATCGCGAAAGATAAAGCCGTACCGCGGTTATTAGATCCTTCAATGAGTCTTACAAACAAAAATCCAAGTAATGAAGTGAAGGCTGGACAGACAGGGGTCTCAACTCCTGGAGCGACGAATACTGAATCAACCAATGTAAATAATAATAAGGAAATACCATGATTACTTTAGTAAGCGCAGGATTGCTGTTATCTTTCTTTTTTGTGAGAGCAATCCTCTCTTATCGTCGTGCTTTTATTCGCTTAACCCGCCAAGTGAAGGAAATTAAGGCAGAATTAGAACAGTATCAAATTAAGCACAATTTGCTAGTCAATGCGGATTTAGGATTCGCGAAACAGATTGCCGAAATTAATCGCCAACTTATCAGCATGGATAATCAACTGCAAGCTTTAGAAAATAAGCGTGATAACGATGGCGGATATCAGCATGCTTTACGCATACTGGAAATGGGAGGCAATAAAGATGAAATCATTGACAGTTGCCATTTATCAAATGCCGAAGCTGAATTACTCATGAACTTACACGCTTATCGTTCGGTGATAAAAAAACAAACAAGAACAGTCATTGAGTGAAGAACTAAGAGTAATGTTAACTTCTCCTAAAATTGAGAGTGTTCATCTAACTGTGTCACCTCATTGATTATCTAAGTCTCAGGTTCATACGGTCTTCAAAATAAATATGAAGCTGAGACGCGATAAGCGCCCAATTGTGCATGGGCTGACTCCATTTTTCCAGTACTTTTTGGCAGGCACAATAAATAAGCTTTATCAGTGCGTTTTCACTAGTGAAAGCGCCTTTGTTTTTGGTGTACTTGCGAATTTGGCGATGGAACCCCTCTACGATGTTCGTGGTGTAAATGATACGTCTTAGCTCTTCGGGGTATTTGAAGTATTGAGACAAAGCCTCCCAGTTATTATTCCATGACTTCATAACTGCTGGGTATTTCTTGCCCCATTTCTCCTCTAGTTCAAGCAAATGATGCTCAGCTAAATCTTTGCTAGAGGCCTTATACACAAGCTTTAAATCAGCCATGAATGCCTTTTGGTCTTTACTAACAACATACTTCAGGGAGTTTCGTATTTGGTGAACTACACATAGTTGGATTTCTGTTTTAGGAAAGACTTCAGCAATAGCTTCGGGAAAACCCTTAAGTCCATCGATACTCGCAATAAGAATATCTTCTACCCCTCGTGCTTTAAGGTCATTTAAGACACCAAGCCAAAACCGCGCGCCTTCAGTTTCTGACAAATAAAGCCCTAAAATATCTTTCTTGCCCTCAGGAGTAACGGCAAGGACCGTGTAAAATGCCTTACTTGTGACTTTGCCCTCAACACGTACTTTAAAATGCATCGCGTCTAAAAAGGCAATAGGATATATAGACTCTAAAGACCTATTGCGCCATTCGGTAATCATAGGCAACAATTTATCCGTGATGAGGCTTATTTTAGCTGAGGATACGTCTAGACCATACATTTCAGCCAGGTGCTCACTAATGGCTTCATAGCTCATACCTAGGGCATATAAGGCCAGCACTTTATTATCTAATGACTCATTCAATACTGTTTGGCGCTTCTTAACAATTTCAGGCTCAAAAAGTCCTTCTCTGTCCCGTGGAGTGTCTAATTCAAAAATACCAGTTGTAGATTTCATTAACTTGGATGTTTTGCCATTGCGACGATTGGTTAGGCCTGAATCATGACAATCAGAAATGTGAGCCTCCATTTCACCTTCTAAGGCTGCTTCAAGAAGCTCTTTGATCAGAGGAGTTAAGATACCGTCTTTACCAGTAAGGGACTGGCCAGACTTTAATTGCGTTAAGGCTTCAGACTTAAAATCATTGAAATCAAAATTGGATAAATCTATCTTTTTATTCTTACTCATGGGCACCTCTTTTAAGTGTTGAAATTATAACAAGTTAAAAGAGATGACACAGTTATTTAAACACTACCCTAAAATTCTGGCTCCTAGGCTACTGCGCTAATTATTTCTTCTCTCGCGATAGTTCCTGCTTCCCAAAAAATCTCTTTCGCGTTACAGGGAGATTTTTGTTCATCATCAAGAAAAATTTTTTAGCCTGACGGTTTGTCAAGGATTCAACATTTGCTACTTAGTTCAAATGTTGAATCAAACGGCTTAAACCAATCCCGCACTACAATCTCGGGACAGTAGAAAGAGGATTAGGGGCAGTCGGTTGCGATTCACTGACTTCTTCTTTTTTCGGAGGTGTGGCACCACTTTGACTTGCTTTTAAGCGTTCTTTAATATCTTGAGTAGGATTAGGCTTCGGATTAAGAAGCTTATCAATCATGGTGAGGCCTGCGGATAGTAATTTTTGGTTTTCCGGGGAAGCAGTGCTTTGATTTTTCATCATTGCAGCTTGAATTTGCTCAAGGCTGCCTGAATAAAGCTTACCATCACCACAAGAAAACTGGTACTGACCAGTGGGTTTTCCACTTGCATCCACTTCTGCACATAAGAATTTTCTTCCTTGTTGAGCTTGGTCAGTGAAAAATTTCATCATTTCTTCTTGACTGTGAAAGACCAAAGTTCCTTTTGCGTCTATTTCTCTATCGGGGAATTGTTTTTTATAGTCACCAATAAGATCATCGGTGTCCTTTTTCCATTCTTTTTTCGTTTTTTCATCAAGATGTTCAAAAACGCGATAGGCAATATGTTCAGGTGTTTTTTCTGTTTCAGGAGATTTCTTTTTGGCTTCTTCCTCTTCTTGTGCCGCTTTCGCTTCGATTGCACGTTTCTTCTCTTCTTCAACTAGACGCTGTGCTTCCTGTTCCTCTTGTGCTTTCTTTTTTGCTGCCTCTTCTTCTAAAGCCTTTTGCTTCCTCAGTTCTTCATCACGTTTGTCATAACTCATTTCAATCTCCGGTAATGATACAACTGTCTTCTCTATTTCTATAGTATAGCAAGACGGTTTCAACTTAGAGTTCTATTATATATTGAGGAAAAGGGGAAAAATTTTAAATTTTCGAAAATGATCGAATAATTTTCATTTTAATGATTAAAAAATGAACATATATTAGAAATCGATGTGCGAAAGAGGTCATTCTATTGGCCAGCTTTTCGCTTTCACGATACAATAACAGTTTTGATTAAAAATTTTAATTAGGATATTCATGTTAGAAGTAAATCAAATTACTCTTGATTTGGCGGATTTAGATGAGCGAATTCATGCGCTTCGGGGGTATCTTTGACTTTGATGGTAAGCGCGAACGTTTAGAAGAGGTCATACGCGAGTTAGAGTCGCCTGAAATCTGGAATAATCCTGAGCAAGCACAAGCTTTGGGACGCGAACGGGCACAACTGGAAGCAGTTGTAAATCAATTAGAAGTGTTAAGCCAGGGCATTACTGATTTAAATGAGCTTTTTGAGTTAGCTCGTGCAGAAGAGGATGAAAGTGCCATTCATGATGTGGCTGCTGAGGTTACGGCGATTGAACAAAAAGTTGCTGGGCTTGAATTCAGGCGTATGTTTTCCGGTAAAATGGACAATTGCAACGCTTATTTAGACATCCAAGCCGGTTCAGGGGGGACAGAAGCACAAGATTGGGCCGAGATGTTATTGCGTATGTATTTACGCTGGGGTGAGCACCATGGCTTTGCGACTGAATTAGTTGAATGCTCCGCAGGTGAAGTTGCTGGAATTAAAAGTGCCACGATTCATTTCAGTGGTGAGTACGCCTATGGTTGGTTACGCACTGAAACAGGTGTTCACCGGTTGGTAAGAAAATCACCTTTTGATTCCGGAAATCGTCGTCACACGTCGTTCGCTGCGGTGTTTGTTTCTCCAGAAGTCGATGATGACATTGAGATTGAAATCAACCCGGCAGATTTACGTATTGATACTTATCGTGCCTCCGGAGCTGGCGGCCAGCATGTTAACCGTACTGATTCTGCTGTGCGAATTACTCATGTGCCCAGTGGAATCGTTGTCCAGTGCCAAACTGATCGAAGCCAACATAAGAATAAAGATCAGGCAATGAAACAACTGCGTGCGAAGTTATACGAAATGGAAATGCAAAAAAAGAACGCAGCACAACAAGCGCTTGAAGCCTCTAAGTCAGATATTGGCTGGGGTTCGCAGATTCGATCCTATGTATTAGATCAGTCACGGGTGAAAGATCTACGCACGAGTGTTGAGACTTCGAATACACAAGCGGTTTTAGATGGCGATTTAGATCAATTTATTGTTGCAAGTTTGAAAGCGGGAGTTGGGGTAGTATGATAGAAGAACAGCATTTAGACGAGAGTGAAGTTTACCAAATTCGTAAGCAAAAATTAGCGGATTTGCGTTCTAAGGGATTTAATTTCCCCAATAAATTTCGCCGTCAATATTTGGCAGCTAACCTGCAAAATCAGTATGCAGGAATCGATAAAGAAGCTTTAGCAGCGCAAAGAGTGAAAGTTGCTGTCGCAGGACGTATCGTTTTACGCCGTATTATGGGGAAAGCTAGCTTTTTCCATATTCAAGATGTTTCAGGGCGGATCCAAGTGTATGTGCGCCAGAATGACTTGCCCGAAGTCTATGAGGAATTTAAGCATTGGGATCTTGGCGATATCGTCGGTGTAAAAGGTGAGTTGTTTATAACCAATACTGGAGAATTGACTGTAAACGCAGAGGATATCGAGCTATTAACTAAGTCTTTACGCCCTTTGCCTGACAAGTTTCACGGTTTGGCTGACCAGGAAATGCGCTATCGCAAGCGCTATGTTGATTTAATAGCGAACGAAGAAAGCCGACAAACGTTCCTTTTACGCTCGAAACTAATCAAGGCGTTCCGCCAATTCATGGATAATCATCAGTTTTTAGAAGTAGAAACGCCAATGATGCATCCGATCCCTGGGGGAGCGGTCGCCCGACCTTTCATCACTTACCATAACACACTGGATATGGAGATGTTTTTACGTATTGCTCCGGAGTTGTATCTGAAGCGTTTAGTGGTGGGTGGTTTTGAACGCGTTTATGAAATTAACCGTAATTTTCGCAATGAAGGGCTTTCTACTCGTCATAATCCCGAATTTACTATGGTGGAATTTTATCAAGCTTACGCGGATTACAATGACTTAATGGATTTTACTGAACAGTTGCTTCATTATCTTTGTGATGTTGTATTGGGTAAGCGGCAAATCGAATTTCAAGAGCACACTATCGATTTCGGTAAACCATTCGCACGCATGACTGTAAAAGAAGCTATTCTTCACTACAACCCGCAACTTAAAGCTGAACAGATTGAAACGGTGGAAGGTTGTAGAGCTTTACTCGATCAATTCGGGTTTGATTATAAGGACAGTGATGGGTTGGGCAAATTACAAATGATCCTATTTGACGAAAAGGTCGAACATCAGCTGATCCAACCCACCTTTATCACGGCGTATCCAACAGAGGTTTCGCCTCTTGCCCGCCGCAATGATAACGATCCGGAAGTCACTGACCGGTTTGAGTTTTTTATTGCTGGACGAGAAATTGCTAATGGATTTTCTGAGCTCAATGACGCTCAAGATCAAGCTGAGCGTTTCTTAAAGCAAGTCGAAGAAAAAAATGCTGGCGATTTGGAAGCAATGCATTTTGACAGTGATTTCATCCAGGCTCTGGAGTACGGTATGCCGCCAACGGCAGGTGAAGGGATAGGCATTGATCGACTGGTTATGTTATTTACAAACTCACCGTCAATCCGTGATGTTATCCTGTTTCCGCATATGCGTCCGCAGGATAGTAATCCGTAGAAGTTACAATCAACCGGATGGTTGGGACGAACCGTAGTTGCCATTTTTCTTTATTCCTACGTCCCGTGGGCTTACCGCGGGATCCGGAATGTTTACCATCACGGGATCCCGCACGGTCTCAAGACGTCAAGAGAGGAATTATTAACGCTCTGATTCTCAAGCGATAAGCTGAGATTATGCTTTTTTACTCATCGCGCTTTTTATAGCACCAACAATAGCCGTTAAAATAGCACCACCCACCGCGCTGGAACCGACATTGCCGAGAAGTGAGCCCATTGTCATGTTGCCTAAACCTAACGTATTTAAAACGCCAACAGCCATGGTGATGTAAGAACCCGCTGCTCCTCCAATTGCTCCGGCAATCGAGTTACCGATTGCACCAAGGCTTTTATCTTTCCAAGCAGCCCCAAGAATATTACCGCCAACTCCTCCACTGATTAAGCTAATCAACAAACTGACTAGATCCATTCCTAACTCCTTTTAGTTTCATCGAATTACAAGCTAGCACAAGCAAATTTCTGTCGTCAACATCAAGGTAGGAGAAATGAGTTAGATCGCCTGACTATCGAATCTTATTCGCATCCAGGGAAGGCCAACTATTCGACTCCCACAGAGCTTTATGAGTTTTTGGATTAAGTAGCCACTAAACTTAAGATTAGGCTATATTCATATAGATAAGGCGGCGACTAACTGATTAGGGAATTTTATCATGCTCACAAAAAAGGAAATTCTGTCTATTAGCTATCTATTACTACTGTTTACCTTTTATCCAGCGTATAGCAGCACAAGTACTGAAAATTACCAACGAGGTTTATTAATTATTGATAAAGAACTTCTCAATACTGCCAAGTCTGCTGGAGTAAGCACTTCCAACATTTCCATTGGGTGGAGTATAGACAATTCAGGCGATTTTATTGCCGATATAAAATGCAATGACTCCTCTCGATGCAAAAAATCTGAAATGATAGTTAAATTCTCAAAAGAAGAAATTTCAGCTGCTCTTTCTAATCAATCTTCTGGGCAGGAGATAAACAATAAATTTATGCCAATGTTTAAGAATACTGAAAATAATGGTTCATGATATTAATCACTTAGCTAAATGAATCAAATAAAACCCGAAGCGAATTTATGTTCTAAATTGCTGTATTTGTTCATAGAGCTCAATAGGTAATTTTTCCATACATTTTTTTGGGGATATTCGATTGGCAGTAAAAAAGCCACACATATTGAGCAGCGATGGAGGTGGCATTTTAAATCCCAGTTTTCTGTAGATATTCGCGTCTACTCTGCTACACGTTGGATTTAATCCTTTACCTGAACAACCATTGATTAAAATGATATGTTCAGAGTCCGGAAAACGCGTCTGAATAGCCTGACGTTGCTCTAATGCTATCCATTGTAACTCGTAAAGCCCAAAACGAACAGATTCAATATCGAATGGAATTGCAGTAAAAAGAGTTGTCAGTTCTTCGGCTGTTTTTGATCCAAGATTATTCCAGCTCAAATCGAGATCAGTTACCCCAGAATTTTTTAATGCGCCTAAAATAATTACCAGTTCCTCTATTGTTTTCCCCCAAAGTTCACAGTAACTTAAATCAAGATGGGTTATCCCTGAGTTTTTTAAGGTACTTAAAATGGTTGCCAGTTCTTCCGCTGTTTTCCCCAAAAATTCTTTATTGCATAAATGAAGATGGGTTATGCCAGAGTGTTTGAGAGTATCGAAAATGGTTATTATCTCGGGCGTGGTTTTTTTACTGAGGGAATTATCGCCCAAATTTAAATGAGTTATACCTGACTTTTTTAGGGCGTCAAGGATAGTTATTATCTCTTCCACGGTTTTTAAATTCCAAAGATCATTACCGGTCCATTTAATATAGGTAATGCCTGATTGTTTCAGAGTACTGAAAATGGTTGTTAATTCTTGTGCCGTTTTTTTTCCAAGATAATTAAAGCTTAAATCAAGATGGGTTACGCCTGAATTTTTGAGAGCATCTAAAATAATTATGAGCTCTTCAACTGTTTTTTCTTCAAGGTTATTGCCGGTCAAATTGAGATCAGTTACCCCGGAGTTTTTTAAAGCTCCTAAAATGATTACCAGATCATTTGTTGTTCGTTTTCCAAGTTTATTCCAACTTAAATTAAGGTGGGTTATTCCGGAGTCTTTCAGATTAGACAAGATGGCCACAATCTCTTCTGCTGTTTTTTTTTCAAAGCCGCTTGAACGCATATCAAGCTCTGCTACTCCAGAGTTTTTCAGCTCCTTAATTTTATGGATTAGTTTATCGTTGTTTTTATTTCCTATTTTGAATCGTTGGTACATTCATGTTCCCTTGAATATAGCTAATGCTTAAAAATATGAAATTAGTTTAAAATACTTAAAATATGAATTCCGATTTAGATAATCTTTGCAGGAGGGTGTTTAAAAAACGCGCATCATTGGTTAGGTGCATCAGACGAAAACCAATAGAGTTGGAATACTGGGGTTTATCAAAAATACTTTGAGCTTCTTCGTTAGCGCAGCCAAGCAAATGTTCACTCTGCAAGCCCGCATTTGGGCTTGCCGAACAGGAAAACTAAACTCGTAATTAATCCTCATCATCCCAGCTTAATGTACCGCCAGCTTGGTATTCAATGACTCGAGTTTCAAAGAAATTTTTCTCTTTTTTCAAATCCATCATTTCACTCATCCAAGGGAACGGGTTTTCCGCACCTGGGTATTGCTCGGGTAGGCCAATCTGGCTAAAGCGGCGGTTGGCAATAAAGTGTAGGTATCCCTCAAACATTTCTGCGTTCATGCCTAAAATACCATGTGGCATGGTGTCTCTAGCGTATTGATACTCTAATTCAACCCCTTCCTTAATCATTTGAATCATTTCTTCTTTAAAAGCAGGGGTCCAAAGATGAGGGTTTTCGATTTTGATTTGGTTAATCACATCGATGCCAAAATTCATGTGCATGGATTCGTCACGTAAAATGTATTGGAATTGCTCAGAAGTGCCTACCATTTTGTTACGTCTTCCCATGGAAAGAATTTGTGTGAACCCTACATAGAAGAAGATGCCCTCAAAAACGACGTAGAAAGCGATTAAGTCACGCAATAAGCGCTGATCATTTTCAGGAGTTCCTGTATGAAAGTTGGGATCGCTCAGACTTTGGGTAAAGGGTAGAGCCCAAGCCGCTTTATTAGCAACGGCGGGAATTTCCCTGTACATGTTAAAGACTGCGGCTTCATCAAGCCCTAAACTTTCAATAACATATTGGTAAGCATGGGTATGTAAAGCTTCCTCGAACGCTTGACGTAGAAGGTACTGACGGCATTCAGGATTAGTAATATGACGATAAACGGCTAAGACTAAATTATTTGCAACTAATGAGTCAGCAGTTGAGAAAAAGCCTAAGTTGCGCATAACAATAAGACGTTCATCAGCCGTTAAGCCATTAGGATCTTTCCATAAAGCCACGTCGGCACTCATGTTAATTTCATTAGGCATCCAATGGTTAGCACAGCCGATTAAATATTTGTCCCAAGCCCATTTGTATTTAAATGGTACTAATTGATTTAAATCGGCACGGCAATTGATGATTTGCTTATCATCAACATGAATACGGCTTGCACCCATTTCTATGGCTTCTAAGCCTGTTAAACCTGAAAACTCAGGTGCTTTGGTTTGTTGTCCACTAGTAGCACTAGACATTTATTTTCTCCTCATTATTGGCATGCTTCGCAATCAGGGTCAAGAATGGAGCACACTTTAGGCTCTTCAATTTTAACTGCGTTAAGCGCGCCATCGGTAACAGTCGATTTCTCAGCATTACTAGCCCCTAAGCTACGTAAATAATAGGTTGTTTTTAAACCGCGTATCCACGCATGCTTATACAGCTGATCTAATTTTTTACCGGATGGTTTTGCCATGTAAATATTAAGTGACTGAGCTTGGTCGATCCATTTCTGTCGGCGAGAGGCTGCTTCAACCAACCATATCGGATCAATTTCAAACGCAGTGGCATAACGGGCTTTTAATTCAGCAGGAATACGGCTGATTGGTTGCACACTGCCATTGAAGTATTTTAAGTCATTAACCATCACCTCATCCCAAAGGTTGAGCGCTTTTAAATCAGCCACCAAATAAGGATTAACCACAGTGAATTCGCCTGATAAGTTCGACTTCACGTATAAGTTTTGATAGGTCGGTTCAATGGATTGGGATACACCGCAAATGTTCGAAATGGTTGCTGTCGGTGCTATTGCCATTACATTAGAGTTGCGCATACCTTGAGTGCGAACTTTAACACGTAAGCTCTCCCAGTCTAGGCGCTGTGAGCGATCTTGCTCGAGGTATTTATCCCGGGTTTGCTGTAACAAATTGATAGAATCGATAGGTAGAATACCTTTACTCCATAATGAACCTTCATAGCTTGAATAACTACCTCGTTCTTTGGCTAATTCACAAGACGCTTCGATAGCATAATAGCTGATTAATTCCATCGACTCATCGGCAAATTCAATGGCTTCCTTAGAAGTATAATCGAGTTTAAGCATGTAAAGCGCGTCTTGGAATCCCATCAGTCCTAAACCGACTGGTCGGTGTTTTAGGTTTGAATTACGTGCTTGTGGCACTGAATAGTAGTTAATATCGATGACGTTATCGAGCATGCGAATCGCGGTGCGGACAGTGCTTCTTAACATTTCCCGATCAATTTTACCATTCCGGATATGCGCCGGTAGATTGACGCTACCTAAGTTACAAACAGCAATCTCATCTTCTGAGGTATTCAACGTAATCTCTGTACAGAGATTAGAGCTATGAATAACTCCCACATGCTGCTGGGGTGAACGCAAGTTACAAGGATCTTTAAAGGTAATCCAGGGATGGCCGGTTTCAAACAACATGGAAAGCATGCGTCGCCATAGCTTGAGGGCAGATAAGGTTTTAACATTTCTAATTTGACCCTGGCGTGCTTTTTCCTCATAAGCAATATACAACGTCTCAAATTCTTTGCCGTATTGATCATGTAAATCCGGTACTTCATCGGGAGAAAATAATGTCCATTCACCTTCTTCATGAACGCGTTTCATGAAAAGATCAGGAATCCACAGTGCTGTATTCATATCATGAGTACGTCTGCGATCATCTCCTGTGTTTTTACGGAGTTCGAGGAATTCTTCCACGTCGCGATGCCAGCATTCGAGGTATGCACAAACAGCACCTTTACGTTTACCGCCTTGGTTAACAGCCACGGCAGTGGCATCAGCCACATTTAAGAAAGGTACAACTCCTTGTGATTTGCCATTAGTACCTTTGATGTGTGCACCCATGGCGCGTACGGGTGTCCAGTCATTACCTAATCCACCCGCAAATTTGGACAACAAGGCATTATCCTTAATCGCACTATAAATGCCATCCAGATCATCAGGTACAGTGGTTAAGTAGCAGCTTGATAACTGCGGCCTTACAGTTCCTGAGTTAAAGAGAGTAGGGGTGGAAGACATATAATCAAAAGAAGAGAGGAGCAGATAGAACTCAATTGCCCTGTCTTCACGATTTTGTTCACGAATAGCAAGCCCCATCGCCACACGCATAAAGAAGGCTTGTGGTAATTCGTAACGCACCCCAAATTCATGAAGAAAATAGCGATCGTAGAGGGTCTGCAAACTTAAGTAGGTAAACATCATATCCCGTTCAGGTAACAATGCTTTAGCAAGTTTATCTAAATCAAATTCACCTAGGCGGTGATCGAGTAAACCTTGGGCTATACCGTGTGCAATATAAGCTTTAAAGTAAGTAGGGTAGAGTGCGGCCATCTCGTCAAAGGTCGCTTCAGTTTGTATTTTTAACTTGCTTAATGCTTCTGAACGCAGATTATCTAGCAACAGGCGCGCACTGACATAAGTGTAGTTAGGCTCCTTTTCGACCATGGTGCGCGCAGACATGATCAATGCTTTATGAACGTCTTCAAGTTTGGCTTGGTTATAGAGGTTACGAAGTGCGTCTTTAATAACAGGTTCTGCTGTGACGTTTTCCAATTCACGGCAAGCCTCAGCAACAATTGTACTCACGCGATCCATATCAAGAGGCGCCAGTTCGCCATTGGGCATGGTAATGAGTAGGGTTTTGGAATCGCTTGCTTGTTGTTTTAAACTGGCCTCGCGTGCTTTGCGATGCTCTTCTCGATAAAGTACGTAAGCGCGCGCAATTTTGTACTCGCCATTTCGCATTAACGCAAGTTCGACTTGGTCTTGAATGTCTTCAATATGGATGGTGCCTCCACTTGGAAGCCGACGCTTAAACGTTTGCGTGATTTGTTGGGTGATTTCCTCAACCCGCTGATGGATACGATTGGAGGCAGCCGCATTACCACCTTCTTCCGCAATAAATGCTTTAGTAATGGCAACTTTAATTTTGCTGTCATCATAGGAGACAACTTTGCCATTACGCTTAATGGTTTTCAATGAACCTGGGGCGTTAGCGGTCAATTCCAGTTGACTTGTTTGCGATACATCTTTTACCGGCTCTAGAATCTCAGACATATTTTCTCCACGGAAGGTGTTGTTGTTATAGCCTCATTTCATTCCATGAAAGGAGGAGGTAATACCAAAACAGATAGTTCTATATCTTAAGTATAGCTGATTAAAAACACAATATATTGTAGTTAAAAAGTTTTTAATCCTATATATTGTGTTTTTAAGTTCAGGTCAAGGGAATAAATTTGGGAAAACCTGTGGATAATTTGTGGAGTTTAATTTTCTAAAATTTTAAGGGGGCTGCCTACCTACGAGGTCTAACAATCACCGCATCGCTGACATTGGAAAAACCATGAACTTCGAGCTGAAAAGAACCTACATTGGCGCGTAACTGACTTGAACTACCCCCATCAAGATTAAGGGCATTTTCACAACTTAGAGGCTGGGCTTTCATAATTTGTGCAAGTTCGGTGGTCGATAAAGGTAAATTATCAGTGACTAAAATGATAACGTGGCCATCATGGGTAATGCATAAAGCTGAGCGCTCTGCCCTTCCTGGCTTTAGAGGTGGGATACGATTGTTAATTAGCAATCGTGGGCCGCTTTGGATGGCAAAATCAATTTGGCTGCTAGGATGATATTGACTGATATTGGTTAAATAAGCCCTTTGATTTTTAATATAAAAAATTCCCCACCAACTGATATGTTTAGGAGGACTATGTTGATGGTTATTATAAATCCTAAGGCCAAGGGGTTTGTAATTATTATCAAAGAAGCCGCCATTAATCGCTAACAATGCGTTACTGTGTTGTGCATACTCGTCAACAGAAGCATGATCGCGAGATAAATCTTTAGCCGAGATGAGTGATAATTCATTCTCTTTTAAATCAATGCGAAAGGCATGAATATGTGACCAAGGGGTTAGGAAATTACCATCAAGATCTTGATACTCGATGCCCGGCGCAAGAGTTCGCCAGTCATCCGAGCAGTGGGCATAAGTCGCTAAAAGCAATAAGGAAGAAGTCATTAAAATTTGGAAGACTCGGGTCAGCCATTTTAAAGAAACAATGGTTTGCCTGGGCATATTAATCTTGTATCCTTATAACAAACTTGATAGCGGCAGAACCACCATGCAAACATTACCGGAAAATAACAATAGAGTAGTAGTTAAGTCAACCCGAAAATTAGCTGAATTAATGCAAGATGTTTTAGCTCGAGCACATGCCAAAGGGGCAACAGATGCAATGGTTTCTGTAAATCATGACAGCGGATATTCGGTTGATGTACGGATGGGCGAAGTTGAAACAGTGGCTTTTAGCGAAGATAAAGGGGTGAGCTTAGTTGTTTATATCGGCCATCGGAAAGGGGGGGCGAGCAGTACCGATACTTCGTCAGCGGCTTTGGATACTTTGGTGAATGCAGCGATCGATATTGCACGAGTTAGCGCTGAAGATCCTTGCTTTGGCTTAGCTGATCGCGAATTAATGACTAACCGTTACCCTGATCTGGATCTTTTTCACCCCTGGGATATTGAGCCGCCACAAGCCATAGAGCAGGCTTTAGCTTGTGAAGCCCACGCGTTGTCTTTGGATAAACGCATTACTAATTCAGACGGTGTTAATTTTTCAACTTACGAGTTTTGTAATGGATTTGCCAATACCTACGGAGGAGAAGGCATCATTCAAAGCACCCGACACAGCATAAGCTGTTCCTTGGTTGCGAAAAAAGGGAAATCCATGCAACGAGATTATGACTACACCACCGCGAGAAATCCTAATCAACTAGCCGCATTGGAATTGCTTGCGAAAACAGCTGTTGAAAGAACAACAAGCCGTTTGGGTGCTAAAAAAATAAAAACGCAAAAAGTGCCTGTATTATTTTCCTCACGTATTTCCAGTAGTCTTTTTTCCAGTTTTATTGGTGCAATTAATGGCGCAAATTTATATCGCAAAAATTCGTTTTTATTGGATTCGATCGGACAGCAAGTCTTTCCCCAAGGATTTAAAATTTATGAACAACCTTATCTTTTAGGGGGGTTAGGGAGTTCACCTTTCGATGGCGAGGGAGTCCCAACACGAAATAATGTTTTTGTCGAAGATGGCATCATCCGTCAATATGTTTTAGGCAGTTACTCAGCTCGTCGCTTAGGATTAAAAACAACTGCTAATAGTGGTGGGGTCCATAATCTAACAATTGATCCCACGGCTGGCGATTTACCAGAATTAATAAAAAAAATGGACAAAGGTTTATTAGTCACCGAATTAATGGGGCAGGGTGTAAATGGTTTGACCGGCGATTATTCCCGTGGGGCAGCAGGATTTTGGATTGAGAACGGCAAAATTCAATACCCGGTTGAAGAAATAACTATCGCAAGTAATTTAAAGGAGATGTTTAAGATTATCGCTGCAGTGGGGAATGATATTAATCCTAACATTTCGACACGTTGTGGCTCAGTGTTGATCGAAGAAATGATGGTTGCGGGTCATTAATAGGTCGGTTATTGGTTAAACATTTCCTTCGTCATTGCGAAGCAGTATGCCCGCAATGACGGCACCAGTTTTAACCCTTATCCCTAAAAATAATACGTCCTTTGGTTAAGTCATAAGGAGTTAATTCCACTTTTACTTTATCGCCAGTAAGTATGCGAATATAATTTTTGCGCATACGGCCTGAAATGTGAGCCGTTACAATGTGGCCATTCTCCAGTTCTACGCGAAACATAGTGTTTGGTAGGGTGTCAATAACTGTACCCAGCATCTCAATGTGATCTTCTTTTGCCATGAGCCTCTCAAAAAAATAGTCCGAATAAATCGCAGATAGTGCACTAAATTGAGAAAAATGGCAATGGCGTATTGTTTAGTCACGAAAAAGATGTCCAAAGACCTTGGCGAGTGGGGTGTGCTAAGGCATTTTCTAAAAGATGTAGGAATTCCGGTCGATTAATGACCTCCGCACCAAGGCTTTGTAAGTGGGCTGTTGGTAATTGGCAATCAATGAAATCAAATTGCCAGGAAGCAAGAGTCCGGCAAAGGTAATACATAGCCATCTTTGAAGCATCCCGCTGACGATGGAACATTGATTCCCCAAAAAAAGCATGTCCAAGGTTGAGTCCATATAAACCACCCGCTAGACTGTTATCTGACCATATTTCAAAAGAATGTGCATACCCCAGGATATGAAGCTTCGTATAAGCTTCTTGCATTTCATCAGTAATCCACGTGTGGTTAATTCGGCCTTCCGCTCGTGCACAAGAAGAAATGACATCAGTGAAGGCTTTATCGATAGTGAATAAATGTGGCTTTTTCAGTGATTGTGCCAGGCTGCGGGATAACTTAAAGTGGTTTGGTTTTAAAATAAGCCTAGGGTTTGGCGACCACCAGAGGATAGGGCTCCCTGGTTCATACCATGGGAAAATACCGTGTTTATAGGCTGTTAATAGGCGCTGTGGCGATAGATCGCCACCTATAGCAACGAGGCCATGAGGATCACTTTGTTCTGGGTTCGGAAAGTCTAGATTATCCTTATTCAGCAATGTTGGAAGTGGGATAGTTATCTCCTTGTTACTTCAATGCTAGCCGAGTGTTGTTGTCGACCCAATTTTTCGGAGCTATTCAAATGTAGGCCAAACGCTCCACCCTTATGAGCATGAATCCAAATACTTTTCAGCATCTAAAGCAGCCATACAGCCAAAACCGGCCGAAGTAATCGCTTGTCGATAAACATGATCAGCAACATCGCCACACGCAAAAACACCAGGGATATTTGTTGCGGTTGCCATACCATTGAGACCGGAATTGATCATAAGATAACCGTCTTTCATTTCGAGCTGGCCTTTAAATAAAGCTGTATTTGGGTCATGGCCAATTGCAATAAAAACACCATCAAAACTAAGTTCTTGCGTGGTATGATCAAGTACACTTTGGACGCGTACCCCGGTGACTTTCATTCCGTCGCCAAGTACTTCGTCAACAACGTGATGCCAAAGTAACTTGATATTGCCTGTTTTTGCCTTTTCAAATAACTTATCTTGCAAGATTTTCTCAGAACGCAAGCTATCGCGGCGATGGATAAGGGTTACTGTGGAGGCAATGTTCGACAAATATAGGGCTTCTTCAACAGCGGTATTTCCGCCGCCAACAACACAAACCGCTTTATTGCGGTAAAAAAAACCATCACAAGTTGCACAAGCAGATACGCCGCGGCCTTGGTAGGCCTTTTCTGATTCTAAGCCCAAATAACGTGCTGAAGCACCGGTGGCAATGATTAAAGCATCGCAGGTATAAGTTTCGCTATCCCCTTGCAGCGTAAAAGGACGTTGCTGTAAATCAGCACTGACAATATGATCAAAGATAATTTTGGTCTCAAAGCGTTCGGCATGTTGTTGCATGCGCTCCATTAACACTGGCCCCAGCAGGCCTTCAACATCACCAGGCCAGTTATCGACGTCGGTTGTTGTGGTTAATTGACCACCAGGTTGCATACCGGTAATCAACACAGGATTCAAATTGGCGCGAGCAGCGTAAACAGCAGCAGTGTATCCAGCAGGGCCTGAGCCAAGAATTATCAAGCGATGGTGGTTGCTTTTGCCCATTATCTCTGCCTTCCTCATTAGTTATGTTAAGATTGCTGATATTATGACAAAATACCACACATTTAAATACCTATGGGAAAACATCAAGTGGGTAACCAGGCAAAAAATTCTAAGAAAAACTTGCCCCCTTTTCTGCTCAAACGAGTCAGCGAAGGGAGTTTTATCCTCATTACTGCTTGTGCTTTGTTTGTCTTGCTTTCCTTAAGTAGCTATGAATTAAGCGATCCGAGTTGGTCGCATGTGAGTAAAGCAAATACGGAAGTCGCCAATGCAGGAGGCCAAGTGGGTGCCTATATTGCTGACACGTTTTATTTCATGTTTGGTTATTTCGCTTTTCTTTTACCAATATGTATCGCTTATATTGCTTGGTTGGTTCTAAAAGATCATCGTGCCTTAAAAATGGTAAATAGACCTGCAATCGGGTTGCGGGCTAGCGGCTTAGTTTTTTCGATGATTGGTGGATGCGGCTTGTTAAGCTTAGAACCGCAAATTGAACCTTTGGATGCTTACCATAGTGCAGGCGGTGTTCTTGGAAAATTCGTTTCTGAAGGATTTGAATACGCGTTAAACATGCAGGGGGCAAACCTGCTTTTATTCGCTATTCTTTTAGTCGGTATAACACTGTTAACGGGTCTTTCATGGATTCTTGCAGTCGAATCGCTGGGTTCGTATGCTTTAGGTTTTTGCCATTGGAGCATACGGAATTTAATTGCCAGCTCTCGCCTGGTACGGGCAAAAATAAAACACATTAAGGGGCATGAACAGCCCAAAATTTTGGCCAAAGCAGAGCCGAAACTCCCTGGCATTAAGAAGGAAAGCGACGTTAAGCTTTCGAAAGAAAAACCGGTACCTATTTTAATGCCATCTGCAAACACCGAAACAGTTACTTCGGCTATTGCCCCAGCAATAATGCCAATGATTACGCCATCAGTAAATGCCCCTGTTGCACCTGCCTTGAAGCCACCGAAAGAAAGCGTAAAAGAAGTACGAGCATTGAAATCCTTGTCTCAAGCAGTAGGCAGCTTGCCATCCTTGAATCTTTTGGATAAAGGGCAGCCTGGGAAAGCGATGGGGGGATACACCCATCAGGAATTAGAGTCTTTATCACGTGAAGTTGAGCAGCATCTGCTCGATTTTGGGATTCAAGCAGACGTGGTTGCTGTCCATCCCGGACCGGTTATTACGCGTTTTGAATTGCAATTAGCAGCCGGTATTAAGGTATCAAAACTTTCCGCATTAGCAAAAGATTTGGCGCGTTCTTTATCAGTAACAAGCGTGCGGGTTGTCGAAGTAATTCCGGGGAAAACAGTAGTTGGCTTGGAATTGCCCAATCAGCATCGAGAAATGGTCCGTTTGTCAGAAGTACTCTCGGCAGATGTGTATCAGCAAGCCCATTCACCGCTTACGCTTGCGTTAGGGGTCGATATAGCGGGTCATCCCATGGTAGTTGATTTGGCAAAAATGCCGCATCTACTGGTTGCAGGAACAACGGGTTCAGGAAAATCTGTTGGTATTAACGCCATGATTTTAAGTCTTTTATTTAAGTCGACACCTCAAGAGGTTCGTCTGATCATGGTCGATCCTAAAATGCTTGAGTTATCCGTTTATGATGGCATCCCCCATCTTTTAACCCCTGTAGTCACTGACATGAAAGAAGCGGCATCTGCTTTACGTTGGTGCGTTGGAGAAATGGAGAGGCGTTACCGGTTGATGGCAGCCCTTGGGGTAAGAAATTTAGCGGGCTTCAATGCAAAAATTACAGAATCGGCAGCAAAAGGCGAGCCCTTACTCGATCCTTTATGGAAGGCGATTGATTCAATGAGTGAGAGCGCGCCAGAATTAAACACCTTACCTTACATCGTAGTTATCATTGATGAGTTGGCTGATATGATGATGGTGGTGGGTAAGAAAGTAGAGCAACTCATTGCCCGCATCGCACAAAAAGCGCGGGCAGCAGGCATCCATTTAATCCTAGCTACCCAACGGCCTTCGGTTGATGTATTGACGGGATTGATCAAATCTAACATACCGACGCGAATTTCCTTTCAGGTGTCTTCGAAAATTGATTCCCGTACTATTCTTGATCAACAAGGGGCTGAACAATTATTAGGTCATGGGGATATGCTGTATTTAGCCCCAGGAAGTGGCGCACCATTACGTGTGCATGGTGCTTTTGTGGATGATAAAGAGGTACACCGGATTGCAGATGATTGGCGTGCGCGTGGTGAACCTGAATACATCGACGAAATTACTAAAATTCTTAATGATACCGATGGTAGCGGGTTTGCTGACGAAGGAGGGCAGGATACAGAAGAAGCTGATCCGCTCTATGATCAAGCTGTGGAATTCGTCATCCAAACTAGGAAAGCAAGCATATCGGCGGTGCAACGCCGCTTAAAAATAGGCTATAACCGTGCAGCGCGTTTAATTGAAGAAATGGAACGAACCGGTATTGTAGGGCCTCTGGACGGAGGTTTTAGAGATGTATTGGTGTCTACAGTAACAGAGGATTAGAAATGAGAAAAATTGTCCTACTCGCATTAGTTGTCTTTGCTCATGCTGCTTTTTGTGAATCCGCGGCAGATACGTTACAAACTAAGCTCAATGCAATGCGTAGTTTAACTGCTACGTTTAAACAAATTGTTAAAACCAGAGAGCGGGAAATATCACGTTCCTCAGGTACTATGGCGTTAGAGCGCCCAGGGCGTTTTCGCTGGCAAACCAAAGACCCTATGGAGCAACTTGTTGTTGCTGACGGCCAAAAAATATGGGTTTACGATGTTGATTTGGAACAAGTGACTGTAAAAAAGCAGGACGCAAGCTTAGAAGGTACTGCCGCGTTGTTTTTGAGTGGTTACGACAACACGGTGACACGAGATTTCGAGGTTACTGAAAGTGTTTCAGGTACAAAGCAATCTTATGATTTGCGCTCCAAATCCAATAAAGCGAATTTCCAACGGCTAAAGTTGATCTTTAATCAAAACACATTGAGTACAATTGAAATGTTTGATCAATTAGGTCAACACACGATTGTGAGTTTATCTAATGTGAAATCTAATCCTAAAGTTGCAGCAAGCTTATTCCAGTTTAAGCCTCCTAAGGGTACAGATGTGGTTCAACAATGAGTCTATTTGACACGCAACCAAAGCCGCCACTTGCTGAATTATTACGACCAAAACACTGGGACGATGTAATTGGCCAAGATCATTTACTTGGTGAAGGGAAGGCATTACGGCTTGCCTTTGAATCAGGAAAACCCCATTCCATGATTTTATGGGGGCCACCTGGCACTGGTAAAACAACTCTGGCTCGGTTAAGCGCGAGTGCTTTTGATTGCGAATGGATTGCCCTCTCAGCTGTTTTTTCTGGAGTTAAAGATATTCGTGCAGCAGTTGAACAAGCAAAGCATTATCTTAGCCAACACAGACACACAATTTTGTTTATCGATGAAATTCATCGATTTAATAAATCTCAGCAGGATGCGTTACTTCCTTATACTGAATCTGGCTTAATTACGTTTATCGGCGCTACGACTGAAAATCCTTCTTTCGAAGTAAACTCAGCGCTACTTTCTCGGGCACAGGTCTATGTTTTAAAACCCTTAAATGAAGGGGATTTAAAACAATTAATAAAGCGTGCACAGGAGCAAGTTCTTGCTCATCTGCAGTTTGATGAAGAAGCAATAGGACATCTTGTGCATTATGCTGATGGTGATGCTCGCCGATTGCTCAACTTGTTAGAGCAGATTGACAATGTGGCACAGGCGCAAGGCCAAGCAAAGGTGACAGCGGATCTCATCCGGAATGCATTAAGTCCAGCTAGCCGCCGTTTTGACAAGGGGGGAGAGAATTTTTACGATCAAATCTCGGCTCTGCACAAATCAGTGCGTGGTTCTAGCCCTGATGCTGCACTTTATTGGCTATGCCGAATGCTTGATGGAGGGGTAGATCCGCTGTATCTTACACGTCGAATTATCCGAATGGCCTGGGAAGATATTGGTCTTGCTGATCCGAGGGCAATGCAACTTGCTAATGATGCTGCAGCGACTTATGAACGCCTAGGTTCCCCCGAGGGTGAGCTTGCATTGGGGCAAGCTGTCATTTATCTGGCCATGGCAGCGAAGAGTAATGCTGGTTATGTGGCATTTAACAAGGCAATGGCCTTTGTAAAACAGGATAAATCCCGGGAAGTTCCCATTCATTTGCGCAATGCGCCAACGAAATTAATGAAAGATCTCGGATATGGACATGCTTATCGTTATGCACATGATGAACCGTATGCCTATGCTGCCGGTGAAAGCTATCTTCCAGATGGAATGAAAGAACCAGATTGGTATGAGCCTGTTTCCAGAGGCTTGGAGGCTAAAATTGCCGAAAAGATGGCGTTTTTACGGAAATTGGATGAGGAAGCTGGCAAAAAATAAATATCAGTGGGCAAAATTAACCAAGCCCTCCATGAGTATGAGCAAGCGGATACAAGTACGCCCGTTCCTATTCGCTTCTTCAGTGATAGAGCAGCCCTATCAGGAAACGGCTCATCTTGCGAGAAAACCGAGCAAAAACTACTTGCATCAAACAGCGATTTTTACCATGTATTCTCGCAACCAATATTCAAAATCTGGTGTACCAAATCCAACATCGGGAACCTGAGCAATTCCCATCCTTACAGATGGCTTTGATCTCCTTTACCGTGCTTAATTTTGAGCAGCATGGATTCCAAAGTTAATCCAGGGCCAAAAGCACAGCTAAATATCATTTTGTTGTGACCGGTATGTGGTTTAATTTCATCCCAGATACTTTTTAAAACGAACAAGATCGTTGCAGAAGACATGTTGCCGAATTGGCGTAATACATCGTAAGAATATTTGATTTTTTGCTTTGAAATAGCCAAAGCTTCTTCACAAGCTTGCAGAATCTTAATTCCCCCTGGGTGAATTGCAAAAATATCTATCATTTCAGGGGTTAATTTTTTTTGGGCAATAAGGTTGTGAGTGAAGGCTGCTATCCCCGATTTAATGGCCTGGGGTACGTAAGAAGTAAGTACCATATCAAAACCATGATCACCAATGTGCCACGCCATTTCTTTTGTGCTTTGAGGAAGCAAATCACAATGAAAAGTCTCTAAGCTAAAATATTTTTCCTGCTGAGGCTCAGCTTCAACAAGCGCGCAGCTTGCACCGTCAGCAAAAATTGCATTCGATATAAGGTTATCCAAATCTTGTTTATGCTGAAGATGAATAGTGCATAATTCAACACAAACTACTAAAACTTTTGCATTTTTATCCGCTTTGCAAAAGGCATCGGCGGTTTTTATGCCGTTGAATGCTGCGTAGCATCCCATAAAATTAATTGCAGTGCGCTTGACATTTGCATTTAGATTCAATGTTTGAATAATCTCGATATCGATCCCAGGAGCATACATACCTGTGCAGCTAATCGTAATTAAATGGGTAATTTGCTGTCTGTTAAAACCGGGTCGATTGACTAGGCAGTTTTCTATTGCTGCTAGGGCTAAGTTAAGTGCGTTTTTACGATAAATCTCCATTCGGGCTGAGGTGCTAGGATAGCCCGCTGCTGGTGTATTAGGTATGAAGGTAAATTGATCTTTCGTTTCAATGGAATCAGCTAACACGCTATAGCGACTTTCAATTCCTGATGAATTGTAAATTGATTTGAGCAGCCTTTTTTTAACGAGATTGAGATTTAATAAATTAGCTAAAATCTCTGCAACATTCTTCTGATTGTATTTATAAGCAGGGTTAGCAGTACCGATTGCAGTAATTGCAGTTGTCATTATTTAATCCGTATCCTTGGTTATCGGGTTAACTAGTCGCTCATCTGATAAACACGCTTATTAGTTAAATCCCTCCTTAGCTCAGTTTAATTTTCTATCAATCTCTGTTTCTAATTTATTGCGCCCATTTGGGGTTATTTTTCGATACGCAAAAGCAATAAAAGGTGGAGTCACTGAAAGTAAAATAATGCCGTAAATGACGAGCGAGAAATTTTCTTTAATGAATGGTAATGAGCCTAAAAAATAGCCGAAACCGAGCAAGCTGCCAATCCAAAGCAGTGCGCTGGTGATATTGTAGAGGGAAAATTGATAAGTTCCCATATATCCTATCCCAGCTACAAAAGGGGCAAAGGTACGGATTATAGGAATAAAACGGGCAAGAATGATTGTCTTGCCACCGTGCTTTTCATAAAACTGATGGGTTTCAATTAAATGGTTTTTATTAAATAGCCAGGAAGTTTCGGCTGAAAAAATGCGCGGTCCAATTAAACGGCCGATAAAGTAATTTAATTGATTACCCAGTATCGATGCTCCGATAAGAAGGAAAAGAAGGAGCATGATGTGCAGTGGGGTAGTAGGCTGAGCGGCAATACTGCCTGCCACAAAAAGTAAAGAATCGCCTGGAAGAAAAGGGGTTACGACCAAACCTGTTTCACAAAAAATGATAAGGAATAAGACTAAATAGGTCCAAGTGCCATAAGTGGAAACAAAATTGAGTAAGTAATTATCGATATGTAAAATAAAGTTCAAAAAATGATGTAAATTTTCCATGAGCTGTTTTACTTTTTTAGTTGCGAAAGCTTATCTCTGTTTATAAATGATAGCAATGATTCCAGGCGATGGATATTGTTAAGTCAAAGATTGAATAAAATAATTTTGTAAAACAAATTGCAAAAAGAGTTATTTTGACAAAGAATGTGAGCAAAATGAGCAAATGAAACAGGAAAAGATAGATGTCATTCTATACGCTGGATTTAAGTAGTGGATCAATGGATTTTTTAGTCAACGAAATTAGAGGTATCCCTACTGACAATAATACGTTAATTCTTACGCAGTATCCGAATAATCATGATATTAATTTTGAAAGCTTGTTCACAGGGATGCCCGACTCGATTAAAGAAATTGATGTAACCCAACTGGATGACTGCAAAACGGTTGCACAAATTATCAAAAACTTACCCCCACATGTGACCAAATTTACTTTAAATCCAGCGAGTTTCCGCCAGCAGTCAACTGAAAAAATCTGTCAATTGTTAACTATGTTGAGTGCTACTCAAGTTAGTCATTTAAGCATAGAAGGGCCTGGTCTTGCAGCGGGGAATAAAGAAACCCAAGAAAAAATTATTAAAGCCATTCCACCCAATATCAATTTTCTTACTGTATCGAACCAAAACGTTACCCCCGCAAATTTCTTACCTTTTAGCGTGGGATTAAAATCTCTTCCGCCTCATCTAATTAACCTGGATTTGAGTCAGAATGATTTTGATAATTTGTCCTTAGAAGAGTTCCTTGTTTTCCTAAAGAATCTTCCTAGGCACATTCGATCGTTATCACTGAGTACAAATGGATTGAACAAATTCATTGCCCATATGGATAAAATTTGTGGTGCCCTTCCTCCATTGCTTGAGTTAGATGTTTCCAGCAATGAATTTCAAAGCACCGAGTTACCTAACTTTAGAAATCTAAGGGCATTGCAGCGCATTGATTTAAGAGGACATTGTTTCGAACTTACTATGGGTTACCCTGAGTTGTGCGATTTTTTCCGTCAGAGCCTTCATGAGACAGTCACTGCAGTGATGCTAGAAGCTAAGGTCACTGACCCCAATTTTAGTCAGCTCACGAATTATACTATTAATCCTCGGGATTTCACTTTTGAGGAGTATAAAAATACCAGTTTAGTCGAGACAAAAGCTCTTCAAGAAGAGCTTGTTGAAACGCTACCAATGCCTCAAGATACTCGACTTACTTTTGAACAATTTCAGGGGTATGTGGGTAGGGTTTTTCAAGAAGCCCATCAGAGGACAAGAAGCAAAGTGGACGATAAGGCGCCCAGTCATGCTCCTGGCTCTCCGTATTCTTTTTGAGTTCTTATCTCATACTATACAAAATCCGGGGTAGAAGTTACTGTCCCAATTTCATGATTCGATGCGTTTTCTTCATCTACATCGAGCCCTACTGCTTTTGCTTGCTCTATAACCAAACCATAAGTGGTTTCCGGCCCTCCAACATTACCGTATTTATCCGATATTCGTTGAATAAAACTTTCGTAACTTAGCATATAAGCCTTATCTGGTTCACCTGGGATGGATTCATTATAAGGATCCCTGAAGAAAACAAATGGCCTACCATCAATGAGTTTGACTTGATCAACAATCACGCAATGGGTCCATGTTGAGGCATGCAATGTGCCTTTTTTAAAGAAATAGACCTGGCGACTTGTTGTACTTTCTTGTGAGTGAAATTGAACGTTAGCCCTACCATGGAAACACATGCCGTATTTGCCTTGAAAAATGATTTGCCCATTTTCTCGCAGTGCCTGTTGTAAACCTTCAAATCCATCTTGAATAGTCCAATCTAGATTTTCGAAACCAAATTGCTGATCGAGTTTGTCCATTAAAGCAAAGAATGCCCATTTACCCCGAAGACAATCATCTGCCATGTTGTAAAATTTAATGGAGGTTGTCGATTTTCCCGATTGAAAATATTCTGTCTTTTTACGGATAAAATCAGGATGTTTGAAAATTTCAGTGATTGGATCAAAACTCAAGTGCTCCAAACCACGGGTACATTCTTCAAGCAAAGCCGAGTAATCCAGGGGTTGTGTCGCCATAATTTTTTTGATTTTTTTAAGGATTAATTCGTTTTTTCTTCCATTTATTTCTTTTAAATCCTCGCTTTTTTCTGCTTCTTTACCGTAGAAGATTCTTAATCTTTCACGCGAAGCAATCGTGCAAGTAACGCCTTCTTGTCCTTTGAGTGGTTTGACTGTGCCATCAGATTTTATTTTACCCTGATGAGATTTAACTAAAACGTTTTCTTTGGTATCTATGACTAATTGAACTTCACGTCTTGCTTTCATATTTATAAACACATTCTGATCATAATTTTGTATAGTTTAAATAAAAATTATTAAAGAAATATTACGTATAACTTAAGGAAATATTAAGGAAAAATTTTTAAGAACACCCCTGAAATAGAAGTGAGGGGGCTAAGCTTGGTTGACTTTAAATTGAACAAACAGTACGATGACGATATTTTTATCTGCAGGAGTGAAACATGAAGTATTACCGATTGCAGCGCATCAAGGACAAATTTAATTGTCCTTCCCCCGAAAAGATAGCTTCTATTTCTTATTTAGACATTTCTGGAAACCAATTAAGGGAATTATCAGCCTCAGAATTTAGCAAATTTTTAAGTCATTTTGATCATCCATTGGATACGCTTGATTTAGGAGGAAACGAATTCGGCAGAGGTAATCTTAGAAATTTTAACCTGGGCAATTTGCCAAAAGCCCGGAATTTGGATTTATCAGGTAATGAATTGGCTCATAAAACAGCGAATGAGGTTGCTGAATTTTTGGGCACTATTTCAGTAGGGGTTGATTCAGTAAATTTAAGTGTTAATCAATTCAATCGATACAGTGCCGATGAGCTAATTACCATTTTATCCGCTTTACCTAAAACCGTGACCAAGATGAATTTAAGCGGTAACAATTTAGGGAATATGGATACGGGGGAACTGATTAAATTTTTAAGTAAGATTCCTGAACACATTGTTGAACTTGATTTATGTTGGAATAATTTTGAACGAAAAAAAATCGACGAGCAAGTGAGAGTTTTATCCGCTATTCCACCATCTGTTAAGGCGCTAAAAACTAGTATAAAAATTAGTAATGCCGTCGATCAATCCTTCTTTTCTCTAATAAAAGCACATCTTAAAGCGACATTAACATCTCTTTCAATTCATTGGGCTAATTTACAGCAGGTGTCGACTGTTCAAGTCAGGGAAGCACTCAGTCAATTACCTCCAAACTTGGAACTTCGTTTTGATAGCCATCACTTTGGTGATGCAAAACAAGCGATAATAGAGAAATTATGCGAAGCTTTGCCCGATAATATTAGGCATTTTTACTTAAGTAATGATGAAGTTGTTGAGCCGTCAACTGTGTGGGCAGAGTTACTGACTAGGAAAGTACAAGAAGTTGTGGCCAGGGAAGGAAGCCAAGGTGTCAATTTTGAACAAGTTACTTTACCAGTAAACATTAATCAAGGGTTATTCAATAGGCTAATTAAATGGTATGAGAAAAAAAATGATGGATTATCTCTACTAATTTGTGGTCTCTTAGCACAAGGTAAAATTGCTTCGTATAATTGGGGAAGTGACAGATGGGCAACGACTGAAAAAAGAATGCATGATGCATTGTCTTTTTATTTTAGAGCCGGAACTGTGGATCCAAACCTTAGATCTGTTGTCGAGTTTCTGGTTTGGGAGATTAAAACGACAACACTTTTTGATTCCGTGAAAAACAGATTAAGGCAAGCCTATTGGGCTCCTTCAGAAAAACATGTTCCTTCTTACAGCATTTTCGGCAAAAAAGCACCGCCTCCTGTTGTTCCTTTGGTGGATGACAGTTGTTGGTTATATGATAAAAAGGTTAATCTCTAAAATTTTGAGTTACTAAAGGATAGCGATGCCCAATGCAATCAGGGTTAAAAAAGCCATTCATTTTTTCATCGCAATTACTATGCTGGGCACTGCTGTAGCTGAAACAAATTTCTCTTCCCGCACAGAAAACAAATTATATCAATTAGAACAAATGAATCGATTTTTAGGGGAAGTAATTGTTTTTACTGAAGTAGATCAAAATAAATTGCCGCCGCCTTATGATTTCCTACTTACCCAACATCTCATGACTATGGGTGTAGAGCAGTATTATCACCGTACTCCGCAAATACGAGCAATCCATGTTTTAAAAAATGCAAAAGCAAATACTTATTCACGGGTGATTACGATGTTGGTTGATCGGGATCACGCTCGTAATAACGTCAAAATGGCGCAAGTGAAAAAAGATGCACTTGTCGTGGAATTAGCTTTTATCACAATCAATTTCAACGCATTACCTGAAAAGATAGTAAGCGCTGTGCTAAACACTCAAATTCCTTTCGGGAAGCTTTTAGCAACACACAAGATAGAAACATTGAACGATGATCGGCATTATTTTGCAGTACAGTGCAATGAAGTAATCACAAAATATATTCCGTGTGGGAAGAATGCTATTATCTATGGGCGTACCAATACAATAATAAGGAAAAAGGATAAACAATGGCTTGCTAAAGTCGTTGAAATTTTATCGGGCGCGAAATGCAAAGATGAGAATTGCCAACAGATATAGACTAATTATCTGATTATATTTATATTTTAATTTTAGGTTCTATCAAAAGCATTTAAGGCCAATATTATGCAGTGTACGGAAGTACCTTTGAAAAAGACACAGGTTGAAGTGAATTTGCCAGAACGCGATATGCTGGCAAGTTTACCTTGTGGCTTGGTTGTGCTTAATGCCCAAGGTTATATTCTTTGGTTAAACCCTGCTGCAGAGGGCTTACTCGGTACCGGGTTGAAAGGGATCGCTTGGCGGCAAGTCATTCATACGGCTTTCTCTCCGCGAGAGGACGATGGCCATGAAGTCTCTTTAACTGATGGACGCCGAGTCCATGTGGCTATTTCCTCCCTCAATAGTTTACCCGGGCAATTAGTCACATTGACCGATTTGACTGCAACTCGAGCTTATGAACAAGCAAGAGCGCACAAAGGGCGGTTAGCAGCCATCGGAAGAATGACAGCGCAATTGGCCCATCAAATTAGAACCCCGCTGTCCTCAGCAATATTATACACTGAGCATTTAGCCAATTTATCTTATAATGACACCCGCTACACTCAATGGATAATGAAATTGCAAGGTTGTCATGCCAGTATTGAGAAACAGATTCGTGATCTTTTACTGTTTGCTAAAGGTGAATCACTCGAATCTGTCCCAACCTCGATGCAGGATTGGTGTGAGCAATTGATGGAAAGAGCACAACCATTGGTTCAAGCCGCATCAGCCCAACTCGTGATTGAAAACCAACTCAAAGCGGATGTGGTAGCGCTACATCGTGAATCTTTGATTGGAGCCGTGTTAAATTTAATTATTAATGCTTTGCAAGCTCAAGCAAATTGCATTAGCCTGATTGTTAAGGGAAATGAGCAGGAAGGGGTGCAACTAAGAATTACCGATGATGGGGTAGGTATGTCAGAGGAAGTTAAGGCACAAGCGTTTTCTCCTTTCTTTACAACAAAAGCCCAAGGGACAGGTTTAGGTTTAGCTGTAGTTTACGCAGTAGTAAAAGCACACGGTGGAGAGGTTTTATTAGATTCTTCGTCAGGTAAAGGGAGTTGTATCACGATTAATCTACCAGGATAATTGGGTAAAAGACCCATGGATTTTATGGGTAAATTTAGGATAATGAATATTTGAACAAAGGACTTGGTTATGAGTGATGTATTAATTGTTGAAGACGATCCCGTTTTACGCGAAGCACTTGCAGAAACAATGAATCTTGCGGGGCATTCTTATTTGGCAGCAAAGGATGGTAAAGAAGCGCTTGCTATGCTTGAACGCCATAGTCCTGCAATTGTCTTAAGCGATATCCGCATGGATAAAATGGACGGCCAGCAGTTACTTGCTGAAATACAGCGGCGTAATCCGGGTGTACCTGTCATTTTAATGACAGCGCACGGTTCAGTTGAAGATGCAGTCGCTGCTATGCGCCACGGTGCAGTGGATTATCTCCAAAAGCCTTTCAGTGCCCATGCGTTGACTGAAAAAATAAACCGCTACATCAAGCCTGCTTTAACCGACGATGATAGCCAACCAGTGGCACAAGATCCAAAAAGCCAAGCTTTGCTGTCGATGGCATTGAAAGTGGCTCAATCCGACGTGGGAGTCATGATCAGTGGTGAAAGCGGTACTGGTAAGGAAGTGCTAGCTCATTTTATTCATGATCATTCACCACGCAAAAATCATCCTTTCATTGCAATCAATTGCGCTGCGATTCCTGAACAAATGCTGGAAGCAACCTTATTTGGCTATGAGAAAGGGGCATTCACAGGTGCGTATAAATCGACTCCTGGAAAGTTTGAACAGGCTCAAGGAGGCACGTTATTGCTCGACGAAGTAAGCGAAATGAGCTTAGCTTTGCAGGCTAAATTATTGCGGGTGTTGCAAGAGAAAGAAGTGGAAAGGATTGGAGCTAATAAACTCATTAATCTTGATGTTCGAGTTTTAGCGACATCGAACAGAAAATTACTTGAAGAGGTGAAAGCAGGCCGTTTCCGCGAGGATTTATATTATCGGTTAAATGTGTTCCCGTTACACTGGTTACCCTTGCGTGAGCGGGTTTGCGATATTATTCCTTTAGCAAATTATTTGATACGGCGGCATTGTCAGAATCACTATCCTTTAATTCCCGCGCTGAGTGAGGAGGCTAAGCTTGCCCTTTTAGAATATAGCTGGCCGGGTAATGCGCGTGAGTTGGATAATGTGGTGCAGCGCGCTTTAGTTTTACAGACCAACGGTATTATTGAAGTGTCCCATCTCCAGCTTCCTTCGGAGGAAATGGAAGATGCTGAAGAAAAAACAAACAAACCCCTGAGTCATATGGGTAGTAAAAATAAAGAAGAGTGTAAGAATGACGGCAAAAGTTTGCAAAATCATGAATTTGATTTGATTGAACAAACGCTGAAAGAGCATCATGGAAATCGCCAACAAGTGGCTGCAATGCTCGGAATTAGCGAACGTACTTTACGTTATAAATTGGCAAAAATGCGAAAAGAAGGGTATGCAGTTTAACGTTAAGCTGCTGAATATTTTTGTAAGGAAGCATATGAGCGAAGTTAATACCGTATCTTTATTAAATCAAATGCGCTTAATGGCAGCTAAGGCTGAAGGTTCAAGTGTTGAGTTTAATGCAATGCAGGAGCCTTTTGGTGAGGTTTTGCAACGGGCGCTAGGAGATGTGAACCAATTGCATCAATCCGCGGACGCATTAAAGAGCCGCTATGAACTTGGAGATCCAAGTGTGAGTATTGGAGAGGTCATGATTGCAACGCAAAAGGCAAATTTAGGCTTTGAAGCTGTCTTACGAGTTCGCAATAAATTAGTTGATGTTTATCAAGATATTATGAATATGTCGATTTAATGGGAAATGAATTAATAAAATTGGCGTACAAAAGCACTGGACTTCGTCGTTTGCGGTTTAATTCGCGGAATCCAGCGACCCCTCGATGAATGGATCCCGCGCACAAGTTGCTGGACGTCGAAACGAGATAGGCGTGGGTAATTACCTCGTTGAGTTGGATTTTTAGTTACAGGAGTAAATCATGGCATTGGTTGACAATGCTTCAACTGCGGCTGCAAGGTTTGCTGAGTTATCTGTTCCTAGGCAAATAGGCCTATTGGCAGGATTGGCCGCCAGCGTTGCTATTGGTGTGGCGGTGGTCTTATGGTCTCGGGAACCAAATTATCTGCCTTTGTACTATGAAATCAATTCACGTGATGCAGCTGAGGTTGTTGATCTTTTGCAACGTAATCACATACCGTTCAAAATAGATAAAAATCAAGGCCAAATTTTGGTAACTGCCGATGAGATTCAAGATGCACGGATGAAGTTAGCTAAAGAAGGATTGCCGCGTGGAAATGGTACTGGCTATGAATTGTTCGCTGATAAAAGCACCTTTAATACCAGCCAATTTATGGAGAATGCGCGTTATAAACAAGCTTTAGAAACTGAATTAGCACGGACTATCAGCCAATTTCATGACATAAAATCAGCTCGGGTTCATCTGGCGATTCCACGCGAATCGGCGTTCGTAAGAGATAATCGTGAACCAAGTGCCTCAGTTTTCATCGATGTCTACTCAGGAGTTGAGTTAAAAAAACAAACCATTGCTTCCATTATTAACCTCGTTGCTTCGAGTATTCCTAATCTTTCGGCTAGCAGGGTCACGGTTGTTGATCAAAATGGCCAATTGCTAAGTGAGGGTGGCGGACAAACTTTATTTACCAATACCGAGCGGTTTATGGATTACCGTCAGATGCTTGAACAGCAATACGTGCAAAAAATCCAAGATATTTTAACGCCGCTTTTAGGCTATGGCCGAGTAAGGGCAAAAGTGGCAGCGGACATTGATTTTACTTCTTTCGAGCAAACTCAAGAAAGTTATAATCCAGAGCTTCCTTCGCTCCGTAGTGAACAAAAGGTAGAGGAAAAACGCACTTCTGGAAGTTCGGCTTCGGGTGTTCCAGGTTCGTTATCAAATACACCGCCTGCCAATGCGGCTTTGCAGCAATCTAAAAATAATGCCCCTGCACGTGGAGCACAAGGTGCGAATCAAGGAAATCAAGCAAGAAATCAGCAAGCGAACGCCGCTAAAAGCAATACGGAATCAAGTGATTATCGCACGCAGAGTACGCGTAATTTTGAGTTGGATAAAACGATAAGTCATACCAAAAATCAACCTGGTACGATAAAGCGCCTCACCGTTGCTGTATTAGTGGATGATAAGCAGGTGATTGATCCTAAAACAAAAAAAATGATTGCTAAACCCCTCACGCCTCCCGAACTGCAACAAGTTAAATTACTCGTCGCGGATGCCATTGGACTCAATCCAAATCGCGGCGATAGCATCAATGTGGTGAATAGTCATTTTGTGAAGCCTGATCCTATTCCCGCATTACCGGAACTTCACTTTTGGCAAAAGGACTCGTTCTGGTCGATAATTAAACAAACTGGTGCTGCATTATTTATACTGGGACTTATTTTTGGTCTCTTTAGGCCTTTATTTAGAAATTTAGCTGGTGTGAATGAAGTTAAGGAAGAAGAGCAGATAGGTGAGCTAACTTACAAAGCTCAGGACATGCTGCCCCACGCCAGCGACTATGAATCCCAATTGGCATTACTGCGCCAAGTGGTTGATAAGGAGCCGAAACGGGTTGCGCAAGTTGTTAAAACTTGGGTTGAGCGGGGATAATTTATGGATGGAATCGAACGTGCCGCTATTTTGTTATTAGGGATGGGGGAAAAAAATGCTGCCGAAGTACTCAAACACCTTGAGCCTCGGCAAGTACAAAAAGTGGGGATGGCTATCTCCACGATGAGTAGTGTCAGTAAGGCAAAAATGCAAGGTGTACTCGGGGAGTTTTTAAACGCCATTGAAGATCAAACCAGCCTTACCGTTGATGCCGAAAATTATCTACGCACCATTTTGATCAATGCGCTGGGAGAGGAAAATGCGATTCCTTTCATTGATCGGATTTTAGTATCCGATAAGGACAGTGGCTTAAATCGTCTTAAGTGGCTAGATGCCCGTTTGATTGCAGATGTCATCCGGAATGAACACCCACAAATTATTGCAACAATATTGATTCATCTCGACAGTGAGCAATCGGCCGAGGTAGTCAGCTATTTTTCCTCTGAGAAGCGAGCAGAGGTCTTATTACGCATGTGTACAATTGACACCGTTAAGCCAGAAGCCATTTCCGAGCTCGGGCATGTTATTGAAAAACAACTAAGCGGCCAAAAGGTGGGAAAAATTGCTTCTGTCGGCGGAATTAAAAGCGTGGCTGATGTGATTAACTTTCTTGAAGGGTCTATTGAAACGGAAGTATTGGATAAAATTAATCAATGGGATGAAGAGCTCTGTAATAAAATTAAAGACAAAATGTTTGTATTTGAGAATTTGGTGGATATGGATAACCGCAGCGTCCAAATTCTGTTGCGTGATGTTTCTACGGAACAGTTGATGCTGGCTTTAAAAGGCACCACTGAGCCGGTAAAAGAAAAAATTTTCGGGAATATGTCTAAACGAGCCGCAGATTTGTTGCGAGATGATTTAGAAATGCAAGGCCCTGTCAAAGTCAGTGAAGTTGAGAAGGCCCAACGTGATATTTTGGCAATCGCGCGAAGCCTTGCTGAAGAAGGCAAGATTGCTTTGGGTACTAAAGGTGGAGACGAAATGATTTGATGGGAAGTGGGAGCTCAAAGTGGATAATCCTGATTTTCAACCGCTGTATGAAGAAAAAGATAAAGAATCTTTTAGTATCTGGGATATTAAAAGTCCTGAACCTGAAATAACTGAATCGATTGATTCCGAAGAAGAACTCGCTAAAGAGTGCGAATTTATCCGGGAAGAGGCCAAGAAAGCTGGCTACCAGGAAGGTTTGCAGCAAGCAGCTTCGCATGTTCAAAAGAAACAACAAGAGTTGGCACATTGGCTTGATCTTCTCCAGCATCCTGCTAAATTGCTTGATAATGAATTAAACCAAGAAATCGTTCAAACCATTTTATGGATTTGCGAGGTTTGCATCGGTGTTGAGCTCTCTATACACCCGGAAAAATTATTGACTCTAATTGATGTCATCAAACCAGAGTTGCCCTTGTTGCAAGGTAAGAAACAACTTCTTCTGAATCCAGAAGATGCGGATTACCTCATGAATGAGCTTAAGCCTTCCGGTGATTCCGAGTTAATCCAATTTATTATTCCCGATCCCTCTCTGGCCCGCGGTGATTTTTATTTAAAAAGCGACTTTAGCGATTTAGACGGTAGGGTAAAGACGCGTCTTAAGAATTTACTTAAATCGTATCTACAAAACGATAACCACGATGATATGGACTCAGAATGAAGGCCTATCCATCGCAATTGTATGCGACACTAAAAACAATACGCAGTAAACCGGATTTGGGGTTAATCAGTTGTGGCCGAGTGAGTCGTGCTATTGGTTTAACACTGGAAGCACGCGGTTTTCATCAGCCCGTCGGGGCACGTTGTTGGGTAAAAATCAATAACAAAAAACACGTCGAAGCCGAAGTAGTAGGGTTTGATGATGAAAATGCCTACCTCATGTCAATAGGGCATACACAAGGGATCGCTCCAGGGATGCTGATTATACCTAGTGGTCGTATTGCCCAAGTGAATGTAGGTAATGCCTTACTTGGCCGGGTGCTGAATGGTGCTGGTCAAGTGATCGACGACGGCGGGTCGTTAAAAACTGAAGAAACATATCCCTTAACTAGCCACCCCTTCAACCCGCTCAAACGGGCAACAATTAGTACACCTATGGATGTAGGGATCAGGGCGATTAATGGACTGTTAACGGTTGGGCGTGGACAACGGATAGGTTTATTTGCGGGTTCAGGTGTAGGGAAATCAGTATTGCTTAGCATGATGACACGATTTACTGCCGCGGATTTAGTTGTTGTCGGTTTAATCGGTGAGCGTGGGAGAGAAGTCAAAGAATTTATTGAAAGCAATTTAGGAAAGGAAGGTTTAAAGAGGGCAGTCGTCATAGCCGCACCCGCTGATGAGAGTCCCTTGATGCGTTTACATGGTGCAATGGTGGCAACTAGCATAGCTGAATATTTTCGTGACCGAGGGAAACATGTGCTCCTGCTTATGGATTCCTTAACGCGATTTGCTCAAGCACAACGTGAAATTGGGTTATCCATAGGCGAACCACCAGCAACAAAAGGCTATCCTCCATCCGTTTTTGCCAAGTTGCCTCAACTGGTAGAACGAGCAGGAAATGGTAAACCGGGAACTGGCTCGATAACAGCTTTTTACACGGTTCTTACTGAAGGGGATGATCAGCAAGATCCGATTGCGGATGCGGCGCGGGCTATTCTTGATGGGCATATTGTGTTGAGCAGAGAGTTGGCTGAGTCGGGTCAATTTCCGGCCATTGATATTGAGTCATCCATAAGTCGAGTCATGCCTGCAATTGTTCCCGAATCACAGATGAAAGAAATGCTATTGTTAAAAAAATATCTTTCTATTTATGAAAAAAACAAAGATCTGATATTACTTGGTGCCTATACGAAGGGCAATGATAAACAGCTGGATAAAGCAATCGCTTGTAGGGAAAAGATCAGGGAATATATCATCCAGGATATGAATGAAAAGGTGGATTATGAGACCAGCATTACCTTACTTAATCAACTTGCAAAGACTGTTGAACAGTATTAAAATTGTCCCCTTTTGTCAAGTTTTGAACCTGATCAGGGATAAGTTCAAAGAGTTTAAGCCATGAACCCGCGGATTCCTCGCTTACTGCAGTTACTTGCATTGAAGGAGAAAACGACTCGTTCAGCTGCAGAGAGTTTATTTCGTGCTCGTGAACAATTCCTTAAAGGTAAGGCACGGCACGATCAGTTAGTTGGTTATAGGCAAGACTACATGCAACAACTCAGTGATATTGGTGGCAGTGGGTGTACTCTGGGCGATATGCGCAATCGAATAAATTTTATTGCTCAACTTGATGCCGCACTCTCACAGCTAAATCAACAGTTGGCGCAACTTGCGAAATATCGCTCACACTGTGAAGCGATTTATTTGCGGGCAAAATCCGAACAAGATGCTGTAAAACGTCTAATCGAGCGTGTTGAAGAACAAGAAAATACCAAGAAAGAACGCGCAGAACAAAAGGAAAGTGATGAGTATGCGCAAAAGCAGTGGTATAGTAAAAACTCTGCTACCAATTCGACGAAGCACAGTGAGTAAAATTTTAAAACGTTGCTGGATGTTTCTGGCTTTTTTAATTATTACCGCGGCGATCATGTCAAGCCTTTTTCGTGCCTTAACCCCCTGGGCTAAGCAATACAAGGCAGAAGTCGAACACCAGTTATCAGCCATACTGGGTGAAAAAGTTACCATTAACGCAATGGAAACGGGATGGTACTGGTTTGAGCCGGTAATTAAATTAAACAAAGTAAGCATTTCAGATGGTAGGCAGGAAGTCGTTAAATTAAATCGGTTGCTTGTTGGCATTAATTTATTCAGTTCACTTTGGCATTGGCAAATCCAACCAGGGGTGCTTTTCATCGATGACTTGCATTTAAGTCTGCGTCAAATCAATAACGGCTGGGATATCGAGGGTATCGATGGTTATGATGAACCTAAGATGGGCTGGGATTCAGCCAAACCAATCCTTGCATGGATATTAGCTCAACAAAAAATCATTATTAAAAATCTTTCAGCCCAGCTTTATATGCAGGATGGAACTGTTATTCCGCTTAGTGAGCTAAATCTTAATATCGCTAACCATGCTGGTCACTACAATATCCGAGGTAGGGGAAGTTTAGCGCAAACCGCTGCTACGAATTTTCAATTGCTTGCCGATTTGAATTTGGATCCCTATGCATTGGATAAGACATCAGGGCATGTTTTTTTCTCCATCCAGCACTTGTTACCTGCACAATGGCAGGGGTTTGTTAATCCTTCACGGTTTCAGTTATTAGGCGGAAAAGGCGATGCCCAATTATGGGTGGATCTAGCTCGAGGACAAATACAGAATATCCAATCAAGGCTTCGAGTCCGGAATTTAGCTTGGACTGATAAAGAGACGCAAAAAAATCAAGTCATACAACTCTTGAAAGGAAACTTAGCCTGGAAACCCACGAGAGCAGGCTGGGAATTCACTGGGGATAAAATTCGCTTACACTTAGCAGATACTCATTGGCCTCAGAACAGTTTGTTGCTCCGTTATGAAAAAAATAAGGACGCTTATTTTGTCTATGTCCAGAATATTTTACTCGAATCACTCCTCTCTTCTTCAATCACTTGGCCTCAATCACTCATGCCAATATTAGCCATGAAGCCTCACGGTCAATTTCAGGATACTCAAATTCACGTTAATCAAGGCAAATTGAGTTCCGTGCTTACTCGTTTTTCTAATTTAGGATGGCCTGCCAAGGCGAAGTCGCCTGGGGTAGACAATCTTTCCGGAACTATACATTGGCAGCCGAATGAAGGGAATTTAAAATTAGCAGGCGAGGAAGCCGTACTGACCCAAAAAAAACAACCCGCGATAACCTTTTCAGTGCTGAGTGCTTCTTTTAATTGGCAAACATTAGGAGATGGCCTGCGTGTGAGCATGGAGCATTTTATACTTAACCATCCAAACCTGTTGCTAAATTTAACAGGTGTTTTGGATAAGGTTAATGCAAATTCTTCTGGGCAGCTAAATCTTAAAGGTGAATTTTCTATGAAAAATGCACAGGGATTATTGCCTTATTTACCTTCTAAATATCTCAAAGCAAAATTGGATGCTTGGCTCAAACACGATATTAAGCGAATCAATAAGGCTCAAGGGAAAATTAGTATCAATGGCCCTCTCGCTGATTTTCCTTTTGATAAGCAACCGGGTGAATTTTCGATTAAGAGCCATTTAACCGGTGTCGATTTAATTTTTGCTCCCCATTGGCCCGTAACCAAAAATATCGAAGCTTATTTGCAGGTCGATAAGCGAACTTTAGAGGCGAATATTATCAATGCCGATTTGAAAGAGATGAGGGTGACTGAAGGAAATTTGCGAGTTACTGATTTAGGTTTAGATAAAGAAGTATTACTCATTCATAGCAAATTACGTGCATCGGGCGAAAAAGCCTTAACTTATGTCATGTCTTCACCCCTGAAGAAAAAATTATCGGCACTTACCATGCTAAAGATACATGGTTTGCTTGATTTGGATTTTAGATTGGAAGCTGCGCTATATCCCGGGAATGACACTATTTTGGTGCTAGGCGATATTAATTTCAAGAATAACACCGTCCATGTTCACCACAGTATGGATGATGTGGAGTTACAAAATTTAACTGGGAATTTACAATTCAACCAGAAAGGCGTTATAGGCAGTGGTTTGAAGGCGTTAATTTTGAATAATCCGGCAAACTTAATGATTCAGTCAATCCATGAGCCTATACCCTATACTCAGGTCAACATTTCTGGGGAAACGACCGTTGATGTGCTCAACAAAAAATTTAATCTCCCTATCCTCTCTTTGATGCGCGGGGCTGTGTGGATGGATGGAGAACTTAAGTTAACGGATGATCCCAACGATTTAGATCACCTTCAAGTTAAAACTTCATTAGTTGGCTTAAGTATTGATTTGCCACCTCCTTTTGGCAAAGCAGTTGAAACGAAAATGCCGCTTACCGTAAACATAGATTTCAATCCGCAAAAGGCGGTGAGATTGCGTTTTAACTACGATAATCAATTAAGTAGCGATTTATGGTTTTCCCGGCCTAATGATGCATTTAAATTACAAAAAGGAGAAATACGTTTAGGAGGGGGGGCTGCCAAAGAGAGTAAGCAACATGGTTTACAGTTGGTAGGAGCATTGCCTTATTTTGAATTAGATCAATGGATCAAGACGAAAGCGAAATTACCGGAACTCACAGGTAAAAGTACATTAGTTGATTCATTAAATTTAATCGATGTCAAACTGCATAAAACTAAAATATGGAAGGAAAAATACGACGATTTAGCTTTTAAAGCTTCAAAACTCAACAGTGGTGATTGGATTATTCAATTGGATCAAGCCGCTTTAGCTGCTCGGTTACGTTACCAACCTTCCTCCAACACATTGACAGGTCAATTTGATAAATTAAAACTTGAAAGCAAACCTTCTCAGCCTAATCCAGTAACGGCTGAAGTGAAATCAACTTTAAAGCCCACCGATTTGCCAAACCTTAATTTACGTATCGCATCTTTACAGCTGGGTGCTTTAGATTTAGGCGATGTGAGTTTAAAAGCCAAATCAAAACCTAACCGTTGGCAACTTGACCATTGTGAAATAAAATCGCCTTCTTATTGGCTCACTGCGAAAGGGGAATGGAAGCAAGATGGCAAAGCAAACTCGACTCGATTGCAAGCCGATTTGCACATCAATGATTTAGCATCAAGCTTGCAACGTTGGAAAGTTAGCCCAGCAATTGAAGCACAAAAGGGTGAATTGCGGTTTCGCGGTGGATGGCCTGGCAGCTTGTCTGAGTTTTCATTGGCAAAAATAAATGGTGAGATAGCTATTAATTTTAAAGATGGACGAATTACTAATTTAAGCCCCGAAACAGAAGAAAAACTTGGTTTAGGCAAGCTATTAAGTATCCTTAGTTTGCAAACCATACCGCGGCGCCTGAAATTAGACTTCAGCGATCTAGCCAAAGGCGGTTACAGCTTTGATCAGTTCCAAGGGAGTTTTAACATTACCAATGGGGTTATGACTACACAAGATAGCTTTATTGATGGCCCTGTAGCCCATGCGTCGATGAAAGGAAATTTAGATATTGCTAATCAGTTGTATAATGTGGATTTAAAAATTTCTCCCCACATCACTGCAAGTTTGCCAGTGGTAGCGACCATAGCTGGGGGTCCCGTAGCCGGTTTTGCGACTTGGGTAGCAAGTAAAATAATTAATCAAAGTATGCAAAAGATTAGTGGCTACTCTTACAAAGTTTCGGGTCCATGGAAACAACCCACAGTGGAAGAGATCAGTATCATTAAAAAGCGATTAGCGGCTTATAGAAACCGTTATCGCACGGCTTAAGCAAGAATAGAATCGATCAAGTCCCTATGTTGGGTTTGGCCGTAATTTTGAATAGGATATTTATATGTGGGAGGCGCTCTTTAAATGTTATTGGCAAGTAGCAATCTTAAGAAAGAGTCCGGAGAATACCCCTTACTCTCCATTTTTGTTAGGCCTCATCGCCGTTTTATTTTTTTTGTTGATCATCTTGCAATGGTATCTCGCCGATTTTAAGCAAGCATTTAATCCGTTTATTTCGATTTTAGCAGGCTTGAGTTTGCTTTGCTCCTATTTCGGTTACACCTATGCGATATTAAAAATTTACCGTAAAACAAATCGTTCCTTACAGACTTTGACAGCACTTTTATTTTGCCACGCAATTGTGCATTTTTTTGCATTCCCTTTGCTGATTATGACCCCGTTATTGATAAGTGGTGATATGAGTCAAGTACTTGGTCTTTTTTTAGGTATTGTGTATTTAGTTATCACTTTGTTGCTAACTATTTGGCAATTTCTGGTGACAATCCATATTTACAAACAAGCCTTAGAGGTGGATTATGTAGGCGGTGTGTTAGCAAGTTTTGGACTATTAGCTTGTAATATTTTAACAGTTTCATTTTGGCAATGAGAGTACATTATGCATTTACACATTTTAGGTATTGGCGGAACATTCATGAGCGCTCTAGCGATTTTAGCAAGAGAGGCAGGTTTTAAGGTAACGGGATGTGATGCAAATTGTTATCCTCCTGTGAGTGATTTACTTCGCGCTAAACAGATTGAATGGACAGAAGGCTATGAAGATACTGCTCAAGCTTTAAAAGCGGATTGTGTCATTGTAGGAAATGCAATCAAAAGAGGGCTGCCGGTTATCGAAGCAGTTCTTAATGCCGGTAAAAACTACACTTCTGGTCCACAATGGTTAGCTGAAAATATATTATCTCGCTATCGTGTCTTGGCTGTTTCAGGGACTCATGGTAAAACCACGACAACTTCAATGCTTGCTTTTATCTTGCAACAAGCAGGTAAGCAACCAGGATTCCTAATTGGCGGTGTGGCACCCAATTTTAATACTAGCGCATATTTAGGACAGGGGGATTGGTTTGTTATTGAGGCAGATGAGTATGATTCCGCGTTTTTTGATAAGCGTCCGAAACTCATGCATTATCGGCCAGAGGTGGCTATTTTAAATAACTTGGAATTTGACCACGCTGATATTTATACTGATCTTACCGCAATCCAACAACAATTCCATTATTATTTAAGGACTATCCCCAACAAAGGGGTCGTAATCAAACCCCGCGATGACGCTGCGTTAAATAACGTTTTGCAGCGAGGGGTATTCTCCACAGTTGAAGACCTTGCTTTTACTGGTGAGGCTGTTTGGCGAGCCGAATTACTTCACGAAAATGGCCAAGCGTTTCGTGTTTGGCATAAAGGACAAGCTGTTGCTGAAGTAAATTGGCCATTAATTGGACGATTCAATGTCGAAAACGGACTTGCGGCAATAGCAGCGAGCTCGCATGCAGGTGTGGATATCGAAGTTGCTGCGGGCGCTTTAGCGGAATTTAAACCAGTTAAAAGGCGTCTGGAGGTCAAATCAAATCGGCATGGTATTACTATTTATGACGATTTCGCCCATCACCCAACTGCAATAACCAAAACTGTGGCAGCTTTGAAAGACAGTGGTCGACATAAGCGTATATTTGCTGTATTAGAATTTGCTTCTTACACAATGAAGACTGGTGTTCATGCCACAGCGATGGCTGAAGCATTAGCCCCTGTTGATGGTGCTTATGTCCTACAGCCCCAATTTGATTTGGCGAAAGTAGCAAAAGATTGGATTTGTCCTAATGAGGTGTTTCCTAGTGTCGCTGGCATTGTTAACGCGGTTGTTGCTAAGGTTCAACCTGGAGATGCTGTGTTGGTGATGTCAAACCGGGGTTTTGATAATATTCATCAACAACTAGTTACTGCTGTCGATGCTCGTTTTGGCGGTTAACACACATAAATTAGCTTTTTGTCATCCCGCGAAAACGGATAATTGGCGATCGGATAGCGGGGATGCAAGCATTGCCTCACCGTCAATACAAGTCAAATGACCCCGAACCGCGACTAAAGAGAGGGGATGGATAAGAAGCAAAGACTCTTGAATCCCCTGGCGCGTCTTGTCAAGGTTGTACCTTAATGACAATGCGCCTTTGCCGCGCTACCTGGATCACTTGCAAAGCCAACCCAAAACAAATATTGCAAATTCTTTGGCAGATTGTTATAAAAATAGAAAGATTACCCAGAAGAGAATAAATTCGCGTGGGGGTAACTCGTTATATAAAAAAAGCGAGTTGTTACCTTAAAAGTTGTTAGGGACAACGGCCTATGGAGGGAACCATGCTAGAGTTTGCCGAACTAGAACAGAATGCCAAAGCTTTTCCAAGCGAATTGGTTAAAGCTTATAAAAAAAAGAATTCGCTTTTTTTCTTTCCCTGCTTAGCCCCTGTCGTCCCTGGCTATCTTCTTGCCGATGCTCAGCTAATCCAAAGGATTGCCGAAAATTTAAGGTTTTATCCCTCAAGTATCCAAACTAAAAAATCAGTACTTAACGGGATTTATATTTATTTTTGGAGCCAATACAATACTACATTGCAGTGGTTTTTGCATAAGCCTTTGTTTAATTTAATGAAAAGGAACTTAGGTATTAATTCTTTGTCTGATATGGAGCTCAGTATCTATGAGGAGAGTCTGGATAAGCTAAGTGATTTTTCTTATTGGGTATTTAGAAATCGACACTATCACGAGATGAAACTCCTGTTTGAGGCTTTTCCCCCCGAAATGCAGGGAAATATCTATACATTGCGTCATAATCCTCCTTCAAAGATTGCATCGTGGATTAACGTCCTGCCAGAGATGATGACGGTGGCCTACGAAGGAAAAAAGAAGGTATTGTAAGGGAGAAATTATGGGTTATAAGCCACCGTTATATCAGGATATTCAGCTAGAGACAAACGAATTACGCAGGAAATTTAGCGACCTTACAAATACTTATCTTTTTCCACCTACTGCTCAGCTCTTGGAGTATGTTGATTTAAAAATTGAAGAAACTTACCGTAAAAAGGTCAAGATGGGGGGAAGAAAGCCTGATCCTGTACGATTAGATCAAATCTCTTTTATTAAACACGTGCGCAATGATTTGAGCGAGGATTTATCCTCTGAAAAGAATGAAGAGCGTTTGGAGGCAGAGCGTATCCTTATGGGTGCTGTCGTCTATCGTTTTTTAAGGCTTAAGGAAAATTATAGTCCTAAGTTTGAAGCAAGCCTCAAAGGGGTGGCGCGCTTTTTTGCTAGCTATGGTTATAAGGACGTATCGAGTTGTGAATTATATAATACCCTCATGGAATTATTTAAGTTTGAAAAACTAGATCCATATACTGTCTCTGTTTGTTGCTCTTCTTTTAAAAAATATTTGGATTCACAAGAAGATCCAACAAGGTATGCTTACGTAAAAGCAGACCTCGAGTTTGATACAAAACTTTCCAATATCATAAAAGAAGCGACGGCCAACGTGGAATCCACCAAAATCTCGATGAAAAAGCAAATGGAGTACATTAGTTTTATTGAATCAATGGGGATGTCTCTAAACAAATCGGACTGTGAAGTCGCCACTTACCTAGAACAGCTCACGCACTTAATAGGTGAGAAAATCGAGACATTAGAGGACAGTCAAAGCTTATCGCGTAAGGAGATCTTGGAGTCTTTGGATACATTAAGCCCGAGTCCTGTTATTAGACAGGTTTTCGAAGAGTTCATCCCCCAAGAATTAGCCATTATGGCAAATGGTGAAATGCATACCCCCGATAATAAAGGTGATTGGTCAAGCGATGGTCAATTTGAAAATGTACTGTCAAAGCATCTAAAGATACAAAGCAAATACACCTTGCTGGGGGCTTATTTTCTTTGTTTAAATCAATGTAATGAAGATACTCCTGATCTACGTGCGGCACTTTGCACTGCAATTGGTGTAACAATCTCAAACAAATTAAATAAACAAGACGCTGAAGATAAAGAGACGATTGTTAAAGCATTGGATTACCTTGAAAAATTTATGCGAAGAGGGGCAATTCAAGAAGTGAGGTTCGATGTTTGGGATGGTGATAGAGAAATGAATCGGTTATTGGTCCAATTAAGGACTTCCTACGAGAGTGAAGCGATTGCTCGCGTGGTAATATAAAAAAATAAATATACGCTTGCAAAAATTTCAATTCCAACCTGGGACATCATTGCGAACGAAGAAGCAACCCAGAGTTCTTTGCTTCAAATTTTCTGGGTTGCCATTACCTTACTTTATAAAGTGACTATCTTTCAGATCAAGCGTGCCTACTTTCCCAGCTTAAACGAGATCATCTTAGGCGGTCGTTTCAAACTCAAATTTACCATCCTTCCAAATCACATTAATCGTATCACCCGATTGAAATTGCCCGGTCAACAAGGCTTGAGCTAATGGGTTTTCAAGTTTTTGTTGAATGACCCTTTTCAAGGGGCGAGCACCATAAACGGGATCATATCCTGCTTCAGCCAGATGCTTTAATGCATCATGCTTAACAGCTAATTCAATGTTTTGTTGAGATAGCCGTTGTTGCAAATGGCTAATCTGAATCTCGGCAATATTGGCGATTTGCTCTTTGGATAAAGGATGGAAGACGACGGTGTCATCGATACGGTTAATAAATTCAGGGCGGAAATGCTGACTTACAATTTCTAAGACGGCTGTTTTAATTTGCTCATAATTTAACTTAGATGCCATGTCTTGAATGAGGTGCGACCCTAAATTGGAGGTCATCACAATAACAGTATTGCGAAAGTCAACGGTTCTACCTTGGCCGTCGGTTAGGCGGCCATCGTCAAGGACTTGTAACAAGATATTAAAAACATCGCTATGGGCTTTTTCCACCTCATCCAACAGGATAACAGAGTAAGGACGACGTCGTATGGCCTCTGTTAAATAACCACCTTCTTCATATCCTACATAGCCTGGGGGTGCGCCAATGAGTCTTGCCACAGAATGTTTTTCCATAAATTCAGACATGTCAATGCGCACCATAGCCTCTTCTGTATCAAAAAGAAAAGCTGCAAGGGCTTTACACAGTTCTGTTTTTCCGACACCAGTGGGGCCAAGAAAGAGGAATGAGCCAATCGGTCGATTAGGGTCAGATAAACCTGCCCTTGAACGGCGAATTGCATTGGCCACAGCATCCACTGCTTCATTTTGGCCAATCAGCCGTTTATGTAAGGCGTCTTCCATATGTAAAAGTTTTTCTTTTTCTCCTTCCAACATTTTTGCGACAGGGATGCCAGTCCATTTAGAAACCACTTCAGCAATTTCTTCCTCTGTGACTTTATTGCGGACTAATTTATTTTCGGAGCCGGTTTTTTCTGAAGCAAGAACTTGAGCTAGTTGTTTTTCCAGTTCTGGAATTCGACCGTATTGCAATTCTGACATGCGTGTCAAATCGCCAGCACGCCGTGCTGTTTCTAACTCGAGTTTCGCTTGCTCTAATGATTCCTTAATTTGATTAGCACCCTGTAATGTAGCTTTTTCTGCTTTCCAAATTTCTTCCAGATCCGCGTAATTTTTCTCAAGTTCATCAATTGTCTGTTGCAAGTCGCTTAAGCGTTTTTTTGACGCCTCGTCATGTTCTTTTTTTAATGCCTCGCGTTCAATTTTTAGCTGAATTAAACGCCTTTCAAGTTTATCCATGGCTTCAGGTTTGGAATCAATTTCCATGCGAATTTTACTTGCTGCTTCGTCAATTAAGTCGATTGCTTTATCGGGCAATTGTCTATCGGTGATGTAACGTTGCGACAGCGTGGCAGCAGCAACAAGCGCGGGATCGGTAATTTCCACGCCATGATGGACTTCGTAGCGTTCTTGCAAGCCTCTAAGGATAGCAATCGTGTCTTCCACATTAGGTTCATTAACCAAGACTTTTTGGAAACGACGCTCCAATGCCGCATCTTTTTCAATGTATTGACGGTACTCATCCAAAGTAGTTGCACCAATACAATGCAATTCACCGCGGGCTAGTGCAGGTTTTAGCATATTTCCGGCATCCATGGCCCCCTCAGCCTTTCCAGCACCCACCATTGTGTGCAATTCATCGATAAATAAAATAATCTGTCCTTCTTGTTTCACCAGATCATTGAGTACTGCCTTTAAGCGCTCTTCGAATTCACCACGGAATTTTGCCCCAGCAATCAGTGCTCCTAGATCCAATACAAGTAAGCGTTTATCTTTTAAGCCTTCCGGGACTTCACCATTCACAATTCGTTGGGCCAGGCCTTCGACGATGGCTGTCTTACCCACACCTGGTTCACCGATCAGGACAGGATTATTTTTTGTACGACGTTGTAATACCTGAATAGTGCGGCGTATTTCATCATCACGCCCGATAACGGGATCAAGCTTTCCTTGCTCCGCACGTTCTGTTAAGTCTAAAGTGTATTTTTCCAGAGCCTGCCTTTGCTCTTCGGCGTTAGGATCATTCACTGTTCCGCCACCACGAATTTCATCGATGGCTTTTTCGATTGTTTTTTTATCAGCACCAGCTTGTTTGAGTAGTTTACCCAGGCTTCCTTCTTCACTTAAGGCTGCTAAAATGAACATCTCGCTAGAAATGTAACTGTCCTTACGCTGCTGTGAGAGTTTATCGGTTAAATTTAAAAGACGGTTTAGCCCATTTGATATATGAATTTCACCACCGGTACCTTCAACTTTAGGAAGTCTATCTAAAGCTTGATCCAGTAAGTTGCGAAGCTGGGATAAATTAACCCCTGCTTTAGTTAGCAGCGGCCTGCTGCTACCTCCTTGCTGATCAAGAAGCGCTTTCATAACATGTTCAGGCTCGATAAATCCATTATCTCGACCTAGGGCAAGGGATTGGGCATCAGCCAGAGCCATTTGGAACTTTGAGGTAAGCTTATCACTGCGCATAGAAGGCCTCTCTTAGAGTTGGATTAATTCAAAATTATTCATTTCTCATGCCGAAATCACATGATATTGTTTAAATTGCACGCTATCTGCCGTAAAATATGGGTCTATTTTTTAAAATCAAGTAGTTACCGATGAATAATACTCCCACGGGCGAAAATCCTGATTCTCAAGCGTTATTAAATCAAATCGTTCTCGAGTTTATGCGCGAACAAAAACGAAAAAGACGATGGCGTTGGTTTATGCGTATCGTCTATCTATTAATCTTCTTAGTTATTGCTTATAGCCTATTTAGTATGAGTGAAGAAGAAAAGGGCTCAAAAACCAAGCCCCATGTGGGTTTAATCGATATTAAAGGAAGCATATTTGACAGCCAAAGTGCTAGCTCAGAGAATTTTGTCAAAGGTTTGGATGACGCTTATAACAGTACTGGCCTTAAAGCGATCGTTTTACGCATAAATAGCCCAGGGGGTAGTCCAGTGCAAGCTGACTACATGTACAACACAATTAAACATTACCGTGATAAATATCCTGACATTAAAGTTTATGCTGTTTGTGCGGACATGTGTGCTTCTGCGGCTTATTATGTTGCGGCTGCTGCAGATGAAATTTATGCAAATCCTTCCAGTATAGTGGGTTCTATTGGCGTCTTATACAATGGGTTTGGTTTTGTTGATACCATGCAAAAGCTAGGTGTTTCAAGGCGGCTCGCAACTGCTGGAAAAAATAAGGGTTTCCTTGATCCGTTCTCTCCAGTTTTGCCCGAACAAACAAAGCTTTTACAAACTATGCTGGACGATATCCATAATGTCTTTATCGATAAAGTTAAGGAAGGCCGTGGTGATCGCCTTAAAATTGATAATTTAACCTTTTCAGGCCTTTTTTGGACAGGAGGGCAGGCTAAAGAGCGTGGTCTAATCGATGGTTTTGCCAGCAGCGGTCAAGTGGCTCGAGAAATCGTCAAGGTTGAAAAAATTATTGATTATACCTACAAGCAAAACGTATTTGAGCGTGTCGCCAAAAACCTTGGAACCGCAATGGTGGATCAACTGCCTATTGCTCTTGGGCTTCAGCAGGGATTCAAATCATAACCTTCACACTGACAAATTGATTGGGTAGTAGATGAGTAGGTTGGGACAAAAAAATGGCCCCAACCTGCCGTCTGTCTTAAACCCCTGTTAATTGTTTTATAAGAAAGCCATAATGTTTGCATAATAAACACATAATGCTCCGTTAATTATCTTTATGTACAATTATTAATCATATATAGTTAATTACGGATTCGCAATATGAAACTTACTGATTGGTGGAATGCTCTAATCACTGATTTAGATCGATTGAAGTCTTTAGTTAAACCAGAAACGGCTAATTCAGAACCATGGAAGGCGGCAATGGAAATGGCGACTCAAGGAAAAGAAATTGAATCAAATTTATTAGCTGCCCGGGGTAGAGAAACCGCAATTAAAAATGAATCCAAAAAATTGGGATCTGAATTTAACAGTGGTGCAACACGAGTTCCTCAATATCTTCCTGATGTGAATAATCCTGATGAATTGCTCTTTGCCATGGTTTATTATCAGCATCTTAGTCGCTATGTTCAAATTAATGAGGGCAATTCCTTAGTCTTAACAGGTGTGAGGGACAACGATTCTGTTGTACAGGCGAATATGCCTGAATTAAAAAGAAGAATCGAAGATTATTGCCGCAAAGAAGCCGATGCAGTCATTGGCGCCTTTCCCGATATTGCTCAACAAGAAGGGGCAGACCTATTTGAGAAAGTCCAAAATTTTCTTTCTGAACTACCTCTTGTGGATAAACTGGTAGGCCAATTTGAAGAAGAAGCCAAAAAGAAAATTGATGAATATGATCAGCGCAACGTGGAGTACAATCAGACCAACATTGCAGGGCTTTTTACAGCATTGGATTCTGTACTCAAAGAGAAAGAAAAAATTCTCAGAAAAATTGCCGAATATAAAAAATTTATCGAGGAACTGACCGAAGGTGATTCATTACTTGCTGTTTTAAAAGATGATACAAACCAGCTGGAGCAAAAATTTCCTCGCATTGCGGGCGAGTTAAAAAGCTTAGATACGCCCGACACCGAACGAGGTATGGGGGCGAAAATTGGGATAAGTACAGCACGTGGGTTGATTGCTGTAGGAGAAAAGACTGGCGAATGGGCAAGCTATTTAATAGGGAATACATTGGGCAGAATCGCCCCTCAAAGACTTAATGATCTTGGAGCAACCATAGTTAGCACGATAGGGGGTATTAAGGAGGCAGTAAAACCGGTTTCTAATACGGAGAGTAAAAAACAAGCGTTGATTGCAAAGGCGCAGAAGCAAATAGGTGTGCTGGCTGATGGATTGAATTTTGGTGAAGATCGTAAATTAAAAGTGAGTGGAAAGGATTTTGAGAAATTGTCTTCAGCACAAGTAAGCGAAATGGCTGATAAAATTGGGGCAATCAGGTACATAGTCCATATTCAAAAATGCTTGGCATTGTATGAACAAAAACAAGCTGCTACCGGAGTTGCGAGAATAACTCAGGTTGGCATCCTTAAACCAATTATAAATTGGTTAACTGAAACGCCTTTTCGCAGAGTCATGCATGATAAAATATTGCTGATTAGAGAGGCAGAAAAACTAGAGCAAGAGTTGGAGGCTTTGAAGGAAAAACTCGATAAAACCCCTTCTTATAAGCAAGATCAATTGGATGACGAGCTTAATAAAGCTTTACAAAAAACAGCTACGAAAGCGCAAAAAATACATTCAAATAGTATTTATACTCTTTTTTCTCACGATATTAAGAAAGAAAGTGAAGAGGCTGCAAAAGATTTAAAAGCTGTTACTGATACTGCTATGAGAACGAGGGGCTTATAAGAATTTAACCTATTTATTAAAGGCTGAATACATTTCTATTTTGCAGTCATAAATTTTAACTGAATTCATTGCGTATTTTTTATGGTAAGATAGAGGCTATTATTAATAAGAATTACTAATAATGCCTATTTCTCACCTTTTTCTTGCTCTTTTAGTTGTCGTAATCTGGGGATTAAATTTCCTTTTTGTTAAATTAGCCCTTCATGATATTCCACCCATACTTCTTTGTGTTCTTCGCTTTATTTTAGCAAGCATCCCAGCCATTTTTTTCATTAAATTACCTGCTGTGCCTTTTCGAGAGATTCTTTCCTATGGGCTTATTATGTTTGCCTTGCAATTTTCCTTTTTGTTCATAGGAATGCATGTAGGGATGACGCCTGGAATGGGGTCGATAATCATGCAAACCCAAGTCTTTTTTAGTATGTTTTTTGCGGCAATTTTGCTAGGGGAAAAAACATCGGTTTGGCAGATTTTTGGTGCAGTGATCTCGTTTTCAGGGATCGGCATTGTTGCCATGCATTTTGATAAAAACGTCTCATTATTAGGGTTTGTCTGTATTCTTACTGCATCAGCGGTCTGGGGATTTGGCAATCTTATTACGAAGAAAAACCACCATGTTAATATGATGGCGTTGGTGGTTTGGGGGAGTTTTGTTGCATGGGTGCCCTTGCTGCTTCTATCCTTATGGGTTGAGGGGCCACGTACGATTGTGCATTCTTTCCAACATTTATCTTGGCAAAGTGTAGGTTCGTTATTCTATATTGTCTATGCTTCAACCTGGATTGGGTATGGGGTATGGAATTGGTTAATAAGTCGTTATCCAGTAGGTGTGGTAGTGCCTTTTACTTTATTAGTCCCAGTTGTCGGTGTATTGAGTTCGGTATTATTACTCGATGAACCTTTCTACTTATGGAAGTTGGTTTCTGGCTTGTTAGTGATTAGCGGTTTATTTATCAACCTATTCGGTGGACGTTTATTTGCCCCAAAAGTACAGCAAGAGGTTTTTTAACCGAACCGGGCCGTTTGGCCGATTTCTCGAAGCCTTGTTGGTTTCGAGACACTCGGCACGAACGGATGAAAAGGGTTTGTGGATATCAATCTCGGAATAATTTAATGCAATAAAAATGGCTAAGAGTCGCAACCCGACCGACTAGCCTTTTGTGACTGGCATTAACGTTTGCAACAAGGATTTAAACACTTTAGGTGTGCCTGCAACAATGTCCCCCGACTTCAGGAAATCTTCGCCGCCTTGCATATCACTGACTAAGCCGCCAGCTTCTTTTATGAGTAGGCTGCCTGCAGAAATGTCCCAAGGGCGTAAGCCAAATTCCCATAACCCATCGAGTCTGCCACAAGCGACATAAGCTAGATCAAGTGCTGCCGATCCTGTTCTCCTAACACCGGCACATTTACCAATCAGCGCTTCGAACGTGGGCATATAGCGATGGGCTAGCGTTGTATTGCGAAAAGGAAAACCTGTTCCTAACAAGGCACCATTCAGTTGCGTTTGTTTGGAGACCCGTACACGACGGTCATTAAGTCGCGCACCACATCCACGGCTCGCCGAAAAGCACTCGTGGCGGAGGGGGTCATAAACTACTGCGTGCTCTAAGCGATTTTTAACTTTATGTGCTATAGAGACCGAGAATGAGGGGAAGCCATGCAGATAATTTGTCGTGCCGTCTAAAGGATCAATGATCCATACCGAGTCTGCATCGTCGTTATGAACACCACTTTCTTCAGCAATAATGCCATGGTCAGGGTAGGCTTTGCGAATTGTGGCAATAATGGCTTGTTCAGCTTTGACATCTACTTCACTGAAATATTCTTCACTGCTTTTGGCAGTTATTTTTATTCGATCGATTTGTTCAATATAACGGATAATAATGTCCCCGGCTGAGCGGGCGGCAGTAATAGCAATGTTTAGTAATGGCTGCATGAGTTCACTCGTTTTCTACAAAACCAGCGATCTTACCACATTTTTTTTGTACAGAGAGGAGTCATTGCTGGTATAGTTGCTATCATTAAATTTAGAGCTCCCACGAGCTACCTAAATGACCTGGATTTTTGGGTAAAAAATGCACAAAAGTATCCCTGTTTCTCGCGAAAACATCCATGGTTTTCGAGGTTTTTGCCCAAAAACCTAGGCAGCAAAGGCTGCAGTGGGATTATTGCCTAAGGTTGTTTTATGAATTTTGCTTCAATTCGAATAGTTTTAGTTGCAACCTCTCATCCTGGAAATATTGGTTCGACTGCAAGAGCCATGAAGACCATGGGATTGCGTAAGCTTTATTTAGTAACGCCTAAATCGTTTCCTGACCAAAAGGCCTATGAAATGGCGGCAGGCGCTGATGATGTTTTGCATGAAGCGCAAGTGACTATGTCCCTTGATGAAGCATTGAAAGATTGCCAACTGGTTTTTGCCACAAGCGCTAGACCACGCGGAATTGCTTTACCTGGGCTAACCCCTGCGGGTTGTGCAGAACTAATAAGCCAGAAGCCAGATAATACTGAAATAGCGATAGTCTTTGGTCGTGAGCACGCCGGACTAACTAATGAAGAGTTATTGCGCAGTCATTATCATGTCAATATTCCCTCCAATCCCGAGTACAGCTCGTTGAACCTTTCGCAGGCTGTACAAATCATTGCCTACGAATTGCGGATGAAACTCCTCAAACCAATAGCTGAAGTGGAGTTGCATCGAAGTCGTCCGGCAACAGCTGATGAGATAGAAGGATTTTATGTTCATCTTAACGAGGTAATGACTGCGATTGAATTTTTAAAACCGACCAATCCAACAAAACGGTTACAACAAAGAATTCGCCGTTTGTTTAATCGGTCACAATTAGAACACACGGAGATATGTATTTTACGCGGCATTTTAAGCCAAGTGCAGTATGCCTTGAAACATGCGGATAAAAAATGACCGGAGATAGGTATGAGTAAGCTACCGATTTACTTAGACTACATGGCAACAACGCCTGTTGATCCCCGTGTAATAGAGAAAATGATGAAATACTTGGGTCCAGAGGGCCATTTTGGCAACCCTGCATCGGTAACGCATGTTTATGGCAAGGTAGCGGCAGAAGCGGTAGAACGCGCCCGTGCACAGATTGCTGAAGTGATTCACACCACACCCCAAGAAATCGTATTTACCTCAGGGGCTACGGAAGCCGATAATCTGGCAATTTTGGGTGCTGCACGCTTTTATCAGCGCAAAGGACGGCATGTGATCACCATGCGAACTGAACATAAGGCTGTCCTCGATACCTTTCACCAACTCGAGCGCGAAGGATTTACGGTGAGTTATCTAAATCCACAACCAGATGGGTTGCTCGATTTGAATACTCTGGCTGAATCTTTACGTGAGGATACGATTCTCGTGTCGATTATGCATGCCAATAATGAAATTGGCGTAATACAGGATATTGCTGGGATTGGCGAATTATTACGCGATAAAGGAATTATTTTCCATGTGGATGCAGCACAAAGTGCTGGAAAGCTTGAAATTGATCTGACCAAGTTATCTGTGGATCTAATGTCATTTTCAGCCCATAAAATTTATGGCCCTAAGGGAATTGGAGCACTTTATGTACGTCATAAACCAAGGGTTCGACTCCAACCCTTGTCGTTTGGGGGGGGGCACGAAGGCGGGTTACGCTCAGGCACATTGGCAACCCACCAAATTGTGGGTATGGGAGAAGCGTTGACTCTTGCAAAAGAAAGCCGAATAGAAGAGCAGGCAACAATTTTGCGGCTTCGCCAACAATTATGGGATGGCATTAAACATCTGCCCGGCATCCGTTTAAATGGCCATGAGCATAAGCGTCTCGCTGGGAACCTTAACTTGACATTCGCAGGTGTAGAAGGGGATTCATTGTTATTGGCGCTGCGTGAAATAGCCATCTCAACCACCTCAGCCTGTTCAGCAGCGAGCATGCAACCCTCCTATGTGTTGCGCGCTTTGGGTTTAACTGACGAATTGGCTTATAGTTCAATTCGTTTATCAATCGGGCGTTTCACTACCGAGGAGCAAGTGAAGCAAGTCATTGCTATAATATGCCATCAAATTAATCGATTGCACGAAATATCACCACTATGATGTATAATGAACTTGTAGAATCCTGCTTTTTTGCACCCAGCCACGTAGGAACAGTGGATTTAGCACTACCCTTGAGCGTTTATCATCGCTCTGGGGTAGTTGGGCGCGGAGATGTTTGCGATTTTTATTTGCAATGTAATGATGAGGGTTTTGTATTAAAAGCGCGCTTTAAAGCTTACGGTAGCCCCTATCTTGTTGCTGCAGCTGAATGGCTTTGCCGTCAATTGGAAGGAAGCCAAGTCCATATGCATCCTCAATTGACCTATGTCGTGTTAGTTGAAAAATTGGCTATACCTAAGACTCGCTACCCAGTAGCATTGCTCATTGAAGATAGTTATCAAGAGCTAATTCAAAAAATGAAACTAAAGTTAGAGGGGAAACAATCATGAGCGAAGTGATGCATCATACGAGCGGCACAGGATTTGGTGTTAGTTTGAGCGAATCAGCTATTCGTCACATTGTCGCTTATCTTGAAAAACAAAAAGACAGTAAAGGGGTACGTTTTTCAGTTAAAAAAACTGGGTGTTCAGGGATGTCTTATGTGGTTGATTATGTTGTTGCCCCAAAAGATAATGATATTGTGCACGAATTAACTGGCGGGTACCAACTTTATATCGATAAAGCGAGTTACCCTTATCTTAAGGGTATGAGAGTGGATTATGTCAAGCAGGGCTTAAACCATAAATTCATTTTCGATAATCCTAATCAAACAGGACAATGCGGCTGTGGCGAAAGCTTTACCGTAGAGTAACCTAGTCAATTGGTCGCGGCCCAGCATTTGGATCTTATTCAAATCCATGTTGGGTTGTGCGAACGATCCAATTTGCATTCCATTCTATCTAAGTGTTATTAAATAAATCTTTTTGAATTTATTCTGCATCAGCAGATGTATTGAATTCTTTTTGTTTATTTTATTAGCATAATAGAGCTATTTTTCCATAAAATGAATTAAATTATTTCAGATCGCGCAAAATTACTTGAAATAAAGATCATTTTTCCTTAAGCTTCCCTTAATAAATGAATATCATTGAAACAATGTTTACATACTTTGCTACATTTGGTAGCATATGCGTCATGATGTTCATTTATGGACTTATATAACTATTTTTTGATTGTTGGAGAGGATAATGAGTGCAGCAGTTATGCAGCGAGTTGAAAATCACAGCGAAGGGTTGAGCCAGCAAGTTATTGCTGCTGTGAAGGGATATCTAAATGCAGTTGGCAATAAAGAAGTTAATTTGAACCTTTATCAATTGATTGTTGAAGAGGTTGAAGCCCCTTTATTTCGTACAGTGATGGAGTTAACTCGATATAATCAATCTAAAGCCGCTCGTGTTCTTGGTGTCAGCCGTGGTACTTTGCGCACTAAGTTAAAGCGCTATTTTGATGATGAGTTCATTGGTACTCGAGGATAATCCTGGTCTTTCGCTAGGCACTCTGCTAGTATTAGTAACAGAGTCGGTCAGGCAATCGCTCTTTGTGCAAAACAAAGGGAGGAAAGTCCGGGCTCCGCAGGGCAGAGTGCCAGGTAACACCTGGGAGGCGTAAGCCTACGGAAAGTGCCACAGAAAATATACCGCCTGTTATTTTTAACAGGTAAGGGTGAAATGGTGCGGTAAGAGCGCACCGCGCGATTGGTAACAGTCGTGGCAGGGAAAACCCCACTCGGAGCAAGACCAAATAGGAATCCCACTTACTTTTTAGTAAGAGCGTATGGCCCGTACGGGATTCGGGTAGGTTGCTTGAGGCATGTGGTGACGCATGTCCCAGATGAATGATTGTCCACGACAGAACCCGGCTTATCGACCGACTTTTTTCGCTTAAGCATACTTCATCTTGATGTGTACCTCTTGATTCTAGTCATAACTCGACTTACTATCGCGCATTTAGGAATGCGATGAGACTTGACTATGATGCTATGTATCGACGTTGGTAATTCCCATATTTACGGGGGAGTTTTTGCTGGGGAAGAAATCCGTCTTCGCTTCCGCCATACATCTAAAGTCAGCACTTCGGATGAGTTAGGTATTTTTCTTAAATCAGTATTACGAGAAAATCAATGCTCTCCGGAGGCAATCAACCAAATTGCTATTTGTTCAGTTGTACCGCAAATCGATTATTCTTTGCGTGCAGCTTGTTTAAAGTATTTTTCCGTTGAGCCTTTTTTGTTGCAGGCAGGCGTAAAGACCGGTTTAAATATCAAATATCGCAATCCAGTTGAAGTTGGTGCTGATCGCATCGCCAATGCCATTGCTGCTACTTCCTTGTTCCCTGGGAAAAATATCGTGGTTATTGATTTTGGTACCGCAACCACTTTTTGTGTCATTACTGCGCAAAAAGGGTACTTAGGCGGAGCAATTCTTCCAGGTGTGCGTTTGTCGGTGGATGGACTGGCCTCAAAAACGGCGAAATTGCCGGCGGTCGAAATCATTAAACCTGAGCAAGTTGTTGGTCGTTCGACAATAGAAAGCATTCAATCGGGAGTTTTCTACGGGGCTTTGGGTGCTTGCCGAGAATTAATTCACCGCATAAAAGAAGAGGTTTTCCTTAAGCAAGAAGTTTTGGTACTGGCAACAGGAGGCTTCGCTTCTTTATTCGATAAGCAAGAAATTTATGATCATTTAGTTCCAGATTTAGTGTTACAAGGAATTCGTTTGGCAGCAGAGTTAAATCGTTAGGCAATTACTCTAAGGGAAACATTTCAGGAGAATTGGGAGTTGCATCGGCACCCGGGCTATCTGATTACGTCATTGAGATGTCGAGTTAACAGTTGGTAAATCAGTTGTATTTCTGTTTTTTATTCAGCGTACCCCTTTAATTTGGTTGAAATTTTTGCGAGTGACCTCGAGGGCTAGATTTTTTCTTTCGTTTGTATGTTCATAAAAATTTCAAAATGAAAATTAAATCGCCAAATTTTGATTAAGTAAACCATCTTGTATGTACTTTTTTTAAAAATCTTCCCTTAAGGGGTTGACGCTTGGGAAATTGTGTTTCTATAGTGTATAAAAGTGGTTTAAAATAACAAAAAAGTGGAGAATTGTGGGAGGGTTGGGGAAGCGGACTGCCTGGTTGGATAAATCCAACCAGACAGCGGCTAACTCAACCTAACTGCATAAATTGATAAATCATGTTTCGTGGAATTAATGCCATTACCATCGACGGGAAAGGCCGGCTTGCAGTGCCAACCCGTTATCGAGATGCCTTGTCTGCACAAGAGAAGGCGTCATTGGTAGTGACTATTGATACAGAAGAAACCTGTTTGTTGCTTTATCCAGCATCGGAATGGCAAATCATTGAGGATAAATTACAAAGTTTGCCAAGTTTTAATGCTGCAGCACGACGCATTCAGCGTTTGTTGATCGGTCATGCAACCGATGTGGAGTTAGACAGCAATGGACGTATCCTGCTGCCTCAACTACTCAGGGATTATGCGCGGCTAGATAAAAAGGTAGTGATGATTGGCCAGGGTAATAAATTTGAAGTATGGGATGAAAGCTTATGGCAAACCAGACGTGAACAATGGTTAGCCGAAGAAGCCTCTAAAGAAGATGGACTGCCTGATGAAATGAAAACTTTTTCTTTGTAACGGAAGTAATTATGACAACGCATCAATCAGTATTGTTGCAAGAAGCAATTGATGGCTTAGCCATAAAACCAGAGGGTATCTATATTGATGGAACCTTTGGTCGTGGCGGCCATAGTAAGGCTATTTTGCAGCGGTTATCGGCCACTGGGCGATTGATTGCGATAGATAAAGATCCTGAAGCTATTGATTACGCGAGACAGCATTTTGCAAACGACCTACGGTTTCAAATTTACCATGGTTCTTTTGCTGAACTCGCTGAATTAGCCAAAGTAGAGAATGTCTACGGACATATTGACGGTATTTTATTAGATCTCGGTGTCTCATCACCGCAATTGGATAACCCTGAGCGAGGTTTCAGTTTTATGCAGCAAGGGCCTTTAGACATGCGCATGAATTTTAATCAAGAATTGGATGCAGCAGGCTTTATCAATCAAGCAGAAGCTGAAGAAATGGCCACCATTTTCAGGGAATATGGCGAGGAACGTTTTGCCGGCCGTATAGCGCGGGCCATTGTTGCAGCGCGTGAGCAAGCTCCCATTAAGACGACAGAGCAGTTAGCTGAAATCATTAAACAAGCAAATCCAAAGTGGGAGAAACACAAACACCCGGCAACTCGCGTATTTCAAGCGATACGGATTTATATAAACCAGGAGCTCAATGATCTAACGGCTTGCCTAAGCACTGCTGTGGATGCTTTAGCGGTAGGTGGGCGTTTAGTGATTATCAGTTTCCATTCATTAGAAGATCGCATTGTTAAGCAATTCATGCGCGATAAAGAGTATGGCCAGCGTCTTCCACCAGGAGTTCCCATTCGCAATGAAGAAATCTCAAGCAATTTTAAAAGAATAGGTAAGGCTATAAAAGCGTCTGATGCTGAAATAAAGCAGAATATCAGAGCCCGTAGCGCAGTTTTACGTATAGGAGAAAAAATAGCATGAATGCTGCGGCCAGAGCGATTAATCAAAGTAATTTTTTTACTGGACAATTATCAGATATGCGGCTTTCAAAACAACTTTGTTTTTTGTTGACCCTATTGCTTGCGGTTCTAGTCACTGCATTGGCGATTGTTTATACTACCAACGAGCATCGTATCTATTTCAGTCAATTGCAAAGCTTAGAACAAGAGGCTAACCAATTACAATTACAGTGGGGTCAATTACTCTTGGAGCAAGCTAGTCTTGCTACCCCTGCTCGAGTAGAACAGTTGGCAGTAGAGAAATTGCAAATGAGGTTACCATTGGATAAAGAAATTTATATATTACGAACAGAATGAAAAATAATGGCCACCAGGCACGATTAATCGTTGTATCTTGTTTTTTCCTCTTATTATTAGGCGCACTTTTATGGAGAATGCTGGATTTGACGGTTTTGCATCGTCAATTTTTACAAGGACAAGGAGACGCACGCAGTTTGCGCGTAGTCGATATTCCGGCACATCGCGGCATGATCACCGACCGACAAGGAATACCCCTTGCGGTAAGCACGCCAGTACAGAGTGTCTGGGTAAATCCTAAAACATTTGCGCCAACCATCAGCCAATTGACTAAATTATGTCGCCTATTAAACCTCTCTCCCAGGTATCTACGCAGCAGCCTAAGGCAATCAGGCAATCGAGAGTTCCTCTACCTGCATCGTCAGTTGCCGCCAACATTAGCTAAAAAAATTGAAGAGCTTAATATCCCCGGTGTTAATTTCCAGCAAGAGTTTAAGCGATATTACCCTGAAGGGGAGACTATGGCCCAGTTACTTGGTTTTACTAACATTGACGATATTGGGATCGAAGGGCTTGAACTTGCTTATCAAGATTGGTTAATGGGGATTAATGGTAAGAAAAGAGTGGTCAAAGATCGAATGGGAGAAATCATCGAAGAGCTTGGGGTTATTAAAACGCCAAGGCCCGGCCAAGATCTAGTTTTAAGCATTGATCGGCGCATCCAGTATTTGGCCTATCATGAATTGCAAAACACAATGGACAAATTTGCGGCAAAATCGGGTTCAGTGGTTGTAGTCGATGCACGAAACGGAGAAATTTTAGCAGTCGCTAATGCTCCGTCTTTTAATCCCAACGCGCGTGGTCGATACACTCTTGATAGTTATCGCAACAGGGCATTGACTGATACTTTTGAACCTGGGTCAGTTATCAAAGCATTTAGCATAGCAAGTGCTTTAGGAAGCGGGCTTTTTAAACCAGATACCATCATCGATACACGTCCAAGCTGGATGATTGTTCATGGGCACACGATTCGTGATATTCATAATTATGGTGTTTTGGATGTTACCGGTGTACTACAACATTCGAGTAACGTAGGTGTGGCAAAAATGGTCTTGGCAAGCCCGCCGGAACAATTAATTGGTTTGTTGCAGAGGGTTGGGTTTGGGCAACGTACTGAGAGCGGTTACCCAGGAGAAAGTGATGGTGGTATTGTCAGTGTTAAAGATGCAAATCCTTTTGTACTCGGGACTGTGAGCTTTGGTTACGGAATGACTGTCACTGCACTTCAATTAGCTAAGGCCTATCTTATTTTCGCAAACGAAGGGCGGCTAAAACCCGTAACGCTCCTTCATACGGAAAATACGCAAAATGAAACAACAGGCGAACAGGTTTTAGATAAAAAAACGGCGAAACAAGTCCTTGCGATGTTGGAAGCAGTGATGAATGGAGGGACAGGCCGTTCGGCAAGGGTACCTGGGTATCGTGTGGCAGGAAAAACTGGAACCGCTCAAATTGCTGGAAAAAATGGTTATGAAAAAGATCGCCATATTGCTAGCTTTGTTGGTATCGCCCCTGTTTCTAATCCACGTTTAGTTGTGGTAGTGGTGATTCACGAGCCTACTAAAAATGGTTATTATGCTGCCTCAGTGGCTGCTCCTCTTTTTGCACAAGTCATGTCCGGAACCTTGCGTATTCTTGATGTTCCGCCTGATCAAACAACGACAACATGAGGTGATGATGAAACTTGCTGAGCTGATGCAACCCTGGGTTAGAGGGGATATTCCTGAATGCGAGATTCTGGGGTTGCACAATGATAGCCGGCAAATTAAGCCAGGTTTTTTATTTTTTGCCTACCCTGGTTTGGCTACGGATGGACGCCTTTTTATTCCACAAGCAGTCCACGCTGGAGCAGCTGCATTAGTTTATGATCCGGAAAATTGGTCACCTGCTGATCACATATCCAGTAATTTTCCAGCTATACCTCTACCAGGATTAGCGGCGAAGCTTGGCGCCATCGCTAGCCGATTTTATGGGGAGCCGACAAAAAAGCTTGCTATCACCGGAGTGACTGGAACCAATGGTAAAACCACAATAGCTTACCAACTTGCACAAGCACATAACTTACTAGGTGAACATGCTGCCTATGTCGGAACAATAGGGCAAGGTGAGGTCACCGCATTAAAACCTTTAATTAACACAACACCCGATGCCCTTTGTCTACAGGAGCTCATGCATCAGTACGAGCAAGCTGCAATAAAGCAGGTTTGCATGGAGGTTTCTTCACACGCTTTATGTCAAGGACGCGTTGATGGGATTGATTTTCAGCAAGCGATTTTCACCAATCTAAGTCATGAGCATTTAGATTACCATCTAAATATGCAAGCCTATGCTGAAGCAAAAGCCTTGTTGTTTGCTATGCCTATGCTTAAATGGGCAATAATTAATCAAGATGATCCATACAGCCAGCTGATGCGTCAGCAAAGCAAGGCTAAACAACTAATTAGTTATGGAGTTAGGGAAAATGCTGAGGTAAAGGCCTTGAGTTGGGATGTAAGTCTCAAAGGGACAGAGCTTGAACTCATTTCGCCTTGGGGGCAACATGAACTGATAATCAATGCATTGGGATTTTTTAATATTTACAATGCACTTGCAGTGTTTACAAGTTTATTGGCTTATGGCTATCCGGTGGACAAGGTTGTTGCGGTCATGGCGAAATTACAAGCTGCTCCAGGAAGGATGGAAATTGTAAGTAAAGAGCCTTATGCCATTGTTGATTATGCGCATTCTCCTGATGCTTTGGAAAACGTATTAGCAACATTGCAGAATGTTAAAAAAGGGCGAATCATCGCAGTTTTTGGTTGCGGTGGCGATCGAGATAAAACAAAACGCCCGATCATGGGTAGAATCGCAAGTCAGTACGCGGATATTACCATTATCACTAGCGATAATCCTCGTACCGAAGATCCTCTGGCCATCATCGAATCAATTGAATCGGGCATTGATTCCAAAACCAATCTTTATAAAATTCCTGATCGCGAGCAAGCCATTGCCAAGGCAATTAACCTGGCTGAAAAAGAGGATATTATTTTAGTGGCGGGTAAAGGCCATGAAAATTATCAGCAAATCGGCAACGTACGTCATGCTTTTTCGGATCAAGCGATAATCAGACGATTGAATAAGCAACCTGCTCAAATTTGACCCTTTAGCTAAATTCAACATAGGGAATCTAATCTATTACAAGCCGAGTATTTCCTTTATCTGCTCATCAATAAATGGCAACGGGTACCTACAAAAATCATGGCGTTTTTGGTGAGCCTTGCGCAAATTTAAAAAGCTTTGCTGAAGATTGTTTGCAGATTTCATAAAATTGGTTTCTTCAAACGGATTATAGAGATGTAGAGCAATATCTTGCCAGTGTTTAAATGTGTTGGATAAATTTGTTGCCTCAATGGCAGGCTCGCTAAAGGTAGGAGAGCTAAGGTGAAGGCGGGTATGTAGTTTCCTGCTTACCATACGAACGGCCTCGCACTTAGCTTCAAGGCTGTGTCCTGCAATATGAGGGGTACAAAGTGTTGCAAGTCTAATAATTTCCGGATTGATGTCAGGTTCATTATAATAAACATCGGTACAGTAAATTATCGGTTTTTTTTGCTGTAATAATGCCTCCTCATTCACTATTCCTCCACGTGATGCATTGATAATCACCGCATTGGGCTTAAGCCGATTAAGTAATCGCTTGTCAAAAAGGTTTCGGCTTGAATAGGGAGGGTTATCGTGTAAATTCGCATGAATACAAACGAGATCGCATTGGGTGATCGTATCCAGGGTACAGCTAAAAAAATGAGGATCGTTTTCACTTCTAAGCGGATCATAGCTATGTACTTCCATCCCTGCAGCTGCCAGACGTTTCACAACTTTTTCACCCACTTCCCCGACACCAATGACGCCTGCTTTTAATCCACTAAATCCTTTATATTTTTGTAAAAATGCAAGTGAAGCAATCACATAATCAGCCACGGCTACAGCATTACTTCCTTTCGCATCGATTAATTCAATGGCGTTATTTATCAGGTAAAGCGAATCGATATGATCAGTGCCAGAACTTGCAGTGGCAACATAACGTAGGGAGTGACCTTTCAAAAGAGATTCATTAACTTGGAGCGTTGAACGGCAAAGCAAAATTTGCTGGTCTTTAAGAAGGTTGGGGATCTCGTTCGCATGCAGATAGGTGCTGAGCTCAAAAGGCTTCGGGAATGCCTCAACTAATTCGGGTAAACTAGCATCTGCGAGAATTTTCATATTCCAAATAATGCGTAGATTCCAGCCATTGACCAGCGTAGAAGAGGAAGAATAAACCAACCTAGGGCGCCAGTGAAAATAAGTGCCAGAAGGATAAAGAAACCATAAGGCTCAATTTTCTGGTATTGAATTGCTTGCTTTAAGGGCAAAAGGCTTGCAACAATGCGGCTTCCATCTAATGGCGGGATAGGAACTAAATTCAGGTAAGCTAAAACAAAATTAATGATCACACCTGCTTGCCCTGTTAGCACCATAAACAAAGCTGCACTGGAGGTGAGAGGATTCAAGGCTATCCCTAATTTAAGGCAAATAGCCCATAATAAAGCCATTATCAGGTTAGATAAGGGACCAGCCGCCGTAGCAAGAGCTAAATCCCGACGAGGATTACGAAGTAATGAAGCATTAATTGGGACAGGTTTTGCCCAACCAAATACGAAACTGAACTGGCTTAATAAGAGCACTATGATTGGAACGAGTATAGTGCCAATCAGGTCAATATGTTTTAACGGGTTAAAGCTCAATCGTCCAAGCATTTTGGCTGTGGTATCACCAAAACGAGAGGCTACCCAAGCGTGTGCAGCTTCATGGATCGTGATTGCGAAAAGTACAGGCAGTATCCAAATGACAATTCGCTGGACGGTTGATAATTCAAGCATGAATGGCGCGCATTGTTTAAGAGAAAGCTAATTCTACCGGATAGTTGCTCCTCTGCTCAAGTTTTGGTTTTAGTTCAAAACACCTGTGAGTATTCACCGATATGATAGGGTAAGATAATGCGCTTGTTACAATCATATAATTAGAAGACATATTTCATGCACATATTGACTAATATGAATATATAAAAAACAAATAAACTAACATAAAATATTATTGATATTATTTGGTGCAACATGAGTCAAGAATAGCTTAATAGTTGGCGATTGTTAATCGTTAGCAATTTATTTTGATTAAGAGCTACTATATACTCGCTAACTCGTTAGACATCATACATTCTACGAACCCGATGACATTGCCTAAATTAAATAATTACTTGCTCCTAGTGTGCTTTTCCTTGTTACTCCTATTGCCAGGTATTGCCAAAATGCCTGTTTTAGACAGGGACGAAGCCCATTTTGCTCAAGCAAGCAGGCAGATGATACAAACAGGTAACTATTTCCAGATTCGTTTTCAAGAGACTACGCGCTTTCGCAAACCCCCAGGAATTAATTGGTTACAAGCTGCTTCAGTAAAATTATTTAGCAATCCTGATGCAAGTACTATATGGCCTTATCGTATCCCTTCATTACTAGGTGCTTTGTTTTCAATCCTATTGACTTACTTTTTTTCTCGTCGTTTTCTTGGACAAAAAGTTGCAATAATGGCAGCAGCAATGCTTGCTTCAACGTTGCTGTTAGCTGCGGAAAGCCACATGGCCGTGATAGATGCTTCTTTGTTGTCCTCAGTGATGCTGATGCAAGGGGCTCTTTGGGTGATTTATCAAAGAGGAACAGAGAACAAACAGGCACACTGGGGTTGGGCTCTTTGTTTTTGGCTCGCAATGGCCTACGGGCTTGTGTTGAAAGGGGTTACTCCTTTAATAGGTGTTTTATCGATAATCACATTGTGCCTTTTTGAAAAGCGAGTCAATTGGTTGGGCGGTTTACATGTGATTAAAGGATTATTGTTATTTGGGGTGCTTAGCCTTGCCTGGATACTCATGGTCAATGCTGCAGAAAATTCAAACTACCTTTTGCAAATGATTCATAGAGATTTGCTTCCTAAGTTAAAAGGTGGGCACGAGTCCCATGGGAAACCCCCTCTCTTTCACCTGTTAATTCTGCCGTTAACATTCTGGCCTGCTTCGCTGTTTTTATGGCAAGCCGGGGTTCATGCCGTCAAACACCGTCGAGAAAAAATAGTTAAATTTTTATTGGCTTGGATTGTTCCTACTTGGGTTTTTTTTGAGCTCATGCCGACAAAGCTTCCTCAATACATCCTTCCGACCTTCCCTGCGATCGCTTTACTTTGTGCTTTGGCAATTCAGGGAGATGCTGGCAAAAAACCAGGGAAGTGGGTACATCTACTTCAAGTACTCTGGGTAGTGTTGTCAGCAGGTTTAGCAATAAGCTTAACAAGCTTACCTTATTTGGTGATGCAGCAATTTACGATGGCAAGCCTCATTCTCTGCGTAACAATGATAGCTTTCAGCATTATGGCAGTTTTCTTTGCATGGAATGGAATTTATCAGCGGGCATGCCTCACGATCCTTTTCGTGGCCCTTATCAGTTACCCGCTTATTTTTACTACGCTTCTTCCTCAGCTCAAACCAGTATGGCTTACTAGCAATCTTGTACAGCTTATTGATAGAAAAGCAGTTTCTGATGACAAGCCTTTACTTGTAGTCGGTTTTGAAGAACCGAGTTTGGTGTTTAATTTAAACACCCGATTAGTCCAATTTGTGAATGGCATAGTCGCTTTGCCAATTTTGCAATCTGATCCTTCGCGCCTTGCCTTGATAGATGCAACTACTTTTGCCAATTGGAGTAATAGTCCGATGGATTTAGCTGTTTTAGGTCGAAACAAAGGATTTAATTACAGTAAAGGACGTTGGGTTGAGCTTTTTTTGGTTAGTAGCAAAAGCCCTGGAGTTGCTTATGACACCCTTTGATCGTCTCTACACAATCATGACTAAGCCTCTGGTTATGGCTCTGTATTTTGGGTTAATTGCGGTGTTGTTTTTTTATCTCGATAAACCTATCGCCTATTATTTCTATGTCATTGATTTAAGGAATCATATCCCGATTTTAAATTTTCTAACCCGTTTGGGATTAGGAGGGGTATATGTCCCTACGTTTTTGGTTTTAGCGTTATGCTTTCGTTTTATTTTGAAAAATCCGATGAGAGAAGCGCGTGCTTGGTTTTTATTGATCTGTGTAATCATCACAGGATTAATCTGCATATTGCTTAAACTGGTTTTAGGGCGTGCCCGCCCCCGGTTGTTTTTAGATAGCCAATTGTATGGCTTCTATGGGCTCAAATGGAACGCCAATTTTTGGTCACTTCCCTCAGGCCACACAACGACTATTATGAGCGTTATCTTTGGTTTATGTATTTTGTTTCCGCGATATTTTTATTGGTTTGTCTTGTTGGGTGTAACAGTGGCTTTATCAAGGGTTTTTCTAAGCCACCATTATCTGAGTGATGTGTTATTTGCTGCATACCTAGCTTTGATCGAAGTAGGGATTTTGCGTAATATTTTGCAACGCAAGTCGTGGCTAGCTCCGGCGTGGCAACTTGAGTATAATGCTTAAACTTTGCTACCCTAGGTAAGTTAAATGTCTTCAAATCAACTAAGAGAAGTGTCTATCATTATTCCTGTTTACAATGAGGTTGATAACGTTGAAGCATTGTATCAGGAAATTGTAGCAGCATTACCCGCAGACCGTTTTGTTTATGAAGTGATTTTTGTTGACGATGGAAGCACAGATGGCACGATCGCACAATTAAAAATGTTATCACAGAGACACATCAATTTGCACGTTGTATACCATAAGCGTAATTATGGTCAAAGTGCTGCCTTACTAAGTGGTGCCCGGGCCGCACGCTATTCGATGCTCGTTACTTTAGATGGTGATGGCCAGAATGATCCGGCTGATATCCCTCGCCTGTTTGAACAATTGCAAGACTCAAATACTGTTGTTTTAGGTAATCGTAAAAAAAGAGATGATAATAGTTTACGCAAACTTTCTTCACTGATTGGTAATAGTGTTAGGCGCCGGCTATTGAATGATGAATGTCCTGATACAGGATGCAGTTTAAAATTATTTCCACGCGACGCGTTTTTAGCGCTCCCGCATTTCAATCATTTACACCGATTTTTGCCTGCTTTATTTAAAAGAGCAGGATTTAAGTTAATAAATTTACCTGTGAACCATCGGCCGCGCAGACATGGCGTATCCAAGTACGGGGTAATGAATCGCTTATTTGTTGGTATACACGATTTAATGGGTGTTCGCTGGTTGCTAAAACGTCCTTGTGCACCGGAGGTGACCACAAATGAACAGTAATTATCTTTGGCTCGCCATAGGCTTTATTGGGCAGGGGATATTTTCCGCACGTTTTATCGTCCAGTGGCTGGTCAGCGAAAAAGTGAAAAAAAGTGTTATTCCGGTTGCTTTTTGGTACCTCAGCTTATTTGGCGGTATTACGCTCTTGCTGTATTCAATTTACAAACGAGACCCAGTCTTTATCCTAGGACAATCCACCGGTGTCTTTATTTATGCGCGTAATTTATATTTGATCCATCGTGAGCAGGCAACTCGTTTTAGAGTAAGGCAATCTGGGTTGTCCCAAAAAGAGAGTAAAATCCCCAGCTAATTTGATTGTGGGCTCATGTACGTGAAGCGCTATTGGCAGCAATTTATTTAACCGCAGAATACGCATACCCTCCAATGACACGATGGTTATTGGGGTTTTCTATTTGGGTTATGCCACTGATTTCCGGTTGCATCACCGTAAAAAAATCGATCCAGATTGGTCGTACAGAAGTTTGCCAAATCAGTAATGAATTACCACGAGGCAATTTTGGATAAGTAGCAGGATGCAGTAGCCATCCTTTATGATGAGGTAGCTGTAACATAAAATTTCCCAACAGCCATAGGGAATCAGCGACTACGTATTCTGTTTGATGATGCTCTGTGCTAATAGCATGCCTCATTTCTCTAATGAGAAATTCATCTTGCATTTTATGCTCGTTGTGGCCTCGCTGTATTAACAACATAAGAAAAATCAATTGAATAGATAAAGCCAAAATCAAAAAATACCTCACTCTTGGTTTTAATTCATCTGTTAGTTTAACTTGTCTAAAGAGCAAAAGTGGGCCTAAAAAAAGGATAGGTATTAACCAGCGAGTTGCAAAATTACCCATACCACTGAAAAAAATCAGCGAAATTAAAAGCAGCAAGCAAAGAACATGATAACGAACAAGTAAGGAATGTAAGGGGGAGGGTGATGATGAAAATTTCTTTATCGGAAAAAATAGATAAGTAATGAGGATCATTGGTGCAAGGAAAATCAGACATGCTCTTATCAAATGAATAAAGCCTAACAGCAGGTTTCTATCGCTAGTTAATTTGTATGCGCTTCGAAAGGCAAGATTGGGAGAGTCAATTACAAATAAAAAATAGGGGCTAGCAATCAACCCAGCAAGGAGTAAAGTGATAATGATATGCCAATCGACTATTTTTTTTCGATAATCTGACAACGAAATTGCGCTAGATATAAGCAATATGAGAAAAATAACGTAATTAAATTTAGATAAGAACCCAATACCAATAATGAATCCTAAAATGGCATACCACACCGCTTTGGCTAAGTTAGAGGGAGCAACGAACCAATACCAAGTGACAGATGCAGCGAATAAAGCTAAGACAGAATGCGTATTGTCCTTTATTAAATCAAGGCTAATCGCAGGAATGAACACCCAACTCATTGTCGCGCACCAAGCTAATGAAGCGGATTGGCAATAGAGGCGACAAATATGGTGAAAACTATAAAAGCATCCGAAGAGCAATATTGATTTTAACAAAGCAAGACTCATGAGATTTCGGCCTAGCAGCTTAAAAAAAAGATATTGAAGCCAAGAATAGAGTGGGGGCTGATCGGGATAACCAGGTAGAAGGTGTTGAGCCATGACAATTTGCTCCGCTTCGTCAATCTCTAAAATTGAACCTCGCAAAAAAAGACGAATAAAAAACACAAGAGAGGTAAACAAGAATAAAACGAGTGCTGGTTTATGGAGCCATGGCTGTTGTTCAATTGAATTATTGTCAAACATATTTATTTGGCGGGATATAATTGCTCCCGTGAATAAGTCGGGATGTCAGTATACAATACAAAAGCTCGACAAAATAACTATTATTGGCAACAATTGTTACTTTCATCTATTTGCCACAGTGCATATTTTATTTTTGAGATCCCTATGATTATCGCAGTTTACGGAGCTGGGTACGTCGGTTTAGTGTCTTCTGTTTGCCTAGCAAAATTGGGTCATGATGTGGTTTGTGCCGATATCAATGAATCGAGAGTGAATATGCTTGCTCAAGGGCAATGCCCAATTTATGAAGAGCAGCTTCCAGAACTATTGAAAGAGCAACTTGCCCATGGTCGGCTTGCATTTACGGTTGATTTATCCACTGCAATAATGCACGCACAAGTGCATATTATTGCAACAGGCACACCGAGCCTTGCTGACGGGAACGCTGATTTATCGCAAGTATTTTCTGTTTCATCAAGAATAGCCCAAGAAGCCCAAGAGGACTGTATTTTAGTGATTAAATCAACCGTACCTGTAGGAACGGGTGATGAAATTCAAAATCATATCAATGAGCAGTTAGCGCGTTGTAACAGGACTATTAAAATAGAGGTTGTTTCCAACCCTGAGTTTTTGCGAGAGGGCACTGCAGTTCAGGATTTTTTATGTGCGGATCGTGTGATATTAGGGGGGAAAGAGCAACCACTGTCGGTCTTAAAGCAGATGTATCTACCCCTGGCGGAGCAAGGGGTGTCTATTCTATGTATGAGCCGGCGTTCTGCAGAATTGACTAAATATTCGGCCAATGCCATGCTGGCCTGTCGAATCAGCTTTATTAATCAAATCAGCCGACTCGCCGATGAACTGGGAGCAAACATTGATGACATCCGGCAAGGAATTGGACTGGACTATCGCATTGGCCCTCATTTTCTTAACGCAGGAATCGGTTATGGCGGATCATGCTTTCCGAAAGATGTCCGCGCATTGATTCAGACAGCCAAAAGAGTAGATGTGGATACCAATTTATTAGATGCGATTGAATCAATCAACTCTCTACAAAAAAACTGGATTTTTGATCGGCTGGCTAAGCATTTTAAGCAGGACTTAAAAGGATTAACGATTGGTTTTTGGGGTTTATCTTTTAAACCTGGAACCGATGATTTGCGGGAAGCAAGCAGTTTAGTTGCTATTGAAGCCTTATTGCAGGCAGGTGCTAAGCTCCGCGTTTTTGATCCAGTTGCAATGCCCGCAGCCCAACGATTGCTAGGAGATAGTTTCGCGATTATTTGGTGTGAGTCAGCTGAAGCGGTTTTTGCTAAAAATTTAGATGCCTTAGTCATTGCTACTGAATGGCCACAATTTAAAAATTATCCTCTTGATTTACTAAAAGTTAAGTTAGGTGATGCACCGCTATTTGATGGTCGTAATTGTTATCAATTATCGGCAGTGAAAAACGCAAAATTAGCTGGTTATTATTCGGTAGGGCGCCCACCCATTGTGAGTGTCTCTACAGAAACGTGCATCGCATCTTGATCGAAGGAGCGTATTGATTATGCAAGTGAAGAAAGCTGTATTTCCAGTTGCTGGGTTGGGTTCACGTTTTTTACCCGTAACAAAAGCTAATCCGAAGGAGATGCTGCCAATTGTTGATAAGCCATTGATCCAATATGCCGTAGAAGAAGCAGTTCGTGCTGGTATTACTCATATGATTTTTATTACCAGTTCAAGCAAGCGTGCCATAGAAGATCATTTTGATAATCACTTTGAATTAGAAGCTCGGTTACAAGAGCAAGGTAAAGAAGAGTTGCTTGAAGTGGTCAGAGGTGTTTCCCCTCCCGGAATTCATTTTTCTTACGTGAGGCAGCATCAGCCTTTGGGTTTAGGGCATGCAATTCTTTGTGCCGAACATGTGGTGGGTCGAGACCCTTTTGCTGTTTTGCTAGCGGATGATTTAATTGATGATTCAAGGTTACCCTGTCTTTCATTAATGGCTGAACATTTCAAAAACGATGGATATTCCATCGTGGCTGTCCAGCCTGTTCCTTGGCTTGATGTCAGCCACTACGGCGTCGTGCAAGCGGCTGATACTGCTGAAAATTATTTCAGGATAATCGATATGGTCGAAAAACCACAGAGAGAGTTAGCACCTTCTAACCTTGCGGCTGTGGGGCGTTATATTTTTACCCCGGATATTTTTGACTGTCTTAAAGGGACTGTTGCGGATCAGCGAGGTGAAATTCAATTAACTGATGGTATTCGACAGTTATTACAAGAACAATCTGTCCAAGCTTTTCAATTTCTTGGGAAGCGTTATGATTGCGGATCGAAGCTAGGCTATTTGCAGGCAACGGTTGAGTTCGGTATGTCCCATGCTGAGGTAGGTCAGCCTTTTAGTGAGTATTTACAAACTTTAAAAATAGGCTGTTAGACCCTGACTCAAGTATTGAATTCAAGCCATTACCTCTGGCAATATGCTGGACTGACTTAGTATTTCCAGTGAGGAACTATGAAAATTCTAGTTGCAGTGAAGCGGGTGATAGACCCTTATGTCAAAGTCCGGGTTCGGGCGGATGGCAAAGGTGTGGAAAAACAAAACGTCAAAATGTCCATGAATCCTTTTGATGAAATTGCTATGGAACAGGCCGTTCGATTGCTTGAGCAAAAGGTTGCAACAGAAGTCATAGCAGTATCCATAGGACCTGAGGCTACCCAAGAAACACTTAGAAATGCTTTAGCATTGGGTGCCAATCGTGCAATTCTAATCAAGACCGAAACGAATTACTGTAGTCTTAACATTGCAAAAATTTTGCAGAAAATCGCTATCGATGAACAAGCCGAATTAATCTTAATGGGAAAACAAGCAATTGATGGCGATAATAATCAAACCCCACAAATGCTCGCAGCATTATTGAATTGGCCTCAAGGCACTTTCATCTCTGAACTTAAAGTAAATGATCGCTTTATAGAAATTACTCGAGAAATTGATGGTGGTTTACAAACACTGGGTATGACGTTACCAGCAGTGCTGAGTGTGGATCTTCGATTAAACGAACCACGGTATGCTAGTTTGCCTAATATTATGAAGGCTAAATCGAAGCCGCTGTCTGTCATTGAATTAGAAACGCTGGGCTTAACCCTTAAAAATCATATTGAAATACTTGATGTGAAGGCGCCGCCCGTTCGCACTGGAGGTATAAAAGTAGATTCTGTTGAGGAACTACTTAAAAAATTAAAATATGAAGCCAAAGTGCTTTAATCAAGGGAGAAAATCATGAGCACTTTAGTCATCGTTGAACATGATAACAAACAAATGCACCTTGCTACACGAAATACTTTTGCTGCGGCTCTACAATTGGACAGCAACCCAATTTTACTTGTTGCAGGCCATGACTGTAAAACAGTAGCAGAACAAGCAGCAAAAATGGCCGGTGCGCATTCAGTTTGGTTAGTGGATAATCCCAGTTTCGCTCATCAGCTGGCAGAAAATATGAGTGAGCTAGTCGTATCAATGGCTGCTTCCTTTTCTGCAATTCTTGCCCCAGCTTCAACTTTTGGAAAAAATTTATTACCCCGTATAGCGGCTAAATTAGATGTCGCCCAAGTCTCGGACGTGAGTAAAATCATTGATGAAAATACGTTCGAACACCCCGTTTACGCAGGTAATGCGATTGAGACAGTGCGTGTTTTAGATAAAATTAAAGTCTTGACTATTCGCACAACGGCTTTCGATTGTATCCTCGATGAACAAAGCCCTTGCTCTATCGAGCATATTGATAAATCGTTTGAGGAAAAAAACACCCGATTCATTAAACAAGAGTTAAGTCGTTCAGAGCGTCCGGATCTAAGTAGTGCTAAAATTGTGGTTTCCGGTGGTCGTGGCTTACAAAGCGCAGAAAAATTTAAACTAATTGAAGAACTTGCTGACGCTCTGGGTGCTGCAGTAGGGGCTTCAAGAGCTGCGGTCGATGCTGGGTTTGTACCGAATGACTTTCAAGTTGGCCAAACAGGAAAAGTGGTTGCCCCTAATTTATATATCGCTGTAGGGATCTCAGGAGCAATACAACATTTGGCGGGTATGAAGGATTCGAAAGTCATTGTTGCTATTAACAAGGATGCAGAAGCGCCTATCTTTCAAATTGCTGATTATGGTTTGGTTGGTGATCTTTTCGAATTGGTTCCTCAAATGATTAGGCAATTACAGGCAAGTTAAGGCTAATTTATAACATTATAGAAGGAATAAATTATGTTGGTTGGTGTTCCAAAAGAAATTAAATCACAAGAGAATCGTGTGGGCCTTGTCCCTGCAAGTGTAAGAGAGATTGTGCGAGTTGGAAGCACTGTTCTAGTTGAAAAAGGTGCAGGGTTAGGCATCGGAATTAGCGATGCGGAATACAGTGCTGCCGGAGCAGAAATTGTGGCTACAGCAGATGAGATTTTTGAGCGTTCTGAGCTTATTGTTAAAGTCAAAGAACCTCAGCCTATTGAATGCCGCCGCTTACGTGAAGGACAAACGTTGTTTACCTATTTACACTTGGCTCCAGATCCTCAACAAACCCGTCTGCTGAAGGAGTCTGGGGCTACTGCGATTGCTTATGAAACAGTGACGCAAAATGACGGTGGTCTACCTTTATTAACGCCAATGTCGCAAGTGGCGGGTCGAATGTCGATACAAGCTGGAGCCCATTGTCTTGAGATGGCACAAGGAGGATCAGGTGTTTTGCTAGGTGGTGTACCCGGTGTTGCTCCAGCTAATGTGGTTGTTATAGGCGGTGGCGTAGTGGGTACTAATGCTGTGCGTATGGCCATGGGCATGGAAGCAAGGGTTATTGTACTGGATAAATCATTATCCCGGTTACGAGAACTTGATTTTCAGTTTGGCTCAAAACTCAATACCATATATGCGACTGTTGAAGCTTTGGAGAAATATGTAGCAGAGGCTGATTTAGTAATCGGAGCAGTCCTCGTGCCCGGAGCCGCAGCACCTAAACTGGTCTCTCGGTCAATGTTAAAAACCATGCGCCCTGGTTCAGTGGTTGTTGATGTCGCGATTGATCAAGGCGGTTGTTTCGAAACCAGTAAGCCAACTACTCACCAAGATCCGACTTATGTAATAGATAATGTGGTGCATTATTGTGTCGCGAACATGCCTGGCGCTGTTCCCCGCACATCAACGTTTGCCCTTAATAATGCAACTTTGCCATTTGTAATGAGTTTAGTTACTAAAGGTGTGAAATTGGCTTTATTGAGCGATGGCCATTTGCTTAACGGTCTCAACGTCCATAAAGGTATGATCACCTACGAAGCAGTGGCTCGCGAGCTTGGTTATGAATACGTCGCGGCTACTGATGCTTTGGCAAGCTAGTGTTAAATCCAGTAACCTAATTACGCCGAAATAGGTTTTATTTTTGTCATTCAAAGGTGCGTTTTCTTGTGACTGGCTACTTTTATTACCGATGTTCCGGTCATATAAAACTCCCTCTCCCGCTTGCGGGAGAGGGCCAGGGAGAGGGTTCTTTTTAAGCTTAAGACTGCCGTGCAAGGAGAGGGGATTTTATGTTCCGGTCATATAAAATTCCCTCTCCCGCTTGCGGGAGAGGGCCAGGGAGAGGGTTCTTTTTAAGCTTAAGACTGCCGTGCAAGGAGAGGGGATTTTATGTTCCGGTCATATAAAATTCCCTCTCCCGCTTGCGGGAGAGGGCTAGGGAGAGGGTTCTTTTTAAGCTTAAGACTGCCGTGCAAGGAGAGGGGATTTTATGTTCCGGTCATATAAAATTCCCTCTCCCGCTTGCGGGAGAGGGCTAGGGAGAGGGCGCTTTTAAGCTTAAGCCGTGCTGTCGCACGGAGAGGAGATTTTATAAAAACCTGCATTTCAACACACACCCAAAATCTCAAAACATAATCATTTGGAGAGCCTCTTTCTCTGATAGTGATGTAACTTCTGCTTGATTCGGAACATTATATATTTGTTTAATCCAGTCAGAGACAGTCTGTATAAGTAATGCTTCGCCTGTATTCGGTGAAGAACTGTTTATCATTATTTTTACATCGTGATCAGCATTTGCTAATACAAAAACGAGGAAATGACATGTTTCTTGGCGAATAAGTAGACTTGAGGCATGGAGGTTATTCGTAATAAGTTCAACAAGCGTTGCTAGCGCTTCCCTCTCTAAAAAGGGTGTCATTGTTTCTAAGCAATTTAATGATACTTGGCAAACAGACCAACTTAAGTTTTTTAATTTATTTATCACAGGTCCAATAAGGGTTGCTAGGGTTTCTTGCTCTAAAGCCGGTACCATTGTTTTTAAGCAATTTAATGCTGCTTTGATTATTTCTGAATCTCGGTTATTGAGCTTGTTTACAACACATTCAACAAGAGTCATCAGAGTTTCTTTTTCTAAATCAGGAACCATCGCCGTCAAACAATATAATGCGGTTTGGCAAATAAGCGGATTTGGGTCATTGAGTTTGTTTTTAACGGATTCAACAAGAGTAACCAGCGCCTCTTTCTCTAAACCAGGTGTAATCGCCTCTAAGCAAATTAATGCTGCTTGACGAATCATCCAATCTTGGTCGTTTAGATTGTATTTAATTGCCTCAAGATTGACTGATGTTGCTTCTTCTAATACTGGTGCAATTGTTCTTAGGCAATGCAATGCTGCTTGGCGAACATCTAGATCTTCATCATTAAGGTTACTTGTAACAGTTTCAACAAGCATTGTGAGCGTTTCATTCTCTAAAGAAGGCACCATCGCTGTTAAGCAATTTAATGCTGCTCGTCCAATATCAGGCTTTTGGTCATTGAGTTTATTTAGAACAGGTTCAACAAGTGTTGCGAGCGTTTCTTTCTCCAAAGTAGGTACAATGGTTGTTAAACAGTTTAATGCTGCTTGGCGGACCGTTTGACTTGAGTGATCCAGTTGATTTTTAAGGAGTTCAGCAATTTTTGCACGTGAGTTTTTCTCTAAAGCAGAGTTTATTGCTGCTAAGCAATTCGATGCTGCTTGGGTTGAACTTAAGTCATTGAGTTTATTTATAACAGGCTCAATAAGGGTTTCTAGGTTTTTTTTCTCTAATGCAGGTACCATCGCTGCCAAACAATTTAATGCTGCTTGGCGAATATCCCACTCATGGTCGTAAATTTTTTTTGTAACAGGTTCAACAAGAGCTGCGAGCTTTTCTTGCTCTAAAGTAGGAGTCATGGCAGCTAAGCAATTTAATGCTGCTTGGCGAACAGTTAAATTTTGGTCATTGAGTTTATCCCTAAAAGATTCAACAAGAGAGGTTAGAGCTTCCTTTTCTAAAGCGGGTACAATTGCCGCTAAGCAATTCATTGCTGCTCGGCGAACATCCAAATCCTCATCATAAAGTTTGTTATTAACAGGCTTAACAAGCGTTGCAAGAATTTCTTTATCTAAAGTAGATGCCATCGCGGTTAAACAATGCAATACGTCTTTACGAATAAGCCAATCCGGGTCATTGAGTTTACTTATAACTGATTCAACAAAAGCTGCTAAAGTTTTTTTCCCTAAAGCAGGGGATAAAGCGCCTAAGCAATCTAATGTTCTTCGACAGGTGTCGGGATTATTTAGTTTAGAAGTGATTAGAGTAGTGTCTAACGAAACTTGCCAAATAGTGCTAAGCAGTTTCATCCCTCGTAATTGATCGGACAAGCTTAATTTAGGGTTTTTTACCTTAGTAGAAAATTTGATGGTTAACTGCTTCAAATACTCGGCATCATTATTGATTATTGTGCGCGAATTGGATAGCGCTGTAAGCACTTTGATTTGGCTTGAATAAAATTCGATCTCATTTTTTGCAAATAAAACATGCTCTATCGCTCTTTGGTGTATTTTATTGCGAGCGCCCCACGCGTTTAAAAGTGCTTTAGGGCTGAGATTGGAGTAAATGTATACCAAAAGTTCCATTGGTAATGGAGAAAAAAAATCAGTTGGAGTGTTTGCCACAAAACAGTACCTCTTTAAACTCAATTAAAATGGATGATCAAATCTATCGCGAGTGCAGGTTCTGATTCTAAAATTCCCTCTCCCGCTGAGAGGGCTAGGGAGAGGGGGAGTTTTCTCCATCCCGCTGACCATCTCCCATGCTAAGCGCGGGGAGGAAGGGATTTTATAATACATTTTCATTCACAGCCTAACATCTCAAAACATGTGAAGATTCGCTTGCTCTAATTGCGGCGTAGCTTCCGCTTGAATTGAAACGTTGTTAATTTGTTTAATCCAGTCAGAAACAACATAAATAAGCAATGCTTCGCTGGTATTCAAAGAAGCACTATCTATCTCTATTTTCGGAGCGCTCTCAGTATCAGCTAGTAAAAAGGCAAGAAAATGACATGCTGCTTGGCGAACATCCCGCACATTGTCATTGAGTTTGTTGATAACAGGTTCAATAAGCGTTGCAAGCGTTTTTTTCTCTAAAGTAGGTATCATGGTTGCCAAGCAATGTAATGCTGTTTCGCGAACCAGCGAACTGGAGTCATTGAGCTTGCTTTTAACAGGTTCAACAAGCGTTGTTAGCGTTTCTTTTTCTAAAGTTGCTGCCATAGTGGCTAAGCAATGTAGTGCAGCGTCGGAAACATTCAGATGTGGTTTGAGGTTATTTTGAACAGACGCGACAAGAGGTTCCAGAGTTTCTTTCGCTAAAGCAGGTGCCATAGCAGCTAAGCAATGTAATGCGGCTAGTCGAACATAAAAATTTTGGTCATTGAGTTTATGTGTAATAGGTTCAACAAGCGTTGCAAGAGTCTCTTTCGCTAAAGCAGGTGCCATAGTAGCTAAGCAATATAATGCCGCAACAGCCCAATCTTGGTCATCGAGCTTATCTTTTAAAGATTCAACAAAAGCAGCTAGAGTTTCTTTCTCTAAAGCAGGTGTTATGACGGCTAAGCAATGTAATGCTGTTTGGTAAACAGAATCATATTCGTCATTCAGTTTATTTATAATAGGCTCAACAACCGTTGCTAAAGTTTCTTTCTTTAGAGTAGGTGCCATAGCGGCTAAGCACTCTAATGCTGCCTGACGAACGTCCCTATCTTGGTCATCGAGTTTATCTTTAACAGGTTCAACAAAAGCTGCTAGCGTCTCTTTGTCTAAAGCGGGGGTTATGGCGGTTAAGCAATCTAATGCTGCTTGACGAACATCCCAATCTTGGTCATCGAGTTTATGCTTAACAGATTCAACAAAAGCAGTTAGCGTCTCTTTCCCTAAAGCGGGTGTTATGACGATTAAGCAATGTAATGCTGCTTGGCATACTCTCCAATCCTGGTCATTGAGTTTATTCTTAATCAGTTCAACAAGAGTTGCTAGAGTTTCTTTCTCTAGAGTAGGCGCCATAGTGGCTAAGCAATTTAATGCTGTTTTGCGCACCTCCCATCCAAAGTGATCAAGTTTGTTTTTAACAGCTTCAATATGAGTTGCAACCGTTTCTTTTTCTAAAGCAGGTGCCATCGCGGTTAAGCAATTTAATGCTTGGCATACTCCCCAAAGGTCATTGAGTTTGTTTCTAATGGGTTCGACAAGAGTAATTAGCGTCTCTTTCTCTAAACCAGGTACCATAGTGGCTAAACACACTAACGCTGCTTGACGAACGTCCCTATCTTGGTCATCGAGTTTATATTTAACAGGTTCAACAAAAGCAGCTAGCGTCTTTTTCCCTAAAGCAGGTGCCATGGCAGTTAGGCAGTTTAATGCTGCTTCGCGAACAAACACACTTGGATCTTGAAGTTTATTGATAACAGGGTCAATAAGAGCTGATAGCGCATTTGTCTCTAAAGCAGGTACCATGGTAGTTATACAAATTAATGCTGCTTTGCAAGTGACCGGATCTTGTTCATTAAGTTTGGATATTATCAGAGTGATGTCTAACGGAACGAGCCGAATACTGCTAATCAATTTAAACCCTCGCAATCGATCGGAGAAGCTTAATTGCGGGTTTCTCATCTTCGTAGAAAATTTTTTTTCTAACCCATTTAGGTAGTCATTATCGCCATTGAAAATCGAACGCGCCCTGGAGAGTATTGTCAATATCTTGATTTGACTTGGGTAAAATTCGAGAGCATCTTTTGCAAATAAAACCTGCTCTACAGCTCTTTGCTGTGTTTTTCTACCAGTGTACCAAGCATTTAAAAGTTCTTTAAGGCCAAGATTGGAATAGATGCGTACTAAAATTTCTTGAGGTAATTGAGAAAAAAAATCAGTTGGAGTGTTGGGCATGGGACAGTCCCTGATTTGATCAAAAAAACAGCAAATTATATTGATGTCAATTGAATTTGTCAAATTAGTAACCAAAATATCGTATTAATTATGGTTAGCGATAAATTGACGGTTCTTTGAGTTTCAAGGATGAAGTGCAAGTGTTCGGCTGTACAATCTGAGCCGCTCAAGTAATCGAGCGCATAAAAGAGCGGGTTGTGTTATCCCCTCGTTCACGGATCGGATTCAAAAACGGAGCTATATGGGCAATTGGTAAAAAACCAATTGCCATATTTAGACTTCGCTCGGTCAGAATAAATTTTCTTGTTCTTGCGGATCTGCGGCTGCTTGAGTTGTTGGATTTTCGGTGGTCATCCTTGGATCACTGTAAACTGAGGTTGATGATGACGATTCTTCAGTACCTGGAATGTCTTGCTCGCGGAAATACTCAATAATGGCATTGGATTGGTTATTTTTGGCGAGTAGTCCCGTGGTTGGATCAATGCGCATGGCAACGACATTGTGGGGTTGAGTCAGTTCTTCTTCTGAGGTATTTGCTAAAGCCACTTTCATGAAATCTATCCATAAAGGCAGGGCTAAATTGGCAGCATACTCATGTAAAGACTGTGGCGTATCAAAACCAACCCAAGCAGTGACAACAATTTCTGAATTAAAGCCAGCGAACCATGCATCCACTTGGTCATTGGTTGTTCCCGTTTTTCCTGCAATGTCTTGACGGTTTAAAACTTTTGCAGCACGTGCTGTACCATGTTGGATCACGTCTTTTAAAGCGGTATTCATCAAAAAGGCAACATCCTCTGGAATTACTCTTGGTGCTAAAGTAGAAGGATCCATTTTGGAGGGATCACAATTGTTTTTACAAACAACTGTTGGTTTTGCTTGCAAGAGAATTTTGCCATCGTTGTCGGTAATATGATCAATTAAAAAGGGTTCAACTTTATAGCCGCCATTTGCAAAAACCGCATAGGCAGTTGTTAGATCCAATGGACTTACTGAAAGGCTGCCTAAGGCTAAAGAAAGGGCTCTTGGAAGGCTTGATTTGCGGAAACCGAAATGACTAATAAAGTCAATGGCGTAATCAAAACCGATATCATCTAAGACACGAATGGAAACCAAATTACGTGAGCGCACTAAAGCTTCTTTAAGCCGAGTTGGGCCGTTAAATTTAAGGTTATCGTTGTGCGGACGCCATAAGTTGGCTTGGCTGGGGTCATCAACGACCACTGGCGCATCATTGACAAGCGTAGCAAGTGTATAGCCTTTATTTAAAGCAGCAGCGTAAATGAAAGGTTTAAAACTTGACCCGGGCTGTCTTTCTGATTGAGTTGCACGATTAAACTTACTTTTTTGGAAATTAAATCCACCAACTAAGGCCTCCAGTGCGCCATTATTAGGGTTAAGGGCGACTAAGGCTGCTTCAACCTGAGGAATCTGCGTGAGTTGCCATTGATCATTTTGATTACGGACGTAGACAATGTCACCTACGGCAACCACTTGGCTTGCTTTAGAAGGGCTTTTGCCCATCCATCCGTTTTTCAGCGCGGGTCTTGCCCACGATAACCCTTCCCAAGGAATAGTAAATTTCAGGCCATGTCGCGTGGCTGCAGTGGCTTCTTTTTCACCCACAGTTAAAATAACAGCCGGTTCAAGATCATTGATCACGGGATATTGAGCAAGGATTTTGTGCAGCGAATCCGCTGACTGATTTTCCATCCCGCTGATGTTTGCAACGGGGCCTCGATAACCATGGCGGCGATCGTAGGCGAGGAGATTATTGGTAACCACTTGATTAGCTGCGATTTGAAGTGGACCTTTAATGGTTGTGTATACTTTATAGCCTTTCGTATAGGCCTTAGGCCCAAAATGTTCAAACATGGATTGACGAATCATTTCAGCGACATAAGGCGCATTAACTTGTACGTTCGTGCTATGGTACTGAGCTGTGATAGGTTGGTGTATAGCTTCTTGATATTCTTTTTCGGTTATGTATTTTTCCTCAAGCAAGCGTTCAAGGACATGGTCGCGACGCTTTTTAGCTGCTAGTGGGTTAGTAATCGGGTTTTGAGTTGAAGGTGCTTGTGGTAAACCTGCAATCATCGCTATTTCAGCTAAATTTAGTTCTTTTAAGCTTTTACCATAATAGACCATTGCCGCAGCGCCCACACCATAAGCACGGTTCCCTAGGTAGATTTTATTCAGATAAAGCTCAAGAATCTTTTCTTTGCTTAATTCTCGATCAATTTTAATAGCCAGCAAGATTTCATTAAATTTACGTAGGAAGGTCTTTTTACGTGTTAAAAAGAAATTTCGTGCTACTTGCATGGTAATAGTACTACCGCCTTGAGACTTTGTGCCTGTTTTTATCATCCGCACAGTCGCTCGTCCTAAGCCAAAAATATCTACTCCTGGATGTTCAAAGAAGCGCTGATCTTCCGTTGCTAAAACCGCATGAATCAACATGGGGGGGATTTCTTCGTAAGTAACCGGTATCCGTCGTTTTTCACCGTATTCTTGAATGAGTAATCCATCTTGCGTGTAAATGCGTAAAGGAACTTGCAAATGGACTGTTTTAAGTGATTCAACACTTGGAAGTTGGCTTTCAAGATAAAGATAAAGCACGCTAGCGCAAACGATGAAAAGGAAAAAAAGGCTAACCAATGCCCAAATGCCTTTGCGCCAGAAATATGCTGCTTTTTTCATGAGAGGAGTAATTTAAATTATCAAATCGAATGTGCTGATTATAGCGCTATTTAGTAGTATTTTGCGAATTATTAAGTGAAATATCAGGATAGAGGTCGATCTAATCGCTATCAATTAGGTACTTATGCATAATTTTTAATTACCCTCTTTGAAATCAAAGAGGGTAAAGTGAGAGGCAATTAAGTGTTATTGGGCTTGATAGTTCCCACCCCATTCGATGTAGTTGCAGTAGGGTTAGGAGAAAACGAAAACTGAGTAAGTAGCCCGGGGAAGAATAAAGGTGCCGAGCCACGCTGGTAATTAGTATAAAAACCAGGAGGGAGTGTTGATCTTCCTCTATTCCGTAAAGGATTGCTTTGTGCCATGCTGTCGACTAAATCTACTTCTTTTTCCTCTAAATTGCCGGACTGAGCTGATACCTCTTCGGTGCGAACCTGACTTTCCGCGGCTTGCAGTTTTTCTTTTAGTTCCTTATTCTCTTGCTGTACAATTTTTAATTGCTCTTTAAATTGCTTTTCATGCTCTTGGGCGGATTCAGAAAGTTTGCGCTTTTCTTCTTTCAAGTCATTTACTTGCTCCCTAAGTTTAGTGACCTCTGCACGTAATTCACATGTCTCCTTAATGTCTTTTTTGTGTGCATCAACTATATTTTTAATTCTCGCCCTTACTTGTGATTCCTGAGTGTTGAATGCAAGTTCAAAGGGAATAAGAATTTTTCTTTCGATAGCTTGCGCAGAAACGCATGGCGAAGATTGTATAACCCCGCGTATAAAGCCATACATCTCCACGGTCATTCCATTATATTGAATTTCAGCTTTTGCCCTATGGGAAATCAGCATCAATTTTTGCATATTCAGTATGAACTCAACCAAATTATCTTCTATGTCTTTATAAACAGAGTCTTCTAATGGTGTAGGCTGATCAATTAACGGTCTAAATTTCGTGATTAAGTGGAGAAGATAATTCAAGACTGGAATTCTTGTTTCATAGTTGGTTGTGGCTTCTTTAATAAGTTGCTTCAAATCTTCTACCAATTCTACGTAAGGCTTCTCAAGCAAAACTTCAGCTGATTGACTTTTTTCAGTTTGCGTTTCGTTATAGTAGATGATTGCTGCAGCAAATGAGCGCATTAATCGTTTTAGATCAGACATAGAAAACTCCCTTGTAATTGTGAACTGGTACAAACTGGACATCCTCGACATTCACTATATTGAATTAAACCGATAAGCGCAACCCTTGGACAGATAGACTATTGAAGGTTAGTAAGTACAATTTTCATGCTCTCATTCTAGTAAATTTAAGATTACAAGAAATTTATTTTTTGTAATAACTCAGTTATGATAAGCGCGCTGAAGAATAGAAATGGAAAAGTTTGTTCAGCTAAATAATGAGGGTTTCTGCTGATCATTTTTGCTGGTTTTTAATGCATTCCGCGAAATACGAGCTGATAAGAACAGAACCCAGTCCAACTCGTCAAAAAAATGGAGTCATAGTGTTTAAACGATTCAAATCCAAGACTCGTTCTATGCTTGGTATTGATATTAGTTCAACATCAGTCAGAATTCTTGAAATCTCCACTCAGAATGAAAAGCCTTGTATCGAAGCTTTCGGCTGTAAGCCTTTGATACCCAGTACAGTTGAAGCAGAGGGTATTATCCATACTGACGTACTCACTTCAACGATTAAAACCCTTTTATCCGAAATTAAGCCAGCCTCTAGACAAGTAGCGATTGCTGTTCCTGATTCGATGGTGATTAGCAAAATAATCCAACTTGTTAACAACTTAAATGATCTTGAACTTGAAGAGTTGGCCATTCATGAAGCAAAGAAATTGCTTACGTTTTCCTCAGAAGAGCTTAGCGTCGATTTTGTTGTGCTGGGAGCCAGTGAAGTATTCGGCATGTTGGATGTGTTACTGGTGGTTTCCAAGAGTGAAAATATTGATAAACGTGTTAAAGCGCTTAAGAGTTCAGGATTAGAGGTTATCATTGTTGATATCGAATCTCATGCTATTGCGCGAGCAGTTAATCACATTAATGAAAGTAATTCTGAAGCAGTGATTGCGGTGATTGATATCAGGCCTTGGTCTATGCGCTTATGCATCATAACCGGCGGCAAAGTTGTCTATGCTCGTGATGAAATTTTCGATGCTGATCAGTTATTAATCCCTGTATTGAAACCTATTTGTGATTTAGCTTTGATGCATTTGAAAAGGAATTTCCAATTCTTTTTCGCTAATTGTCATTATAGGGAGATTGATCTGATTTATGTCGCTGGAGAGGGGGTTAATCTGAATGAACTAGCCCAATTCATCGGAGAAGGGTTTGGAGCCTCAACCGTTGTTGCCAATCCGATAAATTGCATTGAGATTGTCAGTCATCAACAGAGAGAACGATTTTCTCAATTAGCTCCATCGTTTTTAGTTGCGTTCGGTTTAGCATTAAGGGGGTACCATGCAAATTGAAGTGAATTTATTGCCTTGGCGGCAAATAATGCGCAATACACAGCAAAGAAAATTTCTAGCCAGCACATTAATCGTTTCCGCATCGATTATGATTATGTGTTTGCTTATGCACTACCACTTCGCAAGGCTTAATAATGAGCAGACAAAACGCAATCAAGAAATTAAAAAGAATATTGATATTTTTGCCGAAAAAATACTTGAAATTAACCAGATGAAGAAAAAAAAGAAAGAAATGACTAAAATGGTGGAATTCGTGGAAAAATTAAGGAATGAAGGATATTTCTTCATTCGCCTATTTGATGAGCTTACCAAAATAATACCCAATGGTATTTATTTGAATAATATACAGTTAAAAAACAGGAAGATTGCTTTGAATGGAGAGTCTGAATTTAATCATTTAATCCCTATTTTAATGAAAAACATTGAGAAAAATCCATGGATGAAAAATCCAAATTTACTCGAAATTAAAAAGGTCGATAATTCACATCGATCATTATTTCATATTATCGTTATTCCTAATTTTAAAAAGAATTAAAGCAAATGAGAAAGATAAATTTCAAGCAGACATGCTGTGTAAATTTTAGCAAAATGCCGATTTCATTGAGTTACCATTCAATAATTGCATTCACAATATTTTTCACGCTAATAAATTATTGGCTTATTGTGAAGGCAGATTTTGAACAGTATAAAATATTATCTAATCAAGCGGAAAAATTAGAAATTGAGTATAAAGATAAGCAGCAAGTGATGAAGCAAAATGATGATGAGATGTCGGCAAAATACTTAAATGATAATTATCAAAAAATGATAAAATTTTACTTTAATAAAGAATGGAGAAATGATTTATTAACAGAGGTTCATGAAATATGTATTAAGTCCGGAATTACCTTGGGTTTTTTTAGTCCACAGCCCAAAATAACTCATCAATTTTTAGTTGAAGAAATCATTGACATAGTCGTCATTGGTGAATATCACCAATTAGCCGTATTTATAAGTAAAATACTACAGCTTAATCATCTCATAGGCTTTGATGCCTTTGAAGTTAAAAAATTTTCAACAAGTAACCATCAAAACAATTTTGAAAAATTGCGCATGGAAATAAAGACAAAATTTTATCAATATAAACAAGAAGTAAAATGAATGAAAAATTGGATCGTTATAATTATGCTATTACTTTGCCCATTAGCCAGTAACGCTGGAGAAAACATTTCTGATCTTAATTTAAAACGGGATCTAATGGATGCAAATTTGCATAAAAATACTGTTTCTAGGTTAACAAGAATCCCAAAATCTTCTCATTTTAGTTACAACGTTAGATATAATCCATTCTTTGGAAAAATTGAGAATAAAAAAAATGGTCAAATAGCGTCTAATAGAAGAGATATTTCACACAGAACAACGATCGATTCCCTACGCTATAGTGGAATGTTAAGAAGAGAGTCAATCTTCTGGGCAATAATTAGCCATAGCGATGGAAAAATAACAGCTGTTAAGCTAGGTGAACAATTGAAGGATACTAAGTGGGCTGTTGTTAAAATTAATAAAAAATTTCTTCTCCTAGAAGAAAAGATTTTTGTTGCAGGAAACTGGAAAAGCAAAGTCTTTAAACTTTATTTAACACCAGGATTTCCTGAGAAGGAATTGACCGTTTAAAACTTAATTGGCATGAAATATCAGGAGCAGATTTGAGTAGGATTATTCTAATTCTTATATTGATAATAGGAAATGATTGTTTGTTTGCAATGGATAGTAACGTAAATGGGACTAAATTGAGTCGCGTTAATCAGGAGAATAAACAGGAAATAGTCCAGACGCTACCTATGGAGCAGAAATCCTATAATAATAAGGATATGGTCAAGTTTATTTCTTTAAATTTTCAGGAGATTAAAGTAAGCGCTGTCCTGCAATTATTGGCTGATTTTACTGGAATAAATATAGTAGTCAGTGATAAAGTAACAGGTAGCTTAAGTTTGCGTTTGGATGACATACTTTGGGACCAAGCATTGGATATTATTCTTACAACTCGATCTTTGAGTAAGCGAAAAATAGGCAATGTAATGTTTGTAGCTCCTGTTGATGAAATCATAGAGCTTGAAAAAAAAGAATTTAGTATGGAGAATGATCGCAGAAATTTTGCACCCCTGCGATCAGACTTACTACAAGTTAATTATGCAAAAGCAGCTGATATTGCTAATTTACTAACAGACCCAAAAACTACACTATTATCTCCTCGAGGTAGTGTAAATGTGGATGCAAGAACCAACACCATTTGGTTACAGGATATTGGGACTCATGTTAAAAAAATAAGGGAGCTTGTAAAGCGCCTTGATGTCCCTGTTAAACAAGTACTCATCGAGGCACGCATTGTCAATGCGACAAAAGATTTTGCAAGGGATTTGGGTGTCCGTTTTGGTGTATCTAGGCCAAACCATTTAGTTGGCCGGTTAAAAGGCATTAAGCAGTCAGTACCATATAGTGGAATGGAAGAAGAGGTCCCTTTGGCTGAACGTCTAAATCTTGATCTGGCTGCGCTACCAATTACAGCGTCGCCGGCATCAGTTGGCGTTGCTTTAGCGAAATTGGGTAATGGTATACTTCTCGATTTAGAGCTTTCTGCACTTGAAAGTGAAGGAAAGGGAGAAATAATTGCTAATCCTAGATTAATAACAACCAATCAACAGACAGCTGTGATTGAGTCGGGAGAGGAAATACCATACCAAGAAGCGACTTTGAGTGGGTCAACTGCTGTCGCATTCAAGAAAGCAGTACTAAGCTTAAAGGTGACACCACAAATTACACCAGATAGTAAGATTTTGATGGATTTGCAGATTAATCAAAATATACCGTCTGTGAAGGTATTTAATGGAGTTCCTTCTATTTTAACAAAGGAAATTCAGACAAGTGTCCTGATTAATGATGGACAAACGGTTGTTTTAGGGGGTATTTATAAAAGAGATAAGTACAATGCACTAAATCGTGTTCCTTTCCTAGGAGAATTGCCTGTCGTGGGACGATTATTTCGAAACAAAACGACTGCGGTTAAAAATGAGGAGTTGCTCATTTTCATTACTCCTAGGATAATAACAAACAACTTGTCAGCAGTAACGATGGAAGGGCGAAGGCAAGCGATTGCAGGAGGTGTTAAGTTGGGCAAGTTTGGTAAGCGAGTAGGATCGATTCATTAGCTATTTGAGTATAATAGCCCCTTTGGGGTAACTCATTATGTAAAACGTTCAGATTTAGTTGCGGTTTCGTACAAAATGCGATGATAAGTGCAGCGTGTCGGTTTGTGAAAACCTCAGCCTCCACTTAGATAAGCTTTTTGCCCCGCATTTTATGCAAAAATCCGCTAGTAGGATCGTTTTCTATATGGGATGGGCTGTTTTAAATTTGAATAACCTACGAAGATCCTTAAGTTTACTGTGTTAATCAAATCTGGGGTTGATTTTCCCCCCATGTTTACAGTCAAGGGGTATGTAATTAAAAATGAGCATAGTTAAAGTACGAAATATCTTTCTAATTGGGCCGATGGGAGCAGGTAAGAGTACAATAGGCCGTACTTTGGCAAAGGAGCTCAAGCTTGAGTTCTATGATTCTGACGAAGTGATTGAAGAACGTGCAGGAGCAGACATTTCTTGGATTTTTGATATTGAAGGAGAAGAAGGCTTTCGTCGCCGAGAGCAGAAAGTGATTGATGAATTAACTCAAAAAACCAATATAGTTTTAGCGACTGGCGGCGGTGTAGTCATGACCCCTGAAAATAGGAATGCTCTTGCGGGTCGCGGTACGGTTATCTATCTTAAGACTTCTATACAGCAACAGTACGAGCGAACAAAACGCGATACGAAACGACCATTGCTCCAAACAGACGACTTAGAGAGTAGGTTGGCAATGCTTCGTGACGAGAGAGAACCATTCTATGATGAATTAGCCGATATTAGTTTTGAAACGGATAAATTAACTGTTAAAGCAGTGGCTAACAACATTATTAAATATATCTATGGCGAAATTTAAGTTACATCAAGAACTCATTATTCGCCTGCCAGGACATGAATATCCTATTCTTATTGGCCATAATGCTTTAACCGATAAAAATCTGCTTCATCGTTATGTTTTGTCTAAGCAAGTGCTAATCGTGACAAACACGACGGTTGCACCAATTTACTTAGGATTCTTAAAATTGGCTTTTGCAGATAGACAATGTGATATCGTCATTCTTGAAGATGGTGAGACATTTAAAAATCAGCAAAGTTTATTTGCAATTTATGACACATTGATAGCCAATCATCACCACCGTGATACAACTTTAATCGCCCTAGGTGGCGGGGTAGTTGGCGACATTACAGGCTTTGCAGCTGCGACATACCAACGTGGGGTCCCTTTCCTGCAAATACCTACCACTTTATTGGCTCAAGTTGATGCATCCGTTGGAGGAAAAACGGCGATAAATCACCCTCAAGCAAAAAATATGATTGGTAGTTTTCACCAACCAAACGCGGTTATTATTGATTTAAATACGCTAAAGACTCTGCCCTTACGAGAGTTCCGTGCTGGCCTTGCTGAAATAATTAAGCATGCCTTATTAGCTGGAGGTGAGTTTTTCAATCTTGTTTACGATGCATTAGAAGCAGGTTTAGATTCCAATAATTCAAGCCAATTACCAGAAATTATTAGCCAGAGTTGCCGAATAAAAGCTGAAATTGTCCAGGCTGATGAGCGAGAAACGGGACAACGCGCTTTATTAAATCTTGGCCATACATTTGCTCATGCACTCGAAGCTTATACCCATTATGAGCGATGGTTGCATGGAGAAGCTGTGGCAATTGGACTTTATTGTGCTGCCCTGCTTTCTCATCACTTAGGGCTATTAGATGAAAAAGCTTTGCAATTTGTCGATAAAATGTTGATGATGGCTAAATTACCACGCAGAATTCCTGCTGATATTGACCTTAATGAGTTACGCGCATTAATGTCACAAGATAAAAAAATTAAGAATAAGCGTTTGCGCTTTATTTTGATGAGAGCAATAGGATGTTGTCACATTCAAGACAATGTGTCAGAAGACAGTTTGCGTTTATCATTGCAGAGTGCAATTGAAGGAGATTAACATGCAAAATGAGGCAATTGAGCCAAGTATCAAGGAACGGGATAACCCGGTTGCCAAGCAAGTTTTTAAACCCAATTCTTGGCTTACCAAGATTGATTATATTAATCACCTTGTATTATTTAATAACGTCATGATAGCGGTTTTGGCGGAGCAAGGGGCCGGTAAAACGACTTTTGCTAAATTGCTGCAATCAAGTCTTGATTCGCAGATTAAAGCGCATCTGATGAAGGCGAAAGCGCCTTTTTCGCAAGCGGATTTTCTAAATCAGCTGGATGCGGTATTCCATTTTCGTATTGATTCAGAAATCAGTCTTGCAAAACTAGTTAGTCAAATTAACGAGCGGAAAGCACATGTATTAATCATTATTGATGATGCACAGAATTTACCGGATTCATTTTTGCAAGAAGCGCTGTTTGAACTAAAACATCAAGGAGATAGTGGCTTCTTTCATCTATGCTTTGTGTCTGATTTTTCATTAGTGGCAAGCTTAAATAAACTGGAACCCCATTTAATCCATACGTTAGAGCCAGGTGTTCTAACAGAGTCAGAAACAAAAACTTATCTGTTTAATGCTTTCCCCTTTCCTAAAGTATTAGATAAGGCATTGGATGAGAAGCGGTTAGAGCAGTTTTATCAGTTAACAGGCGGCAATATTGCACGCATCAATAGCCATATGAAGGACTTTTTTGGTTCCGAATCCAATCAATTACTCGAGCGCCACAAATCATTTATTCGAAATATGGGTTTCTTAGCCACTGCAGCGATTGCTTTGCTGGCTTCATCTTATATATGGCAAAACCAGTTTTTACCTTCTTCCGCGAGTTTTCAAGAAGAGGTGGAGTATGATACCTCTCCCGATCTTGTGGCAGAGGTTAGCCAACCTTTGCCTTCGTTAGTACCCACTATCTCAACAGTCGATAAAGAGCCAGTTTTGGTTAGTCAATTGCCTGATATAAATCAAGCTCTTATTAGCCGACCGAGCCAAATACCTGGCTGGCTAACAGCTTCGGTGAAACAACAAGTCCAACCCTCACCAAAACGCGTTTTAGATTTCGCGCTTGAGGAGGAGGAAACCAATGATTCTCTCGTGGTTAGGGATAGGGTTGTTGTTATTCCTAAAACTTTGCCTGCCGCTAACTCAACGTCAAAAGTTGCTTCTTCAAACCAATCTCAAGATAACATGAGCAAAATTGCAAAAGTAAATACCACAAAAGGCCAATACACTATACAGGTCTTAGCAAGCCGCAAGCGGGATGATGTCATGCGTTTTGTGAATAGCCATAAAATGACTGCAAATGCAAAAATACGCTTAACGAAACGGGATGGTTTGGATTGGTACGTATTGACTATCGGGGAGTTTGGTCAAGTAGAACAGGCTCAGGCCGCAATTAAAACGTTGCCCGCTGAACTTGCCCAATTTAATCCGTGGATTCGTCCTGTTGGTCAGTTAAAGGCAGTCGGCTAAGAAAAGTATCACACGAGCGTTTGCATTACTGAAATTGCATTGAAGCTATGGACAGTTTCTTAGAAGAAACGATCACCGGCTTTTTTAATAAGATCATGCATTATTAACGTTCCGAATATGAGTTAGTGCATTTATAGGTTTTTTAAATTCGACATGCCTCTGTCAATATACTTCAATCCGTCTTGATCATGCCTCGGCTCTAATCTAGATTTGCAATGGCTTAGGGATAGCTTTTTGTCTTGTCCATGTTAAATAGCCAACACCAGCCATTCCCGTATAGACAAGCATCAGTAAGCAGTGAAAAGGTAATTGCTTATGTAAATACATGTAGGCATAAATGGCATCGGTAAAAAGCCAAAAAATCCAGGTGGCTATTGCTTTATAGCACATTAACCATTGAGCTGTGAGGCTTAATGAGGTAGTTAGTGCATCAAGTAGTACTACGTCAGAACGAGTAAACATTAAAAGTAAAGTGCTTATAAGTATGAAGCAGCCCAAAAGCAGCGTTAGTAATAAATGCCATTGTTTTTTTGAAAGGTTGCGAATCCCCTCGAGTTGCGGAGTTGGTTTTTGCCATACATACCAACCATAGCAAGTACTAAAAAAATAAAATGATTCAAGCAACATATCGGCATAGATTCCCTTTTGCCAATAGAGGAAACCATTGAAGCATGTAGCGAATAGCGTCGTTAGCCAAGCTTTGCAATCAAGACGAATAAAATAATAGGTCGACAAAAGTGAGCAAATTGCACCAAATAAATCTAACATCATAACTATTCCCTACGACGGCATGATCCGACAGGTTCAATGGGTATAATCTCAGCCTCTCAATAACTAGTAAAAGATCTACCTGCCAGGAAACGGTCGGATTTAGCGATTCTAGCTATCCATCTAATCGTTCTGGTTTTTTAAGAGACACCCCTTAGGTGTGTTAACACTTATAAAAATTGGCCGTATTTTTGCATGATTCATTCAGCTAAATTCTATGAGAAGTAACACAAATAATAAACTTGATTTAGCATAATCCACCTTACGCTCGGGGCAAATTTTATAGTAAACTGACGAAGGTGGAAATAAAAAATTTTCTATTACCTTTAAGGTGTCAACACGCCTAAGGTAAATTCGAGGGTTGCAAGGAGAGAATTATGTACAAAAGGGTATTATTCGCGACTGATTTTGATGAAGTGGGAATTAGAGCCGCGCATAAAGCAAAGAAAATAGCTGATGAAAATCAAGCAGAATTATATCTTGTTCACGTTGTTGAGCCGATTCCTGCCTACGCATATCCAGGTTTTGCCGGATTTGCTGAAGTTGAAGTTTCAATTCGTGAGCAAGCTGAGAAAGAATTGGCTACTCTAGCTAAGCAACTTGGAGTTGATGAAAAACATTGTATGATTGAATTTGGTTCAACAAAGAACGAAATCCTGCGTGTTGCTCAAGAAAAGAAAATTGATTTGATTGTGACTGGCAGTCACGGAAAGCACGGTCTTGCTCTGCTCCTTGGCTCCACTGCCAATGCCATTCTTCATGGGGCGGAATGCGATGTGTTAATAGTGCGTCCTTTGCCCTCTCATTCAAAATAAACAATCGCGTGTACTGACTCTAAACAGGAAAAATCAAAACCTTATTTCACTTATCTTGACGTCCCGAGGGTTCTGCGGGGCGTCGGTATCCTGGCTTTAACTTGACAGCAGTGAGGCAATGCTTGTCACGCAAGATTCAGGTGAATCGGAGGCAACACAATCACTGGCTTCGATCATCCGGTTTCATAAAAAGATCCTATACTATAATTTTCATTAGGATTAACTAAATGTCTAAACGGGGCTATGATGATATATCAACGCATTATGGTCGCTGTGGATGGAAGCGAAATATCCCATTTAGCTTTAAAAGAAGCTATTCGGTTGGCCAAAGATCAAAAAGCCGAACTGCGCATCATCCATGTGATTGATGAAAGTGCTGTTTACCCTACTGAAAGCCACGTGGATTATGCTTCGCTTTGGCAAGTTCATCGCGAGGAAGGGTTAAAATTTTTAGATCAAATTAGTGAGGAAGTTCGTAATGAGCAAGTTCCATTCGACTGTAAATTAGTTGAATTGAAGCCTTTTGCTGGGAAGATTGCTGAAAAAATTGGAGAAGAAGCAAAAGTATGGCCTGCCGATTTGTTGGTTTTGGGAACACATGGTCGACGAGGTTTAAATCATTTACTTTTAGGAAGCGTGGCAGAACAAATTATCAGAATTGCAACAACACCTGTCTTGCTCATTCGGGATCAGTAAGCTACCTTCCTGTATACCGGATTTAGATTAAATACTGCATAAACCACAGTTTTGCTAGATTAGCGACGATATCCAAAGCTCCCGGTTCCTCAAACAGGTGAGTTGCACCAGGGACTATTTCCAGTTTTTTCTCACAGTTCATTTGAGCCATTGCCTCTTCATTCATTCCTATAACCACCTCATCGTTGCCACCAACAATTAATAAAGTGGGTGCTTTTAGCCTAGGTAAACTCTCAGTCGCCAAATCAGGTCTTCCGCCACGAGAGACGACTGCTTTAATTAATTCGGGGGCTTTTGCGGCAGCTACAATTGCGGCGCCCCCTCCGGTACTGGCACCAAAATACCCAAAATTCAAATGGTAATTCCCTAGCTCATCCGAGCACCAATACGTGGTATCAAGCAAACGAGAAGCAAGGAAAGGAATATCAAAACGAAATTCACGAGTGAAATTGTCAATTGCATCTTCTTCTGGTGTTAATAAATCAAAAAGTAAAGTCGCTAATTTTGCTTTGTTTAAAATCCGAGCAACATGCTGGTTGCGTATGCTCAACCGACTGCTGCCGCTTCCATGCGCAAATAATACCATTCCTCTGCACTCTTGAGGTATGTGTAAAATACCATTAAGTTCTGCCTCAGCAAGAGGAATGATAATCGAATGTTCAATATCCTTAGCAAAGTTCACCATATTGTCATCCTTTAGTCGATAGATGAGAGGAGGATTTTTGATGTGCTTTAGTAAGTAGTGTAAAAACCTCCTCATCCGTTGTTTGCGAAAAATCTTCATACCACAAACCTACTGCATAAAAATTAACAGGTCTAAGCGGGCAAACAAGCTTATCAGCCAGTTTTGTTAACTCCTCGCAGGTTGATTGGGCAGCAACAGGTACTGCGACGATGATCGAAGCCGGTTTTAATTGACGTAACGCTTTAAGAGCGGCAAACATTGTTGCACCAGTTGCTACGCCGTCATCGACAAGAATAATTGTCTTGCCGGTAATTTTTAGAGGGGGACGGCCTTTCCGATACACAGATTCGCGCCGCTCAAGTTCGGCTTCTTCAGCTTTGATAACTCGTTGGATAGCCGCCTCAGGTAAATTTAAAGAATCAAGGATTTCTTGATTAAAAAAAACCGTCCCCCCAGTTGCAATAGCACCCATTGCAAGTTCTTCATGCCCAGGAACTCCTAACTTCCGGACAATAAAAACCTCAAGTGGGATTGAAAGTGTAGCTGCAACTTCGTAGGCAACAGGAACGCCACCGCGTGGTAGCGCCAAGACAATGGTATTTGGCTTGTGTGCGTAGTCTTCTAGTAGCCCTGCAAGCATTGTCCCTGCTTCGTAACGGTCAATGAATTTTTCCATATCTTCCAGTCCTAAGTGCTAAAAGAAAGATGCATAAATTGTATTATTCTTATAAAGTATAGCTTGGATAAAATAAGGACGTTTTTATGCACGCCATGCAAATGCAACAACCAAAGCAAGAATTAGTGTGGGTTGAAGTTGGGAAACCTAAACCAGCACCTCACGAAATTCTCATCAAGGTGAGGGCTTGTGGAATTTGTCGGACTGATTTGCATGTTGTCGATGGCGAGCTAGAGAATCCTAAGCTCCCGCTAATTCCGGGTCATCAAATTGTGGGGCATATTGAAAAACTCGGTGAGAAGGTAAAAGGGTTTGAGCTTGGCCAACGGGTTGGTGTGCCATGGTTAGGAGGGAGCTGTGGAAAGTGCAATTTTTGTTTATCTGGACGTGAGAATCTCTGCGATGAAGCGCGTTTTACAGGATATCAAATTGATGGTGGCTTTGCAGAGTATTGCGTAGCCGATTCCCAGTTTTGCTTCCCGATACCCATAGGCTATCCTGATTACCAAGCCGCTCCGTTATTTTGCGCAGGCTTAATTGGCTACCGCGCGCTTTTGAAAACAGGTGATGCAAAACATTTAGGCTTATATGGTTTTGGTGCAGCAGCGCATATTCTCATACAAGTTGCCCGCCAACAAGGTCGAGAGGTGTATGCATTTACTAGTCCTGGTGATCGTGCTGCACAAGATTTTGCCTATCAATTGGGAGCAAGTTGGGCAGGTGGGTCAGATCAAAAAACGCCGCACCTCCTTGAAGCAGCGATAATTTTTGCTCCCGTAGGCAGTCTTGTCCCTTTAGCGCTTCGCAACACGGCAAAAGGGGGTATTGTGGTCTGCGCGGGCATACATATGAGCGATATTCCCCGTTTCCCTTATGAAATTCTTTGGGGAGAGCGTACGTTATGTTCTGTTGCCAATTTGACAAGAAAAGACGGTGAAGAATTTTTATCTTTAGCCCCTACAATTCCAGTCAAAACAGAAGTCCACACCTATCCTTTACGCGAGGTAAATCGAGCTCTTGATGATCTGCGGTACGGCCGATTTACTGGCGCAGCAGTAATAACGATTTGAGCTTAATCCAATCGGCCGGTTTATCGTGTTTGTTCCATTGATAACTTTTGTTACTAAAAATCTCTTCTCTTTAAAGATAGTTCTTTACATAATACGAGCGATTTTTATGCTTCAAGGACTAATTATGAAAAAATCTATGTGTTTAACGGTAATTTCCATGGCTTGTGTCTCGGCATCTTGTTTTGCGGATCCTTCCATTTACCAAAATGCTCGCTTATATATAAACACGGCTTTAAACCGATTAGATGCTGTATCATGTGACAAAACAGCCACGCAATGTGTTGCTGTTGGTTTTGGAGGTGAATACCATTTGCATGAGCGCTTAGCGTATACGAGCCAAGATGGTGGCTTAACTTGGAGCGATCCGATTGCCTTAGCTTCGCCGAAAGAGGAAATTACCCCCGTTTTAAATGACAGTCCAAATCCAGCCAATATTAATTGTGATGAATCTGGCCAACAATGCATCGTGACCAGTTCTGCTATTATTGAAAGGGTACCGACTCCGGTCGTTTATATAACCAAAGATGGCGGTTTAACTTGGAGTGCACCTAAGACTTTGCCTTTGCCAAAGGGAGTTAATAAGACACAAGTTTATGGAAATAATTCGCTTTTTACCGCTATATCGTGTGATCAAGCAGGGGTAGTATGTACGATAGCTGGTGGATTAGCAGGGGATCGTGAAGCGGTTCCTTTAATTTACACAACCAAGAATGCAGGGGAAGTTTGGAAATTATTTAGTTCATTAAGACAACCTTCTTATCAAGCACCAAGTTCAATTTACCACGGTACTTCTTTGTCTGGTGTGAGTTGTAATTTTTCAGGCCGAAATTGTGTTGCTGTTGGTAATTCAGTCATCTCTACCTCTTTCTTTAGTGAACATTATTCAAGTCATCCAGTGGCCTATTACACTCAGGATGGCGGAGACCACTGGAGTAAGCCGGTTGTGTTATCAATGGAAGAAACTGATAGCAATGCGGGTACCTTAGTGGATGTAGCGTGTGATGGTGCAGGTATGCAGTGCACGACAATTGGTTATATCTACGATTTCTACAAAACTGCATACCAGCCTTTTTCATTCACTACTCGTAACGGTGGTGTAGATTGGGACAATATGAATCCAATTACCCCTAAAGAAGGTGAGTACGTTCTAAACTCAATGCATTGTGATGACTCAGGGAAACATTGTGTTGCAGTGGGATCGGAAATTAAACATATCGCCACTATCCCGTTTCTAAAGCCCCTTATCTATTCTACGAACAACGCTGGAAAGATTTGGGAAAAGGATAACGAAAGGCCGTTCCCTACTTCTGCTAAGCTAAATGACATCTTTTGTAACAATACCGGCGAACGGTGCTTGGCTGTGGGTGCCCAAATCGATACGAATTCCCTCGCAGCGAAACAGCTTAAAGGATTATTGAATCAGCGAGCGCCATTTCCATTGCATAAGCCTCAATCATTAAAAAAATAATTTATTGTGAGAGCTCAACTCATCGTCTTCCATCCGAAGACGATGAGTCTATTTTTTGATTGATCAGATTAATTTTTTTCCTTATCTCTGGACAAGAGAGCTAATTTTTACCATCATTGCCAATTCAAAAACATAGAGTGGAAATGGGGATCACTAATGGAAAAAATAAAAATAGCAGTAGTTGCCTTCTTTTTAATGAGTTTGTGCCAATTAACCAATGCCGCACAAACAAATAGCCGTCTAGAAACGATTGATAAAGCCAATCAAAAAGCCATTCTGTTTTATGTGAATGAATATCGGGCTAAACACGGTTTAAAACCTCTTAAACTCGATAGCCTTATGTCAAAAGAAGCTGCAAAACACAGTCGAGATATGGCTAGACATGCCATCCCCTTTGGGCATAAAAATTTTGATAAACGCATTCATCGGATATTTGCCAAAATTAAACAGTGCCAAGGAGGGGCTGAAAATGTTGCTTACAATTACAAAGATGGGAAAGATGTTGTACGCAATTGGCTAACTAGCCCAGGCCATCGTAGGAATATTGTAGGGAATTATAATTTAACGGGCATTGGTTTAGCGCGTGATAAAAAGGGGAAACTTTATTTCACACAAATCTTTTTACGCACAACCAATCCTGTCTATCAAGGAAAATCACTCGGATAATAGGTGTGATTGTTGGGTGTGGTGTTTATTGCTCTTTTTTGAAAAGTAATCCATAGTTTAATTGTAATAGATTGCAATGCTTAATGCATAATGAGTTAACCCTGCTTATGGGGTAGCAAGAGAGGGTGTGTAGAGGAGTCAGATATTGCCTAAAAAAGTTACAAATTTGGAACATCCTTATGAAAGATTACAGAGTATAAAACTGGGGTTATTTTATGGTGTGATTTCAGCTTTTTCTTTTGCAGCGATGTCTGTTTTTGTTAAAAAAATTGGCGCATTGTTACCTACTTCGCAATTAATATTTTTTCGATTTAGCATTAGTTTAATCATCCTTCTTCCCTGGATCGTTACAGATAAAACATTCAGCTTAAAAATACAGCAACCTGTGCAGTATGGCGGGAGAATTTTAGCAGGGTTATCAGCATTATTTTGTGTGTTTTATGGTATAAAATTTATCCCGCTTGTTGATGCTCTTCTGTTGAATAATACAGCGCCTTTATTTGTTCCTTTAATTGCCTGGCTTATGATAGGAGCTAAAACGCCTAAAAAGGCTATTTTAGGGATTGTAATAGGATTCATAGGAGTAGGGCTTATCCTTAGTCCAGGGCAAGAAATTTTATGCCTTGCTTCCACAATTGCGCTTGCCTCAGGCTTTCTTACCGCTTTAGCGATTGTGCAAATGCGTGTCATAAGCAAAAGCAGCTCAACAAAACAAATGCTATTTTATTACTTTATTGTCAGCACCTTTGTGTCGGGCCTTGTGGCAGCTATTCAATGGAAATCGCCAGGAACGGTTGAGATTTGGGTATTCTTGTTGGCAGTTGGTGTGTTTGGCACTCTTTATCAGATCTTTGCCACATTATCTTATGTTACTGCGCCAGTGCGCTTAATGTCTCCCCTTGTTTTTCTGATCGTGGTTTTTGGCGGTTTTTTTGATTGGCTAATTTGGAGTTATGTCCCTAACTTATTCACTTTATTGGGTGCATTATTGGTTATTATTGGAACTGTCATTACCGTATATTTTGGCCATAAGGAAATCGACTTGATGAGAAATAACCAGAGGTAGTCCGTACTCAGAAGTTGATACGGACTCGTTAAGTATTAGCTAAGCAGCCATGTCTAAGCTTTCTTCTTTGAGTGATTTGATTACAGCTGATCTTTTATTAAGTTCTGCAAAATACCGTGATAAATGAGTGAATTCTTTTATATCAATGTTCATTTGTGAAGCCCATAAAAGCATTACAAATAAATAAGCATCAGCCATTGTAAAGTGATCGCCTGCAATAAAATTTGTTTTACTAAGTTGTTTATCAACATAACCTAACTTTTTCCTAATGGCAGGAATAAAAATGTTTTCTCTCATTTCTGATGTAATAGCTGGGTTGAATAGATTACCAAAGGTTTTATGCAATTCAGTAGAAATGTAATTTGACCATGCGAGCACATGATAACGATGAAAATCACCTATTTCTGGGCATAAATTTGTGGCTTTAAATTTGTCAACTAGGTACTGCTGAATCACAACATTTTCAGTAAGAATTTCCTTTTTATCCAATTCAAGAGAAGGGACTGCGCCCTTTGGATTAATTGCTAGGTAATCTTCATTTTTTTCGGTCTTTTTAGTTTTCAGATTAACGGATTCATACTCACAATCTAAGCCAATCTCATTAATAATTATGCGAACAGCCAGTGAACAAGCACCTTTAGAATAGTAGAGTTTCATTGCCTAATCCTTTTTTTGTTGTAGGTATACATTTGTAACGTGCTTTTATGGGTAACTACAAGTAAAAAAATTAATTTTCGACGGCTTCACTCGACTTAGTAAGAAAAAGGGCGCCAGCTAAGAAGAGAAAATACCCGAATCCAGTTAATGCACAATAAAAACCAAAAAAAGTATTACTATGCGATTGATAAAAATGATTGGCTATTTCTATGCCTATAGCTTGCACACACATCCCAATCATACTCATCAATGCAGAAGTTGTTCCTTTACTGATCGGGGTGCAAAACAAAATAAACCGGTTTAACGGTGCTGCTGCTATCCCTAATCCAAAAAAATAAATAATTAAACCGGGTAACAGCCAGAAAAAATAATTGCTCACGGCTAATGTCAACAAAAAACTCGTAAGTAAACCAACACCTACTACAACAGATCCCAGACGGAGAATTTTTTTTACAGTACCCCGATGAGTTAGGCGCTGGAGAACCCAATTACCTAGGATAGTTGCTCCAAATAAAGGAATTTGCCATAAGCCATATTGGATAACAGATAATTTTGCTTCGGCAATTAAAATTACTGGAGCGAGGGCTATCCAAGCTACACAGGGCAATCCCACTAAACCAAGAGCTATTGACCCCAAAATAAAGGGGGCATTCGTGAGCAAATTTTTATAATTATTCAAAACAGTTCGAGGTGATAGTGAAATACGCTGAATTTCTTCTCCATCCCGTTTAGTTTGACCAATTGGCTCAGGCATAAATCGCCATAAACCCCACAATGCCAATAGAGCGAATAGACCAATGAGTACAAAAATAAGCCGCCAACTGAAATAATGAATAAAAGCTGCCCCAAGCAATGGACCTAACAGGGGGGCGATGGTAGACACATTAGCCATAATGGCAATGAGGCGAATTGCATCCATCTCAGCAAAAATTTCCTGTAAGGTGGCATAGCCAATAACACCAATAAAACATAGGCCCATACCTTGGAAGAAACGGGCGGCTAAAAATTGATCAATGGAATTAGAGCATGCAATTGCGACTGTGCAAAGTAAAAAAAGGAAAGCGCCTGAAAGCATGACTGGTCTGCGGCCGTATCGGTCAGAAATAGGGCCAAGAAATAATTGTAAGCTTGCTCCGCCTAAAATATAAGCAGTGAGAGAGGTAGCAACTGCACTTTCAGGTCCTTTGAACGATTCGACGACTTTAAGCATACCGGGCATGATCATGTCATTCGCCACGTAGGTTAAGAATTCATAAAGAACTAAAAAGCACGCGAAGACCAAGGCTTGTTGGCGTGTGATATTGATAAGCGGCTGAGCCATGGCAGTTTCTCTGTAAGGTAATTGTTGAAGCCAGCTAATTATAACTTAATAATTGGCAACTTGCTTATTTTATAGGCTTATTTTGGTTTGTGCCAAAATACCTTATTTTTTCCTTCGTATTCTCTGCTTGTACCAGTGGGTAAACATAGGCCAAAAGGCAATAATGATCACGAGGATAGTGAAAAGTAAAACGGCAATGACCATTTGAAAAATGCTGAAATTAAGGGCGTCGCGAGAAACAAACAAACTTGTTATTGAACCAGCTATGACGAAAAGTACCCTAACAAGCCATCCTAACATTCTTTTCCCTCTTTGCAATCGCACTAAATTTTATGTTTCTAGACTGAAATTTTGTTGCGGGGGGCTAATCGTAGAAAGCTGCCTTAAATCGAGCCTCTCAATGATTGTCATCATCGTTGTATTGTTGATTTTACGTTGTTTTCTAAGTAAACGTAATTCTTGACGTGCTCCTTCTAAGGCGGCTATCCTCAGTTGTCTCTCAAATTCCATTGCCTTCATACTCGTTAATTTTTCGGTTTCTGTCCCAATGTTAGCAACAATATAATGGTTCAGACCTGCCATAAGCGAATTACCTACTTCCATACAGAGGGCCGCGTCTTGTTCACTTGCGTTGGAACATAAAATTTTCATGTGTTCTTCAATTGCTTTAACCCCTGCTTGGGCTGCGGCAATACGGGCTTCATTTTCTTCATTACTAGAGGGTTTATTAATAAGAATATTCAATCCAGGCAAGATCAAAGGGAGTGCTACTGTACTGATGAGTAGGGAGCAAAGAACTACTCCTACAACCAAAATAACGAGAAGATCGCGCCCTGGAAAAGGGGTGCCGTCAGCCATTATAGTGGGCAAAGATAAAATTGCCGCCAAAGCAATTGCTCCACGTATACCGCCAAGTGAAATGGCTGCAACTATTCTTAAGTTAGGCCAACGCCAGGTTCTATGATGATGTCGGGCGATTAAGACTTCAAAAGGAATGGTCAAGTAAATCCAAAGCATGCGAAGGAAAGCTAAGGTAATCGTGATTATGGCAACAATTTTTGTGCAATCAAATAAGCTGTAGCCAGTATTGGCTACTAATTCGATTGAATGAGGTAGGTATAGCCCTAAGAGAATAAAGATCAGCCCGTTTAAAGTAAAATCAAGCATACCCCAAACAAAATGTCCCTCAATACGCATCCTTGCCAAGGTTCTATCTAAGAAGCCTGCTTTATCAATAGTAAAGCCAGCTGAAACAGCAGCGAGGATCCCTGAAAAACCTAATTTTTCAGCGGTGAGGTAGGCAGTGAAGGGTAAAAGCAATAAGAGCAAATTCTCAGTTGTGGTTTCATGCTCGTTTTTACGTGTCAATTGGCCAAGCAGCGCGATAAAAAGATAGGTCAAGACGGCCCCGACGATCATCCCGCCCAAGCCAACTAGAAAAAGGCTAATGATTGCTTTGCTCAGTGAAAATATACCTGTGAGCATTGCAGCGACGGCAAATTTAAATGAAACTAGCCCAGAAGCATCATTTAAAAGAGCCTCCCCTTGTAAAATATGCATAATTCGCTCGGGTATCCTTGCTTTAGCCGTCATTGACCTGAGGGCGACAGCATCGGTGGGTGATAAGGCTGCGGCTAAAGCAAACGAGGCGGGTAATGGAATTCCCGGAATCAGCCAGTGAACTAGATAACCAACTCCTGCAACAGTAAAAAAAACAAGGCCAATTGAGAGTGTAATTATAACCCGTTTATTCGACAGGAATTCCCGTTTGGGGAATCGCCAGCTATCATTAAAAAGCAAAGGTGGTATGAACAATAGCATGAATAGTTCAGGGTTAAATCCAATATGAAAAACAGGGAAAAGAAGGGCAATAAGAGCCCCTAAGCTAATCTGAATGATCGGACTAGGCAGTGAGGGTATGAATCGGCAAATGATTCCGGACGCAACCATTAAAAGCAAAAGAATAAGGCAAACTAAGGCACTTTCCATGATTGTGATTGCTCCAGAAATCTACTTTCAGGGGAATGAATGTCAAAATTAGATTACTTCATATTAATCAAAAAAAACTAAAATTTAAAATTTTTTGGTAAAAATGGTTGCTATCGAATCAATACTGATTAATATATGAACAGATTCATATTGAATGAATTCAGGTTTAGGGCATTTAGCGTCACTTAACCCAGCATAAATTTGGATAAGGGCTATAGGTTTCTTCAATAATTGAGAATGGCATGTAACGGGCAAAAGCAATACACAATGAGATACTAGGAGAGGAAAGTGGGTGATGTGGTATAAACGTGAGGCTGATGTCATAACACTGTGTGTATATGTGCAACCAGGAGCGAAAACAACGGGTATAGTAGGGCTGCATGGTGACGCCCTGAAAATCCGTTTAAATACCCCGCCAATAGAAGGCAGGGCAAATGAAGCGCTCTTAAGCTATATCGCGCAGTTGTTTGATGTGCCTACCCGCCAAGTTAAGTTAGTGCGCGGAAATAAAGCAAGGCAAAAAATACTAACAATCACCGGTAGTTCTGTTAATCCAGAATTTTTTTCTCCTAAATTAGGTTAGGCAACTTGGATGACAGCACCTAATCAAGATGGACCACTCTTCAATTTTTGATTGGGCTATACTCACTAACGGAATGGCTTAATTTTTAGGTCTATTAAATTTTTCAATCTGGCGTAAACTCGGTATAATCTTTTCTTTTTATATTTTAATGCCTATGAAGCTGTTGCGTGGTCTAGCTGAGGTTCCTTATTTTGCGGATGGGAGTGTAGCAGCTATTGGAAATTTTGATGGAGTCCATCTAGGACATCAAGCTTTACTCGCTGCTTTACGCGCACAAGCAGATGCACTCCAGTTACCCATGGTGGCCCTAGTTTTTGAGCCACAACCCGCAGAATATTTTCGCGGCCTTCAGGCGCCTGCCCGACTTACAACTTTACGAGAAAAATCGCAGGTGCTTCAGTCTTGTGGAGTCGACTACTTATGCTGTCTTAAATTTAATGAAGCTTTTGCTTTGCTTTCGGCCGAAGATTTCGCGGAGCGCTATTTTTTTTCCTGGTTGCACGCAAAATATTTGTTGATCGGAGAGGATTTCCGTTTTGGATACAAGCGGTTAGGGGATATCCAGTTACTGAAACTGCTTGGGGAAAAGGAAGGTTGCTCTGTTGAGACCTTTCCTGATTTTTCTGTAAATCATCATCGTGTCAGTTCAACTAAAATTAGGGAAGCACTAGCTCAAGGGCAGCTTGAGTATGCCTCTGCTTTGCTTGGTAGAACATTTAATCTTTGCGGTCGAGTTGTTAAGGGAAACGAGCGGGGAAGGCAATGGGGGATTCCTACCGCCAATTTAACGATGCACCGCTTGGCTCTGCCTCTTAAGGGTGTATTTTGTGTCAAAGTACGAAGAGCAAGCGGCGAATGGTTAGAAGGAGTGGCAAATATAGGCAGTAGACCAACAGTGGATGGAACGAAGAATATACTTGAAATTCATTTATTTGATTTTGATGGCGATTTGTACGGCGAGATGTTACAAGTATTTTTCTTGCACAAATTACGAGATGAAGTTAGATTCTCATCAATAGAAGCTTTGATTAAGCAAATCCATGAAGATATTGCTGTGGCTAAGGCGCAATTTTGCAAGCGCCGTTTCGAACTTAACGCGTTAACAGAGTAGGCATAATGGCAGAATACAAAGATACTTTAAATTTACCTGACACCTCATTCCCGATGAAGGCTAATCTCGCTCAACGAGAGCCGCAAATGCTAGCTTATTGGGAATCTAAAAGTATCTATGAAAAAATAAGGCAGGCAAGTAAGGACTTAAAGCGCTTTGTGCTGCATGATGGTCCTCCTTATGCCAATGGTCATTTACATTGTGGGCATGCCCTTAACAAAATCCTGAAAGATATTATTACCAAATCAAGGGCACTTAGCGGTTTTGATGCTCCGTTTGTGCCTGGCTGGGATTGCCATGGGTTGCCGATCGAGTTAAATGTTGAAAAAAAAGTGGGCAAGGCCGGAATGAAAATCAGCGCGAGTGAGTTTCGCACTAAGTGTCGTGAATACGCAGCGAGCCAGATTGATATCCAACGCGAGGAATTTAAACGCTTAGGGGTTTTTGGTGATTGGCAACACCCTTATGTCACTATGGATTATTCCTACGAAGCGAATATTATCCGTGCGCTTGGTAAAGTCATTGAAAATGGACATTTGCAGCAAGGATTCAAACCTGTTCATTGGTGTATCGAATGTGGTTCCGCATTGGCCGAGGCAGAGGTTGAATATGAGGATAAAACTTCACCCTCAATTGACGTTGCATTTTATGCGGTTAAGCCACAGGAAATTTTGACACTCATTGCAGGCGGTTTACCAGTAAAATCAGTCATCGTCCCTATCTGGACAACGACTCCTTGGACGCTGCCAGCGAATGAAGCGGTTTGCTTACATCCGGAATATGAGTATGTTTTGATAGATGCAGGGGACAATTATTTTTTACTCAGTAATGACCTACTTGCACCAGTAATGGCTCGTTATGGAATCAAAGACTACGACATCGTAGGTAAAGCAAAAGGACAATCGTTTGAGAAAATCGCTTTAAAACATCCTTTTAACGAGCGTGAAGTGCCCATTATTCTTGGTGAGCATATCACTACCGATTCAGGTACTGGTTGCGTTCATACGGCACCTGCGCATGGACCAGAGGACTACCAAGTAGGGCAAGTATATAATTTGCCGCTGATTAATCCAGTGATGATCAATGGTTGCTATGCGAATGATGTTCCTCTATTGGCAGGTCTTTCGGTTTTAAAGGGGAATGACAAAATTATCGAATTATTGCGGGAACGTCATGTTCTTTTACATCTCGAGTCAATTCGCCATAGCTATCCCCACTGTTGGCGTCATAAAACACCAATGATTTTTCTTGCCACGCCCCAATGGTTTATAGCCATGGATCAAAATGGTTTACGCCAGGCTATCAAAGCAGAAATTGAAAAAGTGAATTGGGTTCCTGACTGGGGAAAGGCCCGCATCGCGACCATGGTTGACACCAGACCAGATTGGTGTATTTCTAGGCAGCGCGCTTGGGGTACTCCGATGCCGTTGTTTGTACACAAGGCAACTAGAGAACTTCATCCTAAAACCGTGGAATTGATCGAAAAAATTGCTTTTAAAGTGGAGCAAAGAGGTATTGACGCTTGGTTTGATTTGGATATTGCTCAATTTTTAGGGGTAGACGCGGACGAATATGAAAAAATTAATGACACACTCGATGTTTGGTTTGATTCAGGTGTATCCCATTATTGTGTACTGAAACAAAATGAAGCACTGGGCTTACCCGCTGATGTGTATTTTGAAGGGTCAGATCAGCATCGTGGCTGGTTTAATTCCTCATTGACCACAGCAGTTGCCATTTATGGTTATGCCCCTTTTAAAACTGTTCTCACGCACGGTTATACTGTCGATGCTGAAGGGAAGAAATTATCTAAATCAAAGGGTAACTATATTGCTCTAGATAAATTAGTCGCTCAACACGGTGCGGACATTTTGCGCTTGTGGGTTGCTTCTACTGATTATCGCCATGAAGTAAGTATCTCTGAGGAAATTATTAAACGCAATGCGGATGCTTACCGTCGTATACGTAACACCGCCCGTTTTTTACTGGCTAATTTATTTGATTTCATTCCTGAAAAGCATACTCTTGATGAATCCAAATTGGTTGAGCTAGATCGCTGGGCGATAAAACGTTGTCAAGATTTGCAAGAGGAAATTAAAGAGGCATATAAGAATTATTCTTTTCATGTCATTTATCAGAAGATTCATAATTTCTGTGCTGTTGATATGGGTAGTTTTTACCTTGATGTGATCAAGGATCGCCAATACACTACCCCAAAGGACAGTTTAGCAAGACGCTCCTGCCAAACAGCGATGTACTATATTGTCCATGCTCTTACCCGCTGGTTAGCCCCCATTCTGTCTTTTACAGCGGATGAGATCTGGCAGTTTATTCCTGGACTAAAAAGTGAGTCAGTATTTCTTGAGCAATGGTATGAGAAATGGCCACAAATTCAAGATGTAGATATGCCGTTTTGGCAACAACTGCAAACTGTCCGAGATGAGGTCAATAAAGCCCTTGAAAGCAAACGTAAAGAAGGTACGATAGGCTCTGCCTTGGCAGCAGAAGTCACCGTTTACGCAGGTGAGTCGCTTTTTACACTTTTAAGCAAGTTGGGTGAGGAATTGCGTTTTGTTTTTATCACTTCCTCTGCTATTGTAAAACCAATAAGCCAATGTAATGCTGAGGCATTGAGAAATGGTGAATTAGATTTGGCAGTTTCTGTCCGTGCAAGCGATCATGAAAAATGCAGCCGTTGTTGGCACCGACGCGAGGAGGTCGGCTCCGATCCTGAATATCCCGAATTGTGCCACCGTTGTATCGGCAATATTAGTGGTCGTGATGAGGTGAGGCATTTCGCATGAAAAAATGGCCCTGGTTTCTTTTAAGTCTTATTGTGGTATTAGTTGACCAGCTCAGTAAATACTGGGCGGCTTCAAATCTGGTGCCTTATCAACCGGAACCGCTCTTCTCAATGTTTAACTTCACCTTAGCCTATAATACGGGAGCCGCTTTTAGTTTTCTTAGTGGCACAGGCAGTTGGCATCGCTGGTTTTTTGCTGGATTCAGTGTTGTCATGAGTTTAGTATTAATAGGATGGCTAGCTAAATTATCGCCAAAGGCAAGATTGCAATCCTTAGCAGTGAGTTTGATACTTGGTGGGGCCGTAGGAAATTTATACGATAGAGCTGTCCTAGGACATGTTGTCGATTTTATCGATCTCTATTATGAAAACCATCACTGGCCTGTCTTTAATTTAGCTGACAGCGCTATTTGCATTGGTGCATTTTTTCTGTTGGTTGACTTATGCCGTAATGGTTCTCGAGAAGGGTAGCTAATCATAACAGATCTTGAGTTAGCCGTGTTAATGGTTACTCGAGTAGCCGTTCCTTAATAGATCGCTGATTTATTGTTTAACAAAACTTAGCGCCGTTACCTAAGATTATTTAAACCTAGTTCTTCAATAAGGTTCCTATATTAAACAGCCCTATGCAAAAATCCCAGTTGATAATGCATGTAGATGTTTGCTTTCGGGATTCACGATGCTTACCGCTGCTACGGCTGGCAAGCTCAGGTAATGTTCTGCCTCTTCCCACTCAACTTCTGCGGGGAATAAGCGTAGTGTGGGTAAACACTTGTTAAGAGAAGCGCAGAAGGCCAAATTAGCTGGGTATGGTCTTGCTTGATGGTACCCCAGCGCCATCACTTGCATTGCTTCAGAAATTGTCGCGATACCTGGAAGATGATTGATCGAATAGATCGCAGCAGTTTGCGCTATAGCGGGTAAGAAGCCAGGACTTGAAACGAAATGAACACCGGCATGGTAACATTCTTCTAATTGTTGCGTATTGGTGATATTGCCAGCTCCTACGCGTAAGCCAGGAAAATCTTGAATTATTTTCTTTAAAAGGCTTTGCTCGCTGCAATTAATTTCAACAATAGAAAAGCCTGCTTGGGTAATTTGCTTAAGCCTGTCGAATAGTAAGGCATCAACATCTAAAGTTACAATAATAGATTGATTTCCAAACAGTTTATCACTCATCATAGTTCATTCGCTTTGCAAGCAATTAATTCGATCATGTTAGAAGAGTTGCGAGCGCTTATCAAGTATTAAGTGCGTTGTATTTGAGAAATAATAATAGATCCTTGTTGCCTCTTGACGAAGGGACCCTTAAGCTTCACAGCGAAAGGAATACCCACACTCTTGTTTTCAGCAAGCTTATTGATCTTCTTTCTAGCTAAATTTATCACCAAGGTGTGGTTTTAAAAGGCGTAGGGGCAGGGATTTTACTTGGTGTTTTATCAGGAATTGGAGTCACTCTTGGGCTATTCGCTGTCACGCCAAAACGGGGTAGATCCTGCAATAAGCGATTCATAGTCGTTTGGGGTATTGGCATCCCGGGTTTAATACTATTGCGGACCAAATCTTGAGCTTCTTTGTTAGGTGAGCCATCGGGTAATACGAAGCTGCTGGCAAAGCGATTGATCGCAGCCTCAGTTGGATTTGATTTAATTAATTCCAGTAGGTGTTTGCAGACTAAAGTCCTGGAGACAGCTTCTTTTTTCACGGAAGCAGTGCCACCCGGAGTCGGTTTAGGTTTGGGTGTCGTCAATTGGATATCTGCGCCTAATTGTTTATTGACCTGATTCAAAGTTTGATCGAGCTGTTCCATCATCGAGGCAATCGTTGCCGCTTGATTAGTGAGGTCTAAAATTTCTTGTTGCAGTTGTTCGCTATGGGCTAAGGCCTTACTTTTTTCTCGGTGTGTAAGGCTAATTCCAGCTCTTTATTGCTGGCGACAAGTGCTTTGAGATTCGAAATTTCTGGTTTAGCGCGCTCGTAATGATGTTGTGCGGTCAATTTATCTTTAGGGGATAAGGAGTTGAATAATTTTGCAAGTCCCTCGGAATCAAGATCGGAACTTGCTGTTAGTAAGTAGGTTACCCCAGATTGTTTATCCACATACAATCTTTGTGTTTTAGCAAGAATAAAGTCAGCCTGTTTATACGAGTCCACACTCTGGCCTGCCGCATTATAGAATAATTTCCGCCCTTCTAATACGGACAAAATATCTTCCATACCAGCTGATTGTCCGTTGAGGCTATTCAGCTCGGGAAGTAATGCCATCGCTTCTGCGTCTTGATTAGCTACCACTAATCTGTCTATCTCTGCCCGTTTAGTCTCAATCGTTTCATTAAGAGTTGCAATCATGTTTTTTATGTCAGCAATTTTTTCTGCAGTTGTTTTTTCTTTGTTTCTTTCCACAAATTGCTCATATTGAGCATCTAAATCAATAAGCCTTTCATGAAAGGCTTGATAGCGTTCCACGATTTTTTCACCCTCAATCTCAAGTAAGGCTAACTCTTCTTCCAGTGCTTGTGCTTCTTTAAGTTTTTCTTCCAGGGTGCTTTCGATGACTTGGGCAGCTAACTTATAAGAGGCATAAGTCTGTTTTAAAACAAACTGGGTTCCATCAAAAGGATTAAATGATTGAACAGCTTCCACTTCAGTGGGTTTTTGTGATGATGCGAGTCTCTCATCAATTTGTCTTTGGATGGCTGCGTTCAATTCTTTCGCGCGCGCTTTCCTTTTATAAACTGCAATTAAGTATAAAAAAGCCTTAATACGCATCTTTCGCAAAAGGTTATCTAGCATAGCGTGCTGGCGGATTTTCTTTAGTTCAGCAAGCAAAACTTGCTGCTCATGGATCAGTGCTTTGGTTTTTAGGCCAGCAGGTGATTTTAAAAAGGCGGCGACCGTTGTCGCATCCTTTAAGCCCAATTGGCCAACCATTTGATGATGGAATTTTTCAATTTTAGAGTCCAGTGAGAGTTTTGGTTTTTTAGTTATGCTGGATTCTGATTGAGCAGGAAGCGTTTTTTGAGCGCTTTTTGCAGCGTGATCTTTACCAAGCTTGGGTTCAAGTTGAGTAGAGGGGAGGGAGCGATCTTTTTGCTGAGCCAACTTTGAGTCAGAAGCCATACTCTTAAGCGACGATGGCACAGGGACATGTTTAGTTTGATCGGCCATAATAAAAAACTCTAAGTAAAGATATAACAATAATTATAAGGTATACCGAATTAAATTGTCTATACAGTAGTCAAAATGGCTTTCCAAAGAACTAACAGTGGACTTATCTATATTCTACCAGCACTGGGAGGAATTACCCAGGGGAAGACCGCCGGGTCCTGAGGTAATTCCTTTAATTCCAAGGCTGTTGAATGTGAAAGTTTGGCAAAGGGTATCTGCTGTGGCTTGCGCTCCAGCTGGGATAGCATGCAAATTAAAATAAGTGTCGGTTTGTTCAATGATCTTCAAATGATACCAATTTTGATCTGAGGAGCTTGTGCTTAAGATATCATTAAATCCACTGGAAGCGATTGTTGCACCTCGATAAGTATGTGCTCGCGAGTAGTATTCTTCCATTCGATTGGCCAGCTCAAGTAAGGCAGTTTGCCCATCAATTCGTCTTGCTTTGGTGATTAAATGACGATAACTAGGGTACACAAAAACAGCAATAATACTGATGATAAGAATCACAGCCATCAATTCGATGAAAGAAAATCCTTTATTTGCCATAATTAGACTACTATAAAACAATTCCCATTACTGAGCTCAATTGCTCACCTCCTGCTGAATCCTTTGTTGTCCTTGTGGTAAAGAGGGGGTTATAGTTTCTCATATCGGCTATTCCCGCTTTGGTTACGGCGGCTAATTTATCACCTGTTAGCGCCTTAAGAAGGCAGTTAGTACTGTCTTCATGCTCATGAGGAAATCTTTCTACCGATTCTGGATGAGACATAAAATATTCTTTATCATCATTAACGGTATGTAAGGCGATATCTTCCTCATTAAAAGCCCAGTCGTAGATGTTAAGACGAAGAATTTGTATTTCCCCAAGAATACGTTGTTTACCTTTACCGACAATCCGAACAGCCCAATTTGCGCTTAAACTAATCCCTTTGGCTCCTAACTGAAAAATCAAACCACAGCTATTGTCCCAAAGAAAGCCGCAGGTTTTTAACAAACTTCCAGTGCTAAAGGTTAAAATTTTTACCAAGGGATGTAAACAGGTTAATAACGAGCGAACTACTAAAGAGGTTAGATCAATAGCAGGCAAAATTATGAAATTTTTAACTAATTGCAATGGTGGGTAAATGAATATCATGGCGCCATTGATAAGAACATTGATCAACCTATTGTTCACATAAGTACCGAATGGGCTATGAAATCCGTAGAGAGGGGATAGGCGAAAGCCTGAGAAATAATTTCGTACAAAAGAGTTGGGAGAAAACTCTAAAAGACTATTTCCTAAGGCTTGCCAATTTCCTAATGTACTTAATGTCTTACTAAGAAAATTGGTTATCCCTCTAAAAGGAACGTGGATAAACATACTGCTGATTTCCAATAAGGGTATGGTCAAAATAACCAATAATAAATCAGCAAGTGCTGCAATGCTTTGTTTAATGGTGCGGATTAATAGATGCCAACTTTTTGTTAAACCGGAGGCAAATCCATCTTCTCCATAGTAATAGCCTTCAATAAAAGGGCCTAATAAAAACTTAAGTAGAATAAATCCGCCCCTGAGTAGCCATTTAATTGTTCCAAGGAGCCAATCATCGCCCGGGTGCATAACGGTGTCATTGATTGCTATGCCGCCTTTAAGACCCAAAAATGCATAATTAATGTAAGGGAACTCACCCATCTCTTCTTCTAAGGCGGGAATTGCCTTACACAAACCGAAGCCAAGCATCACTGCTAGGGCAGAAATGATAGCAACTTCTGCTGGGTGATCTTTCAATACCTTAATTGCTTCAACAAAAAACTTATCGAGATCACCGCCAATAACCACACCTTGCCAATAAGTCACTGCAGCTGAGATGGCTTCAGATATTGTGCCGTGACTCATCCATTGTCCAAGCGCTTGAGTAGGCTGTATCCCAGCAATTAATCCTTTCAGTTGCAACTTGGTTAACAGTGCAGTTAAGGCTTGCGGTGCGATGATTGCTCCCGCGCCGTATACATAAGCTGCTAAGGCAAGGGTACCGATAATTGGATTTTTCTCGCTGATATCAACAAAGAAGGAGCTGATATGGCGAAAAACATCCAACGAACGATGCAAGGGATTATCGTACATCGGGGGACTCGGTGGATGCTTCTCTCGTACCATCACATAGTTGCAATTTTCGATTTGTGTTTCGATGAATTGTTCAAGAGTTTGGCCATTAGCGAGTAAGCCTTCGTTTTGAAGAATTTCTTGCAATGAGATGAGATACTTTTCCAAAGAAGTTCTTTTAGGCTTGGTCTTTGATTTTTTATCTTGAAATTCGGGGTGATCACCGTGAATATGGTAGAGGAAATCCTTATAGAGATTATGGGAAATAAAGTGGGCTATGCTGCGATAGACATAGACAAAAAAGGCAGGAAGTTTTGAAAAAAATGCTTTAAGTTGCAAGCTAATGCGCTGATGTAAATAAAGATGCTGCCCGCTTAATTCGCTGATGGCAACTAAATCATCCCCACTGGGTAATGGGTAGTGTAATCCTTCATGTTCAAAGAAACGAATATCGATTGGAGGCGGATCTTCTGCTATTTCTTCAGCAGTATAGCCAATTTGTGGAAGTCCTTCTAAGTAATAATGGGGTTTAATTTTGGTCACTATCATTCCGTCATACCAACCTGTCGTTTCGCTAGGTTGGGTCGGCTTGAGCGGGGATGCTAAGTAGTTAATCAATTCGCGACTATTTGTCCAAAGGTTGCGTAAAAACAATCCTAAGCGAGCAAAACGGTTTGCAGGTATATTGGTTAATTTGGAACCCAATCTTAATCCATATAATTGGCAAATAACCCTAAGTGTATCTTGTAGAGCGGCTTCATCATTACCGATATGTAATTCACTGTCCCAAACATAAGAGGCAGGTTTATCAGTGAATCGACCATGCTCTTCTGTGAAATCGAGCTGATCAATACGACAAACTGGGTGGACTCGATTAAATTGGTAATGTTGGGCTGATTGATAAGCCTCATATAAAATGCGACCTAACTCTCCGCTTGAGACCACAGGATTGGTTGCTAACAGGAGATTTCCTTCATTGCATTTCCCTAGGATTGCCAGTACTTCTCGACGTAATTCTTCCTGCCCTTCCCAATCCCCAGGAGTTAGTTCCCTTTCTTTATCTAATAACTCTTCAAGCTGATTGATTGCTAAGTTTGTGAGCTGGTATTTTGCAACCTGCGCATCAGTGCGTGGCTTGCTATAGTTGTCCGAACGAATACGGTATCGATTGAGCTGGCTGATTGCATCAGCCACGATTGAAGTGTTGCGCTTCCCGGGCAGGTAACGTAATTTTTCGGCATCATGAGTGATCAGCAGTAGTTGCGTGGTGTTATTATTATGATTGGCGAACAGAAGCAAACAATCGCCGTTAGGAAGTAAGAATTGTGCTTTGAAAGAGCCATAGATTACAGTTCCTGCATGTCTGCTTGTTGTCGTTGCAGTCACAGTGAAGCTTGAATAAAAACGGTTTGGCCTCACTGATAAAGGAATAACAGTATGTAAGCGACCTTCAATAAACTTGGTAGCGACCATGGGCAAAAATAAAAGAGTTGGAATTACCTCGACAGTATAATTTTTTATGTTTTTAAGGCAAGCAAAATGTGTTAAATTTGATTATAAAATCATCAAAATAACCTTTTTCATCTGCTGGCAATCCTTAAGAGGGGCTGGTAAGATGTGCTGAAAATAGACAGGACATCAAGTTAATGACAAGTTATTGTGGCTATATTGCTTTAATCGGGCGACCCAACGTTGGTAAATCGACGCTTTTAAATTGCATTTTACAGCAAAAATTGAGCATTACCTCTCGTAAACCCCAAACGACACGACATAGCATTCTGGGTATACAAACGATTGATGAGTATCAATACGTGTATGTTGATACACCAGGTATTCACCAAGGTTCTAAAAAAGCTATGAATCGTCTAATGAACAAGACAGCTATTGCTGTATTGCGCGATGTTGATGTGATTGTTTTTATTGTGGATGGAACTCATTGGAATGATGAAGATGAATATATCTTACGCTTAATTAAAGAAGCGAAGGTTCCTTGTATTTTGGCAGTGAATAAGGTTGATAAGATTGCTGATAAAGGTCAGTTATTACCTTGGTTAGAAGAAATGAGTCACCGTCATGATTTTGCCGCGATTATTCCAGTATCGGCTAAAACAGGGTTACAGGTAGATCATTTAGAGCAGCAATTAAAAGTTTTTTTACCGGAAGGTCCCCATTTATTTGCTGAAGATCAATTTACTGATCGCCCCGTGCGGTTTTTGTGTGCAGAATTGTTACGTGAAAAGATTTTTCGCTTATGTGGGCAGGAATTGCCGTACTCAACAACGGTTGATATTGAATCTTATAAAGATGAAGGAAATCTAGTTCGTATTCATGCATTAATCTTAGTGGAGAAAGAAAATCACAAACGGATCATCATTGGCGACAAGGGGAAAAAATTAAAAGAAATGGCCACAAGCGCACGACTGGATATGGAGCAATTACTTGGCAAAAAAGTCTTTTTACAGTGCTGGTGCAAGGTCAAGTCAGGCTGGGCTGATGACGAACGTTTACTAAAGCAATTAGGCTATGATTGAAGCACTTGATGCTTGGCTTTTACATAAAACCCCTTCTGGAGATAGCAGCGCGCGAGTCAGCTTTTTTACTCGCGAAAAAGGGATTATAAATTGCCTGTATAAAGGAGGCCGGACGCCTAAGAAACAAGCGTTTTTGCAGCCTTTTATACCCTTATGGTTATCTGTTGATTACAAAAAAGACTATCATTTTGTTCATAAGGTTGAGATCCAACGAGAAATAATCGCACTGGCAGGTAACTCACTTTTTGCTGGTCTCTACGTCAATGAATTAGTGTTCTACGCGCTTAGACCCATGGAGTCTTGTCCGGAGCTTTTCAAGGTGTACCAGGATACCCTTCAAGGTTTAGCGGTTCTCCATGACAGAGTCGCAATAGAAGTTTTATTAAGGCGTTTCGAATGGGCCTTATTATTTGCTTGTGGGTATGGCGTATCGTTTACCCAGGAAGCTCATTCAGTTACCCCAATTAATGCACATCAATTTTATCAGTTTGTTCCTGGCGAGGGATTCGTGCTGGCAGGTACAGGGATTTTGGGTGAATATATCCTTGCTTTGGCGCAAGGCCAATTAAATCAACTGGATGTTTTAAAAGCAGCTAAATTTATTATGCGCCAAGCAGTAGACCATCTTTTAGGGGGTAGGGAATTAAAATCACGAAAGTTATACCCAAGAAAAGAACTTGGCACATAAATCGCTTACGAAATTCAAACAAGTATAGATAAACAGCCCCATTTAGCGTCATAATTTGCAGCAATTGTTTTAACAAATGGTGAAAATGATGTCTAAAGAAATTCTACTTGGTGTTAACATCGATCATATTGCAACAATTCGCCAAGCTCGAGGTACACGTTACCCTGATCCTGTGCAAGCAGCAATCGATGCAGAAGAGGCTGGAGCAGATGGGATCACGCTGCATATGCGCGAAGATTTGCGCCATATTCAAGCGCGGGATGTCAGGCTTATTAAGGCGGTATTGCAAACTCGCATGAACCTGGAAATGGCTGTCACGGAATCAATGCTGGATTTTGCTGAGGAGATTAAACCCGAACATGCCTGTTTGGTACCTGAAAAACGCGAAGAATTAACCACGGAAGGCGGTTTAGACGTTATCAGTCATTATGATGCAGTAGCAAATGCGGTTAAACGTTTAACGCAAATGGGCAGTGAAGTGTCTTTGTTCATTGATCCCGATAAAAAGCAAATCGACGCCGCGGTTGAGGTTGGTGCACCCGTCATTGAAATTCACACGGGTTGTTATGCAGATGCACCGAATGCGTTTGAGCAAGAGCGTGAATTGCTGCGGATTAAAGAAGCAGCCGAATATGCGGCAAGCCGTAACTTAATCGTCAATGCAGGACACGGGTTACATTATCACAATGTACAAGCCATTGCAGCGATAAAAGAATTTCATGAACTAAACATTGGCCATGCAATCATTGCACGTGCTTTATTTTGTGGTTTAAAAAATGCAGTGAGGGATATGCGCCAACTTATGCTGGAAGCAAGACATTATGGCAAACACTGACTCGATTGTTATCCGTTTGACCGGTGATTCCGGGGATGGAGTACAGCTGGTAGGGGAGCAATTAACCATCACAGCCGCACTAAGCGGGCGAGATGTGCGTACTCTACCTGATTTTCCTGCTGAAATTAGAGCACCTGCCGGTACTGTCGCTGGTGTCTCTGGCTTTCAGTTAGCAATGGCTGAACAAGCCATTTTTACAGCAGGGGAAACTTTGGATGTTTTGGTTGCATTAAATCCCGCAGCTTTAAAGACTTCCCTTGAATATTTAAGCCCAGGCGGACTATTAATTATCAACGAAGATAGCTTTACCGATAAGGATTGGCAAAAAGCAGGGCTAACAAGTGATCTTCTAGACAAAGCTGCTGAACATTATCAGTTAGTGTCTTTACCTTTAATTACCCAAACGTTACAAGCTGTTGAGTCTCTTGGGATTAATCATGCCCAGGCTAAAAAATCGAAAAACTTTTATGTACTTGGTTTAGTACTTTGGCTTTTCGATTTGCCAACTGAAAATTGTTTGGCGTTCATCGCTAAAAAATTTAAAAATCAATCGCAAATCGCTAAAGCGAACGAATTGACCCTTTTAGCAGGTTATAATTACGCGTTGACTTTGGAATTGAGCCGTCGGCAATTCATGTTAGGTCAAGTGAACCGCGATAGTGGAGAGTACAGACAGATAACCGGCGTTGAGGCGGTTGGCCTTGCGCTAGCGACCCTGGCAGCGACCACCAAAATCCCTGTTTTTGTATCAGGTTATCCTATTACTCCCGCTTCTGCTATTTTGCATGAATGTGTCAAATTATCCGACTACGGTGTCCAATTATTGCAGGCTGAAGATGAAATTGCCGCCCTCTGTTCTTGTATTGGTGCAGCTTATGGAGGCTGTTTAGCGTTAAGTTGTACATCAGGACCTGGACTTGACCTAAAAAGTGAAAGTTTAGGGCTGGCCGCTATGGCAGAACTTCCTCTCGTCCTTGTCGATGTTCAACGGGCAGGCGCATCCACAGGATTGCCGACAAAAACGGGACAAAGTGATTTGCGTCAAGCACTCTATGGTCGCCATGGAGAAGCGCCTGTACCTGTTTTAGCAGCTAAATCCTCATCCGATTGCTTTGAGACAATTATTGAGGCGTTCTCGATAGCCACCAAATATATGACGCCTGTTATTGTTCTGCTTGATGCTTATCTAGCTAATGCTGCTGAGCCTTGGAAGATCCCGGCGGTTGAATCCATCAAAATTCCTAAAATTGATTTTAACCGTTTCCCCAAACCCTATCAGCGTGATGACGTTTTGGCGCGCAGCTGGAATATTCCTGGCACTCCTGGCTTCATTCACCAAATTGGCGGGTTGGAAAAACAAGGGGATGCAGGCCGAGTGAGTTATGATGCCGAAAATCATCAGAATATGGTTAATTTACGCGCGGCAAAGATTGCTGGAGTTTCCCGTGAATATGCTGATTTGGTCATTGAAGGAGACACTAACTCGAACATTTTATTGGTCGGGTGGGGCTCCACTTACGGCAGTTTAAAATCTGCTGTTAATGAATGCCATGCTGAAGGGTTACCCATTGCTTTACTTCATTTACGCCACTTAAATCCTTTTCCTGAAGGATTGGATAAGGTATTTGCAGGGTTTAGTAAAATTTTGGTTGCTGAATTAAATTCTGGCCAGTTATGTCAATTATTGCGCGCTAAATATTTGGTCGATGCGAAATCAATCAGTCAATGTAATGGCCAGCCGTTTGCAGTAAGTCAACTTGTTAAAGCCATAAAAATGGAAATTAACTATGAACAAGAACAGCTATAAGCGCGAAGATTTTGCTAATGCAACAGAGGTAAAATGGTGCCCCGGTTGCGGGGATTATGCTATTTTATCGGCTTTGCAACGTTTATTGCCTGAATTAGGTTTACCACCGGAAAAACATGTTTTCGTGTCGGGAATTGGTTGTGCTGGAAGATTACCTTATTACATGAACACCTATGGCTTCCATACTATTCACGGTAGGGCTCCAGCTGTAGCGACGGGTCTTAAGGCGATGCGGGATGATCTTACTGTCTGGCTAATTACGGGTGATGGGGATGCTTTAAGTATCGGTGGTAATCATCTTATTCACTGTTTACGACGGAATGTGAATATCAATATTTTGCTTTTCAACAATCAAGTTTACGGATTAACAAAAGGACAGTTTTCACCGACATCGCAAAAAGGGCAAGTCACCAAAACTTCACCGCAAGGGGTAACGAATGAACCAATTAATCCTTTAATGATTGCACTTGCCTCTGGAGCTAGTTTTGTTGCTCGAGCTGTGGATAAAGATCCTACACATTTAGGATCAATTCTTAGGAAGGCATACGAACATCAAGGCTGCTCTTTTGTAGAAATTTATCAAGATTGCAATATCTTTAACCACGGTGCTTTCGATGCCTTTGCAGTGAAAACAAACCGTGCAGATAAGACAATTGTGTTGGAAGAGGGCGAACCATTGCTGTTTGGTGCAGAAAAAGAGTGGGTTTTGACTTTGCAAGGGGAAACATTCCAGCAAGTGCGCAGCCAAGGGGATATCGATTATCGCCATGATCCGAATAACTTTATCGCCGCGATGCGCTTAGCCCGCCTCAATTTTCCGGAGTTTCCCGTCCCATTAGGGATTTATTTTCAAAAACAGCGTGAAATATTTACTTTGAATAGACCAGTCAAGAAAACAATTGAGGATTTACCTTCACTCTTTCGTACTAGAGCAAGCTGGCAGCAAAGTGAAAAACCTTAAACTCAAAAAGAATTAAACTAAGATCGGAGTCGTACACTTGGGCAAGCGGACATAGGAGCATTTACTTCTTACCCGCTCCCTCGTTGGTGTCATGGCTCGGAACCCCTTAACTTATTGAATTAAGCGGTTCTTGAGTCTTGAAGATTTAAAAAAGTACTTAGCCCACTCGTTGCTATTCTTTCGCCCAATTGAAACATGGTATAGCAGTTGTACTTTGCTTTGATTGATTCGACATAGCGCTCAATGGTTTTGCGCGAAACTTTGTTAATTTCCGCGATGAGTGCAGCAGACTTCCCTAAACGAAGCCATTGAAGGCACTCGCGTTCCTTTTGAGTTAAGTAATAGCGAGTTTCATGTTTAAAATATAATCTGCTCTTGGCTTCTGTATCAAGATCAATTTCTCGAGGATCGTCAGAAACAATGTTGATTTTTTTCTGTTGCTTCGCCGTTTCATCAATATTAACCGGAAGTTGGTACACAGCAGCGAGTTCCGGTATATTTTTCATGCAGTCATTGAAATAATGAATAAAGGCATGAAGAGAGTCCATTTTCTCAAGATAGCGTTGATTAATTTCAGAATCAGTTAGCTTGCCGCTAAAATGGTAGCAGTGGGTCATATCGTCATCATGTTTAGTAATGGTTAAAGTATGCCCTTGATTAAAGGCGGCAGCCATTTGATAAAGCGCTTTGTTGTTTTTAGTCATCTCCAGATAATCCCAAAAATCGTAACGAAATTGCTTATTAGCCTTTTCAGAATGGCAATGGACATCATTACGTGCATGATCGCGTCGAAGGTATTCCGCGGCATAATCGGGTTTAGATCCTAAACAGAATGCATTCCCCTCCAAATCGACTGCTGTATACCCGAAGAAATTGATACCAAGCGTTTTTAATGGGGTGCAAACTGCATTTAAGAGTTGATGATGTGTCAAACTTGGATTTTCATTGATTCTATGTTGCTTATTCATAACTCTTTACAACCATTTAATTCTCACACCGTGCAATAATAACATACAATAAGTGCAAAATAAATACATATAGATTTAAGTTTATTTTATTTGTAGAGGTGATATTTAAAATTGTGTCCGAATTACGCCGTAGCCACTTTTGATTTTTGAACAGTAAGATACGCCCAGACTTTAGATAAAATGGGAACAAGTATGAAAGGTAAATGTGAGAAATCTGGAAAGAATGTTTTTTCGAAGATTGAAATAGATTTTTTCAAAAAAGATGCTGCTTACGTAGAAGCATTAGAACAATATAGAAAAAAATTGCTCAATGACGGTCAGGCAATGCTTGATGATGCTACCGCAAAATTTAGAATTGCGGCACAAGCAAAAACGGATGATTGGTCAATACGCAAATTATGGCCAAATAGTCGCAGTAAATTAAAAGTGGCTACATTGCATGCGTTAAATTCGGGAGAAACTTTAAGAGACGAAGCAAAAACCAATAAGCTCGATATTCTCTCTGAATTGCCTCCCCAACCTGTCATTGTTGATTTAGGTATGGGTAATGGCCAATTTTTAATTGATCTGGCGGCTGAGCTGAAAAAAAAATGTGTTTTGATTGGTGTAAGTGCATCGCCCAATGAAGTCAAAAAATGTGTTTACTCTTATGCTGGTATTCATATTGTTAAGGGTAAGTTACCTCATGATTCTTCAGTAATCGAGTTGTTAGAAAAAAGACAGGGTACCGTAGATAAAGTATTTGATACTTATGGTCCTGCAACTTATGCCAATAATCCTTTGCACTGCTTAATTTATGCTGCCATTTTACTTAAGCCAGGTGGTAAATTTTCGGCAATGACTTCGACTGAAAATAACACAGAAATGACCGTTTTTGGTAATGCAGCAAGTCGTGAAAAAATTAAATGCTTTTTTAAATCCTACTTAGGGATTGATATTAATTTCGAATTTAATTCGATCCGATCAGAATTATCTCCAGGAATGATATATACCGACTTGTTGGTCACTTTTACCAAAGAGGGGAAAGCGCTAAGTGCAGCGGATTATTTAAAGCTATGTCGGGCGGCAGATCGTGAAGTAGGGATAGCTCGGGTTATAAAGCCGAGCTGGTATGGATACAATGCTTCCTCATATGGCATGTTTTCTATTGATATGCGTACTTATAAACCTTTTGAGAAATTAGAGCAGAAAGATAATAATGATCTTAATCCCCCAAAAACTTTTTAAAGAGAAGTCCGGGGGAGGCAAAAAAAGCCGCACTGACGATAATCCGAGTTACGGCTCGGATTATTGTAATAAACAAGCCATTATCGGAAAACGGTCAAACATTACCGTAAGTACTCAAGACTGAATCACAATGTCGTGAGCTAATAATCGTCTATGAGCGCGAAAATAAGTCAAAGGTGACTGTTCAAGCAGGTCGGCAAGTTTTTCCATATACACACAAGCAAAGCGCTCCACTTGATAAGCAAAATAACTTTCTTCTGCGCCAGCTCGAAAGACCCGGCCCCATTTTGGATTATAGAAAGTCTGCTCTTCTTGTAAAAGTTTGGATATTTCCATATCGATGGCAGTGATTTGTTTCTGTAATTCACTGACTTCATGGGCATGGGCTTGTGAGTGTTCTTCAATATCTTGGGTATGGAGTTCGATGTACTTTTCTTCCAAATGCTTTTTGATTTCCATCGAAGCGACAATTTTCCTTTCCACAGGCAAAGCATTTTTTTGTGAATGAATTTCTTGCCCTAGTTCCTCAACCACAAGCGCAGTTCGCCAGTTGCAATCTTTTTTCAATCTAACGATGTCACCATAGATGTGATCGCCAATGTACAAAATTTCATCCCCATTGACACCTAAATCCTCAGCTAATTTGCGGGCACAGCCCCCTTGATATACTCCTGGAAGAATTTTGCCTTGTGTATTGGTCATTGTCCCGTTTTCGGGATTAATGGATAAGAACCGGAGATTGTCATAGAAAAAGCGGGGTTTATTCGCTAAAGTGATAACGTATTCAAATAAGTCTTTCCATGTTTTACCCTCTTCTAAAAAGGGATCAATGGCATATTCCAAAAGAAGTTTGGTATAAAAAAATTCAGAGTTAGTGAGAATAAAAATTTTCTTGCCTAGTCTAATGTATCGCTGTAACCCTTCGACTACTTCTTTTTCTTTTAAAACATAATCGCTTAAATTCTGGCAAATACAGGCTTTTAAACTCCCGTCAGAATGAATTTTGTCGACAGTGTTTAAGACATCCAACGCAATGGCTGAATAGCTTGGCAGATCGTTTGGGGATTCGTCTTTTAAATCCACTAATTGACTATAAAGAACACAAAATGCAATGGAAAAGGCGGTGTCAATAGCGAAATAATTCGGATCGTTTAGATCGACGTAGGTACTACGATAGATTCTTTTTTGTTCAGAAAAATTGATTAATCGAGTTCCATGATAACTGTGGCGAATCGCGCCATATCGGCTGAGCTTTAAAATATTTCCATTTTTGCTATCAATAATGAGTCCGCGAATAGCATCGTTAAAATTAAACCTAAATTGTTTGATTTCTTGCGGATAATGCTTTTTGTCTATAAGTTGCTCAACAACAAGTTTGTAGACTAAGGCTTCAAAGTTTTTTGAATTGTAACGAATCAGGGTATGATCCATATCTAAACCAATGAATTTAATTTTTTTCATGTTTAGTATGCGATTAACGAAAACGTTTTGATTCATTCTATTTCCTTACACTAGCTCGTGGTGGTTTTTCCGCTATGCTACAAACTCGATGAGAACTTAGTTAATAGGCTCTGTGCTTCATTGAGGCAACATCTTGCAAAGTAGATTCCAGGCTTCCAAAATTCCCGTTATTTTTTTAACTATAAAAATTTCTTGAGGTAAATACTGATTTTATTATTCTAACAGCACTTAGTATGATTACTCTAGTTATTCTAGGGTAGTATTGGCAATTCCTCTTAACCGCCTAAATGCCGCGGCTTGTTCGCGGCATTTATAGGCTCCTCATCAGCAACAAATTTCTTCATAGTGAAGAATAGTGATTAACTTATTGGTTCAATGCAGTATCATCAAACAACTAGACCACTCAATTCATGTTCATTCTGATTTTGAATAAGTTCCATACGTACGTTTAAAGCATCAATTAAGTTTACTGTTGTTGTTTGTTTGAGGCCAAGAAAACCAAAAAACCAGGTGAATAGATTTTGTCCAGTATTTAGGTAATCATAGATGGACTTTGCTGATGCGGTACTCATATTCTTTGTGTTATAAAAGCTACGCATCACATTTTCAATTCCTGCCATCGTTTTTTGCTGTTCAAAAGCCTCAATCACCAGATTCAATGCATCGTATTTCTTTTGTACCGTAAAATCAATTCCGAAAAAGGTGTGATCACGCCTATCATTTTTAAGCACATTGTCGCGATAATTTTTTAATGCCAGAAATTCTTCGCTTCTCAAAAAAGCCTGGGTTGACGGAGTTGGGGCTAATTCTTCTTCGGTTTGCTCAGTTAAGCCCTTTAACTTTGAAAGGAAATGTTCTTTCAGTTTTTCAAACTGTTGGGCAATCTGAGATTCGTTGCTCGAATTAACGGGTTTAGGAAAAGTAAGAGTTGCCTGCGGTAAAAGCGATCTTGCCTCTTGATCTAATGTACATAAATGCTCACTGAGGAATTCTAATTTCTTGACTGAAATTAGTTCCTTTGCGCGCAAAAATTTACCAGCAGTATGAATAGCTTGAGCATAGCACTCCAGATTTTTCTGGTTTTTTTCCCTCATGAGGTTGCTATAGCATATTGTTATCCGTTTTTCATTATCTTCCCATTTTTCGTTAAAAAATAATATTGCTGGAACACCTTGTCGGCCACATTGACGCTCTACACTGTCACTGTATCTAATAATTTCACTAAGAGAAAAATGCATAAAATACCCCCAATTTTTAGATTGGGGGGATGATACCAAATCCGTTGTCGAAAATTAAGGCTAATTGAAGATAAAAAAATCCCGGCAACGTTCACCGGGATTTAGGTTGAGGAGAGTTTTAATCACGGCCTGAAAAAGCACTGAGCAAATTAAGCAGGCTGACGAATAAATTATAAATAGAAACAAATAAGGCCACAGTTGCTGAAATGTAATTGGTTTCTCCGCCATGAATAATTTCACTGGTTTGGAACAGGATAAGTCCGGAAGAAATCAAGACGAATGCGCCAGAGATTGCAAGTTGTAAAGCGGGCATGTGGAAGAAAATTCCAGCAATCATCGCTAGCATTGCAACCATGACACCCACAAAGAGAAATCCGCCTAAGTAGCTGAAATCCTTACGTGTGGTTAATGCATAACCGGAAAGACCGAAGAAAATGATACCAGTACCTCCGAAAGCTGCGCCGATAAGCTGAGGCCCATTAGAGAAATTGGCAACGTATAAATTAAGGATCGGACCTAGCGAATAGCCTAGAAATCCGGTAAAGGCGAAAACAGCTAAAAGGCCGAGTGGGCTATTTCTAAGCGCCTGTGTCATGAACATTAAACCATAAACACCGACAATCATTATCAATGGGTTTAAGGGCTTAACTGCAAAAGCAAAAGATGCGTAAGCAGTGAGCGCACTAAAGATGAAGGTCATACTGAGAAGTAAATAGGTATTTCTCAGCACTTTGTTGGTGGCAAGTACTGACTCACTTCGTTGATTTAAGAGGGTGATGTCATTTCTGTTCATGCGATAACTCCAGATTGGTTATGTTCAGTTTAGCATATCTGAGGGCGATTTGTTGGTTTTTCAAGTTTATAATGATGCTTTAATACTCGCAAGGGATCTATAATTGTTTCTATACATGTTGAAAGATTGCAAGCTAATCACTAATAATTGAAAGGTTGAAGAATTTTTACGGATTAATTTATGCCCAAAGTTGCTGCAGTACAAATGATTTCGTCTGCCTCGGTAAAACAAAATCTCAAGCAGGTCGAACAATTTTTCAATCAAGCAAGAAAAGAACAAGCTGATTTACTGGTATTGCCAGAAAATTTCGCGTTTATGGGTATGAAAGAAACCGATAAGCTGAAAATTGCTGAAAAATACGGTGAAGGGGAAATTCAAAATAATATCAGTCAATTAGCCAAGCAATATGATCTTTGGGTGATTGCAGGGACTATTCCCTTAAAAGGCTTGAATCAGAAAGTGAGGGCAAGTTGTTTAGTCTTCGATAATAGCGGATTTTGCGTCGCCCGCTACGACAAGATTCATCTGTTTGATGTTCGTGTTTCGGAACAAGAAGCCCATCAAGAATCCCTAACTGTCGAAAGAGGTGATGAATTGGTGGTTGTCGATACGCCAGTAGGGCGTATTGGGTTAACGGTTTGTTATGATTTGCGTTTTCCTGAATTGTATCAACAATTATTACAAAGGGGGGCAGAACTATTTACTGTCCCATCTGCGTTCACCGCAGTAACAGGTAGCGCCCATTGGGAAGTTTTATTAAGAGCGCGTGCCATCGAGAACTTGTCTTATGTGATTGCCGCCAATCAAGGTGGACAACATGATAACGGAAGACAAACTTATGGTCACACTATGGTTGTTGAACCTTGGGGTAAAGTCCTGACTCAGCAACAAACAGGTGAAGGTATGATAATTGTTGATATCGATTTGCAACGCTTACAGCAACTTCGCCGGCAGTTCCCTAGTAATGAGCATCATGTGCTCTTGGACAAATGACGTTTTTTAAAGGTAATAGTTATGACTCAAGCACTGGCTTTAGCGAAAGATTTATTATTAAAACCTGCTTCATTAGATGAATCGACTCTAGAAAAACTGATTCGTTCGATGATAACCCGGCATATCGATGATGCCGATCTCTATTTTCAAAGCAGTAGTTATGAATCTTGGTATTTGGAGGATTCTGAAGTTAAAAGTGGCAGCTATTCGCTGGATCGCGGCGTAGGAATTCGTGCGGTTAGCGGTGATAAGACTGGTTACGCTTATTGCGATGATATTTTACTCCCTGCAATGCAGCGCGCAGCGGATGCTGCAAAATCGATTGCTTTTACAAGCAACAAACCCGCTCAATCCATTCAAATTGCCAGTGCACCGATCACTCGCTATGAGGCCTTAAATCCTCTTGAAGGGATGACTAAACCTGAAAAAATTGCCTTGCTTGAAGCGATTGATCGAGAGGCCAGGCGCATTGATCCCCGTGTGATTCAAGTGAATGCCTCGTTAAGTGGTTGTTATGAGGTGGTTATTGTAGCAGGCATGCAAGGAGAAATGATTGCTGATATTAGGCCGCTAGTCAGTATCAACGTAAGCGTGATTGTTGAAGATAAAAACGGCCGTCGAGAATCAGGTCGTTGTGGTGGGGGTGGACGCGTAGCTTATTCCTACTTCACGGAAAAAGAAATTGCGCTTGAATATGCGCGCGAAGCGGTGCGAGAAGCATTGGTCAATTTAGAGGCAGAAGAGGCTCCTGCTGGAACAATGCCTGTAATCTTAGGACCAGGTTGGCCCGGCGTATTGTTGCATGAGGCAGTGGGACATGGCTTAGAAGGAGATTTTAATCGCAAGGGTTTATCCGCATTTTCTGGCCGATTGGGTCAGCAGGTTGCTGCAAAAGGTGTGACCGTTGTTGATGATGGCACCTTAAAAGATAGACGGGGATCCCTCACAATCGATGACGAGGGCACACCTTCCCAGTGCACAACCTTGATTGACGACGGGGTACTAGTGAATTACATGCAGGATAAACTTAATGCTAAGTTAATGAATATGAAACCAACTGGCAATTGTCGGCGTGAATCCTACGCCCATTTACCGATGCCCCGTATGACCAACACCTACATGCTAGCAGGCCCTCATTCACCCGAAGAAATTATTCGTTCTGTGAAGCGCGGTTTATATGCAGCCAATTTTGGTGGTGGCCAAGTGGACATAACCTCCGGCCAATTTGTGTTCTCTGCTAGTGAAGCTTATCTCATTGAAGACGGTAAGATCACTAAACCGGTAAAAGGAGCTACTTTGATCGGTAATGGGCCTGAAGTTATGAAAAAAATTTCCATGATAGGGAATGATTTGTCCCTTGATAAAGGGATAGGCGTGTGTGGCAAAGACGGTCAATCGGTTCCCGTTGGCGTGGGCCAGCCTACTTTAAAAATCGATGCGTTGACCATTGGTGGAACGTCTAGCAAGTAACCTTGGAATGTAGCCGAGAACATCCGAGCCGCAACTTTGTGGGAGTTGAATAAGAACAGGCGCACTTGTATCCGGTTTGCCCACGCGTGTGGTTTAGATTGCCGAGTCTTACTTAACCGAATGATGTCCAGGTTGGTGTGCTTCAAGCCAACCTGGTTGGCAAAATTACTAATCTACCATTTCCTTATTCGCCAGCTTGACTAACAGCATCTTAATTTCATGAATACGTTCTTCGTGGGTGGTGCTATCTAAATTAAAGCGCAAGCGAGTAGGGCCTTCCAACTGATAACGTTTGGGTTGGAGCTGTATAAGATTGATTAAAATACCTGGATCAATCTCAGGTTTTTCACTAAATTCAATTTTTCCATTTTGCTGGGCTGCGTTTATTTTGTTAACCCCTAATTTTGCAGCGAGTAACTTAAGCTCAGTGACTAGAAGTAAGTTTTTAGCCGGTTGAGGCAATAACCCAAAGCGGTCGATCATTTCAATTTGTAGATCGCGCAGTTCCTCTTTGTTTTTGGCGTTTGCGATACGCTTATACATAATAAGGCGCGTGTGCACATCGGCTATATAATCTTCAGGGAGGATAGCGCTAAGACGAAGATCAATTTCAGGCCCCTGATGGATTGGCGTTGCTAGTTCAGGGGTTTTACCCGATTTTAAATCATTCACTGCCTTATCCAGCATTTCCATGAATAAATTAAAGCCTATCGCTTGCATATTACCGCTTTGATCTTCACCCAATAGTTCGCCAGCGCCACGTATTTCCAAATCATGTGTTGCCAAAGTAAAACCGGCACCTAAATCTTCTAAAGAGACGATTGCTTCCAAGCGTTTGACCGCGTCGGCAGTGAGTAATTTCTTATTAGGCGTGAGCAAATAAGCATAAGCCTGATGGTGGGAGCGACCAACTCGGCCTCGTAATTGATGAAGCTGCGCCAGGCCAAACTTGTCTGCGCGGTCAATAATAATGGTATTTGCTGTTGGAATATCGATACCTGTTTCAATGATGGTCGTGCATACTAAAACATTAAAACGATGATGATAAAAATCAGACATAATTCGTTCTAGTTCCCTCTCACGCATTTGTCCATGGGCACTACGGACTTTGGCTTCAGGAACAAGAAACTGTAAGTCTTGGCATACTCGTTCAATTGTTTGTACATTGTTGTGAAGGAAATAAACTTGTCCGCCGCGTAAAATTTCCCGCAAAATCGCTTCCCGTAACATGGAATCATTTTTTTCTTGCCAGAAGGTTTTAATGGCTAATCGCTTTGCTGGTGGAGTGGCGATTAAGGAAATATCACGAATCCCTGCCATTGCCATATTAAGGGTGCGTGGAATAGGCGTTGCTGTCATGGATAAGATATCCACATGAGTACGCAAGGCTTTGATGTGTTCTTTTTGTTTAACGCCAAAACGATGCTCTTCATCGATAATGAGCAGTCCTAAATTTTTAAACTCGATATCTTTGGAGAAGAGTTTATGAGTCCCGATGACAATATCAACGCGTCCGTTCTTTAAGGATTCAATCACTTTTTCTGACTCTTTCCCGCTGCGGAATCGTGATAATAGTTCAATATTGATTGGGAATTGGGCAAAACGATCGCGAAAAGTTTCAAAATGTTGGGCTGCCAAGAGAGTAGTGGGGACTAAAACACAGACTTGTTTGCCATTTTGTACCGCTAAAAAAGCGGCGCGCATGGCAACTTCCGTCTTGCCAAAACCGACATCACCGCAGATTAGCCGATCCATAGGACGAGGTGATTGCAGATCAACAACAATTTGCTCGACTGCGCGCACCTGGTCAGGGGTTTCGGAAAAAGGGAAGTCGCTAGCAAAGCGCTGGTATTCAGCCGCATTGAACTCGTAAATAAATCCTGGTTTGGCTTCCCGTTTGGCGTAAATTTCTAGCAATTCAATGGCTACATCATGAATTTTTTCTGCTGCTTTTCTCTTTTCTTTTTGCCATTGATCGCTCCCCAGCTTATGCAAGGGGGCGTGTTCACTATCCATACCGGTATAGCGGCTGATAAAATGGAGCGAAGTGACTGGCACATAAATTTTATCGTCACCTGCATAGGCTAATACTAAAAATTCATTAGCTGTATTATTACTTTCAATGGTTTTAAGCCCTTGATAGCGGCCTACACCAAATTGTAAATGAACAACAGGCGCACCGATTCTTAGTTCTGCAAGATCACGAATAATCAAGTCAGGATCAACAGTTTTTTGGATACTCCTTCGTTGGGGGATTGCTTGCTCGCCAAATAATTGAGCTTCAACAATAATGGCTATGCCTTGTTCGATAAGCTCTGCGCCATCAATGAGGGGGCCGGTGATGATATTAATCGGCGAAGAATCGCTGAGAAAATCTTTCCAAGTGTTTTGGATTTTCGGGGTTATCTCACTTTGCTTAAGCAGATCCAACAGGACTTCTCGCCGGCCAGCACTTTCCACCACAAGCAAAGAGCGCTTTTTCGTATCTGCCATATAAGCGCATAGTTTATTAAGGGGTTGAGTGCTTTGACGCTCTATAGGAAGAGAGGGCGACTTACCGATATTAAAATTAAATAGAGCGCCTTTTTTCTCTTTTGGTTGGTGATAAAGGCGTACTTGTTGATATTGTTTCGCCACTGTTAATAGTTCTGTGGGAGTTAAAAAGCAAGTGTTTGGCGGCAGTATGGGGCGAGAAACATCATAATTTCGCTGTTCATAACGAGCTGACAATTCATGCCAAAATTCTTCTGCTTGTTCAGAAATTTCGTCAATTAAACAGACTGAGGCATCAGCAGGTAAATAATCAAAAAAAGTGGCGGTAGTTTCAAAAAATAAAGGTAGATAGTATTCAATGCCAGATGGGAACTGGGCGTCACTGACGGCTTCATATATCGGGCACTGGCTTGGGTTACCTGAAAAACGTTCCCTAAAGGCACGGCGAAATAAGGTAATGCTCTGCTCATTTAAAGGAAATTCACGGGCAGGAAGCACTTGAATTTCAGAAATTTTGCTGACTGTTCGCTGTGTTTCTGTATCAAATTGGCGCAAACTTTCTATTTCCTCATCGAACAGTTCAATGCGAAATGGCATTGAACTTCCCATGGGATAAACATCAATGATCGCGCCTCGGATTGCAAATTCCCCGTGTTCAAGCACCTTGTTGACACTGTGATAGCCTGCTTGTGTGAGTTGATGACGAAAATGGTCCAAGTTTAAAGTCTGGCCTTCTTTCAATGCTAATGCATGATGGTGTAAAAACTGAGGGGGGCACAGTCTGTGCATTAACGTACTGACCGAACTGATCACGATGGCATTTGTACTTTGTTGCAGACGGCTTAAGGTCGACAGGCGTTCGGAAATAATGTCTTGATGGGGCGAAAATTGATCATAAGGAAGCGTTTCCCAATCAGGAAAAAGTAATAATTCATGTTTGTCGTTTTCGCCTAGGAAAAATCGCAATTCTTCTAAGAGTTGGCCAGCCGTCAAGTTATCGGGAGTGATAAGTAATTTTATTCCGGCTTTTTCTTGGCAAAACTCCGCAATGGCTAAAGGAAGACTACAGCCGTACAGTTGTCCCCAGGTTTGTCGATGATCAATAGGAGGATGTTTGAGTATCAATGTTGCCATACAATGCTTGTCTGTCGCCGTTAATTAGGGCGCAAAAGTATACTATAAAATCGTCTAATTTCTAACTAGGGGCGCTTATGTAAAATGAGCGCCCTTATAAAATTATGGCACCAAATAACCCATGAGATAGCTCGTCGCTAAACCTGCTAGCAATCCAAATAAATGGCCCTCCCAGGAAACCCCTTTTTTACTGGGAAAAATACCAAAGAAAATACCCGCGAAATAATACAAACTAATGATACCAAGAATAATTGCTGTGAGTGTGCCCTGTTGCACAATATCACTGACCAGCAACCCCCAATAGCCAGTAATGACAGAGCTGGCGCCAACATGGATCCCCGGTTTTGCAAAAAGCCATATTAAAACGCCACTGATCAGGGTAATTATCGCCGTCACCCATAAAAAATACGTTAGCCCATTGACCAAAATAAAATTACTCAAAACCAGCAAAGGAATGGAGTTAAAAAAAAGATGATTGAAGTTCGCATGGAGTAAAGGAGCGAATAGGATGCCAGGAAGGCCAAGGATATGGCGAGGGATAATTCCTAAAATAAGCAAACGTTTACCTAGCAGGGCATTCAAAATAAAAACAAGCCAGGGTATAAGTAAGATAATGAATAGAGTGTGCCAATTAGCCTGAGTCTGATTAATTATCTGATCTAGGCTGGAAGTTAATTGGTCGAGCATCATTCTTTAAGTATCCATAAAACAGTATTTAAACATCTATGATTTCTGGTCGCAAGAAAGAATATTCGGTTTCAAGTAAAGCTTCATCTTTCTCTACAACTTGACACAGCAGGCTACCTTTGGCTAAACGCACGTTGATAGCATCACCAAGATTGACTTGTTTACTATCAAAAAGAACCGAATTTTTGTAAGTTGCAAGAGCATATCCTCTGTCCAGTGTAGCCAAGGGACTGACAGCATGCAAGGTTGCCATTTGCTTCGTCAATTCTTGCTTCATCCGATTGAACTTGCTATGCATGCTTTGAATGAGTTGTTGTTCAAAAAATTGTATCTCGGTTTTTGATTGTTGCAGTATTGCCATTGGATTTTTAGTATGAAGGCGGCTTTGCATAAAGTGTAGTTTTTTATCTTGTTGATGCAGAATACCTTGCATACTGTGATTAAGTTGCTGTTCCAGTGAATCAATTGTTTGCCAGTGCTTTGCAATCAATTGCGCTGGTGATAAAAATTTGGCAACTTGGTGAGCTAATACAAGATGTTTATGTTTAGTGAATTGTTTTATTGCTCTTAGCATGCGTTTTTCAAACGAAAAAAGGGTGTTTATTAAATCAATCTGGTTAGGGGTTACCGCTTCTGCAGCAGCAGTAGGGGTTGGCGCTCGCAGATCAGCAACGAAATCAGCGATGGTAAAATCGGTCTCATGGCCTACCCCGGTGACAATGGGAATAGCACTATTACTGATTGCCAAAGCAAGCTGTTCATCATTAAAAGCCCATAAATCTTCAATGCTACCCCCTCCGCGTGCAAGGATTAATACTTCGGCCAATTTCTCCTGATTAGCTTTTTGTACGGCTCTAATTAATTGCGCAGGCGCTTCTTTCCCTTGTACTTCGCTGCCATAAACCTTAACTTGAGCGAGTGGGAAGCGTCGATTTAATGTTGTTAAAATGTCCCGTAAGGCAGCCCCTGAGGGAGAAGTTATTACACCAATGACAGAAGGGAAGAAAGGTAAGCTCTTTTTGTGAGCTTGATCAAATAAACCTTGTGTTTGCAGCTTTAACTTTAATTGCTCAAACTGACGATACAGTTCTCCTAAGCCTGCCTCACTTAATGAGTGGACAATAAGCTGATAATCCCCTCTTGCTTCGTATAAACTTAATTTGCCTGTCGCGATAACTTGTTGGCCGTCTTTGAAACCGTTGCTCGTTGAAATATGGTAATTACGAAAGTAAACGCAGCGCAATTGGGCGGTTGGATCCTTTAAAGTAAAATAGAGATGACCCGAAGTCGGTTTAGATAAATTGGATATTTCACCAATCACGGCAACTTGGCCTAATTCCATTTCTAGCCATGAGCGAATTTGGCGATTAAGTTGGGTGACTGTGAGTGCGTTTTGATCTGGTTGCATAAAAGGGTCTATAGTTTTAAAAGTAGGGTTAATTTTCGGAGGTTGATATGATTAAGGGATTATTTTCTGCAGAAATGTCCGAAGAAATACCTATACCCCCCATGAATGATCCGCCACTGCCTGAACCATTAGAGCCCAATCCCAGTGAAAACCCTGAGCCTGAGCCTAGTGAAAACCCTGAGCCTGAACCAGCAAAAACACCCGAGCCTGATATCAACCTAAAACCATCGGTATATAATAAAACCAATAATACCTAAAATGCCTGGAAGAATAAAAGCGAGAATCCACTTAAAATTGGAATCGATTCGGGAATCCAGTTTATCAAATCGTGAACCAATCTCAGAAAAACGATTGTCCATATGGGACTCTAGATTATCTAACCTTTTCTCAATTCTCAATAAGGTTTGATGAAAATCAGCATTCTTCTGGTCTAAAAGCATAAGTCTTGCTTCTTCACTAGAGATCATGTCTTTATGCTCGGTCATTGTTATGTTGCTCCCAGTTGGCTACCTTCAACTAAATTATATACCTGATAACAACACTTTGTAGCTTTCACTTGTTCCAAAAGCGAGCAGTTAAGGTACAGCGAAATGCCAATTCATTATTTTTGACAATTCTTCCAACATTATCTCACCACGAATACTATTTCCTTTTGGATTAACCCTTGGACTTAACACGACAATCCCGGCTTTGCGCGGAACTACTGCAATGGTATAGCCCGAAACCCCACTTTTTGCTGGCATACCCGTTTTGACCATGTGTGTACCCGTCTCGTCGTATAAGCCGCAAGTAGCCATAATCGCGAGCGTGATTTTGCAGGTTTCTGGGGAAATAATTTGCTCACCACTGACAGGATCTTTACCGAGATTAGCAAGAAGGGTAGGTAAGTAAAGCATTTGCTCCAGCACTGCCTCATAAGAGCACAAGGTAAAATACAAATCCAAGGTTTCGTTGACAGGAGCATTTAAATTTTTTCGGCTTTTAAGTAGATAAGCAAGGGAGCGGTTGCGATCTCCCGTTCTTTTTTCAGAAGCAAATACCAGAGGATTAATGCTGAGGCGCTGATTGAATAATTTTTGTACCCAGAACTCCAGCCAGGCAAATTTCTCTTCACCAACTCCTGGAATATGGGAGCAAAGCGTAATTGCTCCTGCGTTTAACATAGGGTTAGAAGGCTTAGGACCAAATTGCTCAAGACGGGTAATGGAGGCAAAATCGTCTCCTGAGGGCTCAACCTTAACCCATTCGAAAAGCTGTTCAGCACCGTGTTCTTCTAAAAGGCCGATGAGGGGAATAAGTTTTCCTGTGCTTTGGAGCGTGATGGGTGGCGGAGGCATATTGCTATATGAAACTATCTCTTCATTAAGGGGGTTAATCGCTACGGCAGTTAAATTTTTATTAACATTCGCCAACTCCGGAATATAATTAGCTGTGTCCCCCGCTTGGCTCTCTTCCGCTTTTTTCACTAAATGTTTAAGAAGATCAAGGTTTACTTTGTGTTGTGCCATAAATTCTCAGCAATGTAACAAGAAGGACGTAATTATGCTAAATTTAGCACACTAAAACAAATATATAGGCAGGTTATCTCACGGCTGTTCTATTAAAGGTGTGACGCGTTATCTTGCAGGAGATTCCTGGCTACGCTCGAAAGACGTCATACTTTTAATGGACGGAGGTGCAGGTTATCTGCCTGAATTTCATTGCAAATGTTCACGTTAAAAGGGTTGGCTAGGCCTAACTCATTAATTCCGTAAGTTTTGCGCCAATATCGGGTTCCCGCATTAGGCTCTCTCCAATTAGAAAGGCATTTATCCCATGTTCTTGCATGAGTTTGATATCGTCGCGACTATTAATACCGCTTTCAGTAATTAAAATTTTATCGGAGGGAAGATACTGAACTAATTCAATACTTGTCTTAATGTCAGTAACAAAACTGTGTAAACTGCGGTTATTAACACCCATCAAAGGTGTTGGCAATTTAAGTGCGCGTTCAAACTCACCGAGAGTATGGCTTTCCACTAAGACTGCCATTTTAAGCTCTTGTGCCAATTGACAATAATCGTGAAGCTGCTTGTCATCAAGCATGGCCACAATCAATAAAATACAATCAGCACCCAATACACGACTTTCGTAAATCTGGTAAGGGTCAATAATAAAATCTTTACGTAGAATGGGCAATGAAGAGTGTGTTTTAGCCTCGGCTAAATACGCAGGAGAGCCTTGAAAAAAGTGAATATCAGTGAGGACTGAAAGACAGCTTGCCCCGTTTTCCTCGTAAATTTCTGCAATGGATGCGACATCAAAATCTGCCCTAATTAATCCCTTACTCGGTGATGCTTTTTTAATTTCAGCAATGATGGCAGGAATTCTTCGCTGTAAACCGCCAATAAAATCCCGAATAGGTAGCGATTCACGATCAATTAAACTGTTTAAAGGGGTTTTTTGCTTTGCAAATTCCACTTCCTGTTTTTTGTGCTCAGCAATGCGATTTAAAATACTATTCATGATTTGCCTGTTAGCGTTCGAGTTAATTCTTTTAATCCAGTAAACCGCCGTGCTGCTTCACCACTGTCGATTGCTATTCTCGCTTTTTCTACAGCTTGAGCGTAACTTTCAGCAAGCTCAGCACAATGGAGCGCGGCCGCTGCGTTCAGCAAAACAATATCACGCGCCGGACCTTGTTGACCACTAAGTACTTCCTCTACAAGGGCAAGGCTTTCATTAGGTGATTTAACAATAATTTCATCCAGAGTAGCATGAAAGCAGCCGTATTCTTTGGGATCGATAGACCAATTTTTGAATTGGCCTTGGTGATATTCAACAACATCGGTAATGCTAGCAATACTCACTTCATCCATACCGTCACGAGAATGGATTACAAAAACTCGTTCTCTACCTAGGTTAGCAAGCACCTTAGCGAGTGGTTCTAGCCAATGTTGCGCAAAAACACCCATCACTTGTTTTTTAACCCGTGCAGGATTGACTAAAGGGCCCAGGATATTAAACAGAGTCCGTATTCCAAGCTGTTGTCTGACATTTCTTGCATATTGCATTGCTTGATGAAAATGAGGGGCGAATAAAAAGCTAATCCCACATTGCTGCATGCATTGAGTTAATTGTTCGTCGGTTAGATGAAGCTCAAATCCTGCTTGCAATAACAAATCGGCGCTGCCGCTGCGTCCTGATACAGAACGACCGCCATGTTTTGCAACACGCGCTCCAGCTGCTGCTGCAACAAAGCTGCTGATGGTTGAAATATTAAACGTGTTTTTCCCATCCCCGCCTGTCCCGACGATATCAATGAGATCCCCGCCTAAATCGATACAGTGGGCAAATTCCATCATCACTTGAGCTGCTGCCGTGAGTTCTTCGACAGTTTCGCCTTTCCTACGCATTAAAACCAAGAAAGCAGCGAGTTGTGCATCAGTTAACTCCCCATTCATACAAGCGCGCATCAATTCATGCATTTGTGAAACGGTTAAATGTTCACTAGCAATAAGTTGTTCTAAGAGATTATTTATCTTCATGGTGTAAAAACTGACCTAAGAGCGTCATGCCATATTCGGTTAAAATCGATTCAGGATGAAATTGTAGACCATAAAGCGGATATTGACGATGAGATATTGCCATAATTGTTTGTTGAGCCCAAGCGTCAATAGCGAAGCATGGGGGCAGGGTGCTTATATCCACAGCGAGCGAATGATAACGTGTTGCTTTAAAAGGATTGGGAAGATTGCGAAAAAGTCCTTGTTTATGATGGCTGATTAGCGAGGTTTTCCCGTGAATGATTTCCGGAGCCTGGATAATTGAAGCACCGAAAGAGTAGGCGATGCATTGGTGGCCTAGGCAAACGCCCAGGATAGGGATACGTTGATAAAAATGCTTAATTGCAGCCAATGAAATACCAGCGTTCTCCGGGCCTTTGGGGCCAGGCGAAATAACCAGGTATTCGGGTGCTAAGTGTTCGATTTCTTCAATGGAAACTTGATCATTTGCAAAAACACGAACCGTTTGCCCCAGGGATTGAAAGTACTGTACAAGGTTATAAGTAAAGGAGTCATAATTATCGATAAGAATTAGCATAAATGAGTATCTTTGAATAAAGTTATGGCCAACAGTCGGGATCCTTACTCTGCTCCGGATGACACGCTTTCTTCAGAAGGAATTATAAAGAAAACTCTTCGCCCAAATAAACCGCCCGAACTTGCTGATTATCAAGAATCGCCTTAGGTGTTCCTTCACAAAGTATCTTACCCTGGCTGACGATGTATGCTCTTTCACAGATATCCAGAGTCTCCCTCACATTATGATCGGTGATTAGTACACCAATATTCTTATCACATAAATGCGAAATGATTCGTTTGATATCCAGAACTGAAATCGGGTCGACCCCAGCGAAGGGCTCATCTAATAAAATAAAAGTAGGCTCAATGGCTAATGCACGTGCAATTTCCACTCGCCGCCGTTCTCCACCTGATAGGCTCATTCCTAAATTATTGTACAAGTGAGAAATATGGAATTCATTGAGCAGCTGTTCTAATTTGTCTTTGCGCGCTTTATTGTCTAAATCTTCGCGTAATTGCAGAATAGACAAGATATTATCGGCTACTGATAACTTGCGAAAAACAGAAGCTTCTTGAGGTAAGTACCCAATACCCATGCGGGCGCGTTGATGCATTGGGGCCTTAGTAAGGTCTTTGTTGTCAAGAATAATTTGGCCTTCGTCACAAGATTGCAACCCGACAATCATATAGAAACAGGTTGTTTTGCCTGCGCCATTGGGTCCAAGCAAACCCACACATTCACCGCTGCGAATGTGGATGCTAATATCATTGACCACAGTGCGTGTTTTAAATGATTTTTTAAGATGGCGTGCTAACAGCTCACTCATAGTTATTTTCCAGGATGGAAGATAATGGTTGTCCGCGTTTTTCCATCACTTTTAGAGACCACATGTTGTTTAAGTGTATCATAACTGATCTTAGGTGCGGAGAAAGAATTTTCACCTTGCACTACACGGGCATTCCCGATCAATTCAATAAGATGCTGGTCAGGATGATAACGGATCATATCAGCATAAGCATGTAAGGGTGGTTTGCCATGTTCAGTAACTGTCCAAAAATGGGCTTGCTCTTTTTGATCACCATTTGCTACAGCTAGAACGAGCTTATTTTGGGCGCTCCCTTCAGTGATTGCATTTGCTGCCCGCAGATGAGAGGAGCCTTGATCCAGTTGTACGTGCCCAATAAACTCCCCGCGATGGGTTTGTTGATTCAAATCAGCTGAATCAGCTGACAACTCAAGCGGTTTTTCGCGATCATCGGGTAGCGCAAAACATATCTCTTTTGTTAAGATCAATAGGAGTATCACTGCCAATTTTAGCGGTATGGTTTTAAGCATCATCTCTCTTCGGTTCAAAGGTTGCTCGTGCTTGACTCAGTAATTGCACCCGTTTATCAGCAAGATGAATCTTTATCCCTTCCGAACGCACAATTCGACCTGGCTGTTCAAAATGAACAGTGGCCTGGGATGTGGCTATTTTATCTTTGGGAAGATAGGTGATTTCTTGCGTTTTAAGCGTGCTTTCCTGATTGTGTTCACCTTTATTCTGATGAATCACTACATCGTTAGTAAAAATGATTTTTTCCCCGCCATTAATAGCTTGCGCATTTTTTGACTTAATTTCCCAGGCTGGTTGGTTGGCTTCAGAAAGGGCTAAGCGTGGCGAAGTGAAAAAATGCATATTATTGTTTGGAACATGTCGTACTTCGGGGGCTATTAAATAATTTATAATTTTTCCGGCATAGTCGAATTGTTTCACAGAGAGATGGGTAATCATCATATCTGCTGAATTAGAAAGTGTTTGTTCGTCCAGCCGAGTAACTGATTTGGAGCTGGCATAATACCAACCAGAACCTGCTAATGCGACGAGGAGGCAGAAGAGCCAGGCCGCTTGCTTAGCTGCGTTCATGATGCTAAATACCTCGCTAGAGCTATATCCTGCATCTGCTTAGCATTAAGAATAAGATCACAAACCTCTCGGACAGCCCCGCGTCCCCCCGATTGTTCTGTTTGCCAGGCGGCAAATTCTTTTACTTGGTCGACAGCATTTGCTACAGCGACACCAAAGCCAACTTGCCGAATAATCGCTAAATCAGGGAGATCATCGCCTATGTATGCAAAATCCTCATTGCTAAAACCTAAACGAAGCTTAAGTTGGTTAAACGCGTTATTTTTATCAACTTGGCCTTTAAAATAGTGCTGAATGCCAAGTTGTTTCATGCGGTGATCAATCACAGCGTTTTGTGAAGTGGTGATAACTGCAACGTGGATACCTGCTGCCATTAATAACTTTAATCCCATTCCATCTTGAACACAAAATGTCTTTAATTCATTTCCATAATTATCGATGTAAAGTTGGCCATCCGTTAAAACACCATCCACATCACAGATAAGACATTTTATATTTTTTGCTTTTTCTAATAATTCGTTCATTCTTTCAATTTCTCATTAATTTAGAAAACACCCGCACGCAGTAGATCATGTAAGTGGACAACGGCAACTGGTCTATTTTCTTCGTCAATCACAACCAGGGAAGTTATGCTGTATTTTTGCATAATGGCCAAAGCTTCTGCTGCGAGTAAACCTTTTTTAATTGTTTTACAGTTTCTGCTCATCACGGTGCTAATGGGTGTGGTATTGATATCAAGATTTTGATTAAGTGTTCTTCTAACATCTCCATCGGTGTATACCCCGGCGAGATAACCATGAGCATTTACAACACAAGTCATGCCTAATTTTTTTGCAGTGACTTCGATCAAAGCCTCCCGAATTGTTGCGTTTTCCTGAATTAAAGGTAATTCATCACCATGATGGCATAGCTCGTCAATACGAAGCAAAAGACGCCTGCCAAGAGTGCCTCCTGGATGGGATAAGGCAAAATCTTCCGCACTGAAGCCTCTTGCTTGCAATAAGGCGATCGCCAAAGCATCTCCCATAACCAATGATACTGTAGTACTGGTTGTTGGCGCTAGTCCTAATGGGCATGCTTCTTGTCGAATAGAAATGTCAAGGTTAACATTCGCTGCCTTTGCCAAAGTAGATTCACTATTGCCTGTTAGGGTGATCAGTGGGACTTCCAATCGTTTTAAAAGGGGCAATAATGTCACAATTTCATTGGTAAACCCTGAGTTGGAAATGGCAAGTACTGTGTCTTGTCGAGTAATCATGCCTAAATCACCATGGCTTGCTTCGCCAGGGTGCATGAAAAAAGCGGGAGTCCCTGTGCTTGAAAATGTGGCCGCAATTTTATGCCCAATATGGCCTGATTTGCCCATTCCTGTGACAACCACGCGGCCTTTACAGTCGAGTAAAAGTTTGCAGGCTTTTTCAAAATTCTCATCAATACGTTGCGTTAGCTCAAATACTGCTTGTGCTTCGGTTTCAATCACCGCAAGGCCTAATTTGCAAAAATTCATATGCTGTACCCGTAAGCCTTATCTTTTCTTATTTAAGCAGGTTTGGAATTCTAGCATAGTAATATTTTACTTTGTAGGCACTATACAGGTTCCAATGGGTAACCGCATCTAAATTTCTCCTAAAGCTTGAAACGTGCTCGCCCGGCACATGCTTGAAAAGGTATGAAAAGCCCTCAAGGGGTAACGCAGATGCTCCGTAAATGTGCGTCCAAGCACGGTTGTTAACCAGCTAAATTTTTGTAGGCGAAAATTTATATTCAGGTATAATCATTTATTAAAGCGAGCGTCGGAACAAACTAAATGTGGGCAAATTTGGTGCAAATCACCAACCTCACCTTCTCAAGAAATGGGCGCCATATTTTTGACGGCATCAATATGGTGGTGAAGCGAGGAAAAATTACAGCGATCATGGGGCCAAGTGGAAGTGGTAAAACAACACTTTTGCGCTTAATTGGTGCCCAACTGGAACCAGAAGCGGGTGAAATTTTGGTGAATGGTGTTAATATTCACCAGCTATCGCGAAAAGATTTATATTTAGCCAGACGTAAAATGGGGCTACTTTTCCAAAGTTCGGCCTTATTCACCCATTTATCGGTTTTTGATAATGTTGCCTTTCCGCTGCGGGAGCATACTAGCTTAAACGAAGCGATGCTGCGCGATATCGTCTTAATGAAACTGGAAGCTGTAGGCTTAAGAGGGGCAGCCCAATTAATGCCTGAAGAACTTTCGGGGGGTATGGCAAGACGTGTTGCTTTAGCAAGAACTATTGCGCTTGACCCGGAGCTCATGATGTATGATGAGCCTTTTACAGGACAAGATCCTATCTCTATGGGAGTTTTAGTTCGGCTAATTAAGCGGTTAAACCAATTATTGGAAACGACTACAATCATTGTCTCACATGATGTTGAAGAAACTTGTTCAATTGCAGATTATATCTATTTGATTGCAGGTGGCCGTTTAATTGGAGAAGGAACTCCTAATGAGCTAAAAGAATCAACCCATCCTCAAGTAAAACAATTTATGCATGGTGAAGCGGATGGCGCTGTGCCTTTCCATTATCCGGCACGCCCTTACACAGAGGAGTTGCTAAATGCTTGAGATGCTTGCGCGCTTAGGCCAACGTGGCCTGAATTCTTTGCAGGTTATGGGGAGTTCCGGTGTTTTCTTATTGGGTATTTTTTCCAGAAATCCCGATTTACCTCGCCTATGGCCTGCTTTGCGTACTCAATTGTATTTTATCGGTGTATTGTCTTGTTTGATTATTGTTGTTTCAGCCATGTTTATTGGCATGGTTATTGGATTGCAAGGTTATAACACCTTACAAAAATTTGGGGCAACCAGTCAGTTAGGTCAACTTTTAGCCTTAAGTGTGGCTAGAGAATTAGGTCCAGTAATCAGTGCATTACTCTTTGCAGGGCGTGCCGGTTCTGCATTAACTGCTGAAATTGGTTTGATGAAAGCGACCGAGCAATTGGCAAGCATGGATATGATGGGTGTGGATCCCTTAGGACGCGTCATTTATCCGCGCTTTCTAGCCGGTCTTATTTCTTTGCCGATACTCGCGCTTATATTCTCTGCTGTCGCTGTTTACGGGGGCTATTTTGTGGGGGTGCAATGGTTAGGTGTCGATGCAGGTAGCTTTTGGTCAAATATGCAGGCCGCTGTTAACTTTCGTGTCGATGTTTTAAGCGGCATCATTAAAAGTATTGTGTTTGCTTTCGTAGTAGTATGGATAGCAGTTTTTCAGGGGTTTAATTGTATTGCTACAGCTGAAGGCATCAGCCAAGCGACAACGCGAACAGTAGTATATTCATCGCTGGCAGTCCTTGGACTCGATTTTCTCTTGACAGCAGTGATGATTGGAGGTTGGTAGATGAATCATAGGCAGCGAAGTGTCGATATAAGCGTAGGTCTATTTATGTTGTTAGGCTTGCTTGCCTTGCTAGTTATGGTGATGAAAGTCAGTGGAGTTTCTAATCTGGTTTCACCTAAAGGCTACCATGTAACCGCTGAGTTTACTGATATTGGCGGTCTTAGGGTAAGGGCACCTGTTACTGTTGCTGGTGTAAAAATCGGGGAAGTGACCCGAATCGAGTTACAACCTGGTGAATTAAACGCTAAAGTGACAATGTTGTTGCGTAAAGACAAGCCAATTCCTTATGAAGATGCCTCTGCACGTATTCTGACTGAAGGCTTGATTGGTTCAAATTATATCAGCATTGTTCCTGGGTTTGAGGATGAAGAGAGCAAGGATCATCCTTATTTGCGGGAGGGTGATGTGATTCCTAAAACACAAGAAGCTATTATTCTTGAGAACTTGATTGGTCAGCTTTTGTTTAATATTAAAAAATAGGTGAGTTATGAAGGGAATAAGATCAATTTTGTTGTTAGTTACATTGTCATTTACATCGTTAGTATGGGCGGCTTCATCTCCGATTCCAATGCTTGAAAGCACGGCAAACCAAATTATTGCTGCTTTGAAGCAAAATAAAACAAATTTAAAAAATAATACGCATGTTATCTATCAGGCTGTCGAACGGTATTTACTACCCAATGTTGATGTAAGCGGCATGTCGCGCTCAGTGCTTGGCCGTAAGGCTTGGATGCAAGCTTCTACCGGAGATAAAGAACAATTTTCTAAGGCATTTACCCAGTTAGTGATTCGGACTTACGCAACACCTTTAGCCGAATACACAGATGAAACGATCAAGTTCCTTCCCATCAGAGGTTCTCTGGAAAGCCGATTCATCCGTGTGAATAGTATTATTGTTCGGTCTAACGGTAAGAATATTCCTTTAAGCTATAGTCTCATCTCCAAAAATGGCAAATGGAAGATTTATGATTTAAGTGTTGAAGGGGTGAGCCTTCTACAAAGTTTCCGTTCACAGTTTGCTGAAGCCTTGCAAAATTCAAGCATGCAAGACCTAGTCAAACAAATGCAGCAACAAAGTAAAAAGGCAGCTTAACGTGCAACCACAATCTTTCAAACCTTCTCCTGAAATGACTTTTGCAACAGTACAAGACGACTGCCGGCGTTTGTTTAAGTTTTGTCATGAGAGTAAAGAAGCTGTGTTGCATCTCGATTTAAGCGAAGTTCTCCATTGCGATAGCGCAGGTCTTGCTTTGTTAATCGAAGCAAGACGACTCTGCAAAGCGCAAAATAAAACTTGCAAAATTGATGGAATGCCTAAAGCCGTTCAAGCTTTAGCGGAATTTTGTGGCGTAGACGCAATGTTAGAAATTTCAGCTGATTAAGCAGCTCATTTTTGAAACAAGATGTCGAAAGCCATGGTAATAGTTCAGATTCCCCATGTTGGATTTTGTACAAGCGGTCAGGTTTTGGTGTGGATTGCAAGAAATCATGGCAAAATGGCAGTATCTGGGCTGATCTATTACAAGCGAAGATGTTAGAGTATGCAAATATGCTAAGGCAGTAATATGATTAGTAATGAAGAGTTAGAACGTTGTCTTGTTGAAACAGGAGAAATCGATTTTGTTAAGGTTGATGGGGATGGCTATCACTATCAGCTCACTGTCGTTTCAAACGCGTTTCAAGGGAAATCTAAAGTTGCAAGACAACAATGGGTTTATGCAAAGTTAAGGGATTATATTACAAGCGGAAGTTTGCATGCAGTAAGTATGCAAACTTTGACAAAAGAAGAGTGGGAGAAAAATCATGGATAAGTTAATTATAAGCGGTGGCAAGATGCTGAGCGGAGAGGTTACCATCTCAGGTGCGAAAAATTCAGCTTTACCAATTATGGCAGCCACAATTCTTGCTACAGATAATGTGACTATCGCTAATGTCCCACATCTTCGAGATGTTACCACGATGATGGAGCTTCTTGGGCAATTAGGTGCACAACTGACTGTTGATGAAAAAATGAATGTTCAAGTGGACGCCTCCCACATTAATGAGTATTTGGCTCCGTATGAATTGGTTAAAACCATGCGTGCATCCATTTTGGTTCTTGGTCCTTTACTCACTCGATTTGGTCAAGCTGATGTTTCTTTGCCTGGCGGCTGCGCAATAGGTACACGCCCTGTCGATTTGCATCTTAAGGCTTTGAAAAACATGGGTGCGGAGATTACTGTAAAAAACGGCTACATTAAAGCGCGTTGCAAAAAAGGGCGGTTGCAAGGCAAACCTTTAGTTTTCGATACGGTCACAGTAACAGGGACTGAAAACGTGTTGATGGCTGCAGTACTTGCAGAGGGAAAGACAATTATTAAGAATGCGGCTCGTGAGCCTGAGGTCGTCGATCTGGCAAATTTTTTAATCCAAATGGGTGCTAAAATTTCGGGTGCGGGGACACCTACCATTGAGGTAACTGGTGTTGAAGCATTAGCGGGTGGAAGTTATTCGGTGATGCCGGATCGCATAGAGGCAGGCACTTATCTCACAGCAGGGGCTATAACCCGTGGTAAAGTGACCGTACGGCGCGTAAAACCTGACAATTTATTGTCTATGCTCTGCAAATTTGAAGAAGCGGGTGCTGAGTTGGCGATAGGTGAAGATTGGGTTACTTTAAATATGCATGGGATGCGTCCGCAAGCTGTCAATATATCCACAGCACCTTATCCAGCATTTCCAACAGACATGCAGGCGCAGTTCATGGCACTCAATGCAATTGCTGACGGTACTTCTTCTGTGATTGAAAATATCTTTGAGAATCGTTTCATGCATGTTCAAGAGTTGCAGCGCATGGGGGCTCAAATTCATTTAAATGGTAATACAGCCATGGTCACTGGTGTTGAGAAATTAACTGGGGCTCCGGTTATGGCAACTGATTTACGCGCTTCAGCAAGTTTAATTTTAGCTGGTCTTGCAGCTGAAGGAGAGACAGTAGTTGAGCGTGTGTATCATGTTGATCGTGGTTATGAGCGGATTGAAGAAAAACTCTCAATGTTAGGGGCTGACATTAAGAGGGCTTCGGCACGGTGATCACACGCGATGAATTAACCTCATATTTACACGAGTTATTGGCCTGCGCTGCCTTTGATGATTATGCGCCTAATGGTATACAAGTTGAAGGTACAGGCCAAATTCACCGAATTTGTACAGCTGTAACTGCTTCACTAGACGCTATTGAGAAAGCCATCTCGTTCCGGGCTGAAGCTTTGCTGGTTCATCATGGTTATTTTTGGCGAGGAGAAACGCCTGTCATAAGGGGGATGAAACGAGAACGCATAGGCAAACTAATTAACCACGGCATGACATTATTTGCATATCACCTACCCCTTGATTGTCACCCCGAGTTTGGCAATAACGCTTGCCTCGCCACATTATTCAATATTAAATCGATTAAAATGCACAAGGTCGGTAAAACAGCTAATTTGTTGTGGTCAGGGGCATTAGAAAATCCTTTGACTGCAGATGAATTTCAAAATCTAATTCAAGATAAGTTACAAAGAAAACCCCTTTACATTCCAGGTGGTAAAAAAACAATTCGGCATTTGGCTTGGTGTAGCGGTGCGGCCCAGGATTTTATAGAAGACGCCCACGCACTTGGAGTCGATGCATATCTGAGTGGTGAAGTATCCGAACGAACTTATTATCAGGCAAAAGAATTAGGCGTTCATTATTTTGCCTGTGGCCATCATGCGACTGAACGATATGGCATTCAAGCATTAGGTAATCATCTAGCTTACAAATTTGGGATTGATCATTTATTTATCGACAGCTCCAATCCTATCTAGTCAATTATCGGATAACCCACCCATATCTATTTATGCTGATTTTTGATTCACCATCCTATCAACAAAAAAATCGTTCCAGATGTTTAACGCCCACATCGAGGTTAAGATATATTAGGAAAACCCCAAAATTAACCCAGTGAATATGTTTCTGTCTCAGTTTTTCTTGTCAATTCATAAGGTAATTTCTGCATTTCTAATTTTTTTAGATCATTTAATGTCTCGCAAATATCAGATGAAAGTGGAATGCGCTTAGTGGTCCCTGCAAAACGAACTAATAATTCATTATTGTCTAGAGCAACAACAACGGGAATGGATTGGAGTTCCTTTTGTTTTTCTGACAGTTCTACATGACCAAATTCAAGGGGGATACCACTTATAACAGCAATCCCATCCGTTAAGTCGATTCCGGTTAATTTCGAATAAGGCGATTGATCTTGAAAATGATTAGCAATGACAGAGCAGATTTTCCATAACAGTTGCATACTGAGATCCAAAGACATACCCACAGTGAAACCAACGCTATTCCCGACTAAGTTCATGGATTTACCCATAATAAAGGCCAGTGAAATGCCACAATAAGTCTCAAGAATTTGTCCAGCTAGGGTTGGTGTGATAAGCAGGGCCCCAAGGGTCGCTGAGGGGCCCAAAAGCAAAATTAGCCCACTGCCGAGGGTAACGGTTATAGCCGTGTGAGTAGAAAGGAGTGCTGCTGATTTGCCAAGCCAGTTACCAAAAACCCATCCTAGTGCATAGCCAGCAGTTTCACAAGGTTTTGCTACTAAAGGCATCATGATAGACGTAATGGGGTAATTATTTGTAAATTCCTTATTCAGTAATTTGCATTCATCAGAAACAAAATTAGTAAATTCATGCCATTCATGGACAGAAATTTGTTTTTTTAGATATGAATTTAATGATTCGAAACAGTGTTCGGATGCGGTAAAACGCTCTGTTGCCAATAGACAACATGCCTGGGTTGCGGGATCCATGGGGTTAATATCCAGGCTCATTGCTTCATTAATTAGTTGAGCCAAAGTTGAAGAACTTGAGGAGGAAAGATAGTTTTTATTAATTCTGGATTTTATAAAAAAACAAACAACAACGAGAACTTGTAAAGCAGTTAAATGTTTCTGCCGATCAAATCCATTATCCGGAGAAGGGAAAAGGTCTTTTGCCAAAGCAATTAGCATCTTTTCAATAAAATAAATTTGTTGTTTCCGAGCGTGAACGTCAGTAGCGCCGAAGAAACGGCTAATGGCATAAGGTTGTGAAGCTTCTTCGAGATTTATTTGTTCTCTTTCTTGGAAATTGGATCGCAGATTAAGAAGTTTAACAAGAAAGTGTTCAGGTAATACAAATTTTGGCATGACGGCACCTCACATCCATTGTTAAAATATCGTCCTAATTTCCTATATTACGGATTTAATGATTAAATGCAATCTGAGTTGATTAAAATTTTTACCCATAGATAGAATCGTTTGATTCAACCTCGATTTGAAAAAATTCATCGGTTAGGCTGATACACTCAACTTCGCTGGAAAATTCACTCAGTACATGGCAAAAATCGGTCATGCACGCCACGCACGCGGGCAACTATCCATCCATCCTAGTAATCCACTGCTTAAGTCAAGCCAATGGGGATTTGTTTTGCTAAATCAGGTTTATTTTCCCTTGTCGATTTGCTTCTCTCTGGTTATAGCTTCATAAACATCAGAGTGAATCTCACACTAAACTAAGTGTTTTGGTAAAATATTGTTATATCAATTTACTTCGGTGCCCTACGCAAAATAGTTGCCTCCGTGCGCGAGCATGACAGTTTTTGTCAGGTACAGAGAGAAATTCCAAAAGTTAATTAACCTATTGAAAAACTGATGATATAGTTAGAAATTTCGAAGTTGCTGCTTGGGCGCGAGTATGACCTCAATAAAACAATTTTTATTATTACTAAGATTATCTCATTGGTCTAAAGCTGCTTTTGTTCTCCTTGGGGTTTTGTATTCTCGTTCGCTTGCTTTTCTACCTGATGCGCTATTAGCTGCTTTTTCATTTTGCCTGATTGCCAGTGCTGTTTATATCTATAACGATATACAGGATAGGGAAGAAGATAGGTTGCACCCCCATAAACGCAAAAGACCTCTTGCTTCTGAGGAAGTTTCCCTCGATTTTGCTCTTATTATGTTAGCTGTCTTGCTGTTGGGGGGCTTAATTCTAGCTTGGCTAATCTCAACCGCTCTTGCGGCTCTTTTAGGACTTTATTTGCTTATTAATCTCGCATATAACCATTTACTCAAGAGCTTACCTGTGGTTGATGTACTGTGTATTGCGAGTGGTTTTATGCTTCGCGTTTTGGCAGGAACCGTTGGCATAGGCCTACCTATTTCTTGGTGGTTGACTATCACAGCGACTTTAGTCAGTCTTTTCATTGCATTATGCAAGCGCCGCTTAGAAAAACAATTGTGCCAAAAATACACAACAAGATCCGTGCTTGAAAAATATTCTTTTCGCTCGCTAGATATCATGATAACTACTGCTGCAGTATGTTGTTTCATCACTTATCTTCTTTATACCGTTTATGCCCACGAAGAGTCTTTTTACTTCTTGCTAACTTTGCCTTTCGCAGCTATCGGGTTGTGGCGTTTTGCTTGGCTAACCTTGCGCGGGGGTGATAATGATGATCCAGTATCCTTATTTGTAAGTGATAATTTGTCGCGATTTAATCTGCTCTGTTTTTTAATTTTAACTTTTGTTGCCCTGTTTAAATGAATAATAAAAAAGGGTTACTGATTGGATTATTATTTCTAATCTTCATTTATCTCTTGATTCTGCAAGTTGTTGCGATATGGCCATTTACGATTGACGATATGTATATTAGCCTGCGCTATGCTAAAAATTGGGTGGCAGGTTATGGAATAGTATGGAATGTTGGTGAAGAACCCGTAGAAGGCTATTCAAATTTCAGTTTTGTGGCCTTAGCAGCTCTTGCCATTCGCTTTGGATTTGATCCGGTTATTGTACTCAAAGCAATGGGTGTGGCGGGGCTTTTTCTTAGTACCGTTGCCATATATTATCTCTCTCGACTTTGGTTTACTACTCGGCTAGCGCTTATACCATGCTTTTGGCTGCTTCTATACAGAGGCGAAATAATTTGGTCTGTAAGCGGCTTAGAGACTACTATTTATCAAGCATTAATTTGTTTTTCATTGTTATTTTTATTAAAGGGTATGGGGTATCGCTTCCATCCCCAATCAAGAAGCAATTCCAATTTGCTTTTTTTTGCCCTAGCTGGATTTTTGCTGGCCCTTGCAGGACTAACTAGACCTGAAGCACCAGCGTTGATGTTACTTTTTTGTGTGTTAGCTTTATACGATAGGCCGCAGGACAGGCAAAAAGATTATTACAAAGGGTTAGCAGTTGGTTGCTTTGTTTGTATAGCCATTTTTGCACCTTATTTTATTTGGCGATGGACTTATTACGGCCAACTATTTCCTAATCCAGTTTACTGCAAAAGTTTTATGAATTTTTTTGCTGTAATGGATAAAAAATATTTGTGGCTAGCTTTGCCTTTTTTCATTCTGTCTTTACCCGCTATTGTTAAGGCAAAAGACAAACGCCATTACTTTTTTTGGTTACCCAATTTACTTTACTTCATTTTATTAATCGATGCCGATCCGGTTTCTGCTTTTGAAAATCGTTTATTTCTCCCGGTTTTTGCCTTGCTTTTACCCCTAGCATTTTTAGGGACGAGCATTATTTGGGCTTGGATTTTTCCTGAAAAAAACAGTGTCTTTCATATAAGCTTGTCAATTAGCGCAGTCTGGATCGCTTTTTTCTTTATTCCTATTTTAAATTTGCCAAATTACCGTCATTTCACACTCAATCCGCAAGCAGGAATTCGGCTTCGTGCCCAAGTGCTCAATTGGTTGGAAAATAATATTTCTCCTAATAGCCAGGTGGTATTAGCCGATAGTGGGCAAATTCCTTACTTAAGTCCGTTGCGCTTTATCGATTCTTATTGCTTGAATAATAAATCCATGACTGTGCCACCAATGGATAAGATGTACGAGCGATTATGCAACGTTATTTTTATAACAAAACCCCAAGTACTTATTCTTACCTCGTTGGTAGAGGGGAAAGGGAAAGCAACTTATACACCGACAGACTTTTGCTTACATAATAAACTTAAACAAAGCAGTGTTTACCAATTTCGTACCATTTTTGAGATAAATTCAGAGCCGCATCCTTATCGTTATGAAATTTATACCCTAACAAATTAAAGCTGTAGTAGTATATACACCCATCGAACAGGCTTTCATGGAACGCCTGGATTTAGAGGTTCGAATATAAATTATGCAGAATGCTCATTTTTCTTTTAAATTTAACAAAAAGATTGCCGTTATTGCGTTCGATATCCTCGCAATTCCTCTTGCTTGGTATTGCGCTTATTGGTTACGCTTTAACATGCAACCATTTCCAAGCGGCCTCGCAACAGCCTATTCGTTATCTGCATTGGGAATCTTAGCGGTAGTGCAGATTGTATGCTACTGTTACTTCAAAGTGTACAGGGGGCTCTGGCGTTTCTCATCCTTAAACGATGTAGCACGGATAATTAAAGCGACTCTTTGTGCCACGGTGCTCACCATTCCAGCGCTTTATTTAACAACCATATTACACCACATACCCCGCTCAGTCCCTCTTTTATACGCGATGATGGTTATAGTACTGCTGTGTAGTGCTCGGTTAATACGTCGCTCGCTTTGGGAGTATCGCGATAAGCGAGGGGAATCAAATGATATAAAGAGGGTGTTAATCATTGGGGCTGGCCGAGCAGGCGAAAGTCTAGTTCGTGATTTAAAGCGGACTCAATCCTATCTCCCTGTGGGATTAGTCGATGACAATATTAATAAAAGAGGGTTAGAAGTTCACGGCGTGAGGGTTCTAGGACAAATTAGGGATTTAAGGGAGCTTGTTATTCAATATCGTGTCAATTTAATTTTTATAGCTATACCCTCCGCACGTTCCGCGTTGATGCGTCGAATTGTCGACCATTGTGAAGCTTGTAATGTACCCTTTAGAACTTTGCCCAGTCTCTCAGCATTAGCAGCTGGACGCGTTGAAGTCAATGCTCTTCGAGATGTAAATATTGAAGATCTATTGGGGCGGGATCAAGTTCAATTGCAATGGGATAAAATTGCCGCCAATATCAAAGGTAGGCGGGTGATTGTTACTGGCGGTGGGGGGTCAATCGGTTCGGAGCTTTGCCGTCAAATTATGACTTTAAATCCTAGCACATTGTTAGTCATCGATAATTCTGAATTCAACCTCTATAAAATAGAAGGTGAGCTACGCAGCAAATTTCCTCAAATACCGCTTGAGCTACAATTGATTTCGGTCACTGATAAAGTTGCTGTTGATTATGTTTTTAATCGGTTTAAGCCGCAAATTGTATTCCATGCTGCCGCCTATAAGCATGTGCCTATGCTTGAGGAGCAAATTCGAGCAGCTGTACAAAATAATGTGCTAGGGACTCAAATTATTGCTGAAGCAAGTGTGGCTGAGGGTGTGGAAAAATTCATTCTCATTTCGACCGACAAAGCAGTTAACCCAACCAATGTAATGGGAACTACCAAGCGTGTGGCAGAAATTTATTGCCAAAATTTAAATAGATTGACAGAAACTCAATTTATTACAGTCCGTTTTGGTAATGTGCTTGGTTCAGCGGGTTCAGTAGTCCCATTATTCAAAAAACAACTACAAGCTGGGGGACCGCTTACTGTCACTCATCCGGATATCCAGCGCTATTTTATGACGATACCGGAGGCTTCACAGCTAATCTTACAAGCTATGGTGAATGGGCAGGGCGGGGAAATTTTCGTTTTGGATATGGGGGAACCGATTAAAATCCGATATCTTGCTGAGCAGATGATTCGATTGGCTGGTAAGGAACCGGGTAAAGACATTGGCATAGAGTACACAGGCTTAAGGCCTGGTGAGAAGCTCTATGAAGAACTTTTTCACATCTCTGAAGAGTTAGCACCCACTGAACATGAAAAGTTATTTAAAGCAAAATTTCGCCAGTTAGAGTGGAGTGAGTTAATTCAAGCGATGCGTTTGTTAAACATTGCCTGCACCTTACATAACGATAAAGAGCTTTATATCTTATTAAAAAATTTGGTTCCTGAGTTTAGTACACAGCCAGAAGAAATCGTTTAGAAATAAGAAATAGAGATTCAATGAGGATTGCTTAGTTATGATGATTTTGCCCGTGTTGATTTACGTTCTGGTACAGTGGTGAAAGTAGAACCTTTTCCAAAAGCAAAAAAACCTGCCTATAAAGTCTGGGTAGATTTTGGCCCCGAATTCGGGATCTTACAGACTTCAGCTCAAGTTACAGTACATTATACTCCCGAGTCACTATTGGGTCGCACAGTGGTTGGTTGTGTCAATTTGGGTGAAAAGAATATCGCTGGATTTAAATCGCAGTTTCTTCTTGTTGGGTTTGCAGATGAAACTGGGGCAATCTGCCTAGTGTCAACCGAATTTAAAGTGCCAAACGGACAAAAGTTGCATTAAAAGATGACTAGAAGAAGATTCCAGGATGTGCAATTTGTGCTCAACTGCTAGACTTAAAAAAAATAGCGGCAAGAAGAAGCTTAGCGATGAGCAAAGCATATCGATTCATACAGGGGATCATAGTTTGCATAATTCTATTAACCTGTGGTTATACTACAGCTTTTTCAGAAACTGTTCCTAAAGCCCCACTGGGAAGCCCAGAGCATCCAATTCAAGTTGGAGTAATTAATAAACCTCCCTTTGTAATTTATCAAAATAATTTATTAACTGGCCTGGTTGTTGATATTTTTAGAGCGGTCGCGGAAAAACAGCATTGGAACTATAACTTTGTTGTATTAGATCAGGATATTGAAGCTGCTATCAACGATGTGGTAGCAAAGAGATATGACATTCTTATTGGTCCGACTATCGTGACTAATGAACGCATCAAACGAATTAATTACGGTAGACCCTTTTTTTTAAGTGAAATAAAGCTTGGTTTTAATACACACTCCGCCTCCCTCACTGACGCTTTCTACAATGTCCTTAAAACAATTCCATTTGCTATTTTGATGGCAATATTGATTGGCATCTTAATCATCTCAAATGTTATTTGGATTGTTGAGCGATCAAAAAACCCAGAGATCCCCGAAAGTTATTTAAAGGGATTTTTCTTTTCTCTTTGGGTATTCATTACCCATTTTTTAGGTGGGGGGTTGTTTTATACACCCAAAAGTGTCGCGGCTCGAGCGGCATTAATGCTCTGGTTTATTGTTGTGATTATTTTTACTTTGATCATTTCGTCTACTTATACAGCCTACCTCACTGCGAAAATAATCAGCGCAAATGATCCAGTTCGCAGTGTCCACGATCTTGCGGGGAAGAAATTGGCTTATATTAAAGGCGAAGCTTATGTCAAATTCATCAATAGAGTTCTCGCTATCCCGGTTGCTAAACCTGATCTTAAGAGTGCTTTAGACGCTTTGAAGAAGGAAGAGGTATTTGGAGTAGTGGAAGATTCGCTCATCCTCAGTAGAGCAATTAATGAGTGGAATATGGAGAATTTAGACGTATCTGGATTTAAATTTAGCAATAATGAATTCGCATTTATCTACCCCAAGGATAGTTCAATTAGAAATGTTATTGATCAAGATCTTGTTGAAATGCGCTATTCAGGAGAAATGAATGAGCTTTGTAAACTTTATTTGGCAGATAAATACGTAAACTGTGAGTTTTGAAGGCGCATTATAGGCAGCTTACCAATCCATCTAATGTATTGTATATTTTTTTGAATTATTACCTAATACACAACCACCCAAGGGATATAAAATGAAAATCATCGTGATTGGTGCTTCTGGTACTATAGGAAGAGCAGTGGTTAGTGAGTTACAAACTCGACACGAAATTATAAAAGCTGGTTTTACTTCCGGTGATGTAAGAGTTGATATTCGCGATAAAAATTCTATCGAAGACATGTTTAAAAAAATTGATCGTGTTGATGGTGTTGTATTAACTACAGGTAAAGTACATTTTGACGATTTCATGGAAATGCAAGAGCAAGAATATATGGTGGGTCTACAAGATAAACTTATGGGGCAAGTTAACACAGTACTTATTGGCAGAAAGTACCTAAAAGAGGGGGGCTCTTTTACTCTGACCAGCGGAATATTAAGTGAAGATCCAATTCGTTACGGTAGTTCTGCCTCGATGGTTAATGGCGCTTTAAATTCTTTTGTCATTGCAGCGGCTATAGAAATGCCTAAAGGGCAACGAATCAATTGTGTCAGCCCAACAGTAATAACTGAGGCCATGGATAATTACGGTGACTACTTCAGAGGGTTTGTTTCGGTGAGTGCTGCTCGAGTGGCTTTAGCTTATAGCAAAAGTGTTGAAGGCTTACAGACAGGCAAGATATATCGGGTTTTGTAGGATTTGTTCTAAGCAGGGCTACTGCTAGTTTTCTTGATATTTGAAAAATAATAGATCAGCTCCAATCTAGGAACGGTCATATTTGGCACATCTTGCGAGAACATGGCAATAAACCACTCACATAGACAGCTATACTGCGCTTTTTTTTTTTTACCATATTTTCTTAATAACCTGTGCTTGAAATCTGAACATTTATTCCAAATCCAAAAGGAAAACCTGAGCCATTACTTTGAAAATGCCCCATACCACGGCTTATCCTCAGTAAGGGGCTACTCAGTTTAAAACATTGTTTAATTTGGGCAATTTTGACAGAAGCGGGGTTAGGCATTAGCCAACTTGTTGCGCTTTTCGATCTGGAAATATATCCTTAAAACGCAGTTGTTTATTCATTTCTATCGCGGTGTCTCTCCGTTTAGAGAAACCACCCAATTTATAAATTAAAATGGGCACTGTGAAACTGATAAAGCCCATCAAAAAGGCAATTTTATAAGTAGGATCCTTGTTAAGTAACAAGAATACTAGGCATAAAGACATAAGAATGATTGCAGCAATTCCCGTGTAGGGTGAACCAGGTGTTTTGTAACTTAAATCATCGGTGGTATACCCTGCTTGGTATAAGCGTTTTCGGAAATTAATTTGAGCCCAGCAAAGGGAAATCCAAGCAGTTGCTCCAGTGAAACCCGAGACTAGAAGCAAAGCAATATAAAGCATGGATTGACCAAAGAAATAGCCCGCAGCAAGTAAAACCCAAATTGAGATAAGGGTCACAATTCCTGCATTTTGTGGAACAGCATTACGATTAAGCTTACCCAATTTATGCGGAGCCATGCCATTACGTGCTAATGCATTCAATGATCTTACAATGCCGTACACTCCCGAGTTGGAGCAAGATAAGGTCGCTGTCAGGGTAACAAAGCTTGTTGCAGCGCCAGCCCAATGCAAACCATAGAAATTTAACGCATCCGCAAAAACAGAGTTGGCGAGACCTGCTTTTTGCCAAGGGAAAATGAGTACTAAGCAAAACACAGGGATAATATAGATAAAGAGAATTCTAAAAGTGACAGTGCGTATTGCACGAGGGATCATGCGTGCAGGATTGATTGATTCCCCTGCAGCGAGACCGATAATTTCGGATCCTTGATAATTAACAAGAAGGAGAACCATGGCGGTTAACAAGGCCATACTGCCATTTGGGAATAACCCTCCTTGGTCAAAAATAAAGCGTCCGCCAATGATACCGGGAGGTTGGGGACCATGAATCAGGCCGAAGAAAATGAGTATTGAAAGTCCAACGAAGGCCATCAAGGCGACTATTTTTATGATTGCGAGCCAGAATTCAATTTCGCCAAATGTACCGACTTTGGAAATGTTAATATAGGTAATTAATAAACCAAAACACACTGCCCAGACATAACCATTAACCCCAGTAAAATGCTGCATGATGATCCCGCCTGCAATGCATTCAGCGGGAATATACGCTACCCAACTTATCCAATAAGACCAGCCGACCCCACACGCTACCGTTGGAGAAATGAAATCAGCAGTATAGGTTATAAAAGAGCCTGAAATGGGAATTGCAACGGCTAATTCTCCCATGCAAAGCATAGTTAGATAAATGATCAGGCCACCTAATATATAGGCAATAAAAACAGCGGGGCCTACATCATTAACAACCGCGCCAGTTCCTAGAAAATAGCCCGAGCCAATAATTCCGCCTAAAGCGATCAACTGCACATGACGGTCTTTTAAAGCACGCCTAAAACCACCATCGCTAATTGGCGTACTACTATTTTTATGATTAATCACTAACTGTTTAATCCTCAAAAATAAAAAATGAATTGGCCCACAAAATTGTACAATAATTTTGTATTTTGTCCATAAATTTTTATGGCTCAGGGCGGCAAGAAAGAGATTTTTATAAGAAAAAAGGTGAGAACGCAAGATTTATTTTATTTGATTTTTATCTAGCGAATATTATGGCTCATCGATGCAGCTTATTTCAGAAAAGTTTTTCAAAAAATGCAATTATTTTTATTGTGTTATAATTCAATTTTAACGATTTACATTTTACTCACCATGGAAATTATCAGTAGCCACCGAATTCGTTTAAGGACTTGGCAGCCTGGGGATAAATCCGCTTTCGTCTTGATGAATGCCGATAAACGAGTTATGGAATATTTTGCAAACACACTAACTGAAAGCGAAACCGAAGCGCTGATAGCTCGAATCACAAGCCATTTCGAACGCCACCAATTTGGTCTTTGGGCTGCTGAATTAAAAGAAACTGGAGATTTTATAGGGTTCATTGGTTTAAGCATTCCTACCTTTTCATCCCATTTTACTCCTTGCGTTGAAATTGGTTGGCGCTTAGCACACGCTTATTGGGGGAAGGGGTTAGCAACTGAAGGGGCGAGAGCAGTTCTCGAGTATGGTTTTAACCAGCTTAACTTAGATGAAATTGTTTCATTTACTACGGCTAGCAATCAACGTTCTCGGCGGGTTATGGAAAAGATAGGTTTAACCCACCGAGAGGAGGATGATTTTAATCATCCCAACCTACCTCTGACCCATCCTTTATCAAGACACGTTTTGTATCGCTTGTCAAAATCGCAATGGCGCCATCGGGTTAGACCAGTTGGCTTTTAGCTGCTTGTTGGATTATTGCTTCAGCCTGCTTATTCTTAAAGGTGACATGGTGGTGGAGCCCTACAGTTACGATGGCGGGCGCTAGTTCCTTCATTGTCTGCAGCGCGTTATCTTTATCTTCAGTTGAGGAGTTGGGATTTTGTAGGATTTCAATATTGGCGATAAAGGCTGCAACGCTTCCTTTTCTTACTTTCGTACCATTAATAACGGTGTGGTCTGCGCCGTCTGCAATAATGTCTTCTGGTAGAACAGCTTTATTGCTCATGTTAAAACTCCTTGTGGTTTTATTGCTATGATAGCGGTAAAAGTAATTCATTCTCAATCTAAACTATCGGAACTGCTTAAATGTTTAGTCACAATATTTTAAGTGTATATGGTGAAAAAGGGAAAAAATGGCTTAGCAGTCTTCCTAAGCAGACTCAAGAGCTGGCCGCACTGTGGCAATTACATGATCTTAAGCCTTTGACTAATCTCTCTTATCATTATGTGCTCTCTGGTTTACAGCGAGAAAAACCGATTATTTTAAAAATGGGTTTAGATGAGAGTGCATTGTCTAGGGAGGCAAACGCATTACACCTTTTTAGCCAGTATGCTATGGTTGAGCTTTTGGCAGAAAAAGAAGGCGCTTTACTGCTTCAGCGTGCTATCCCCGGGTTTTCTTTAAAAAGTTATTGGCCGCGGCAAGAGGAGGAGTCGATCACGATCGCTTGCCAGTTGATGAGCAAATTGGCTCAAGCCCCGCTGCCCGAAAAGAAGACGATTCCTCATATTAGAGACTGGCTTTCAATACTCGATAAAAACTGGAAAATCCCTAACCATTATCTCCAAAAAAGCAGAGAATACAGAGATTATCTTCTTAAAACGAGCGAAAAAGACCAGTTGCTACACGGTGATCTTCATCAGGATAACATTTTGAAAAATGGCGACGATTGGTTGGCAATTGATCCAAAAGGCGTAATAGGTGAACTGGCTTATGAGGCCGGAGCTTTTATCCGAAATCCTATGCCAGAATTGCTTGAATCAAAGGCAGTATGGCGTATCATAGACAAACGAATGATCGGTGTTGCTTCCCTGCTTAACTTAAATTTAAGCCGCATTGTCCAATGGTGTTTTGTACAAGCCGTTCTGGCTTGGTGCTGGAGCCTTGAAGACAATTTAGATGACAGTTATTTTAGGGAGCTAACAGAAATTTTTGATAAATTGTGTTCCACTGGCTTAGTTAAGTGATAACTTAACTCCGATTTTATTAATAAAACAGGGATGGATTTATAGATGAAAATTCAAGATGTTAAAAATGCGCTAGATCAATATGGGCTTCATGCCGGCTATTTTCGTTGGAAAAAGGAATCCCATATTCAAGAGCTCGAAAATTTTTATATTAAGATCAATGGTAAATCTGGGGCAGTAGTTAAGAACAGACAACTAACCGACGAGGAGTATCTTGAAGTAGCGAAGATCATACTGGGTAAAAATACTTGGACTGAAACAGCAAGCAGCATAACCTTAGGTGCTCTCGCGAATAAATTGGGTGGCCTCGAGGCTTTAAAGTATCTTCATCAAAAAGAAAAATTGAACGCAATCAATTTAAAATTAGTAGAACAATACACTATTACAGAAGAAAGAGAGAAAACTTCGGACATAGCATTACCACCTGGGAAGGATGAAGAGCATGGACTGATGCTGGCCCAACTTCTTGAGTTATTAGATTCAGTCTTTCCTTTTGATGTGTTATCAGAAATTTGTGAACGAGGGCATAAGGGTGCCCTGTTGAATAAATTAACCCATATCCAACAATTGGTGGACGGTAAGGTGTCTGAAAAGGCTGCTTTCTTCTTGGTTTTGAATAGAAGAAACCCTAAGCTTTTGACAGATGTTTTAGTGTTGCTAAACAAAAATGGCTTGTGTGACGAGAGTAATATTGAAAAACTGGATAGTTTGGATATACACGATGTCACTCCCAATTCAACAAAAATAGCCTTATTAAAGGACATATTATCTCTTTTTGCAGCAAATGATCCGCTCCTGATGATTCAGACAAATCTAACAGCCCTATTTAACTTGCATGAGCTTTTTCCGGCTATTAAGGCCATCGCTGAGGGTTTATGCCTGGGAGCACAATTAAACTCAGCAAACATCGGCCAGCTTTTGCAAAAGGCTGAGGCAATAGAGAAGGGCGAGGAGATTAAAGCGATATTAGAGCATTTCACCCAGGCTGGTTGGCCTATTGAAGATTATTGGGAAGCGATTTTAAATACCACAGATTACAGTGAAGAGATTAGAGGGGCTGCTGGCAGACTATGCCTGTTGAATCTTAATTCAATGCATACAGGACTTGTATTGGATAAATTGTTCACAGCCCCATCGGAAGGTCAATCATTAGCAGAGGCGGTTGAATTGTTAGTCCGGGAGGCTTCTCCTCTTGATACTGAGGACTTGAAAGCAGTCCTGAATGCCGAAGAGGATGCGCCATGCCTTGCCAGAGGGATAGTAATTGCCAGAAAATCACCCGATTTTTGTACCGACGCCAGAACTTTTATATCGCATGCTCCAGAATATGCTGAAGGCTTGGCTTTAGCTTACAATCAATTAGCTGCTGCTGAACAAAATACACCTAAAAACAGGAAACGAGTTCTTGCTGATCCTGAAAATGCAGTTTTTTTGGGTTTAATCTTGCAATACCTCAGTCGAGCAGAGTTAATCACGCGAAGCAATCCCGACAGTCAAACGAATTTTGAGGGAATAATTGAGAATGCTGAATATTGGCAAGGACTTCATATCGCTTGCGTGCGTTTAGCAAAAAAAGGGAAACTAAATCAATCTAACTTAACCTTATTGTTGGACACGCCTGACGACGCACAAGCGATAGCTGAAATACTTTGCGAAGGCTCTTTAGAAGAATTTCAAGAAAAACCAATACTAACTCGAAGAGATGGGGAGAAGCAACCAGGGAAACAAGGATCGGGCCTCTTCCGTTTATTTAGTTTCCTTAGTAATGAAGGGCGGGAATCGCCTAAATCAAGTTATGAGAGTGACAGCGAAGAAAGTGAAGAAGAACTAAGTGCAGAAGGACCCCAATAAAGTTTAAAGAGTGCTTGCTCATTTAATTTTATCACCGGTTTTAGGCACTAATGCAATTTTTCAGACTCTAAAAGCGACTTATTTTCGAGCGTTTATCTTGTAAAGTATGAACCCTACTTACTGCGGCTGGCCGCAGTATCCATGTTGTTCTTGAACTTTTAGCCTACACTTTTTTAGGCAATGAACAATCTCTTTTGTCCATTGCCCTATGTTCAAGAAAATAGTTATCTTCTACCTATTGGAACTAGCCATAGCGCTTAATGTTTCATTAATAATCACAGTGATATAATTGAGGGCAATGCATGATTTGGTTGTCATACCATCTTAGATGCAGCGCGACAGGTCTTCTCCTTAAGGTAAGCTGGAGAACTGGTACAGCATGCCTAGTTTTAATCAATAAACGGGTTTGTCGCCGAGGCAAAAGATAGAGAGAGGCATTGTTGCTTTTCTCGTGATTTGTATTCGGCGAAGTGACTCCCTATATAAAAGCTCTTCCCAGCAAATCGCTTGTGCTTCCTTGATTCTTCCCTTGTATTCAAGGTGAGTTTTAACCATACCAATGAGATTGGAGGAAATTTTTATGCGAACCCCTGCTACTAGACAAGCTGCAAGAGTAATACTTGGCAAGCTATTTAGAGTCACATCAAGAACTCGCACGGTACCAACGGTACCAGTTCACTACCCGAAAACTACAGGAAGAGGAGAAGATGTTCTGATAGGAACTCGAGAAAGGAAAATTCGACGAAAAGAGGGTGGAAAAATAGAAAGCGCGGCTACTATACGGACAGATGCACCTAAATCAACTGCTCAAGTTGATAAACATCGAATTGCCTATAAGGGATTGCATGCTCCAGAGACGGGACATTTTTCATTCAGTTCTGAGCAATTAGAGCAATCTAAGGCGTTTGTGGAATTATCCCTGGGTGCTATAACCACTGCAGCGCGATTGGGTACTCGTGCTTTAAAAAGCTGGCTGCTGGGTGATACAACCCATAAAGCATCTCGAGCTTCTGGAACATACACCAAAGCCATGGACGCTATGCAACCGACTCAAAAAGCTGAAGCCAAAAAGGAGGTTGAAACAACTACATCAAAAGAAGATACCACTTACGCTCCACGAGTTGAAAGCTATATTGGTAATATTCGCCAGATTTATGTTGTTTATAAAGACATTTTAACAACGCTAGAGAGTAAAGGATTAATCGATAAGAGCCCGGATATGGCAACTTTGGCTCAACAAAACCAAGTATCAGGTGAATATCAAGTAGACGAATTTACTAATTGCGATCTCCAAGAGCTAAGAATGCAGTCTGGCCGTGCAGGTATGACATTACTGAATGTTGTTGTTAATGCCGAAAGTAATATCAACTCTTCATTATCATTGTTGATGATAAAAGAGTTATTTGCTCGGAAAGCTGACGAGTCTCCTGAAGGTAGGGAGGAGATAATGAAATTTATTAAGGTGCTAAGAGAAATGTTACCCGAGCGCTTAGAAGCCGAATTACGCGCGCAGAAGGTATCACCAGAAACGGTGGGTGAATTGTTGAATGGACCAATCTCACTCGAAATGTGGAAAGCAATTACTGAGAAGACTTCCTTACCACTTGCTCATTCCCAATGGTGTGCATTTTCCTCAGGTTTAAAGGACGGAACCATAGAAGGATACTATCCAAAACTACAGATGAAAGCATGCCCTACCCGTGGAAGGAAGCCATCTTTGGTAATTTTGTCCGTGCCAGAAGAACTTGAGGCTTCAATTAAGGTTGCTCACGGAAAGGCTGTTGCTAACAAGGGACTTGGGGATGGTGGAGTCGATCAGGTTTTCTTGGATAAGATTGATATGTTATTGCTTCTTCATATTTCTTCCCATCGGGTTATTCGCCAGACCAAGACGATGTTTGATACGGGAAGAATATGCGAGTCAAGACGGGATCATCGTACCGGAGAGCTTGTTGTATCTATCGGTGAAGAACATGAAAGTAAAACAGATGAAGTAATTGCCGTACCGGCCATTTCCAAAGTAAAATCATCCGAATTTTTCCCTCATTCCTCACAAACAACAAAGGACTTTAAAACAGAGATCTCAGAGGATATCCTGAGTATGTCAGGCATGTCAGGTATGTCAGGCAAAATTTAATGGCGTAAGACGGGAATTTAATGAAGAAAAGTCCTTGGAAGTTGCTGGTGAAAAAATGAATTTTCCTGCAGCTTCAACAAGGATATAGAAAATTTGCTCTTTATTCCCTTTTAACGAACTCACTTATAATGTATTCCTAATGAATTTATTTCGAACATGCTGTTTAAATAAATTGGCTGGAAAAACTAATGGAATATGGTAGATTACCTGCAGATAAATTGAACTCTAGGGAGTAAAACAATGCCAGGTGGAAAAGAAATAAGTAGATTGTTACAAATTGGAATGAAACTTTTACCAAGGCTATCACACAGAGCTATCTCCTCTTTAGGTAATATTGGCCGCAAATTAAATCTGTGGGAAGCACCAAAGGCAGTCAAATTTTCCTGGTTAAAGACGCCGTCAGACCTAGAACCACATAGTCTTGAGTCGACGTCTAATCTAAAAGAATTGCTTAGCAAAGAAGCGCATTATCAACCATCCGAAGCGATAGGTATTACTTCTTTGCCAGAAGGTAAAGAAGTCATTGGGTTCTCCCCCGGTGTAGGCATAAGTGATCATTTGACGGTTTTTAGCCCGGAAGCGATAGAGAGCCCTATTTTTAAAACAGAAGTTGCGCCTAAAATAACTGTTCCAGGATCGAAGCTCAAGCGCTTTACAATAGGTGCCGATATATCGAGTTGTTTGTCGCAAAAGCTACCAGGCAGTGGTGAGTCAGCACTTGTTCACATGAGTTTTTTGAGACTATCTAAAAAATTACCCTCTGAGGCAGAATGCGTATTAGATAATCTTAAAACACTAGGCACTTGAGCAAATTGTATTAGTACTGAAAACAGGCCGCAGTATCGGCATAGGTTTCTCTGTCACTGATTCACCGAGCTCATATCAAGATAACGTGCTCCCGCTGCAAATCCTTTGGGAGCTATGTTATTAATGGTTTCCAAGTCCTCTTGGGAAAGTTTTATTTCAGTGGCCTCAATGTTTTCTTTAAGTCGCCGTGGCAGCTTTGTTCCAGGGATTGGTACAATGTCTTTACCTTGTGCTAAAACCCAAGCTAAAGCAAGCTGCGCTGGCGTGATTCCTTTTTTTAATGCTAAACGCTCAAGCTCGTCGACTACAGCAAGATTTTTATAGAAATTCATTCCCTGAAACCGCGGATTATACAGGCGAAAATCACCTTCGGCGAAATCCTCAGGTTGCTTGAATCGACCAGTGAGAAATCCTCGTCCAAGAGGGCTGTAGGCAACAAAACCGATACCCAGGTCCCTTAGGGTTTGTAGAATCCCGTCCTCAGGGTCGCGAGTCCACAATGAATATTCAGTTTGTACTGCAGTCAGTGGATGAACACGATGGGCTCGGCGTATCGTGTCCGGGCTCGCTTCAGAAATTCCGATATAGCGAACTTTTCCTAGTGCGACTAAATCAGCCATGGCACCAATCGTTTCTTCAATGGGGACTTTGGGGTCAATTCGATGTTGGTAATACAAATCGATTTCGCTGACGCCAAGTCTTTGCAGGGATTCATTACAGCATTGATGTACGTATTCAGGACGACCATTAATGCCAATAAATTCGCCGTTTGCATTGCGCTCATTGCCAAATTTAGTGGCGATGATTACCTTTTTACGGGAATTTTGGATAGCCCTCCCCACTAAAATCTCATTAGTAAACGGGCCATACATATCGGCAGTGTCAAGAAAATTAACCCCCATTTCAATAGCAAGGTGAATTGTTGCAAGCGACTCTTTTTCAGTGCCCCCTTTATAGAAATCGGACATTCCCATGCAACCTAAGCCAATACGAGAAACAACGAGTCCCTGGCTTCCTAATCTCACCTGTTTCATTATTTCCTCCCTCTAAACACCTAAACTACTATAACGATTTTAATAATGTTAGGATAGATGCGGGGAACAAGGACAATTATGAAGTCATTAAAGGATAAAACGGTTTGGATTACAGGAGCTTCTTCGGGTATTGGTGAAGCGCTAGCTTACGAAATGGCTCGAGCCGGAGCGAAAGTGATATTATCAGCCCGCAATGAAGAGGAGCTACACCGGGTTAGAAAAAATTGTGCCTCTTGGGAAAAACATATTGTTATTCCACTTGACCTTGAAAAATATCATCAACTAAAGAATAAGGCCGAAGAGGTTTGGGAACAGCATGGGCCTATTGACGTGCTCATTAATAACGGAGGAGTCTCCCAGCGATATTTAGCTGCGGATGCTGAGGTTGAGACAGATGAAAAAATCCTGAATGTTAATTTTTTCGGTGCGATAGCGCTTACCCATCCAATACTTAAAAAAATGTTAGAGCGAAACAGCGGGCATTTGGTGGTTATTTCAAGTATGTTAGGCTTATATGGGATTCAGGCCCGCTCTGCTTACAGTGCGAGTAAGCATGCATTAAAGGGATATTTTGAATCTCTACGCAATGAGTTGGTGAAAACTGGGGTTAGGGTAACGATTGTTTATCCCGGTTACATAAAAACACAAATTTCAAAGCATGCATTGATTGCTAATGGTACAGCTTACGGAAAAGCAGATAAAGCCCACATGACTGCTATCCCACCTGAGCACTGTGCGCAGCGTATTAGAGGGGCAATCGAGGAAGATAAACCAGAGCTTATTATTGCTGGGACCAAAGAAAAACTTGGTTTATTGGTAAGCCGCTTTCTACCTTCATTATTTCGCCGCTTGACGCCCAAAATTGAAGTGTAGGGGCATGGTTGGCGGAGAGAGAGGGATTCGAACCCTCGATACGTTTCCGTATACACACTTTCCAGGCGTGCGCCTTCGACCGCTCGGCCATCTCTCCTTTAAGGGCGAAAGGATATACTTATACTTTAAGGAAATCAATCTCGGAAACGATTCATTGACGTTAATGGGCATGTAATCAGGTGTTCTCACGTGCAAAATTAAAATCTCTGCGTATAATTAACTTATCTATAATCCGTGGCTTATGGATTTGCTATGATCACTAAATCGCTGGTATCACTTTTTTTAACTTTCGTCTCGATGCAAGTTTTTGCATTTCCCTGTTTTTATACTTTAGCTAAAGACAGTTGTTGGACAAATTATGATGTCAAAGTGAACGTTTTGGATTCAGTAACCAATAAAATATTACTCACCATCGAAGTCCCAAACGGGCAATCTTGGACGAGAAAGGAGTTTGATTGTCATATCGCTCAAAGCCTGATGTATCAAGCGACCTTCGAACCGGTTTTTTGGCAGTCTGAGGTCGGAAAAAGTTATAATGCTCTTCGTTACTGGTTTTTACCTGGCTCAATAGGCCAAGGTGTTACGGCGTGGGAAATTCCTGTTTGTTTCCCTGCAGATTTTGCATCAGTCCCCTTTCCACCGGATGCGACAGGCAATTGCAAATGTGATTTTAAAAGTATTCCGCCTGTTAAACCGCAGCCACCCAGTTCATCACAACCGGCTTCGCCACAACCTGCAAGCTCGCCACAACCTGCAAGCCCATAATTTCAGATCGGTTCCAGGATACTGGTACTTTGAATCGGCGAGAATCTTCAAACTAGCACATGCTTTAAGCTTTGTGTATGATGCAAAGCAAAGAAAATTAAAACAAAAAAAAGGCCTAAATTGACTACTTTAAGACATCAAATTGGACAAATGCTTATCATGGGTTTTTCTGGGACTTCAATTGATGAGCATAGCCCCATAGCCAATTGGTTAAGTACTGACGGTCTAGGCGGTGTACTGCTATTTGATTACGACTTAATCAACAAGCGCCAAGGGAAAAATTTAGTTAGTCAAGCCCAGGTAAAGCAGCTTACTCAGCAACTAAACCACTATGCGAAGAAGTGCCCTTATAATAAAGATATACCTCTTTTTATTGCTCTCGATTATGAGGGAGGGGCTGTCGATAGGCTGCGTCATATCGACGGATGTATGGCTACCCAAAAGCCCTCGGAGCTAGCCAAGCTTTCCGAGGAAGCTTATCAAGTAGAAATTGAAAAAATGGCTCAAACAGTTAAGTCATTGGGATTTAACTTGAATTTTGCACCAGTAGTAGATCTGAATTTGACTGAAGAGAAGGGGATTATTGGCCGTCTTGGAAGAAGTTTTTCCGCTGAACCGACGCAGGTGGCTCGACTTGCTAAAAAATTTGTTGAGATTTTTGCCGAGCAAGGTTTAACTTGTTGTTTTAAGCATTTTCCAGGTCACGGAAGTGCTACGGGGGATACCCATCATGGCTTTGTTGATGTCACTGAAACATTTAAACCGAGTGAGCTTGAGCCTTATTCACTGTTACTCAATCGGAATACTCCTCCGGTAATGATCATGACGGCTCATGTGATTAATCGAGAGTTAGACAAAAGCGGGTTGCCTGCCACTTTGTCCCATTCGATTCTTACTGGCTTGTTAAGAAACAAATTAGGATTTAATGGGGTAATCATCAGCGATGATTTACAGATGCAAGCGATTACCGATCATTATTCTCTCGATGATGCTTTGCAGTTAACGATCAATGCAGGCGCAGACATGCTTATATTCGGCAACCAATTAGGACAAGCTACTGTTCCTGAATTAATCGGTAGGATTGAAAATTTGGTGCACAAACATGCTATTACACGAGGCCGGATTGAGCAGGCATATGAAAGAATCATTAATTTAAAACAAACTCATATGGCTTTGGTATAACAGACTGTTAACTTTCCCACTCAGGGCAAGTCTATACCACTCTGGGTTAATGGAATACTGTGTTTCTGAGCAAATTATTGTTATCCCTCGCGATGCGAGAATCTCCGGCGGCTAATGCCCAATATTTGGACGATGAATTTTTAAGTTCCCTGATACAACTCGCTTTGTTTATATTTATATCAAATTATGATTTAGCCCTACTTTCCCTCTAAAGTTATTTCAGTTTAGGAATAACCTATGGTATTGTGGTTTGACGTGAGTGCAAAGTGTGTTAAAATATGCTCTCAATGTTTAAAATTTGAACTATTGGCGATTATGAAAGACTTATACCGGATCCACACTGACATTTTACCTTCTCAGATAGCGCATTTTTCTTCTTCTCTGTGTTGCTGTTGCTAGATCTCCCTTGCTTCTCTTAAATAAGTTATAACTCATTTTAAAAGGTATTTTGTTATGTGCGCTCAACATACCCCCCCTAAAAAACGTTGGCTTAGTACACCGGTTATCTATGCAGCCATGATTCTTCTTGGAGTGGTTAGCGGTTATTCTGATATCGCTTTCTTAAAAAATTTCGGTTTGTTAATTTCTGATATTTTTATCAAAATTTTTAAATGCATAAGCTTACCAATCATTGCTCTATCCATTGTTGTAACATTGTCAAATTATCGTGCTGATGGCGTTATGCGTACCGTTTGGCGACGTGCGATGAGTTATACTTTGGGTACAACCCTAGTAGCAGCAGCAATCAGTTGCTTGTTATACCTTCTCATTCATCCGGGGATTATCGGGGTTATTAAGCAGGAGGTTGTTGGGCCGCAAACAAGTCAACTAAGCTATCTGCAGCACATTGCCAATCTGATTCCTTCAACGATTTTTGAGCCTTTTGTCGAACATCAAGTCATGGGGGTCTTGCTAATCGGTATAGTTGCGGGCATCGCAATTCGTTTTATTCCTGAAGCAGAAGCGAGACAAACGATAACTCAATTTTTCCGTGGCGCCCATGGCCTGTTTATGGTAGTTACTAACTGGGTTATTGCCATCATTCCTTTAGGTCTGTATGGTTTTATCACGTCCACAGTTGTCCAATTACGTGAAGGTATGGCAATTAAAGGGATTGGCGAATATTTACTGATTATCGTACTTGCCAACCTCATTCAAGGCTTAATTGTTTTACCTTTGTGGCTGAAATCACAGGGGGTTAAACCTTTTGCTGCGTTCAAGGGGATGCTGCCTGCCTTGTCCGTTGCTTTCTTTTCTAAATCCTCAGTAGGCACCTTACCAGTGACAATGGAAACAGCAGAAAAAAATTTAAAAGTAAAACCCGAGATAAGCCGTTTTGTTTTGCCACTTTGCACAAGCTTAAATATGAATGGCTGTGCAGCTTTTATTTTTACCACAGTCATTTACCTTATGCAAAATCATGGAATCGAAATCTCTTTATCGATGATGGGATTGTGGATAGTCATTGCAACAATTGCTGCAATTGGTAACGCGGGTGTACCAATGGGATGCTTCTTCTTGAGCGCAAGTTTATTGGCAAGCATGAACGTACCCATTACTTTGATGGGAATTATTTTACCTTTCTATAGTTTGATTGATATGCTCGAGACCGCTTTAAACGTATGGTCTGATTCTTGTGTGGCAAAAGTGGTTAATGAAAAAGTCAATCAACACAGGGAAGTCAGCTTGCATACCCCTGGGCAGCTACAAACAGAAATAACAAATTAGGCATGTTAAAAGCAATGTGAAAAATGCACGCTTAATTGAAGGTGAAATTTGTCGCCATATTAAAAGGTATGCTTTGAGGAAATGGATTGTGCTCAATTATTACCCCAACCAAAAGCGGCTAAAGAAAAGTAGCCTGTCATCGTATTGTAATGCCGAATCGAATTACTTAAACCAATATGACTTAAAAAATAAAGCGGGTTCGGTCTTAAAATAAAGGAAAAATCAAAAAATTAATTCTGTTTTGTTCGCAATAAAGAAATAGCCACGTCCAAAGATAATCAAAAATAAGCCAAGTTGAATAAAAAATTTACAAATGCTCTATAATTAACCTATCACTTATGGTTAATATAGGTTGGTTTATCATGTGGCGAAGAGGCTTGCTTTCTGCTAGACAACAGGGTTCACGTATATTGCCTAGGATTTTACCAGAGATTCCTGAAGGTTTGAGAGATGCAACAGAAATTGTTGTGACGGGAAGGCCTTCAGCAAGGCATTACTCATCCATTGCGGGATATAGACCAACATTAATACTCGGCCGCAGGAGGCTTACAGGGACTATACGAACAGGAGTGAGAACACTTATCACCGCAGCCCATGAGGATGACAAAGTGATTACTCGCGTCAAACCTACAGAACCGGCTGCCCAGGCAATGGTTGTAAACCACACTGCACTCAACAAAAGAAAGGAATTGGAGGCTACGGGATTTTTGATCATTCCTGAACAACAAAAGCCCAAAATACTCAGTACAACGAATCCACATCTTGACAGACATCTTAGAGAACAACGGAAATTGACCAGAGTAGAAAGATCAGAACGTGAAGAAGTGATTGCAGCAACGGATCGCATTGTTGGGGGCGTAACAATAGACAGTTTTGGTCCTTATTTTGGAGGTAATCCAACTCATGTCTTTCTCCCCCGCACTCTTGAAGAAGCTATTTACCCAGATGCAACTAAATTTACAACCCAGACTATTGACGATTATAGGTTAGTACGTGAAGAGACGGAAAAGCATGGGCCAAGAATATCAGGGCACAAAGATTTACTTCTTGTAGTTGATGCGGCTGGACAATATAGGACTGCTCCCTTGGAATCAAGGGCGTTTGTTAATTCGACAGTGCATCGTGGTATGCAAAAGGGTCCCGATGGATTATATCATCCAACAACCTGTTACACTCCAGGGTCAGCACTCGTTAACCACGCTAAATCAAGTGTTGCTGAGCGGCATGATGGTTCAACCTTACAAACAATTTCCATTGCAACTAACGCCTCTGCGGATGTTTTATGCCATTGGTTATTGCGAAGCGCCAACCAAGTTTTAGGAGTCGATAGGGAAAACCTTCCTGGTTTAAAAAAGATGTATTCTAAACAAGGAGTTATCGAATCCCTTATTGTTCATCAAGGGTTAGGCCAGCGATTAACCCACCTTGGTTTGCTTGCTACAGGCACTCCCTTTGATATGACGACACTCACGATTCATCGGGATAAGGAAGGTAATCCTTTGAATGTTATGGTTCACAAAAGGACCAAACCTTGGCCAGCCAATGAATCGTTGATTGAAATAAAGGGGCCAGATGGAAAAAGGCAATGTGTGATTTACGATAGCATTATCCCTAAAGCTGGATTCTGGCGAAGTTTAACTGTTGGCAAGTTAACTACTCCAATTATGAGTGAAAGTATTATTCAAGGATCGATTAAGGAAGGGCAATTGGGGGAAATCACAGATCCGGAATTATTAGCAGATATGCAAGCCCAAAATGAGAAAGGTCGATATACGTTTGGTGAGTTGCTGGGCGAAGATGTACCTATTAGTATGTTGATGTCTGCAGCTGGTCTTAATCGAACTGATCCAAGAGCGCGGGTAACGCTTGTTTCTGAAACCGGTGAATTTGACAACGAAAAAATCATTAGGGATTTTATCGAGCAAGATCCGCAATCGATGGAATATTATTTTTGCGGCCGGGCAGCACGGGTATTGGCTGAAAATTTGGCCGAGGCTATTCAAGATAATTATACGCTTTGGGAAGAGAACGCGAGCGTCCGTAATTTATGGTCAATCGTTACTTCAGCAACCCCTACTTATGAAAATTTGGAAAAATACGGAGCAGAATACGCAACGGTCATTAAAGAAGTGATGAAAGATCCTGCCGAGATTGAGCGAATGAATGAATGCATAAAATGGGCAAAAGAGGCTCATGATGCAACCATAGTCTACGATCACAGATTGGCTCAATAATAGAAATAGTGATTGACAATTCTATTCTTAGAAAAATTTGTCATCACGATTTTATGATGTATAATAACTCCGCGATTGGTCTATTTAAGGAAATAAATTATGCGTAGTCGTATCAACGGAATTTTTTTGCAGTCCACATTTGGAGCAACTAGAGGCTCGTTAGCCGGAACTCGTCGGCTTTTCAACGTACCTACTCGTTATCTATCAACAAACACACCTGAATCCGCCAAAGAAATTGAATCTCTTCCGGGAAACTGCATTGTTTATGATGGCAGCTGTCCAGTATGTTCTTTGGCGGTAAAAAAACTAAAGCGTCCGGATGTGGAAACAATCAATGCCCGTGAAAATCCTGAACTCGTGAAGAAATTGAAAGAGAAGGGTTATGATTTAGACAAAGGGATGGTGGTAAGTGGTCCCCAGGGTGAAGTCCATTTTGGATCTGAGGCAATAAGGGAAATGGGTCGGCAAACGGGTGGCTTATCCGGTTGGCTCCTAAATTCCTCTTGGATGAAATCAGTATATCCCTTAATGCGGGCAGTTAGAAACAGCCTGATCCCAGAAAGCTTAGCTGAAAAACAAGCAAGGGAAGAAGCGGAAGCTACTAATAAATCTAATAAGCTTTAGTGGATGGGTAAGTTGGGTCGAATGACTCAACTTACACACATTGTCTTTGCAGCTGACTTTTAAGGAAGAACCTTTCCAGTTAGCAATTGTTCACAAATCGAGTAATAAATTTCCCTCAGTTTCTCTAAATCATTCAAAGAGACACATTCATTTACCTGATGAATAGTTGAATTCACTGGCCCAAGTTCGATAACCTCTACACCATACGGTGCAATAAATCGACCATCTGAGGTGCCGCCACTGGTTGAAAGTTCAGGCAACTGATCAGTAATATTTCTTATTGCTTTAATACAGCTTTCTAATAATCGACCTTGCGCTGTTAAAAAGGGCTCGCCATTAAGACGCCATTGAATTTCTGGGGATAAGCCATATTTTTTAAAGCAACCACTCACTGACGCTTTCAAACTATCAGTGCTTTGTTCCGTGGAAAAACGAAAATTAAATTGCATGGCGAGAGTTCCAGGGATAATGTTACCTGCATGCCCACCCGCTTGAATATGAGTGATTTGTAAAGAAGTGGGAGGAAAATATTGATTACCTTCATCCCAGTGCATAGCCGTTAACTCGGCTAAAGCTGGGCTAATCAGATGAATAGGATTCTGTGCCAAATGCGGATAAGCAACATGGCCTTGCTTGCCGTGTAAAATGAGTTTTCCAGTTAAAGAACCTCGGCGGCCAATTTTGATGATATCACCTACTTGTTTGCTGCTTGAAGGCTCTCCCACGATGCAAAAATCAAGATGAATGCCTTGCTTGTGTAATTCAGCCATTACATGAGGAGTACCTAAATGAAAATCGTCTCCCTCTTCGCCACTGGTAATCAAAAAGCCGAGGCTTCCAGTAAAATGAGGGTGTTTTTCTGTAAAATCCGCAGCCACAGCGAGCATAGCAGCTAAGCTTCCTTTCATGTCCGCAGTACCACGGCCGTAAAGCATCCCTTCTTTCTCTACTAAGGAGAAAGGCGGGGTTTCCCATTTATTTTCATCACCAACCGGCACAACATCGGTGTGTCCAGCAAAGACTAATAATGGCGCTTGATTTCCTATGCGGGCAAAAAAATTGGCAACTGGAAAATTATCGAAGCGTTGACAATCAAATCCTTGCTGAGTTAAGAAATCAATCATAAAGTCTTGGCAGCCTGAATCTTTGGGTGTAATTGATTCGAAACTAACAAGCTTTTCCAGCAAGGATTTCATGTCACTCATTGCTTTATATCCCGCAGCAATTCATTAATGCTTACTTTAGCACGCGTTTGAGCGTCCACTTGCTTGACAATAACGGCACAATATAAACTGTGGGAACCATCTTCGCTTGGCAAACTTCCTGAAACGACAACAGAACCGGCTGGTATACGGCCATAGCTGATTTCGCCGGTCAGACGATTGTAAATCTTAGTGCTTTGGCCCAGATAGACTCCCATAGATAAAACAGAATCACGCTCAACAATAACGCCTTCAACTACTTCTGAGCGGGCGCCAATAAAACAATTATCTTCAATAATAGTAGGATTGGCCTGTAAAGGTTCAAGAACACCGCCAATACCCGCGCCGCCTGAAAGGTGGACATTTTTGCCGATTTGTGCACACGAACCGACTGTTGCCCAAGTGTCGACTAATACGCCTTCGTCGATGTAGGCGCCTATGTTGACATAAGAAGGCATGAGCACTGTGTTTTTAGCAATAAATGCACCGCGGCGAACCATTGCATGAGGAACAACCCGAACTCCTGCTTTACTGAATTCTGTGGCATTATAACCTGAAAATTTAAGCGGTACTTTATCGAAAAATTGGCAGAAATTGGCATCAATAATCTGGTTAGGGTAAAGTCTAAATGAAAGTAAAACTGCTTTTTTAATCCATTGATGTACAATCCATTCGCCATTCACTTTTTCAGCAACACGATAAGTCCCTTGATCCAGACCGGAAATCACTTCATCTACGGCAGTGATGAGCTCTTTAGACGCTCTTTCGGGGGATAAATGCTGACGTTGCTCAAAACCAGTTTCAATAATTGCTTGTAAGGAGTCCATGATTTTCGCTTGGTATGTAAATTCATCTAGTATACTGGACGTAAGACTTGCGGGAAAGAAGAGGAAGACATGTTCACGTACTGATAGCATTTTGAAGTTTCTTAGGTATACTCCCTCCATCTTAACTAGCGGATAAAGTAATGCATTTATTAGTCACTGGTGCAGCCGGTTTTATTGGTTTTCATCTCGCAAAAATTCGCCTAGAGCAGGGTGACTCAGTGATAGGTATCGATAACCTTAATGATTATTACGAGGTTAATTTAAAATTTGCCCGTCTTGAGCAATTACAAGCCTATCCTCATTTTCAGTTTTATCAAGCTGATATCAATGACTTGCATACAGTCAATGAGATTTTCTCTAAACATAAACCCCAACGCGTAGTTAATTTGGCCGCTCAAGCAGGAGTGCGCTACTCACTAAGTAATCCTCACGTCTACGTAGAATCTAATGTGGTTGGTTTTACCAACATCATTGAAGCTTGTCGCCATCATCAAGTCGAGCATTTGGTTTACGCTTCAACCAGCTCGGTTTATGGAGCAAACGGGTCTCAACCATACCAGGAAGCAGATAACGTCAACCATCCGCTAACAATTTACGCAGCAACTAAAAAGGCAAACGAACTTATAGCCCATGCTTACTCCAATTTGTATCAGCTACCCACCACTGGATTACGTTTTTTTACAGTCTATGGGCCTTGGGGTAGGCCTGATATGGCTTTTTTTTCGTTCACCCGTGATATTCTTGCAGGTAAAGCAATTAAGATTTACAACCACGGCCAAATGCAACGGGATTTCACCTACATTGATGACATTGTGGCCGGTATATCTTTGGCTATTGATAAAGTAGCAACCGTTAATTCAGAATGGTCAGCTCTTGATCCCGATGCGGGAAGTAGTTACGCGCCCTACCGAATCTACAATATTGGTTGTGGTAATCCGATTAATTTATTGGATTACATTGAGGCTCTCGAAGAGGCAATTGGCAAAAAAGCAGTTAAGGAATTTCTTCCTATGCAAGCAGGTGATGTTTTATCGACCTATGCTTCGACTCAACGACTTCAAGACGACTTAGGCTATTTGCCTAAAATTGGTTTTAAAGAAGGCATAGCGCGTTTTATCAAATGGTATCTTGATTTTTATCAATAGTCTTACATTATAGCGATTACAAGGAGGAATCATTTTTCATAATGACTTTAAAATAGTCATAGTGTATAATATTTAACTTTTTGCATTTGAGCGTTGTACAGGAGAAGTTTTATGCCGGCCCAAAGTAAAATCATTAATTCCGTTAACAACCTTTTAGGCCATAAAGGTTTTTCGTTAAAGCTAAATGATGGGGGAGTATGTGCCGGTTTATCTAGCCTTTTTATTAAATATTTTTTAAAAGGCGAATTGCCCGAATTTTTCCGCCTTTGCAAATTATTAGCGGACCCACCTAAAAATTACCAAATTGGGCAAGATGAAAAATTTGATAAATTTATTCTGGAAGTGGAGATTGCTTTTAATCCTCAGGCATATAACAAAAATAGCAATCAAGGTGATCTAGATAAAGTAATCACCATCGATGGTGCCCCCCTTAAAAACGAATACAATATTGGTCTTGTTGAAAGTGAAATAAATTGGGCAAAAATCCTTGAACAAATTCATAATAATGGCCGTGCTTGTTATGTTAGTGCAAATAAACATGCGATAGGACTGGCATTTGAAAATGATCAATACATTGTTTTTGATCCAAATTACCAGGAAGACGGTGATAATGATACAAGAGAACCAAAATTCAATATTAAAACATTCAATACAGCCACAGAGGTCATCTCTGAATTGGAAAATTGCCTATTTTTCAAAAAAGGGGATATTGGTTTTAAGGTACGTGTATTCGCAAAGCCCAATGCGAGTACCACGCATCAGTATCCTGATAAAAAGGACATCTTAGCTAACAGCTTAAAAGATCCAGCAGATTTTACAAAGAAGGCGGGAGATGTTGCACAAAACACTTCGCTTTTTTTCGCACTTGGTGCTAATGATGAAGAGGTTCTTGATCATTATTTAAGTCACGACCAGGTTAGTGCAAAAGATATTGGACTCGCAATTTGGTATCAGAGAGATGCTTTTGTTTGGAAATATTTTTCTCATTTAGCCGATCTGCCCTCGCAGTTAAATGTATTATCAACCGCTGCACAATACGGAACTACTTCTTTATTAAATAGAATGCTGCAAAAAATCGAATTGCAAATACAGGGCAGCGAGGCACTGAAGCAAGAATTTAAAGAGGGAATCAGTGATACAGAACCTTCGCTGCTTGAACAAGCTGCATTATCCGATAATTTGGCAAATTTGGTACACGTGGTTGAGTTATATAGAAAATACGGTATAAAAATCACTTCGTTGGATTTAGCTAAAAGATTATTTGAGCGTATTACTGCTGAAGGAAAGGGTGAGAGCATTAATTACCTGACCGAGACAAAGCTTTTACGTTATTCCCCTGATCGTATTGTTCCTCTGATTGAGATAGCGGCTAAAAACGATAACCGCAGCACTTTACAATTTTGGCTAGGAAAGCTGAAAAAAGAAGGAAATATGCTGAATAGTTTGGAAATTGATGCTGAAATGATTTCCAAAATTTCACCGCTTAATTTGAAGTTGCTGATTGATCATGGTTTTACAATTAAGCCGGCACTACTTCGCGATGCGTTACAGCATCCAAGCAGTGAAGTGTTTAAAATTGCCCTGAAAACCCAACCAGAAACTGAATGGACTAAATTTTTGCGAGCAGTCGCCGGGAACGAACCCCTTGATAGTTTTGGTCCACAATTATCCTCTCTTTTCCAGGATCACGATGGGATGAATGCGTTTGAAGTTCTTGTGCGTTTTGAAAGAAATCGAGCCATTAAACAAAGTGAAGAAGTCAACGGCCTCTCTGCACAAGGAAAAGAGAAAGCGTTGGAATTTGCTTGCAAACATGGTAATGCAGATTTAGTGCATTTTTTAGTGGCTATGGATTGTAAGGTTTCAGAGCAATATAAACTCGAACAATTAAAATTGGCGGCAACGCATGGTGATTTACCCCGAGTTAATGCAATACTTGCCACCAAAGTTGAAAGCAGTGCTATCCTGCCTAAGGGCAGCAAAGATTATGAGTTAACTGATCAACTTATTGAGCTGGGTAAATACCGCTTTATTACTGATGCATGGAGCCAATACGACTATCCGCAGCAAAGAAGATGCCTTTTAGCCGCGCTAGTTTATAACAATAAGGCGTTTATTCAAGAAACCATAAAAGACTTACCTTTTTGTTATCGCTTTATTTTTGATAACATGAAAGATGCCTATAATAAAAATCAACCTTCTTATTTAGCTAAAATTACACCTTATTTTTCTTTAGTAAGCGAAAGCGACTTGACGCGATTTTGGACGCAAGCATTAGAAAAAAATGATGGTAAAGCAATCTGTCAATTCACATTAAAGTATGCCATTTTAAACCATCATTTTGCTCTAGCGCAAAAGATGGCTGGCGTTATTTCATTATCAAAAGACGATGCTTATCAACTCTTTGTCGAAGCCTCAGCGAGCAAAAATCAGGCAGCCCTAACTTATTTAAGTGATAATTACGCTCATTTGCTCGCTAGTCCGCCAACCTATAGGCGTATGTTTAGTGAAGGGCAGTTCGAATTAATTGCCCTTGTTCTGGAAAAAAACAAACTTCCTGAGCGTCAAGTTTGTATTGAACTGTTGAATTCTGCCGTTGTTGCTCATAATCAAAGAGTTATCTCTCGGTTAGCATCAGTTATAAATGATTATTTCAGAGTAGAAGGTTCTCCTCTACTGAAAGCCATTCAAGAAGAAAACGCAACCGGTGCTCATTTATTGTTGATGCATGGGGCGAAGCTAAACGATGAGCTTCTAGCCTCAGGTGTCTTTAGGCTCGCCTTAAAAGCGAATAACCCAGGTCTGTTAGCAGGTGCATTAAAAAACAAAGATTTCGCTAAATTTTTTGCGCAAAATGAAGCAGAAAATGTTGAGAAAATTCTCAAAAGTGGCAATTCTGATCTAGTTTACGTTCTCTCTGCGCATTTAAACCTAAATGATTATTATGAACAGTTTATTACTTATGCGATCGAGCATAATGATCTGCGTTTATTCCAAATGCTTCAGCAAAAGGAAGAGTATGCTTCTCAGGATAAAGAAAAACTCTTTCTTAAAGCTTGTGTTCATCAAAGCATTAATATTGCGAATGCATTACTAAGAGATCCAATAAACTTGGGGGATGAAACAAGGAAAGGAGAGTATTTTGAGATTCTTCTAGGGGAAAATGCCGAGAAATTACTGGCAAAACCACCTTATAAAAATAAAACAATACAACACGTTGCTCTAAAAATGTTATTTGGGGACAAAGATGCCGCAGATATCTATGAACTTGTCTACAAAAAGGCTTTGAATCGACTTTATTTGTATATTAAAGAACATAAATTTCCAAGTGCACTTGCTTCGCTTCATCGTTCTGTTGATGAACTAGTCTTTGATCCAGGATTTATGAAAAATGCCTCGTCTGGATTAAGAAATAATCTCATCGTGCGCGCATTGAATGAAGGGAATGCTGAAACGTTCGATGAATTGCTGAAGCAGCTCGATAGGAAACCATCTCTATCCGATGTTGGGCTTGGATTTTTTACAAAATACCTTGACAAACCCCTGCTTAGAAAGGTCTTACTCGAGCATTACAAATTAACAGATGTCATCGATGCAGCCATAATTGCAGGTGAATGGCCAGTAGTGATTGCTTTATTAATTGATAGAAAACAAGAGGAATTTGATCACGAGCTAATTACCAGGCTTACTGAACATAGCACCGAGTTAATGGAGGCTTTAGTCAACCATTCTAAACGAGAAATTCATTCAGATCCGCGGCATAAACTTAATGCTTTATTACTGTCAAAAAGTACTGAGGTACTAAGTGCTGTCTTAAAAGGAAAAGAAAATGAAATCGAAGCACTCATCATGGCTATTCAAGAGCAGATGGTTAAAGAAAAAATTGATCTGAAGCACCATTTTTATGAGTTTGGCTTATATGCACAAATCATGAAAGAGCAAAAAGCTTATGAAGAAATCCAACCCCGAGTGAGAGAATTCTTTTCAGAGAACCCAAGCGCATCAGAAATAGAAATACAAGGGGTTGTCAACAATGAGCTATTACGTAATGAAGTAATGGCCATAAGGGATTTTCTTGCTAAAAACAATTTAGTACCAGGTTATTTTGAGGAAAGAGATGGGCTCGTCTCAGTATTCGATGCAATTGATAGGCTTGCTAAAGAGGAAGAACGCCAACAGTTAGAAGAACTAAAGCGTAGAGAGGAAGAACGCCATCGTTTAGAAGAGCAAAAACGCAAAGAAGAGGAAGACGCGCGCCGCCGTTTGGAAGAGCAAAAGCGCAAAGAAGAGGAAGACGCGCGCCGACGTTTGGAAGAGCAAAAGCGCAAAGAAGAGGAAGATGCGCGCCGCCGTTTAGAAGAGCAAAAGCGCAAAGAAGAGGAAGATGCGCGCCGCCGTTTAGAAGAGCAAAAGCGCAAAGAAGAGGAAGACGCGCGCCGACGTTTGGAAGAGCAAAAGCGCAAAGAAGAGGAAGATGCACGCCGCCTTTTAGAGGAACAAAAACCTCAAGAGGAAGAAGGCGGGCACCGACGTTCAGAGGAACAAAAAGGTAAAGAAGCGCTTCAACCTGGGACTAAGCAAGAAATGGGCAGGACGAGGCGTTTTCTACCAAATGCCATTGAATTGCTGATGAGTGAAGTTCGAAACTACAGAAGCGAGCGAGCGAGTGAAGACGAAGTTTTCTTCACTTTCCTCCAATATTCCCGTCAGGATAAATTAGATGCATCCACTCATTTTATTGAAGGATTGCTGAATTCTAACCGCTTTATCTCAGACAAGGATCGCGCTGCCCTTAATAATGGGCGATTGTTCGATAGAATTGATGAGTTCCTGGAAGAAAACAAAGTCGAGCTCAAAAGAGCCTTGCACTGTAATTGGGAATTAGATTCGGTCGATGAGCTTATCGATTTTCTTAATTGTCGTAATCCCGTTAATACATTAGTCTGGATACTTGAGCAGTATTCGATTGAGAGAAATCGGGGGGATGAAATCTACGGGTGGTCTCTATTCGCTCGATATCAGTACACTAGAAAAGATAAGTTGGATGCTGCTCAGCACTTGATTAGCTTGCTTAAAGGAGAAAGTGAGAAGGTCTCTGAGAAAGATCTAGGGGCATTGAAACAGGGATCTCTTGGTCGTTTGATTCAATCCTACATTGACAAATATGGATTTGCCTTAGAAGAAAGCTTAGGGTTTGATATTAATGACATAGAGGACATCGTCTCTAATAGGCAGCACAGTTTTGAAATGGAATGTTAGCTAAGTAGGTTGGGTCGTTTAGACCCATAGCTGTCAACAATAGGACCATTTTTTCTGATGTGGCAGAGACAATAAGAATGCTCAATAACCCTAGCCTGCTAAAAAAATTTATAAAAAACAGAAAGTTATTATGGTATAGGGGTGCTCTTTAGCAAGGGGAAAATTTTTGTTCGCCTGACAACTATGGCCGTTTCGATACGACATGGATTTAGATTGTAAGGGTTTGGCCTGAAAGTCCACCTTTCAAACTTGCAATTAAACTGTCTTTCTCTAACCAATTCTCATTCAGCCAATCTCGGAATTTGATTTGTGTTTCCTGATCATCCGCCAAATTTGGATTGGTAAATTGAGCAGGGATGGGCAGTTGACGAATGTGGACTTTAATTGCTTCCACCCTTCGGCAAAGAAAATCCCATAGAGAATATTGTTTTCCTGAATAAATGATCGTGACATCAAGCAAGCTGTTAAATTGTTGTCCCATTGCACTGATTACAAAGCTAATGCCTCCAGCTTTAGGTTTTAGCAAATGCTGATAAGGGGAGTTTTGTAGCTTATTTTTTTGATGGCTATACCGAGTTCCTTCAACAAAGTTCATGATTGTAGCTGGGGCATGCTTAAATAACTCAATTGCCTTGCGGGTTGCTTGCAAATCCTTACCCTTCTTATGAGGCTTTTTGGCAAGATAATCTTTTGAATACCTCTTCATAAAGGGGCAACCCATAGCCCACCAGGAAAAGCCTAGCAGTGGAACCCATTTCAGTTGGGATTTGATAAAGAATTTTAGCGTGGGTATTTTCCGATTAAAAAGGCGCTGCAACACAACGATATCGAGCCAACTTTGATGATTGGCAATGACTAAGTACCAGTGTTTAGGATTGAGATTTTCTAAACCGCTCACTTGCCAGTTGATTTGCTGAGTACGGGCAATGTAAGCATTGTTAGTATCACACCAAACCGTGGCAATCGCATCAACTAACCGAGTGCACATCGATTGCCATCGCCGATGGGGGATTAATTTGAGCAATCCAATAAAAAGAATTGGAATGAACCATAATACTGTGCTTGAGACTAGAATGACTAATGCAGCAAGGCCATGCAGTTGTCCTCCAGTTTTCCTTTTTTCAGACATTAAAATCTCCAAGCTTATTCAAAAGCGTAATTTAAATCGGCAATGAGATCATCGATGTGTTCAATCCCTACCGACAATCGTATAAAACCGTCTTCTATACCGAGCTCCTTTCGTGTTTGTGCAGGTACTGAAGCGTGAGTCATTATTGCCGGATGTTCGATTAGGCTTTCAACCCCACCTAAACTTTCTGCTAAGGTAAATAACCCGCATCGAGATAGAAAGCGTTTAGCGTCGTTTAAATCCCCTTTAAGCACCATTGAAATCATGCCGCCAAAATCATGCATTTGCTCTTTGGCCAGTTGGTGTTGGGGATGGCTAGTAAGACCAGGATAAATCACTTTTGCGACTTTAGGGTGTTTCTCTAGCCATTGCGCCAAATGCCTTGCGTTTTCACAATGCCGCTGCATGCGCAAAGACAACGTTTTTATGCTGCGAAGCACTAAAAAGCTATCGAACGGGCCAGAGACACCTCCACAAGAATTTTGTAGGAAAGCTAATTTTTCCGCTAATTCGGGATGATCGCCAACAACAACGACGCCGCTAATGACGTCAGAGTGGCCATTTAAATATTTTGTTGCTGAGTGTAGGACAATATCAAAGCCTAATTCCAATGGGCGTTGGATCCACGGGGTGGCAAAGGTATTATCAGCAACCGTGATTATTTTATGCTGTTTGGCGAGCGTTGCAATTTCACGCAAATGAGCGAGTTTCAACATAGGGTTTGAAGGTGTTTCAACCCAGATCATGCGTGTTTTTGGTGAAATTGCAGCTTCAATATGACGCACATCAGTCATATCGACGAAAGAAAAAGATAGGTTCGAAGTTCTTGTTTTAACCTTGTCAAATAAGCGAAAGCTTCCACCGTATAAATCATTCGTCGCAATAACGTGGTCACCTGCATTCAGAAGGTCTATGACTGTATTTATTGCAGCCATTCCGGAAGCAAAAGCAAATCCACGTTGGCCTGATTCAAGGCTAGCGACACACGCCTCATAAGCATCCCGTGTAGGGTTGCGAGTACGCGAGTACTCATAGCCTTGATGCACGCCTGGCGCTGATTGGCGGTAAGTGGATGTTGTATATATTGGTGTCATAACGGCACCGGTACTTGGATCGGGTTGCTGTCCTGCGTGTATAGCTCGGGTATCAAAGTGAGTCTTGTCCATTACCTATTCCTTATCTGAAAAAAAGCATGCCAGGCAAAAATCATGGGAGCAGTATATAATAATTTAAGTGAAACATTAGATTTAATAAGTATCTAAAAAAAAATTGCTTCGCACTGGAGTCAATTTTAGTGAGGGATCAATGAGTAGGCAAGAAATTGATTATGAAAAAGTTGCCTCTGCCGCTGAATCCATAAAAAAACGTGGCAAGGAGCCTTCAATAACAAATGTCTGTGAAGAACTTGGAATTTTATCATTTACACCAGAGTTATCCTCTTTGCTCGAAAGATGGTATCACAACCAACCCGAATTTCAGCGCTCTAACAAGGCACCATTGTCTGAAAACATCCGCATTGAAACGAGTGAAATACGCGAGAAGAACATCGAACTTGAAAAATACTTATCGCTGTTGCGTGCTACTTTGGAATCGACGGCTGACGGCATAATGATGGTCAATGGCAAAGGTCAGGTAGTGGATTGGAATCAAAAATTTGTGGAAATGTGGCGTATACCTTCGCACATGCTTGAATCAGGAAAAGAAAGTATCGGCTTTGAGTATATTTTAGAGCAGCTAAGTAATCCTGCAGCAGTGATTGCTGATGTACAATACCTCTATGAAAATCCAGATTGGGAAGGTGAATTACCTTTGTTGCATTTTAAAGATGGTCGAATTTTCGAACGGTATACCCAGCCGCAGCGAGTAGGCAATGAAATCGTTGGGCGCGTTTATAGTTTTCGTGATGTTACACGACGCTTGATGTCAGAAGATGAATTACGTATTCGTGAGAGGGCAATCGAAGCAAGCACACATGGTGTGGCGATAATCGATATTACTAAACCAAATCAGCCCATCATTTACGTCAATAAAGCATTTGAGCGCATCACAGGATACACCGATAAGCAGGCAATTGGACAAAATCTAGCGCATTTACAAGGCTCTCAAGCGGATCAGGTAAATCAAAAACGCGTCGCTTTGGCGATTAGAGAACAACGTGAAGAGACCGTTGAGCTTGAAAGTTTTCGCCGTAACGGAGAATTGTATTGGTGCGAGCTAAGTGTTGCGCCAGTGAGTGACTCATTTAATCAAGTCAGACACTACGTCTGTATCCTCAATGACATCACCCAACGACGCGAAATGGAGAAGCAGCTTATTCGCCAAGCGACCCATGATTCTTTAACTGAACTTCCGAATAGGGTTTTGCTCATGGATAGGGTTGAGCAAGCGATTTTGCAAGCCAAGAAAAAAAATACCTTGCTTGGTTTCCTATTTTTAGACTTAGATCGCTTTAAATTGACTAATGATACCTTGGGTCACAGTGTTGGTGATAAGTTATTGCAAGCGGTTTCTAACCGATTGCTTATCGCAACAAATGATTTTGATACGGTAGCAAGGCTTGGTGGTGATGAGTTTGTTATCCTGCTGCCTGAATTAACCAGTGAACAGCAAGCCCAGCAAATGGCTCAAGAAATTTTACATCTGATTGAAAAACCGTTTCAGATAGACCAGCACAGCCTAAAAGTTACCGGCAGTATAGGAATCAGTTTTTATCCTAAAGATGGGCTTGATTATGAATCATTAATGAAGAGCGCCGACTTATCAATGTACCACGCTAAAGATAGCGGACGTAATAGTTATCGCATTTTTGATCAGGAAATGAATAGGCGCATTATCAACCACATGCAATTGGATAATGCTTTACGTGACGCAATGAAAAATAATGAATTTTATCTTGTCTATCAGCCACTAATTGATTTGAAAAAGAACCATATTGTGGGTTTTGAAGCTTTAATAAGGTGGAATAGTCATCTACTCGGGCAAGTATCACCGATGGAATTTATCGGTATGGCAGAGGAGAATGGTCTAATTATCGATATTGGGAAATGGGTTATTGAAGAAGCGTGCACTCAAGCAATTCGTTGGCATAAAGAAGGCTATAAGAATCTGAGTATTGCTGTAAACATATCCGGTCGACAATTTCGTCAAACTAATCTTCCCGAGCTGATAAATGAGGTGCTAAAGCGCACCGGGCTAGCTGCAAAATTTTTAGAATTAGAGTTGACGGAAAGCTTATTGGTCGATGATATCGACCACGCCGTCGATACAATGTATAAATTAAAAGATATGGGAATAAAGCTAGTTATTGATGACTTTGGTACTGGCTATTCGAGTCTGTCCTATTTAAAACAATTCCCTGTAGATAAGTTAAAAATTGATCAATCATTCATAAACGAATTGGTTAATAAAGAGAATGACGCGGCGATTGCCCGTGCCATAATCAATTTGGGCCATAGTTTGAATCTGGAAGTTTTGGCAGAAGGTGTTGAAACAGAGCTACAAAAAGATTTTATCCTCGCACATGGCTGTGATTATGCCCAAGGCTATTACTTTAAACCACCCAATGTACCTGATGAACTAAAAGACTATTTAAGTCATTTCCTTGCCTCGAGTTAGTTAAATTCTTAAGTTGAATAAATTCCCCCTTGATTCTCCCTGTCATTGTTTTTGTTAATTATCAGGATCGGTATGATTTATGCTGGAAAATTTTCAAAATAGTTATTAAATAATTTGAGGTTTAGAGCTGCTAAATGCCTGTATAGCTTTTAGGGATAGCCCATCTCAGACGGGAGTAAGTGTGTGTGGTGCTAGCACATCTTATTTTCTTGCTGAGAGAATAGGCAATGGAGAGAATGATGAAAACTGTGACCATTATTGGTTCTGGTTTAGCGGGTATCTTGTTATCACTGTATCTGGTCAGGCGTGGTTACAAGGTGGAATTGTTTGAATCGAGGCCTGACTTAAGAGTTAAGGAGGTTGATCAAGGACGCTCCATCAACCTTGCTTTATCCTGTCGCGGTATAACAGGGCTGGCAGGGGTGAATCTTATGAAAGAAGTTAAGAAAATTATGGTGCCAATGAGGGCAAGAGCAATCCATTTGCTAAACGGTGAAATTAAATTCCAAGCATTTGGTCGTCACAAGGATGAATACATTAACGCTATTTTGCGCAATGAACTCAATGAGTTATTGCTCAATAAAGCGGAGAGCTATCGTTCTATACGGTTGCATTTTAATATGAAACTAGTAGGTATCAATGTGCATGACAAAGTGATATACCTGGAGGACAAGGATGGCAGTCATGTAACGAAGGCTTATCAATTATTGATTGGCGCAGACGGTGCTGGCTCCAATGTCCGCGAGATCCTTGTAAACGAGCGGCTTATCAAAGCAATGCGTGAATTTCTTCCTCATGGCTATAAAGAACTATCAATCGCCAAAAACCATACTCAGGATTTTGTGCTGGAGCATTTGCATCTTTGGCCGAGAGAATCGTTTATGCTGCTGGGCAATCCCAACCGCGACAACTCCATTACTGGCACCTTATTTTTGGCAAAAGAGGGTAAAAATAGTTTTGCAAATCTTGAAGATGAGAATTCTATTCGCGTTTTCTTTGAAGAACAGTTCCCAGATGCATATTCTGCAATGCCTAGTTTAATCCCGGAGTTTATGGAGCATCCCATTGGCAACTTAAGTACAATCAAATGCACTCCTTGGTACTATGAAGATCAATGTTTACTCATAGGTGATGCAGCGCATGGGATAGTGCCTTTTTTTGGACAAGGCATGAATAGCGCCTTTGAAGACTGTCGCATCTTAAATGAATTTTTAGATAAATATGATGATAATTGGCGGCAAGTGATTCCTGCATTTTATGCTTCGCGCAAAATGAATACAGACGCTGTCGCCGAAATGTCGATGGATAATTACCATGAAATTCAAACCGACATTCGTGATGAAAAGTTCAATTTAAGAAAACAGATTGAGCAGGAACTCATGCATCGTTATCCTGACAGATATGTTTCTAAACATGTGTTGGTTATGTTTACTAATACTCCGTATGCATTAGCAAAAGCGCATGGGGAGCTGCAAACGGAGTTATTACATAAAATTTGTAACAATGTGAGGTGTATTAAAGAGATTGATTGGAGTGAAATTGATAAGTTAATGGAACAGTATGACAAAAAATTGGCGAATTTAAGCTAATTTTGCCGATATAGTTCAAATCAAAGGAGTTTGTTGGTCAATTTTTTGTCAAAACCGGTCGAATCGGAGACATTTTTTTGGCGCTATCCGAGGTTTTCGGCTGTAAAAAAGACAATAGCAGGTTTAAATTTGCTCATAATGGGCAAAATATTGGCATGATGAGTGCAACACCTGAAGTGTCCAGTTAATTTTTAGGCCTCGGAGGCTACTATTATGAAAACGATACAAGCTTATATTGATTCAAAACAACAAGAATTTATGAATCACCCTTTCTTTGAAGTACTTACTCATTTAGATAGTTTAGAGGAAATTAGCTATTTTGTCCCTGAGTTAACTTTTTGGGCAATGACCTTCCAAGATATTTTGCGCCTCAACGAAGAAAGGGTGAGTGATCCTTATTTGAAAAAGGTCGCACGCCACCATCGGCTTGAAGATGCAGGTCACGAAAAATGGTTCTTGCATGATAAAAAATACATGAGTGGTTTATCTTCTGATAAATCTTGCTCCCGTGATGATGTGGCGTGGCTCTATAGTAAAGAATCGCAGCTCACCCGTGATGCAGCTTATTCAATCATGTCAGAAATATATAAAGCCGATGATGAATTATTAAATATTACCCTGCTATTGACGCTCGAATCTTCAGGTCATGTATTCTTCGAGAAAGTAGTCAATCAAGTAAAAAAAGCGGGAGAAGATAAAAACCTTAAGTATTTCTCTTCAAGCCATCTAGATGTAGAGCTTGCACATGCTTTATTCGAAGGTGAAATGGAGAAAAAATTATATGAAATTCAAGTGCCTATTCATGTAAGACGTGAAGCATTAAAAATGATAGACAGATGCTACGATGCGTTCAACAAGATGTTTGATGGACTGCTTCTTGCATGTAACCATCGATTGGAATTGGCAAAGCAAAGGAACCAATATGCAGCAAACTCCCTGGAGTATGCAACAAATAAGGCAGTGTGAGAAAGAAACTGGACAAGCGATGCTCAGCGATGAGCATACGCTTGTTTTTTATGCGCAAGATTTTGGCAAATTAGCGCAGTCAAATCCAGCAGCAGTTTGCGTACCGCCTTCCACCGAAAAAATTCAAGCAATTCTCAGCTTCGCCAATCAGCACCAACTCCCAGTCACGCTTAGAGGTAATGGTTTGAGCCAAGGTGGGCAATCTTTATCAATGAGTGGGCTTATTATGCATCTAGAACAATTGAATAACGTGCTTGATAAGGAGACGGATGCAATTTGGGTCGAGGCAAATACAAGTTGGGCTCAATTGTTAGAAATTTCTTTAAATAGCGCTCAGATACCTTACATTCTGCCTTACAATTGTCATTTATCGGTTGGGGGTGTTTTGTCTGCCGGCGGGGTTGGAGCATCTTCTTTTAAATTTGGTTCTGTTACTGCGCATGTGAAAGCTTTGGAAGTCGTGCTTGCTGATGGTGACGTGCAAGTTGTCGATTCAAACTCTCAATTATTTTATGCTTGCCTATCAGGGCAAGGTCAGTTTGCTGTAATAACTAAGGCATGTATTAAACTTCGCCCTTGCCAAAGCAAGGTAAGGACCTTTTTTTTAGTGTATCTTGATAAAGAGCAATGGCTGAATGATCTGGCCGAGCTTAAAAATCAGGCAGATTTTATCGAAGCTTTTTGTTCTCCGTCTATCCAAGGAGCTAAATTAGTTTCTGACAAACGAATACCGTTTGCCCAATGGCTTTTTGCCATCCATGTTGCTTTGGAGTATGAAACTAATCCACCGGAATTTACTGCTTTATCTAGGAACTTAAGACCCTGGAAATTACTCCATAAACAAGACGAATCAATCCACTCTTACCTTCATCGCCATGATCCGCGATTTGAAGTCATGAAAATCACTGGTCAATGGGATTTACTTCATCCTTGGTATGAGTGTTTTATTCCAGGCAATATATTAGCAAATAGCCTTGATGAGGTGTTGGCAGAGTTACCTCTGCATTATGCGACTGTCTTGCAAATTGTACCTATAGCCAGTCAGCAGCAAACTGGTTTCCTAATGCTCCCTAAGACCAAGGATATTTTTGCATTAATGATTCTTAATCCTGGAGTTAACCCAGCATTACTAGCGAGTTGTTTACAAGCAATGAATGCATTGGATGCACGTTTTTTAAAGTTAGGAGGAAAACGCTACCTTTCAGGGTATTTAGGGCGCGATTTACAGGAAAGTTATTGGGAAAATCATTTCGGTATACTGTACAAAGAGTGGCGAAATTTTAAAGAAGAGGTTGATCCTCATCATGTGTTTAGTTCTTTTCTACATCATTCGTAATGAGAGCTTTGTAAAAAGGATATGAATTCTCGTTTGGCTACAACGCAAGAGTTGGGAGGTCCCTCGCTTTGCTCGGAATGACAGGGGTTAGGTATGTCGTCCTGAGCGTAGCGAAGGAGCTCATAAATTAGGCTGCAGTCCCAGGAGTTGGGAGGTTCCTCGCTTTGCTCGGGATGACAGGGGTTAGGTATGTCGTCCTGAGCGTAGCGAAGGATCTCCTGATTTTCAAAATATAAGCACAATGCTAATATCAACATCCAGCACAGATAAAGTCCAATTTCACTTAAGGAATAATTATGAGGGAATACTATATCTACCTCTTAACGAATAAATATAAGAATGTGCTCTATACTGGTATAACTAATAATTTAATACGCCGTGTTTATGAGCATAAACACAAGTTACAGCAGGGTTTCACACAAAAATATAACGTGGATCGATTGGTATATTATGAGATATTTACCGATATCAAAGAGGCAATAACCAGAGAGAAACAAATAAAAGGATGGGCTCGGTGTAAAAAGAATACCCTGATAGAAACTATTAATCCAGATTGGAAAGATTTATATGAATCGTTGCTGTGCTGATAGGTCGGAGATCCTTCGCTACGCTCACGCCGACATACTTAAACCAACTCTGTCATCCCGAGCAAAGCGAGGAACCTCCCAACTCCTGCGACTGCAGCCTAATTCAGGAGATCCTTCGCTACGCTCAGGACGACATACTTAAACCAACCCTGTCATCCCGAGCAAAGCGAGGAACCCCCCAACTCCTGCGACTACAGCTTAATTCAGGAGATCCTTTGCTACGCTCAGGACGACATACCTAACCCCTGTCATTCCGAGCAAAGCGAGGAACCTCCCGACTCCTGGGACTGCAGCCTAATTTAGGAGATCCTTCGCTACGCTCAGGACGACATACCTAACCCCTGTCATTCCGAGCAAAGCGAGGGATTTCCCGACTCCTGGGACTGCAGCCTAATTTAGGAGATCCTTCGCTACGCTCAGGACGACATACCTAACCCCTGTCATTCCGAGCAAAGCGAGGGATTTCCCGACTCCTGGGACTGCAGCCTAATTTAGGAGATCCTTCGCTACGCTCAGGACGACATACTTAAACCAACCCTGTCATCCCGAGCAAAGCGAGGGATCTCCCGACTCTTGGCTGTAGCTTTAGCGGAGCGATTATTTCTCAGGTTTAAAAGCCATCAAAGTAAAAAGTGTATTTGTTTTATAGCTATCCACATAATGGAAACCCGCTGGTTCTATTGATTTTTGCCATTCTTTGATCGTTCGCTGTCTCCCTCCTAGCAGAGCCATCATGACGATATCCATAGTTTTATTAGGGTGAGGTAAATCATTATCAGGGAGGACTTGCTCAGCAATAAATAATATTGAATCTTTAGGGATTTGTTTGTAGCAATTGTTCAAAATCTGTAGCATCAATTGATCATTGAAATCATGAAGTACCCCTTTAAAAATATAAGCCTCAGCTTTAGGCACATGAGCAAGAAAATCACCTGCCACTAGTTGTACTTGTGGGGGAAACTCATCCGGATTAAGTTGTTCAATAACAGTTGGCGTATCGAATAAAGTTAATTGTATGTGCGGATAGTTTTTCGCTAATGCTTTAATCAAGCCGCCGCGTCCACCACCGAGGTCAATTAAATCTAAAAATTCTGAAAAATGATAAGATTGAGCGATTGCGTTATCGTCGAAAGTAGAGAGTTTAGCCATACCTTTGTCAAAATTGGTTTGCTTGTCCGGGTGTTTGCTTAAATAGCTAAAGAAATCATCGCCATGCTGCAAAGTAAAAGACGAAATTCCTGTTTTTAAGCTTAAATCAAGACAAGAAAAAGCTTGCCACCAACAGTCATCAACCATGCACAACACATCACGAATTGAATTAGGGGCGTCATCACGCAGGGGCAATGATAATTCGGTAAGTGAATAACTGTCATCTTCATGTTTGAAAATATTGTAGGCACTGAGAAACCTGAGTAAACGGCCCAATAATTCTGGGTTCGTGCCTGATGCTTCAGCCAAGTCCTTGACTTTCATTGGATTGAATGACATATGGTTAGCAAGGCCAAGCTTTGCTACAGTATGAATAGCTCGAGAAACAACATACCAACGTGACATGGTCGCTAACTGGACATGAGAGGGTTCCTGGTGTTCTTGCATGTTGTATCCTCTAAGTAATTGTTTATAGTACTAGCAAAAATCATGCCCTAGAATTCATAGAGTAATAAAGCCAATGAAATTTTTCCTATTAGACTTTAAAGAACCTAAAAAAATAGCTGCAAGTTTTGTTTTTTTGTTTGCCCTTTTTGCATTTTTATGGGAAATAATTTCTGGTTTTCGTACTCCTGGACACATAAAAATGGTTAATCAGCCTCCGACAATTACACCCCAACAAAATGAGCTCACTGTTAGCTCACCTCTGTTTACTACCGCATTATTCGGGGATTATGTCCCTGCCAATTTATCCGAGGCTGAGATTAAACAGTCAATGTTGGATGTGCAGGTTGTTGGGATAATGTACTCTGATAAGGAAAAGGAGTCGCAAGTGATCATCCGTACCAATAATGGGGAAGAGAAATATTATTTGGTGGGCGATACCTTACCAGGTGGAGCGGTAATCAAACATATTTCTGCACAAGGCGTTGTCGTTTTGCATAATGGCTCTCTTGAGAGTTTAAGTTTGCCTAAAAATGAATTAATCTTCGATAGTCCGGCGAAGCCGTTGATTGGGGAATAAAAACATATGTACTTTGTGCTGCGATTGGCCTTGCTGTTTTTTCTAACTTTGCCTGAAGTCGCTTGTGTCATTAGAGACGCAAATTTAAGGGAAGGTATAGCATGCTTTCACGTGCAAAACTACCGTGATGCTTTCATTCACCTAAAACCGGAAGCCGATAGAGGGCAGCCTGATGCACAATATGCAGTGGGGTACATGTATTATTATGGCCAGGGTGTCACCGAAAATAGGGAACAGGCCTGGATCTGGATTAATCGTGCTGCGGCAGCTGGCCAACCCGATGCAATTGAGGCGATTAAGATTTTAAAGCACCCACCCAAACCCAATGCCTCTAAAGATCCTTTGGATAAACTAATCTATGAAAATGTGCCTGGCGAATATTAAAGCACATCTCCTCGCATCGTTATAACCAACTGATTTTCAGTATTTTGGTGGACTGCAGCTCTTCAGATTATAAAGCACCGACTAAACAAAATTTATCCAAAGATCCTTCAGAAAACTCATCTATGAAAAGGCGCAGGGACAATGTTAGGCAAAATTTATTGTGTTTTTTTTTTGATATGAATTTACCATGATGATTTTTTTTTATTCAATGGTGTTCTATGTAATTTTACTTTTTGAGCAATGATGAAGGAAAACTAGAATTTATATTTGCTTTCCCTGCAATTTATATCATGGCAAATTTGACAAAAGGCTTTGAGGTAATAGACTATGAAAATCGATCTGAAGATAAACCCAAGATACCTAGTCAGTATATCCATTTTACCTCTGTCTTCCAAATTAAAGAATTTCTAAAAGAGATTAGCTCAGAGAAATTATCCGCATTTCACGAACCTACTCACATTGAGGTATCCCAGGTTGCACCTGGTTTTACAGCTTTTGCGGAATTGCAGAATCCCAAAATAGTCTCAATAAGCAAAAGGATCCCCTGTCCAATAGAGGAGGTCAGAGCTTCTTCATTAAACCAACAATGCAGCGCCGGAGGTTGATACGTGGCTTTTTATTTGGCCAAAGAAACTGATTTTCAGTGCGTTAGTGAATTCTTCGCTAAGAGCTCGAAGCACTAATGATCAAAGAAATCATATAGCAAACATAAACCAGTACCAAAATTCCCCCATGCCAACGGGCAAGTCTTTTCTTATTGTAATAATTGATCCACAAGAGGACTAAGGTAGTAATGAACATAGCTGGAATGTCACGCCATAAAACCGCATGACTAATTGCAGCAGGGTGAATAAGGCTTGGGAATATCATTACAGCAAGTAAGTTAAACATATTTGAGCCAAGAATATTGCCTATGGCAATATCATCAGCACCTTTCGCTGCCGCAACCACTGAAGTAACAAGTTCGGGTAAACAAGTTCCAATAGCGACAATGGTTAATCCCATGAATAAATCACTTACTCCGAGCCAATGCCCAAGTGCGATACAGCTATTCACTAAATAGCGGGAACTGATCGGTAAAACAATAATACCTAAAATAAGACTGGCGAGATGCAGTTTGAAAGATCGTTTACGCAAACTAGCATTTTTGAACTCGACGGTGAGCTGTCTTTGGGAACGGTGTTGTCGAGTCATAAAAATAAAATAAAGGATTAAGGCAACACAAGCTAATAGAAACAGGCAACCATCCAAAACATTGAGATAACCATTCAACATGATTGAATAGGTAAACAACATAACTAAAAAAAGCAAGGGAAATTCGCGATGAAAAAGAGTAGGTTGTACTTTCAACGGTTTTAGTAAGGCTGTTAAACCCAAAACTAAACCAATATTGGCAATATTAGTTCCAATGGCGTTACCAATAGCGATATCATTGAAGCCCTCCAGAGAAGCACTAATAGCTACCATAATTTCAGGTGTGGATGTGCCAAGAGCTACTAAAGTTAAGCCTACCAAAAGTGGAGGAAGATTATAATGTAGAGCAACGCCTGAAGCACCTGAAACAAGATGATTCGCAGCCCACAATAAGGCAATTAGACTTAATATAAGAGTGATTATAATCATAATGCCCAAATCTCTAATAAATAATAGAGTAGGATAATACTGGATTTAGCTTTTAATACAACAAAAAAACTAGAGGTGTTGATTCCAGCTCAAGTCAGTGAATTGTGTAAAACGCCTTAAGGTTTACTTAATGTGCAAATTATTTACAATTTGTGCTCGATGTAGTATCATTTAGACAGTGCTGTATTCGGAGTTTAATATGCCTAGATTTGAGCGAGGACTGTTACCAGCTGTAGCTGATAAGTCCAATGTAGCCCGTGTTTTTCCTGGTGTTCGTGGCCAATTACGTAAAGAAATTAATGTTAGCAAAGAAGATGGGGAACAAATAACCCTCGATAAAAAGGCAAAGGTTATTATTCAACCAATAAACTTCGATAAACCCGATGAACCTCAACGATTTAAATTAACCCATTACAAAGATAATACAGAGTCAGCCGACAGTACTCTGCCAGAAAGTCAGAATGATATCATTATTCTAGGAAGCTACGAGTTTACTGCTGATCGCAAACCATCCAAATATTTTAAATTTACAGAGCACTATGAGCGTCGTGATGAGCCTCTCTTTAAGGATGGTTCGCCAACTATAGATGAAATTAGTCAAGGCCAAATTCCTGATTGCTTCTTACTTGCCGCTGTTCAATCCATTTTAAATCATCCTGAAGGAGAAGCTTTTATTCGGGGCATGATGAGACAGAACGAAGATGGAACAGTGACAGTTCGATTATTTGACTCAGAAACTTTAGAACCTGTTTACATCACAGTAAGTGCTGCAGTTTTAGCGAATCGAGCAGGATCATTAAGTCATCATAAGGCTTTATGGGTGTATGTTTTGGAAAACGCTTATGCGGCTAGGGCAAAGGATTCCGCAAATAAGCAAGTTGATGCTTCGATAGCTACTGTTTTCAGCGGGGGTGGTCATTCCTCAACTGCCTTTAAAGTATTAACAGGTTTAAATGCCCAGCATCAATCTACTGCCCAAAGAGTATCGCCTGTCTGCGAAGTGACCAAGTTTTTAAGTGCTGATGATTTTGATTTTTTTAAAGATCTAGTGAATAAAGATTCGCCAATAAGAAACAGGATGATTTATTCTGTTTTACTTAACTATTTGCCTAAGATTAGCAAGATTTACGAAGGGGCTGGGGCGCCATCAGCTAAAGCAGAGGAGTTTAGAAACGACAAGGATGGACAACGAGGTATTGCTGACCTCATTAAGGAGGAGTCTAACCCAGATCAAGCCCTTTCTGCTTTTTACGGGTATTATACTTACTTGTCATTCTATCTGAAGCATAAAGGCGAATGCGATCGTATTTTTAGTTCAGATAAAAAGGAAACAGACAAACTACTTGATTTAATTGAATTTGCTGCAAAGAATGATGAGGATGCAGTTGCTCCTTTCTTACAGCGTTATTTCAACCACATAAGTGTTCCAGTTGCAGAGCACCAAGTTCATGGTACAGCTCCGGCGTTTTCCGGCTACTACCAAAAAGAACAATATGAGCAATTTCAGGCTATTAAACAAGCTTTAGCGGAAGGCAAGCTTGTTGCTGCGGGAACGAATGCGAAGTTTAGTGAAGATGTCCCAGGGGTGCGTAATCGCCATGCTTATACTGTACTAGACGTAGAAGAGAGGAAAGTTACTGGTGAAGATGAAGAGCGTACTATCTGCTATTTAAAGTTGCGTAACCCCTGGGGAACAACCGGAAGGGTTTATCAGCAAAAAGAAGGAACCTTCGATTTTGAGGCGCTTGAGGAAGCTGGCGCAGATACATTTGAAATCGAATTAACGGATTTTTACAAATATTTTTCTAGTTTTTACATCAGTGATTCTGCCAATGAGAGATTTGCTTATAATCAAGAAAGAGAAATACTATATGGTGAAATTCATTCCGCTCTGACTAATTTAAAAATTGGTCCTGATTCAACACTCGATAATTTAGCTGATTTTAATGAGCAATATAAAAAATGCTATGGGCAATTAATTAAATTAGAATTAATGCATCTTGATAAAGTAGATCCTGCCATAAGCCAGTCTGTCGAGGATATTTTCGCACATGGGTACGAAGCTGAGCTTGAGGAGCGTGCAGTAAAAGGATTGCTTGCCGATGTTCCAATGGATTTTTATGCAGGGGATGAAGAGAGTAAAAAGGATTATTTATTCTCGCTACTCAAATTACGCTGGTTAATGAAACAAGAAAGTCCAGATCCTGTATTACTGGCTGAGGTAAAAGATAAGGTGATTAAACAGGCTAATTTTGATATTTATCAGATATTAGCTGCAAAAAAAATGATTGCGGATCTTGTTGCTAGCGGCTTTGCAAGAGCTTGCCTCAATGAGCTTAAAGAATTTAACGAATTGTTTGAAAAAACTACGAGGGATATGCAAGCTGCCGATCTTCGTCATGCGAAGGAGGATAAGCTTTCAGAATGGACGGCTAACCTTTTAAGCATGGAGAGAATAGCATTCGATATTACTACACGAAATGCTGTGTTGCGAAATTTAGGTACCCCTATCTCTGATGAGGAATTTGAAAAATTAAACAGAGATTTAAATAAAATCAAAGGGGAACTAGAGGCTGTTAATAACATTTCTGCGCTTTCGGAAGAGTTAAAATTAGCAGAAGAGCAAATAATCGCTCGAGCTACTGAAGCATGTGAGAACGATCGGTTGCCTGAGAAAGAAAAAGACCGGATCATTCAGGTTGCTCATGAGCTAAGGGAGAATCCTAAATCACAAGAAGCCATGAAGAAGTTGGCCGAAGATTACTCTACATCCGAAAATAAAGAGAAGCAGGAATTAGGCGAAGAAATGTCAACCATGGCTTCTCTTGGACAACAACTCGTTCAATTTTGGGAAATTTTAAAAGCGCTAGTAGGAAGAGCTCGCAGAATGGTGTTTTTTGTGCAAGACTATGAGGTTGGTCCTAAACCAACTTACTCTAGTTCTGAAGAATATTTATCATTAGAGGACGATTCTAACGAGGACGACGTGCCGTTACCTCCTTTCTCATGATGTTTAGCTTGTGTGTGCTTTAAGGTAAAGATAATCACCTTGCTAAACAGGTTGTAAGTGATTTAAATGATGTTTAGCAAACAATATTATCTTTTTAGAAATGCGGCTTTTAGGCATTTCACTCTAAGCTGTGCCTTAGCCATGTTCGGCAATGGCCTAACGTACGTTATTATGGTTTGGGCACTGATGCGTTTTGATGCGTCAGTGGTCTCAACTGCGATACTCATGGCTTGTTTTTGGCTTCCTAATGTTTTGTTTGGCCCTTTTCTTGGGGTAGTGGCAGATCGTTGCAATCGCAAATTTTTATTGCTTTTTACCAATGGCCTACGCGCGGTCTGTTTATTTGGTTTTGCGATTATTGCGTATCATAACCAAATTAGTCCTTTGGCTATCTATTTTTTAGCCACTTTGCTGGGGACTTTATTGGCTGCATATATTCCCGTGGCCATGACCTTTGTGCGTGAAATTGTGGATACGGAAGATGATTTACTCTATGCCAATGCCATGATTGATACGGCTTATGAAATAGGAGCCGTATTGGGAATGGGGGGTGCCGGATTAATTCTAGCTGGGACTTCTTTTGCGACTTGTTTTATCATCAATGCATTCACTTACTTGTTGGCCACTGCGCTAATTTGGCGGATTTCCTATCGATCGGTTCGTCAAAAAAAGGAAGTGCGTGAGCCATTTTTTCACCAATTCATCCAAGGAGGACGCTATATTATTGAACGCGTTCCAGTGTTGCTGATTTATTTAATTCAAGGGTTGTTTTTTATTTGCTATATGACGGCGCCTGTTTTGCTCGCCCCTTTTGCAAAATCAGTGTTACATAGTTCGGTGGCACAGTTCGGATGGCTGGAAGCGATGCTATCAGCCGGTATTGTTGTGGGTGGATTTTTAAGTCCTTGGTTAGCAGATCGGTTCTCACTTATTCGCGTCATTTTCGCGCAAGTGATCATAGGAATAATAGCTTTTTACTTATTTAGCCATACCCAAGATGTATTATGGGCAATTTTTTATCATTTTTTCATTGGTTTTGCTTTTTCTTCTTGGGCATTGCTGACGACGTTAGCGCAGGAAATAACCGAGCTTGACTATCAAGGTAGAGTGCAATCCTTGTTTAATTCTGTATCAGGGACAGTTATCATTGTGTTTTATTATGTTTTAGCTCAATGGAAAAATGCACCTGTAACGCAATTATATCTAGGTGAAATTTGTTTATTGCTCATCGCAGGGGGATTGCTGTTTTTAATGGCAGCTAATAACCGCCGCCAAGACGATGAGCTGGAAGCTGCAATGTAAAATTAGCGTTTGTGTGATGAATTACCAAGCGCGAAAAAATAATTAAGAATTTTACTCACTGGTTTTGCTAGCCCTAACTGGTTGATATCAGTTGCTTTAAACCATTTTCCTGGTGGTTCTTCGATCAAAAATTGGTTTTCCACAGTTTGAAAAGCGAGTGCTTTAATTTCGAGGTGGAAATGGCTGAAGGTATGCCTCATGTTTAACAATTCTTGCCTATTGACACTCGTCATTGCATATGTTTTTTCAATATATTCTTTAGGGCAGTGATCCAAATCGATGGCAGGCATGCACCAAAGGCCGCCCCAAATGCCTGTAGGAGGTCTCCTTTCAAGGTAAATTTCTTTTTCGTGATTGTAGAGCAATAGAAATTGCTGCTGCTTTACAGGCAGTGTTTTTTTTATTTTTTTGTGTGGGTAAAGGGATACCTTATCTTGAAGTTTTGCTAAGCAAGTCTTGTTTAAAGGACAGTTAGCGCAGTTGGGGTTTCTAGAAGTACAACAAGTTGCTCCTAAATCCATTATCGCTTGTGTATAATCCGCACAGCGCTCCCTTGACATACATTGTGCAGCTAATCGCCATAGTTCTCGTTTAACTGTGTTTTGTTCAGGCCAACCATCCACCAAAAAATAACGGCAGAGAACCCGTTTAACATTGCCATCCAATATAGGTGTCGCCTGTGCAAAAGCTTGTGAAGCAATTGCTGCTGCAGTGGAAGGGCCGATTCCTGGTAAATTCTTAAGGTTGGTCAAATCAGATGGGAATTCCCCCCGATATTGTTCACAAATAATTTTCGCTGTTTTATGAATATTTCTTGCGCGGCTGTAATAGCCTAGCCCAGACCAAAGCGCTAAAACCCCATCTTCGTCAGCACGGGCGAGTTGCCAAATGTCGGGAAAATGATCGATAAAACGTTCGAAATAGGGGATGACGGTTTTAACTTGTGTCTGTTGGAGCATGATTTCAGAAATCCATACTCGATAAGCAGTGCGTGGATGTTGCCATGGTAAATCTTTACGGCCATGGATATCAAACCACCTGAGCAAAGGTGTAGTGAATTGCTCTTGGATCATAGCGCGGGTGGTTTCACTGTAGTTAAGATAGTTTTCACTGTTTCCTCAAGTTTTTTAACTGGTTTGGTCAAAGTATCTTGAATCCATGCTTGAGTAAGCACAGGGTTAATTTTTTGTAGATCAGGCAAGACGGTTGGCTCGGTTAAAGTCCCCTTAATTAGGATTGGAAAACCACCGCCAAGCAACTGCTGAATTTTATCGATTTGGCTGTCTTGCAAAACAACTTTTGCTAGCAAACGGCCATCTATATCATTATTCCTTAAATCCAGGTTTCCTTCGCCTTTTAATTGTAATTTATCAGTTTGAAGAACTAAGGAATTACTCGTCAATTTTTCATTTTGCAAGAGGTATCGGAAAGTGAGTAATTTAAAATTTGTGCTTCCTTTGAAAAATTCAGGATTATTAAATTGACCTAATTCGAGAATTTGTTGTCCATTATTGGTCTTTTTAGTTAAGAGGAGCGTATTAACTTTATTGCTGGTTCCCTCAATCACTTTATCTAAATTGATTGCTTCCATTGTCCCTTCTTTAATTGTTAGGTTTCCTCTTCCATTGAAGCTGTCTTGCCAATTAGGATTTTGCAAATTTGCTTGGGCATGAATAGAGAAGTCCAAGCTGCCTTTAAACAAGATTTTATTAAATAAATCATGACCTAATTTTGCGCTATCTAAATTGGTGGCAGTTTGATTTAGAATCAATTTTTTGCTTGCAAACTCATAATGAAGATCGCCAACAGACTCACCGTTGTACAAGTCGAAAGTTAAGGGATTTAAAAGCAATACACCAGGTTTTGTTTTGGTTCGGGCACTAATCTTAGTTACTTTAAAATGCTTTAATTTTGTGTTTTGTAGGGATAATTGTCCGTCTAAAGGCATGTTTTGAAGCGCGATCAAAGGGTTGCTAAATAATGAGGGTGCCAGGCTTGTTCTTCCTTTAAAATTAATATGTGTTTTAAACAATTTTTCTTTTGCAGCATTCACCTCAAGAGTGGTCTTAAATTGCAATGGGAACGCTGTCCGCTGAAAATTAAATTGTTCAGCCCCTATCTGTAAACCTGAGAGGGTGACTAGCTTTTGATTTTCTTGGATGACGATTTGTCCATGACTTAGTAAAAACCGCTCAATCGCAAATTGATCAGCGAGGCTTGTTTTTTCTTCATTTTTTCCTTTCAGTCTTACCGATTTTAGCGAAGGCGAAAGCGCCTCAGGATTGATATGGATTTTAAATCCATCCACATTGAGTTCGTTAAAAACCAATTTTCCACGTAATAATGGTGTGATTTTTAAGTTAAACAGTAGATTTTCTAATTTTGCTGAATAATTTGCTTGATTATCCTCATTACCGATTTGTATTTGGGTAATTCTAATTCCTGGTCTCGGGAATATCTGCCAAGAGATTTCGCCATTAACTTTACTTTCTTGCTGTGTCAAAGTGCTCAGCTGCGCGCTAACGTAGTCTTTAACAATTTCTGGATTGATTGTTTTTGCAAGAGTCCAGAGGGCGATCGTAGCAATGACGAGAGTGATCAAGGTGCCAGCCAGCAGTCTCTTAAGAATTTTCATGATGTGAACAACAGCAAGATAAATTGAACAAGAATATAGATAACCAGCATTATGTCAAGTCAGATGCTCTTATTTTGCCTAGTATAAACCCTATCTATTGGAAAGATCGTTAGTTTTTTTTGTCAAGAAATTTATCTGATTAAAAATATAAAAAAGTCTCTTGCCATTACTTTTAGGGAGAGTTAACCTGATAGCCTTCCCTTGAAAAAGCAGGGGAAAAAGACGTTGATTTTACTTTCAGTAGTACTCAGGATGAGTCAATAAAATCAAGGAGCGCGTCATGCAATCGAGTCAATGGGAAATTATTATTCTCAAGCCTACACGTGTGTTTTTGTCTTTCCTCGCATCGCAATTGCCCGACGTTGAGTTACCCGAATTACGCTTATTGCAAGTGGATAATACCGCTTATGTCATCAATAAATATGATAATGATGAAGACACACTCAATGAGATTGAAAACCATTTTGCGGCAATGTTTCGGCATGAGATTCGTCGATGGTTAGGTGAAAAGGCAAATAATAACATTGAGGGCACTTTTCTCGATTTTCTGTGTTGTTTTAAATTTGAGCTACATTCTCACATCGTCTTGATGGAGTCTTCATTAAGCCAAGGACGGCAATTATTACGAGTGAAACCCCGTTCAGTTTTACTTAAGTGGTTAAAATCAGCGGTAGAAGAGCGGGCTGAATTTGCGGATGTGCTAGAGCGTATCAATCTATCTCATCTCGCGGAGAACGCCACGGTTGTTGTGAAAAATTTCAGTAATTTGACAGATATTGAACCCTTCCTTAACCACCACTACCCCCTTATATTTGAAGCAGAAATGTCGCGTATGTGTGATAAAGCAGAGGAGTGGCCTTTGGTGGATTCATATCAAACATTTAAGCGTTACTTTTCGATAGAAACCCATACTCAATTAATTCATTTGCACTGAGGATTGGCTTAGCTAATCCAGGTGCTTTTGAATGTTGTCGTCACCTTTTTTAACCAATAAAAAAAAACGAATTTGTCAAAGTTGATTGATTAAAATATAATCACACTTCATAAATGGTTATTGTCATAGTTTAAGCTTGCCTATAGCAAGCCCCAATTAATGATATGCGTGATATGGAGTGTAAAATGAAAATGAAAGGGTTAATTTCACTTTTAATATATTGTGCCAGTTTTGTGGTTATACCTGCTCATAGCGCGGTACTTGATGAATTGCTGCCCGATGAAAGGAATACAGTTGAGATATTTCAGAAATTTTCTCCCAAAGTGGTGTATGTTCACCGTTTGACCACAGTTCTCAATAACTCTTTTGAGCGCATGCAAGTACCTGCTGGCACAGGCTCTGGAATTATTTGGGATGATCAAGGCCACATAGTAACCAACTATCATGTAATAGAAGGGGCTGATAATTTGGCGGTAGGTATCGGAAGCATGACAGTTCCAGTTAAAGTCATCGGTTCTGAACCCCGCAAAGATATTGCTGTTTTAAAAGTTAAGTCATCAAAAGCATTGGAGATGCTCAAATCCTTTGTTCCTTTTGAACTGGCACGTACTAACGAATTATTAGTAGGACAAAAAACCATTGCGATTGGTAATCCTTTTGGACTCGATCATAGCCTATCCGTAGGTGTCATTTCAGCTCTTGGCCGCCAAGTTCCCGGGGTTGGAGGTGTAACTATACGGGACATGATCCAAACTGACACATCCATTAATCCAGGGAATTCGGGTGGTCCTCTCTTAGACAGTAAAGGCCGCTTAATTGGATTAAATACCGCTATTTATTCGAGTTCAGGTAATTCTGCGGGGGTTGGTTTCGCAGTACCAGCAGACGATATTGCACGAATAGTCCCGCAAATCATTAAGAATGGTAGGGTGGTTTTATCAGGTATTGGTATACAATGGGTTGGTCCTGCCATTTCAAAACGTTTAGGCATTACCCACGGAATTTTAATCGCTGATGTCATACCTAATACGCCAGCGGCGAAAATTGGATTACGAAGCACTTACCGCGATAGTTGGGGGCGAATCCATCTAGGCGACATTATAGTTGCTTTAAATGGACATCCAGTGAAAAACTACGACGCGCTTTATAATTTATTAACCAATATTAAAGTAGGCGAAGAGATCACACTCACGGTTTCAAGGGGTGATAAAGAAGTAAATTATAAAATGAAGACGATAGATATTGCTGCTTATTAAATAACATGCCCTTGCACCCAAGGGCATGTATGACGTTTTCTTAACAACCATATTCCCGCTGATAAGCAAGGAGGCGTTCAACATCCTGTGTCTGATTATTTTTCCGCAAATAATCAATCAAATCAAAAAGGGTAATGATGGATAATACACGAATACCCTGAGCCTCAATTTCTTTGAGGGTCGATTGATGGGTTTGGCCGCGCTCGCAGCGATCCAGTGCAATCACTACACCCGTAAGTTGGCCGCCGTTTTGTTTTATTAGGGTTTGAGACTCACGAAAAGCTGTACCTGCGGTAATGACGTCATCAATAATGATGGTACTACCATGTAAGGGGGCACCGATGAGATTACCGCCTTCACCATGGTCTTTAGCTTCCTTACGATTAAAAGTGACTGTGGTATTCACTCCAAGCTCTGCCAGTGCGATGGCTGTTGCTGTAGCTATTGGCAAGCCTTTATAGGCTGGACCAAATAGATGCTCAAAATCGATTTTATCATCGATTAATGTCTTCGCATAAAAATAACCAAGCTGGCGTAGGGCTTCCCCTTGATAAAAAAGGCCTGCATTAAAGAAGTAGGGGCTTATACGACCCGATTTCAAAGTAAATTCACCAAACTTCAATACCTGACAATCTAAGGCAAGGCGAATAAATGCTTCTTTAGAAGTGTCCATCAAATCCCCCAAAAACGATTAAATTAAAAAAAATCGTTAACAATCAACAAAAAACTGTTTATGCTAATTACATGCTTGGTGAATTCCAGCATGTGAAGTGTCCATTGTAGCGCAAAAATGATGTATTTGTGGCATCTGCTTATTGAGGTGCACACAATTTGAACTGGAATGGATGCTGGAAATGTTTTGACCTACCATTTGGGTAGAAGATAGAGTGTTGAAAGGGGATAGTGTATGTCGCAAAGAGAAACGGGCCACGTCAAGTGGTTCAATGAAAAAAAAGGATTTGGATTTATCGTTAATCAGCAAGGTGACGATATATTCGTTCATTATAAGGATATTCAGGGTGTCGGTTTTAAGACATTACACGAAAATGATCCGGTAACTTTTATTCTTGATAAAGGTCCAAAAGGATTTAAAGCGCAGGATGTAATTGTAATTACCGAACAAGAGCAACAGTAATGGTAAATGCAAGTCAGGCAACCTGCCTGACTTTGTTTTTTAGTCATAGCTCAGGTTCCCCTGTGTTAACGTCTACTCATTTTTAGGCAGAAGATGGGCATTTGCATTTTCCATTTTTCTTGACCTGCTAACGGTAGAGTCGTTATCATCCCAGCTTTATTCCAGCCAGAATGAAAGGCGGCAGTTTTTTCGTTTTGTTTGGACAACTCAAATTGGCTCTCGCATCAATGTGCTGTTAGTAAATACCAGTCATTAGCGATATAAACAGCCTATTTCTTTTTTACATCGAACGCGATCATTTGGAGGGAAATTAGGATGCAGTCCAGTCAACGGGTTGCAGTAATTACTGGGGCTGCAAGCGGGATCGGTTTGGCTTTATCTGAGATTTGCCTGCAGCAGGGTATGCATGTTGTGATGGCAGACAATGCTGTCACTGCTCTTTGCAATCAAGTTGAACAATTAAGCGATAAGGTTGAAACTGAGGTTCTAGGGGTTGTTTGCGATGTTGCTAAACCAGATAGTTTTAAGCATTTAGCTAAACAAACCTATGAACATTTTAATCGTGTTGATTGGTTATTTAACAATGCCGGTATTAGTGGCCAACTTGCGCCAATCTGGGAGTTAACGAACGAACATATTCGAAAAGTGATGGATATTAATTTGCATGGCGCAATCCACGGTATACAAGCTTTTCTCCCTCTCATGTTTCAGCAAACACATCGCTCGCATATTATCAACATGGCTAGTTTCTATGGCTTATGCAGTGGTTCACAAATGGCAGCTTATGCGATGTCTAAGCATGCACTCGTAGCCCTCTCTGAATCCCTTCATTTTGATCTTAAGCGTTTGGATAAACACGTGGATGTTTCTGTGGTTTGCCCTTCTTTTGCAAGCACATCATTACTCGCTAATTCTGCTCCTTTACACACGGATAAGTTGCATCATATGGTCGCTGATTTGATTGCACGTAGCAGACCTGCATCTGATGTTGCTGAGCATATCGTGCGCGAAGTAAAAAATAAGACTTTCTATATTTTGCCCGACCGGGAAGTAAAAGAGTACTGTACCCAACGGACAACGGCTATTATCGAACAAACTGAACCTCACCAACATAGCTTGGAAAAAATCATAGCTTCTTTAAGTAAGCGTGCTCTGAAAGAGAGCTTGGTGAATGAGTAAGTATAACCGCCTGGTATTCGCTTACTTACAGGCAGTCAGATTATCGAGTATTTAATTAATGGCAGTACAGCTTTGCCTGTCCTCTGTGTATCAAGTCAGTAAAGATATAAAGTGTTCAGCTTGACGGCTATGGCTACTTATCCTAATTATGTTTGGGGAATTGGCTAGGCTCCCGGTATGAGCTTAAAGTGATCGAACTGTTTTGCCCTTGGGGAGTGGTTTCCTCTTGTCTAGGCGCCGCTGCAGTAAAAAAGCTATCAGGTGGTATTTGAGGCCGTGTCATCGAATTCTTAGAAGTAGCTTGGCGACTGCTAAATTTGGCTGAGGCAACGGGAGCAAGTTTAGAAGGTGTTTCAAATTTTTCTATCTTTTCGGTTGATTTTTTCTCTTTATCTTTTGTATTCGATATCCGTTTATCCTTTTTATGGACTTCTTTCTCTTTTTTCTCCTTGTTTTTAGCTTGCTTAGATTTAGAGCCTTTAAGAAATCCGGGTAAAAAACCCAATAAATGTTTACTTGACACAGAAGTAGGTTTTTCCGAACTATCTGCTTTAGATGATAGAGGTTGTTGAAGGGATAGCTTTGGTTCAGGCGATAGGGTTCTGAGCCTAGCGGGTATTGTAATGGGAGATATTTTTGGGCTTGAACCAGGTACATAGTCAAGGACAAAACTCATGACTGTAGAAAGGACAAAATTTCCTCGAGCGGCTTGCTCATAATTTCTAACTCGGTTAGCTTCGGTATCGGTGGGCAAAGTTTCTTGGTATCTTTGGGATTCGATGCAGACTGCAGCCATCGTTTGCACCGTTTGACGATAATTGAAATCAATGTCGCCTATGCCTGAAATCGGTGGATAGGAAACGAATTGTATTTCTGCTTTATTGCCTAAGTTGAAGGAGGCCATATTTTCTTCAGCGAGATCCTCAGGTTGTTTAGCCAAAAGCACGCTGCCTTCCTCTTTTTCAGTTGGGGGGATGTCGATTGCTTCCATTATGGAGGGAGGGGTATTCAGTTTCTCGTTGATATGCAGAGTAGTTTTCTCCTGAAGGATTGCAGGATATGGGACAAGGTGTAATTGCTTAAGATTTCTGGGTAATAATTGCCGATTTTCAGGAATATCAAAAAAAGTGCTTAACCTGTCTAGGATTTCTTTCTTGTCATCATAAAAATAAAATTCGATCTCATCATCCGGGTGTTCAGAAGCGAGCTTATGAATTTGCGCAATCAGGAGAGACAATTTACTTTCGTCGTGTAACCAGTCCGGTGTTTGTGTTTGCTTAATTCGATCAGGATCATAAACATAGCTATCATCTTTTTCATCAGTGGTTTTGCTTCTTTTTAAAAGAGAAAGGGCAAGTTGAACGGATTGACCAGCCTCGAGGTTATTATAGAGATCGGTAAGGGTAAAACTGTCAAATATCGCCCCAATGTAATCACAAACTTTACGGATTTGCGGATAGCACGACCCATTTCTGTTGCTAAAGGCATTAACACTGTCGTCATAGATTGATTGGCGGTTAGAACCTATATAGCCATAAGTTTTAGCGTACTTATGATTTTGGGCTCTAATGAAGTCGAGAAATTCTGAATTAGCGCGAATCACATCTTTATCTTCTCCTATTCTGGATAAGGAGCCGTCAAAGTCAAATGAAATACCACGGATTAGAGCCATGAGATTACTCGTTTAGTAATAATTGTAATAAGAATGATTAGTGTACGTTAATTTTGACTAAATCTAAAGCAATTTGTTGGTTCTAAATAATTGAGAGAACTATTTGACTTCAAACAACTTTCTGATACCTTCTTGCAGATAAATAAAACTTGGGGGGAGCCCTTTTTAATGGGAAACCTAGCGACTTATCTATTAAATAAAAAAACGTTTCTACCTCTGTTTTTAACCCAGTTTTTCAGCGCCTTCAATGATAATGCATTTAAATTATCGATGCTGACTTTAATAAGCTACCATCTCAGTACTTCACAAAATCAATCTGAGTATTATCAAGCTTTAGCTGGCGCTTTATTCACCCTTCCTTTTTTCTTATTCTCTGCGACTGCAGGACAACTTGCAGACAAATACGATAAGGCATTAATGACTAAATTAATCAAAGTGTTTGAAGTTGTGCTTATGTGTGTGGGTAGTTTTGCCCTTTATTCGGGCAGTATTTATACACTGCTATTTTGTTTAGCAGGGATGGGAATCCATTCTACATTTTTTGGACCTATAAAATATGCCATTCTCCCTGATCATCTACCCCGTGAACAATTGCTAAAGGCGACTGGACTTATTGAAGCAAGTACTTTTCTGGCAATTCTTTTAGGGACATCGCTAGGGGCTTTGGCAATTGGAACGGCGGTGGTTCATGTTGGTTATGCGATTTTAATTGTTAATTTGATTGCTGTTTTAGGACTTACCGCAAGTTGCTACATTCCCGCTGCACCTTCGATAACTAAAGGGTTAATTATTGATTGGCGAATTGGGCGGGCTACATGGAACATGTTGAAAGATGCACTAAAAAACCATCGGTTGTTGCCCGCAATTTTAGCGATTTCCTGGTTTTGGTTAATCGGTGCAGTGATGCTGACGAAGCTTCCTGATTATACCCATTATGTTTTATGGGCAGATACATCTGTGTTTGCTGTGTTTCTCTCTTTATTCTCAATTGGGATCGCTTTAGGTGCGTTGTCAATTAGCTACTTTTTGGCAAGCAAAATCACATTGCGTTATGTTCCAATCGCTATGTTCATGTTGTCTGTGTTCGCCATTGATCTGTATCTAGCTTCACCCAAGATCACAGAAGAAATGCCTTTGCAAACATTTGCGCAGTTTTTTATTAAACCGGACTGTTTGCGAATAACTGTGGATTTTTTCTTATTTTCATTTTGTGCAGGACTTTTCGTGGTACCGCTATATACTTATTTGCAGGTGAGCAGCGATGAAGGAACGCGTGCACGCACAATCGCTGCGAATAATATTATTAATGCACTTTTCATGGTTTTAGGATCAATCATGGTCATGGTTCTATTGCAGTTAAACGTGGGAATTGCATTGGTATTTTTAATCGTTGCCATTTTAAATGCAGCAGCAGCGTTTGCATTGTGGCTGCTGTTGCTAATACAAGCTAAAAGGCTAATGGTTCAGGTCAGATAGCCTAGATCAGCTGATTTTTCCTTTAACAGAATGCAATAGAGCGGTTCTTATCTGGAAGCGCCTTTTTTGGCACATCTTGCGAGAAAACCTGACAAAAAACTACACGCATAGCCAGTTATCCGCCGCTTTTTGGGCATGCTTTCTCGGAACCCATATACAAACCTGACCATTTGTGTCAAATTCAACGAGTGGAACCTGATCTATTACGATGCAATTAGTCGTTTAACCAATCTCTCACAGGGAGAAAGTCTTTATATAAGCTTTCTTCTGGACTGCCTTTTTCGGGATGCCAGTCATATTCCCAGTGTACCTCCGGAGGTAAGGACATAAGAATGGATTCTGTTCGACCACCGGATTGCAGACCGAAAAGGGTGCCTCGATCGTAAACCAGGTTAAATTCAACGTAACGTCCACGTCTATAAAGCTGAAATGCTTTTTCCCGCGGGCCGTAGGGTAACGCTTTACGTTTCTGCACGATCGGTTCATAAGCTTTGCTGAAATGATCGCCAATGCTTTTCATCAATTCAAAGCTATTGGTAAATCCACCCTCATTAAAATCATCAAAGAATAAGCCGCCGATCCCTCGTGCTTCTTCACGATGTTTTAAGTAGAAATATTGATCAGCCCAAGCTTTAAAACGAGGGTAGAGATCTTGGCCAAAAGGTTCGCATGCCTTAAAAGCAATTTGATGCCAATATTTACAATCTTCGTGAAAACCATAATACGGCGTTAAGTCAAATCCTCCACCAAACCACCAGATAGGCGGATTCCCATCTTTTTCAGCGACAAAAAAACGGACATTTGCATGAGTAGTAGGGATATAAGGATTCTCTGGATGAATGACTATCGATACCCCTAACGCACTAAAACGACAGCCTGCCAACTCGGTACGATGCGCGGTTGCAGAAGGAGGCAATTGCTCCCCTGAGACATGTGAAAAATTGACACCGGCTTTGGCAAAAACTTTCCCGTCGGTCAAAACTCGCGTCAAACCTCCGCCACCTTGCTGTCTAGTCCAGCTATCCTCAATAAATTTGCCCTGGCCGTCGATCGCTGATAGCGATTGACAAAGGTTATCCTGAAAATTAAGAAGGTAAGATTTCACTAGTTCAACGGCATTTTCTGGCAAACCAGCTTCTTTATTTCTCATTTCATACCCCTTATCTTTATAAAATCAGGACTTGCCAGCCATTATAATTCAAATTTCCATAAATTGGCACGAGATTTGCTTTATTGCTACAGTCTTTTAAACAGGGAGTAGGGATGGCTTTTAATTTAGACGGTTATTTAGGAATTCATGCCAAAGCATTGATGTTGCGTGAGCAGCGCACGTCACAGCTTGCCAATAATTTGGCGAATATCAATACGCCCAATTATAAAGCAAAGGACATCGATTTTAACGAGGTACTAAGCCAAGCTATGGAAGGAGCGTCTGCCCAACAGATGGTAACAGATGCTGCCAACCATATTAGTGGCCAAAGCACTTTTCAAAGTCAGCTGATGTATCGCATACCGAGCCATATTACACTCGATGGGAACACAGTTGACAAAGATCTAGAAACGACAGCCTTCGCAAGTAACGCCGTCGGTTATCAGGCCAGTTTGACCTTTTTGAATAATAAGATTAAAACAATGATGACCGCGTTGAAGGGAGAGTAGGTATGTCGTTAAACAATATATTTGATATTTCTGGTTCAGCTCTGGCTGCCGAAACTGCGCGGTTAAAGACCAGTGCTTCCAATATGGGGAATGCCGATGTTGTCACAGGTAGTGCGGACGAAGCATACAAGGCGCAATACCCCATTTTTACAGCTATCCAGGAGGAAGCCCAGCAATGGATGAATCAGACTAAGGGTGGGGTTGCAGTATCAGGTATTTATGAAAGTAATGCCGATCCGGTTAAACGCTATGAACCAAATCACCCTCTGGCAGATCAAGACGGTTTTGTTTATGCTCCAAATATTAATTCAGTTGAAGAAATGGCTAATATTATTTCTGCTTCTCGTGCTTACGAAATGGATGTGAGTGTGCTTAATACCACAAAGCAATTAATACAAAGGACCCTTCAGTTAGGAGAGTAAGGAGTGAATTATGGCGGTGGATTCAGTAGGTGGTGCAAATGCAGTTTTAGGGCAAATGGGGACAGGTCAAAGTAAAAGTTTAGGTCAGAAGGATTTTCTAAAACTGATGATTGCTCAGGCACAAAATCAGAATCCCTTGGAACCTAAAATGAATGGTGATTTTTTAGGTCAGTTGGCTCAATTCAGCACAAACGATGGGATCACCAAAATGCAAGAATCCATTCAACAACTCGCTTCTTCGCTTCAATCTAACCAAGCATTACAAGCTTCCTCGCTGGTTGGTCGCAAGGTTCTGGTAAATAGTGACAGTGTAAATCTGGATCAAGGGGAGGTCAAAGCGGCAATCGAATTGCCTGCAGCTGTGGATAATTTAGTGGCTTCAATCTATTCGGAATCGGGTGAACTAATTAGAAAAATTCCCTTAGGGCAGCATGGAGCAGGGTTGTTTGCTTTCACTTGGGATGGCCAAAACCAGAAAGGTGAGCGCATGCCGATGGGCAAGTATACAATTAAAGTAAATGGGATTTATTCTGGAAAAGAGGTCGCTTTAAAGACAATGACAGCGGCTAATGTAGACAGTGTTAGCTTAGGACAAAATGGCGAGGGTGTTAAATTAAATGTGGCAGGGGTTGGCACAGTCTCATTGAATGATGTCAAAGAAATTACAAATTAGGTCATGTTTCCGCTATTGGACGAAAGCAAACACCATCTCAAGGGATGAAGTTAATTAGCGCAATCTCGATAGACCGATATTATCTTTTTGAGTGCAGGAGGCAATTATGACGATTTTTGGAACAGGACTCAGTGGGCTGCAAGCGGCGACGAATGATTTGGGCATTGTGGGTAATAACATTGCAAACTCATCGACAGTTGGTTTTAAAAGCTCAAGGGCATTGTTCGCTGATGTCTATGCAAATAGTTTTTTTGGCAGCACCAATGTCATTGGCGATGGGGTCAATATGATTGGTGTGCAACAATCGTTTGGCCAAGGGAATATCAGTTTTACGAATAATAGCCTTGATCTTGCAATTAACGGATCTGGTTTTTTTATTTTAAGTGATAATGGTTCTTCCGTGTACACAAGGGCAGGGGCTTTCAGCATTGATAACAACGGATTTATTGTTAACAGCCTTAACCAAAATTTAACCGGTTTACTGGCTGAAAATGGTCAGTTGGGCAGTGTTACTGGCAATTTACAACTCAATACAGCGAATATAACTCCCCAGGCGACGACAACGGTCTCTGAAGGAGCAAATTTATATGCAAATAGTACTCCGCCTACCGTGGCTTGGTCAGGTGGTGCAACGCCAGCAGGTGATACTTACAATAATGTCACCTCCTCCACAATCTATGACAGCTTAGGCAATTCTCATGTTTTATCGATGTATTTTATACGGGGGGATGCCTCAGCACCTGCCGGAGACCCCAATGCGTCTTCGCCTGCTGGAACTCAGAATCAATGGTACGTTGCGTTTCAAATCGACAATCAAAATGTTCCCGCCAATGTGGGCACAACAAACAGTGCGAATTTGTATCGGGTTAATTTTAATAGTGATGGAAGTTTTACTAATGTGGCCGATACAACGAATACGCCGATCGCTAACAATTTAATTCCGTTAACAACCAACCTAACTAATGGGGCAAATCCTTTAAATTTCACTGTGGATTTATCCAATTGCACTCAATTTGGCAGCCCTTTTGCTGTGCAATCAAGCACTCAAAATGGATTTACTACGGGGCAGTTGAATAGTGTTTCTATTGATCAGGACGGCGTATTGTTTGGGCTTTATACTAATGGTCAATCACAGATTATGGGGCAAGTGCAGCTAGCTAATTTCCCAAACCTGAACGGATTGCAGCCTTTAGGAAATACCACCTGGGGGGAGACTGCTTCATCAGGACAAGCTTTAGTAGGCAACCCAGGAACAGCGAGCCTTGGTTTGATTCAGTCAGGTGCACTTGAAGAATCAAATGTGGATTTAACAAATGAGTTAGTCAACTTAATTACTGCCCAGCGCTATTTTCAGGCGAATGCGCAAACAATTAGTGCTGGCGATACAATAACTCAAACCATTATAAACATTGGTTAATGAGATAACAACCAGCCTTTCCTCTGCGTCCCACGACTTGTTTGCGGGAGCTATTACTCGCGAGGGATTCCTGAAAGCCTCACGGGAGAACTGCGGAATTTAGCAACGAGAGAGGAACTAGGTTATTAGTTGGTAAGCTAGGAGGGCTTCAATATGGATCCAGTTTTATATCATTCAATGAATGCTTCGCAACTTGATTTTTATCGGCAGAACATTATCGGCCATAATATGGCCAATATTAATTCCCCAGGGTTCAAAGCTGATTTATTTAGGGCTCAGTCTTTGTATGTCACTGGATCCGTACAATCGAGTGAAGCATTAGCAGTAGCACAGTCAAATGGTACTGACTTCTCCGATGGCCCATTAATTTCTACCGGTAGAGATTTAGATGTGGCGGTACTGGGCGATGGTTGGTTTGTTGTCCAGGACTCTCAAGGAAAAGAGGCATATACGCAAGCAGGTAATTTTCATATCACTGAAAACGGTATGTTAGTCAATGGTTCAAACAGGCCTGTAATAGGTGATGGCGGTCCTATCTCAATTCCACCAGCACAACGTGTAGAGATCGGAACAGATGGCACGATATCTATAGTCCCATTCGAAGGGCCTCCTGGTGCAGTAGTGGTCTTAGATCGCCTAAAATTGGTCAAGCTGAAGAGCAATGAACTCTATAAAGATGCTGATGGCTTAATGAAATTGACTGGTGGCGGGACAGCCCAGACAGATGCTTCTATTAATGTCGTGAAAGGGGCTTTAGAAGGCTCGAATGTGAATCCCGTAGAGCAAATGATACATATGATCAATTCAGGTCAAGGTTTTAACGCAAAAATGAAGATAGTAGGGGCTGTTGATAGCAACGCACAAAAACTGGCACAGCTTTTGCAGCTATGAGGTTTTATTTTTAAAGTAGGATAGGATAAGGCTATGGAACCAGCATTATGGGTTAGTAAAACTGGATTAGATGCTCAAGATAAGCAAATAGCAAATATTGCAAACAACTTGGCGAACGTAAACACGACAGGATTTAAAAAAGGCAGAGCAATATTTGAAGATTTGATTTACCAAAATTTAATGCAGGCAGGCGCCCAAGCAACCCAAACAACGGAAATCCCGACTGGTATCAATATGGGCAGCGGTGTCCATATGGTCTCTATGCAAAAGGTGTTTACTGAGGGAGGTATACTTAATACTCAGAATCCTCTTGATGTTGCAATTCAAGGAAATGGCTTTTTCCAGGTACTGTTACCTGATGGAACTCAAGCATACACACGAGACGGTACTTTCCAGATTAACTCTCAAGGCCAAATTGTTACTGCTAGTGGCTATGTGCTTCAACCGGCTATCACCATTCCGCAACAAGCATTAAGTATTACTATTGGTCAAGATGGTACGGTGAGTGTCCAAGTAGCAGGGAATAATACCCCTACACAATTGGGTGTTATCCAACTTAATACGTTTATTAATCCTGCAGGGCTGCAACCTATGGGACAAAACCTTTTCTTACAAACCGTGGCAAGTGGTGCTGTGCAAACAGATAATCCGGGTAATATCGGCCTAGGTACCCTTCTGCAAGGCTCTCTGGAAGCTTCCAATGTGAATGTTGTCGAAGAATTAGTCAATATGATTCAAGCTCAACGCAGCTATGAAATCAATGCTAAAGGCATCCAAACAGTGGATAGTATGTTGCAATATTTAAATCAAACTTTGTAGTTGAGAAGGTGAAATGACTCCATTGCGACGCCTATTTGGCCTAATCATTGTTTCAACGTTAAGCGGCTGTGATCAGCTTAATCCACCATTCCCGGGAACGCATCCTGAATATGCACCGACCTATCCAGCTTCGCCTGATCCAAAACAAATCCGTCATGTTAACGGTGCCATTTATAATGCTGAAACTGCTTTGCCTCTCTTCGAAACGCCAAGAGCAAGACATCCCGGTGATTTAATCACAGTGGTCTTGATTGAGAAAACGGATGCACAAAAGAAAGCAAGTACATTCGGTCAAAAAAATGATACGACTACAATAACCAATAAAACATTCTTCGGCCGACCCATTGCTTTGGGTGGTGGCTATAGTATGGATTTTGATTTAAATGCGCAGCGTCAATTTTTTGGCCAAGGTCAAGAAATTCAAAACAATAAATTATTCGGAAGCATTTCTTTGACGGTTTCTAAAGTATTGCCTAATGGCAATATGGTTGTTCAAGGCGAAAAATGGGTAAAAATTAACCAAGGGGATGAATACATAAGGCTATCTGGCATTATTAGGCCACAAGATATAAGACCTGATAATACAATCAGCTCCGATCGAATTGCTAATGCTCGAATAGCTTACGGTGGCGTGGGCGAATTGAATAACATGAACGCCCAAGGCTGGTTCTCCCGCTTTATTTGGGGACCGATATTCCCAACCTAAGATAACAGGACGATTAATGCGTAAAACCTATTTGGCATGCATTTACTTCTTAATCAGCACATTGTCTTTTGCATTACATGCTGAGCGCATTAAAGATTTAGCCACTCTTGCTGGAGTTAGAACTAACCAATTGGTTGGCTATGGCTTAGTAGTTGGTCTTGATGGTACAGGTGACAGAACAGGTACTCGCTTCACCGAGGAAACATTTGCAAATATGCTGATTCAGCTCGGCATTAACATCCCTCCCGGAACCAAGCTGAATTCAAAAAATGTTGCTGCAGCAATGGTGACTGCCAGCCTTAGTTCTTTTATGAAAAAAGGCCAAGCAATGGATGTCAATGTATCATCCATTGGTGATTCTAAAAGTTTAAGGGGAGGCACCTTACTAATGACTCCCTTAAAAGGGGCAGATGGCCGTGTTTATGCGATGGCGCAAGGTAATATTATCGTTAGTTCACTCTCGGTTTCCGGTCAGGACGGCTCCAGTATCACGGTGAACGTGCCTAGCGGCGGACGTATTCCTAATGGGGCGACTGTCGAGGTGGATATCCCTAATCCTTTCTATGTCTCACGATCGCTTGTTTACAATTTGCATAGCCCTGATTTTACTACCGCCCGACGCATGGTTGATGCAATCAATGAAACGATGGGGCCAGGTACTGCCCGGGCAATTGATGCAACCTCAATTCGTGTGACTGCGCCTAAGGAATTATCGCATCGGGTAGAGTATATTTCTGTTTTGGAAAACATCGAATTTACACCAGGCGAAGTTGAAGCTAAAATCATTATAAACCCAAGGACAGGCACAGTTGTTATGGGCCAATTAGTTCATGTTAAACCAGCAGCGGTATCACATGGCAACCTAATTGTCTCCATTAGCGAAAATCCTCAAGTTTCCCAGCCGAATCCTTTTGCGGGAGGAAGAACAGTAGTCGTTCCTGATACGCAAATCAGTGTTCAGGAGAAGGGAAATCGCACTTTTTTGTTTGCCCCCGGTCCTTCATTAAAAGATATTGTCAGAGCAGTGAATGCGGTTGGAGCAACACCGGCAGACCTGGTTGCTATACTCGAAGCTTTAAAGCAGGCTGGCGCACTAAACGCAACAATAATTATTATTTAATGGATGAATTGAAAATGGCAATTGAAGGAATAGCCGTAAGTGATTTTCAAAGTTTACAAGAATTAAGGGCAAAGGCACAAAAGGATCCTGACAAAGCACTGCCTGAGGTTGCGAAGCAATTCGAAGCTATTTTTCTGCAATCCATGCTCAAAAGCATGCGTATGGGCCAACATTTTCTAGAAGAATCAAATCCATTCAGAGGAAAAAGTGTGGAAACCTTCCAAGAAATGCTTGATGCCCAATACGCAACGAATATTACTCAAGGCCAGGGAATAGGCTTAGCAACCATGCTTGCAAAACAATTATCTAAATCCCAAACACAAGCTACAATGCCTCAAACTGAGATTAATGCCATTAATTCCAATACACCGAAAACACTCAATGCGCTTAATGACCCTAAAACCAAAGTTGAGCAGTCGCTTTTGCCAGCACGAATTGCTCCGAAACAACCTGTGGCAGTAAAAGAAACCGTTCCAAATCCTCAGATTGATGATTTTGTGCGTTCGGCGTGGCCTTATGCTCGACAAGCAGCTAATTTATTGGGGCTTGATCCTAAAATTCTGCTTGCCCAAGCGGCTTTAGAAACAGGATGGGGGCAATTTATTGCTAAAGATGCAGACGGCAGCAGTTCTTATAATTTCTTTAATATCAAAGCAGCAGATAACAACACTGATGCGGTGCATGTAAATACTACCGAGTATATTGCTGATACACCCATTAAGGTAAACGCGGCTTTTAAGAAATATGCATCAATTGAAAACAGTTTTAATGATTATGTGTCTTTAATCAAAGACAGTAATCGTTATGGGGATGCTTTGGCAAATACAAGAAGCCCTGAGCGCTATATTGATGAATTGTATCGTGCAGGTTACGCGACTGATCCGCATTATGCCTCAAAAATATTAGCTATTTATCATGGTGATGAATTGCAGCACGCTTTAGAGAGAAATGGGTTTTCTGAGTTGGCTTGACCCAAATGGCGAGGTTGGCTAAATAACCAACCTATGCTTGATAAAATTGAGAGAATGTCATTCCTCGCTTTGCTCGGGATGACTTTAGATTAAACAAAGGGGAGCAAGGAGCATGGCGGGAATTTTAAACATTGCTGCATCAAGTCTTAATGCGTTCCAACGCGCACTTGCAGTAACAGGAAATAATATTGCTAATTCAAGTAATAGAGCCTATACACGTCAAACTGTTCAATTCGCGCCAATGCCGTCACAACGCTATGCTGGTTCTTATATTGGTGGTGGGGTTGCTATCTCTAATATCCAACGTAATAGTGATCGCTTCGCAACAGAACAGGTGCGGGAAACGCTAACAACCAAATCACAATATGATTCGCTCTATCAGCAAGCGATACAAATCGATAAATTGCTTTCTGAAAAAGGAACGAGCCTCTCAGGGAATATGCAGACTTTTTTCACTGCGCTAGGCCAGTTAAATGAGACTCCCGACAATTTAGCCTCACGCTCGCTTATGTTGCAACAAAGTCAGTTGCTAGTTGATCAATTTAACTCGTTACAACTCCGTTTTGACGAATACCAACGCAACAACACCACGCAAATTACAGAAGCAGTGAATCAAATAAACCAAATTACTGCGAATATCGCGCAAATCAATAAACAACTCACTGCAGCACCCGATGCGCCCGAGCTACTTGATACTCGTGATGATTTATTGCGCGAATTGGCAAAGTACACGGAAGTCACCGTGATTGATCAAGGTAACGCAGGCATTGATGTTGCAATAGGGAATGGTGAGATGCTGGTCATTGGGGCCGAACAGCGTAATTTGGTGGTTAATGCCAATCTAACCGGCCAGCTTGGTACACAAGTCTTCCTAGCAAATGGGCAAGGTCAGATCGATATTACTTCAAATTTGCATTCTGGCATGATCGGAGGATTACTTGAATTCGAGCAAGACATCCTCGGTTACGGCAGTCAATTAATTGGCCAATTAGCAATAGGTCTGGCAACCGCATTTAATACCCAGCATAAACTGGGTATCGATATGAATAGCCAGATTGGTAAAAATTATTTTACTGACTACAATCAAGCTAACTTGCAATTATCCCGATCATTACCCTCTAACTCAAATACAGGGGCTGCTGTTTTATCTGTCGCTATTTCTGATATCAACCAAACCATGTTGAGTGACTATCAGCTTGTAGTAAGTGATACCGCTACAAATGAAGTTCGGCTTATTCGACAATCGGATGGTCAATCGACTACGCTAAATTGGACAAATACACCACCTGCACCGCCAGCGGGTCAAATTATCTTGGATGGCATGACGATCACTGTTGATGATGTAAGTAATTTGGTCAACAGCGACCGGTTTACTTTAATGCCGACGCGAGGGGCAGCACGTGATCTCCAATTAAATATCACTGATCCGCGAGAAATTGCACTGGCTTCCCCAGTGCGCACGGAGGCTTCAATAAACAATACAGGATCGGGAAGGATTGCTTTAGGTGATGTATTAAATACCAATGCTGCGGTTGGCAAAGAGTATAGCATTCAATTTATTTCGCCAACGCAATATAACTTGATAAATGTCACCGATTCAGTAACTACGGGACCGTTTACTTTTACCCCCAATACAGATAACACAATAATGATTCCTGATTCGGTTAACCCCAGTTATTCGGTAATATTGTCCGGTATTCCGGCTACAGGCGATACGTTTTCTGCTTCATACAATGCCGGTGGTATTGGAGACAACCGTAATGGCTTAATGCTAGCTGCACTCCAGCAAAGTAAAATTTTTAACAACGGTACGGCCAGTCTATTTGATAAGCATACTGATTTAATCACAGGAGTAGGGGGTGTAACTTATCAAGCCAAAATACGTAGCGATGCTGCCGAAATTCTTCATCAACAGGCAGTTGATTTTCGTGAAAGCAAAAGTGGTGTGAATTTGGATGAAGAAGCAAGCAATCTATTGCGTTTTGAGCAAGCTTATCAAGCTGCCAGTCGCGTGATGGCTGTTTCAAGTCAGATAATGGATGCTTTATTTGCCGTAATGAGGTGATCATGCGAATTTCAACGACCCAAATTTTTCTTCAAGGCTTAAATGGCGTGTTAGCCCAGCAGGCAGAGACACTAAAATTACAGCAGCAGCTTTCTTCGCAAAAGAAAATCCAATCGCCTGCTGATGATCCAATCGGGGCTGCACAAATTGAATTGATGATGCAACGCATTAATTTAACTGAGAATATGGAGAAGAACCGCGAATCAGCTGTGAGTGAGATAAGCTATGAAGAAAGTATCTTGAGTAACGTTATTAACGTTATTCAGCGCCTACGCGAATTACAGGTTCAATCTGGAAACACAGCTTTATCAGAGGGTGATCGCGAAGCTATGTCGGAAGAGGCAAAAAATTTACTCGATCAACTAGTCGATTTGGGTAATGCCCAAGACAGTAACGGCTATTACCTATTTAGTGGCAGTAAGACATCTACTCAGCCTTTTACATTAAACGCGGGACAATACATCTATAATGGTGATCAAACGCAACGCTCACAAATCATCAGTAGTGGGTTACAAATTGCTGTAAACGATAATGGCAATGATATTTTTATGCGTATTCCCAATGGTAATGGCACATTTACCGTAACACAAACGTCCACGCCTAATACAGGTACTGTGGCTGCGACTACTGGTTCGGTGATAGATCCTGCTGCCTACGTGGTTGATAACTATACAGTGAACTTTGTGTTAAATAGCTTAAATCAAATGGTGGTAATGGTTACAGGTGCAAGCACTGGCCCAATTATTCCCTCCACAGGCCTTCCAGATGATGCGCCTCTTTATCAAGATGGTGGAACAATTAATTTTAATGGGGTTCAGGTCACTTTTCATGGAACACCAAACGCGGGAGATAGTTTTGCAGTAAATCCTTCCCGCAATGAGTCGATTTTTTCCACTGCGGTACGCATTGTCGCCAATCTTAAGCAATCCTTCTCTACTGCTGCCGATAAAGCCGCAGTAGAAACCGAAAATAATCAGCTCCTTGAGCAATTGGACAGTGCTCTTAATAATATTCTTGCATTTCGTGCGCAAGTGGGTGCTCGGTTAAATCAACTGGATGTCGCAGCTCAGGTTAACAATGATGTCTTGGAAATTAGTGAGGAAACATTGCATACCGTACAAGATGTTAATTTGGCTGAGGCTGCGGTCAAGCTTAATTTGCAACAAGTATATTTACAGGCAGCGCAGCAGAGTTTTGCCCGGATTCAAGGGTTAACAGTGTTTAATTACATTTAAGGTTTGCTTTTACATAGAATTTAATCTATTGACCTCAAAATACTCTGGGTTGTGTGATTGATGAGTTTAAATCATGTCCAGTTTGTTTTGATGTTTTCTAAAGTTTTCTATCATTCTTTTAAAATACTCACTAAAAGCTCAATAGAGCTGGCAAGCGATTTTTGCTCATTCTCGGTTAAGGCCTGAAGATTTTGGTTCAAACGGTTATGTAGGAGGTGTGGAGAGGCAGCAATAAATTCTTTTCCTTTTTCGGTGATATCAATAAAGGTATTGCGCCGATCCTTTTTATCTCTTACTCGATGAACAAAATTTTTTTCTTCCAGCCGATCAATTACTCCAACTAGCGTACTCATTGATAGGTATACTTTTTTAGATAAAGAAGACAAATTCATGAAACCATTTTCATAGATCTCATGTAAGCAAATCATTTGAGGGATAGTTAGTCCGTAATATTTATTGAGGTATCTTGAATGATGATCCATATGCTGCATTACCTTTCGTAAGGCGAGGATAATTTTTTTTGACTGTTGATTAGCTATCTCGGTGCCTTCGTTTTTTACTTGATTTGAATAATTCATGATTAGTCTTAATGATTGCAATCTATTCGCTACGGGGTTACTATCTAAAATTACTTCGTGTACGAAATATTTTAACAGACACTAATAATAACAATTTTATCTGACTATTCTATATAGCAGTAGAGGAGGATCCAAAAAAAATGGGATTTTAATCCAAGAAGCATTTTCCAAAAAGAAATAACTAGAAGAGGAGAGGTTATGCCCAATGAATTAAATCAAAAAACCTTATACCCATTTCCACAACAATTCGCTGCGAAAGAACTAATTGACGACGAGGACATCCAATTTTTGAGTAATGGTTTTCTCACTCTAGGTGTTGAAATCGAGTTACAACTTATTGATTCAGAAACACTCAATCTATCCTCGAAATCTGAGGAAGTACTTAATGCAACTGCAGATTTACCTAAAATAAAACCCGAATTCTATTTAAGCACCATCGAAGTAACTACAGATAAATGCAATACCGTCAAGCAAGTGGAAGATGATCTCTATAACTCATTATCTGATCTTCAATGGGCAACGAAAGATCTCGGAATACTCTTTGCGTCAACTGGGTCTCATCCGTTTTCCAAATATGCGGATTGGCAAATATCCCCAACAGCACGTTACCTTGATTTAATTGATCGCAATCAATGGTTAACTCGACGTATGAGTGTTTATGGCCTGCATGTGCATCTTGGCATGAAAAGCGGTGAGGACTGTATCCGATTTAACAATTTTTTTATGTATTTTTTGCCACATCTATTAGCGCTTTCATCCAGCTCGCCATTTTGGCAAGGGATAGATACTGGACTTGCTTCATGCCGTCCTACCGCATATGAAGCCCTGCCGACAGCAGGACAACCGTATTATGTAAAAACTTGGCAAGATTTCTATCATATTTATAGAAGTTTAAAATCTTGCGGTTCAATCAAATCATTAAAAGATTTATGGTGGGATTTAAGACCAAGTCCCGGTTTTGGCACTTTAGAAATTCGGGTTTGTGACGGCACCGCCACATTGGCAGAGACACTGGCTATCACCGCTTTTATTCATGCTCTTGCGTATTGGTTTGCAGATAATGGCGCTTGGCTAGAGTCAGTAGCGTGCCCCCCCCATTGGCTTTCGCGTGAAAACAAATGGCGGGCAATTCGCTATGGGCTAGATAGCGAGTTGATTATGAATACTGAAGGAAAAATTAAACTCATGCGCGAGGATCTTTACGAATGGATAAGTAAACTTGAGCCTTATATTAAACGGCTCAATTATCAAAATTACTTCGCTTACCTAAAAACGATTATCGAATCAGGGACCAGTTCTGAAAGGCAAAAAATGATATTTAGTCAAAACGGTTCTCTTAGAGATGTTGTCAAACACAATGTGAGTGAATTTTTATTGCAGGTACCTCTTTATCGTCAAGAATCAGTTTTCTCATGAGAATTCGTAATTGCTTATATTTCAATCAGATTTAGGTAAATAAAACCTGGGCTCAATCCCAGGTTATTCATTAGCGTAATTAAATAGGGATAGAGCTCGGAATTACTGCATTGCTTTTAAACAACCTTGGCAGCAGGCTTTTATTTGCTCTTTCAAGCTTGCAGTACTCTCTGTGGAAGTGACTCCAAGCCCGCAACCTGCGAGACATTGAAGTACTTCTTTACCTAGTCCCCGAGGGGTAGAACTGCTAACACAGCTGTTGACGCAGCTTTTATTTCCCTTAAAGAGCTTGACTTGATAACGATTAACTTAACATATTTGAAATATTACTTGATGATTATGAAATAATAAGATATTTTTTGCCTAGATTTTTAATCTGGAGGCATAAGCGATGCTAATTAAACTCATTCTTGGAGTACGTAAATTTAATCAAGAAAAGTTTAAAGACATGCAAGGTATTTTTGAGATGTTAAGTAGGGGACAATACCCAGACATCTTATTCATCACCTGCGCAGACTCACGGGTTGTTCCCAGTTTATTTACTCATTCGGCACCCGGTGATATGTTTGTGATGCGGAATGTGGGTAATATTGTACCCCCCCACACAGCAACAGCTGTTCCGAGTGAAGCAGTGGCAATTGAATATGCCTTAAAAGTCCTTAAGGTGAAAAATATTATTGTCTGTGGGCATTCTAATTGCGGTGCAATGGACGGGTTGATTACACCAGGCCTCGATAAACATTTGCCGGTTACAGCATCGTGGCTTTCTCATTCATCACCAGTATTGGCCAAATTAGCAGAAAACCATGAGGATATAAATTTAGAGGCCGTTATTAAGCAAAATATCCTCGTCCAGATGGAGCATTTGAAAACTTACCGTATCATTGCGGAAAAAATTGCTGCTGGTGAGTTATCAATACACGGATGGTTTTACAAATTTGAGACGGGTGAAATTTTTGTTTATCAAGAAACCCAACAGAATTTTATTAATATGGAACAAGCTCTCAATTTTGCTATCGAAGGAAGAAGAGATCAAATTGTAAAACAAATTGCTAATGGATATTTAGCGCAATTTACTCAGCCAAAAACATCAGATGAGTTTCGCAAGGCAATGCGGTTGTTTTCCTCGCTAAAATTTGATCTAAGTGCAATTTGGGATGATTTAAGGCCAATGATCTCCGAGAAACTCTGGGCTGAAGTAGGTGAGCTTTTCTCTGGCCCTTCAGCTAAAGAATTTCAAGATCTAATTGATTCCGGGAAAAAGATAACGCTAAGGGATTTAAAAGATTTTCAAAAAGAACTTCAAAGTTCTGTTGGCTATCATCAATTTTGTGCTCAGCATACCTTATTTGCTCAGTCATTATCCGGATCCGATTATGCGGAAAGGAATTTAAACCAGTTCAAGTGCAAATTGTAATGAAACCTCACTATACGGCAGCAATTGCTATCGCTTAATGTTTTCGCTAAGTTTGAGGAATAAAAATTGAAGGATTTTTTCTTTTTAAATCATAGACAAAGTATTATAATTTGAAACGGTTTTTTTAATATCAAATAACATATAGGATGTTGATGCATGGAATGGGCTTTTCATTAGTTATCAAAAAAGGATTGCTCGTAATGGCCAATGACAGGGATGTTTTCAGCAATCGACAAGTGTCAATAGATTTGTCTTGATGTCATCTTTTTCTATTAGTTTCTATTGTGTGGGCTTCCTTTGTTAAAGTCCTGTTTTATCCGTTCCCTCTGTTCGATTTATTTGATGTATATCAGAACGCTCATTCCTTTGTTATTGAAATCGACTGCCGCTGGATGTTTTACGGTTTCACATTATGACTCATTTTTACATTACAAGGATCCCTCATGAGACATTTCTTATTTCCTTTTTTCGTCACGACAAGTGTCATTGTCAGTCAGGCATCAGCTGGCACCATGGGACTTGCTGTTGCCCCTGAAGACTGGGCATGGGTAGGCTCTATCAGCGTAGGTCCCGTTTGGGCAAGAGGTGGAGAAACACAAACTGTTTGCTTATCCCCTGAAACTACACAAACCTATGCGGCTAGCAGATCTGCCCATGCACTGGCTTCCGGTGAGTTGTTTATTGGTTTTCAGAAGATGCTTGCATTCAATTGGCATGGGCAATTAGGGATAGCTGCAGCCACTACAGGTAATGCTAAATTGCAAGGCGTCATATGGGACGATGCTGATCCTGCATTTACCAATTACAGTTATCGCTACAAAGTACGTAACAGTCGGGTGGTGGTAAAAGGAAAGCTCATACTCGACAAAGGGTATTGGCTTATACCGTGGGCGAGCGGCAGTGTTGGAGTAGGCTTTAACCGCACCTATGATTTTACTAACACGCCGTTGATTTTAGAGGCATTGCCTATTACTAATTTCAGTAACCACAGCAAAACGGCCTTCACCTACACGTTGGGTGTGGGGGTGCAAAAAGCCATTAGCAATCATTGGCAGGTTGGCGTCGGTTATGAGTTTGCCGACTGGGGCCGAAGCAAACTAGGTGTGGTTTCAGGTCAGATGACAAACAGTGGGTTAGCCCTCAACCATCTTCACACCAATGGTGTTTTATTTAACTTTACTTATGTGGCTTAAGGATAAATCCATGAAGAAAAAAAGTAACAAATGTCTTTTGGGATTTAGAATGCTGGCTTTCCTGTGGTCAGGATTGATTACAACAACAGTTTGTGCTGGTATCCCATTGTGGACTTTTGAGCCGCTTACCCCTACCTCTCTGGCTGTGCCTGCCAATAGCACCGCTTTGGTGCAATACCGGGTCACCAATCAATCCAGCAGTCCCCATACTTTGCTGATGTTGCCTATTCAAGGGATTATGCAAATTAACACGGGATTAGGGGATTGTAGCATTCCTTTCATGTTACTCGGTAAGGGAGCTTGCACGCTTTCACTGCAGGTGATCGGCAGTCAGATAATTGGCCCGATTATTGATGGGCCAGTGGTTTGTCAACTAGGAAGCCTTAATCCGTGTTACCGCCCAAGCCCTCTTCATGTTTTAAACATCACCCAGGCTCCACCGATAACCAATGCTGTCATTGCAGTAAAGGGTTCTCCCTTAACGCTGACTGTGGATGGTTCGATTGGGCAGCTTACCATTTACAACACGTCCACTGAAGTGGCGGCTACCAACATTACCTCGAATTTTATTGGGACGGCATTGAACGGTAATGTCACAGAAACAGGTAATAGCTGTTCTTATGTACCGCCGGGAGGAAGTTGCACAATAACTTATACGCCAGGCCACACGGTCGTACCGCAGACAAACTTTAACATTAAAGGCACAAATACGAATGCGGTAATGGCAGCTATTGCTATTGAATCAGGTATTACGCTAACAGCAATTAATCCGAACTCAGGAACAGCATCGGGGGGAACAGGTTTTACCTTAACAGGAACCGGGTTAACGGGTGCAACAAGCATCACCTTTGACGGAATAGCGGCGACCAGCGTTAAAGTGGTCAATTCTACAACGGTGACCGGGGTAACTCCAGCACACACGGCAGGCTTCGTGGATGTTGTCATTAGCACGCCTACAGGTAGCACAACATTAGCCAATGGCTATCAATATTTGACCACCGCAGTAGGACAACCCTCAGGCGGTGGCACCATTGCTTGCCTGAGTACAGGAAATAATCTTATCGCAGCCATTGCCGATAATAGCGCGGGCATTCAATGGGGAGGTTCTGGTACGGCAACCGGTGCAACAAGCACTACCAACGGAGCCACTAATACTGCACAGATCGTTACTGTACTGACAGCCCTGGGTGTTCCTACAAACACTTATGCTGCCAGTCTTTGTAGTAACTACGAAGTCGATTCGCAAGGCAATACTCCCTGCCAGGTAGGAAATACCTGCTATAACGATTGGTTCTTGCCGGCTGGGGATAACTTGACAGCCTCGGGTCAGCTCAATTGCTTATTTACTAATCGTGCGGTCATCGGTGGTTTTGCCAGTGATTTTTACTGGAGTTCTACTGAGGATTCGGCGTCCCTCGCTTGGAGACAGGACTTCAACAATGGCAACCAGAGCTCTTCGGGTAAGAACCTCACTTTTCATGTTAGATGTGTCCGGGCTTTTACCCCTTAATCCTTTATACTTTTTCCTTTGAGGCAGCTTAGCTGCCTCATGATTTTTAGGAGGTATTGTTACGATTTTGCTAAAAGGTTTTCTATATGGGCTTAACGGTTTATTAAAGGCGCTTATCAGCTTGTTTAAGCTGTTTGAGGGTAAAAAAACTAATTTTTTCGCCACAGCGACATATTAGTCGGTGTCGCGAATTGACGATTTATAGCCTATTGAAAATTTAAAAGCTTTGTTACTGTTACTAACGATTAAAATTCTCTTCTGAATATTAAAAAACGACCCAATAAAGATTAATTTTAATGCATAGTGCTCTATAATTATTACTAATCAAGTAATAAGGTGATCAGAGAGGCGACGATGCATATTCCATTGACAGAGCCGGTATCACCACGCTACATCCATATTAATCCTAAAACTAATCAAGTTCATCTGATGGTTCCGGTTGTTGGCGGCCAAGAAATCAGCACGGATAATACCTGTAAGGCAACGGTAGCCTTAAGGGAATTTTTTGATGGTGGAGCCCTGCGTGAATTAAATGCTTATAAAGAAGCATTAACCTTTGATATAGGGTTACTTGAGGCAGGTAATGCACAGCGGGCAGGTAAAGAAGAGCGATTAGCCCAAATAGAAGCTTATATTGAAGCGGTTTCAGCGATGCGCTATAGCTATAGTGGTGCGATGACTGCTTTTCTTGGAAGGCCATCGAATTTATACAGCGTTCAATTGCGCCCTCGTGCCCAGGACAGCCAATCACGCGTTGTAAATCCCGTATTTAATGTGAACCGAACCAATAATGCGGAAGGAACTCCTCTCTCTCCGTTGTATAATGCAATGCATGGCACCTTTCCTACGACGGTGGTGGCAACAACCGACCCACGTACCCGGCTTACAACAACAGTATTAAGTGCTTTACCTGCGTCAGCGAGCTTTGCAGATATCCAACGAGTATTGAGTGAGTAAAGTTTAGCATTGTTTGGGTTAGCCATTGATTTTACCCAACGCACCGATGGAACACCTGCAACCAAAGAGGCTATTGATACGCTTATGGGTTTTGGAGCCGATGCCACACGAGACGATTACATTGATGCGTTATTAGGCGCTTGTGCCGTTGATGTATGGGAAACACTACCCACACCACCTTTTTATAGTATTCCAGCAGCAACGCCTGAAGATGAAAGAACAGAACGATTATCGATACTGACTCAGTTTTTTCTAGCGAACCTGAATGTGTATTGCAAAGCGCGTGGCATCAGTACGCAAAATTTTGGGGCGATTCTCGATGCATCACCTGATTTAAGTAATAGCTTGGTCAGTTTGGTATCCACAGCCTTAACGAATGGCGAGGACGTAGAAAGAGCCATTTGCAATTTTTGTAATGTGAATTCTGATGCATTCCATTTATTACGCGCTATCAACGCAGACGATTTGACCGCCATTCGACAAACATTTGAACGCACTTATCGTACCGTTACAGCTACAGCAGAAAATCCTCATATGGATGATTTTATGATATTGGATCATGGCGCGACAGGAGGAACGGCTAAATTTGTAACCCATCAAGGGTCTATTTGTGTGAATTTCGCTGAAATCATTGACCCCGTTGCGGCATCCAGCAATCCTGACTATTTTGCGAGCATTCGCACTGATTTTGCAGCACACCCGACAGAGATCCCTCACCGAAATGAATCTGTGTTGGGCGGTGATGTAGAAGTAGGCGTTGAGACCTTACTTGCACGAATCAATGAGAAGCAATTTGAAAGACTACCCACAGCAGCTAAAGAAGCTTGTCTTGCACATCCGAGTTTCGAAGCCCGTCATTTTTTACAGGATGTGGCCAAAGGGCGTCAAGAGGAGGCAGAAGGTTTATTGGTAGCAACACCGGCAAATACCCAAACATTACTGCGAACACCAGGTGTGTTCACCGATTACTCGGGAAGAACGTTCAATTGTACGGCCTATGAATATGCCTATTGGGCTAAAGACACGCATATGTGCCGTATGTTAGAACGTCACATGGACGAGGAAACCAAAGCCGATATGTTAGCCCGAATTGATAGCAACGACGCGGCTGGGCTCATTTATCAGCAAAACGGTGAGGAACACCGCCGCGCCCATTTCGATTTTAAACCCCTCAAAGAAGCCTATCAGCGCTATCTGGATGGATATGATGCGTGGTATGCTGCGCAAAATTGGGCGGCACTGGACGCTGCCTGGTGGGATGTGGGTAAAGCACAGCGCGATGTTCCTGCTCATGTGGCTCAAGAATATTGCCGGCCAGACCGCTCGTTTGAACCGAGACCTGAGTTCAACGAAGCAACATTACCGCGAGTGTTAACCTTTTACAACTGGACAACTGGACAGGATGATTCTTGGTTCCGTCTCGTCGCGCCTAATTCTGGTCTTGGTTTCGATTTTGCATTAGTTCGGGGCTGCGAGCGCGCCGCGTGGCCGCGAGCCGGTGGACGCAGGGCGACAGCATGGGCGGCGGCGGATTTGGCGGCTATAACCTGCCTAGATGAAGTAAGAACCAACGAGCTCACGCAGTCGCGTGAACTTTTAAACCCGCCGGCAATGTCGCAGGGTATGAGCATTTGATTGCAGCTCGGTCGAGTAGGGTTGCAGCGATGGGTGTCGCCGCGTTATCTCGACAAACATGAATAAACCATCCCATGATTTCTTCGTATTGCCAGCGTTGTGACGATTTCATCCACTAAGGGATGTCAAAATCAGCTATGGAAAAGGCAACTATTGCTGAAGAATTTTATATAAATGGGACAATTCCTGTCAAAAATAGCTGAACAATTAGATATTTCAAAAACAACCTTATATTTATATTTGAGATCTCGAAATGTCTTAATTGAAGAAAAGTTAATTTTAAAGCAACCAATTACTGAAAGAAGAAATTCAATATACATTTTTTGATTGATTTGATAATATATCAATCATTTATTATGCAAAGAGTATTATATGTTTATAGAATTTACACAAGATAATATTTGTATTTTTCCAACTTATGTTCTTGCAGTAAGTGGCTTTTGGGAAGGACTGACAGACGAAGAACTTGAACTAAATTATTTCGCCCAAAAAGAGATAGCCCTATTAAACGAGTATATTGAAGTATTTAAAAAAGCAAAAAGTGAAAATCCTCGTTCTAGCGAAGCAATGCTTCCTGTATTTCCTATATTTTTTTTGCCTACTAAGAATGGATTAAAATATGTATCATCAAACCCTGATGGTGAAATACAAGAAGGATTTATCCCTAATGAAAAACTAGGATTTAAAATAGATTTTAAACAATCCCGAGAAAATCTAACGAAGTTTTTAAAAACAAAATTACCAGAAATATTACAAATAACCTCCAACAATGGACATACTATTCCAAGCCACTCTGATTTACTGAAATATATTTTCAAATTTGACGGCTTATGCGAACTGATCTCTAATTATGTAATAATGGAAGACTTGATGGGAGGAACACAGAACAATCTAGCAAATTATCATAAAAATTCATATAAAATGGTCAACATTGATGATGATAAAATTAAATTATCTGCTAATAATGTTTATCAAGAAAAAATTACTCTATTTAACCTGAACCAACCTAGAATCATAAATAGCCATGTTTTAGAGGTTTATAATTTTTGGCAAAAACTCATTGCCTTCTTTTTTAACATTTATCCATGCAGTTTATTTTCTTTTACTGACCCAATTAAAACTACAGAAAACAAGGTTAATCAAAATTTACTACAGCCTAAATTGGACGAGTTGGCTGATGGGACTTACATCAAATTTATGGTGTTTAACAAAAAGCTCTTTGGCTTTGAAGGACATTCAATGGTTATTAAAAAAACTGATGAACACTTTTCATTTTTTGATCCAAATAAAGGAGAGCAAACAGATTTAACCTTTACAGCCTTATGCGATGTAATAAATGAATCTATCGAAAAATATAATGCAAACAACATTGCATTCTTAGATGTAAAACAATTTATTCTTAAATTAGATAATAACTATACTGAATCTCCTTCTATAAGAACTAATTGATCGCTTTATTGCCTTATAAACTTTCTGCTTGGCTTAAGAGATCTTAATTATTGGGTGAAAATATCGGAAGCTTTAGAAGATTAGAGAAAAACTAACACTTTTGGTGGTTATTCCACACGACCCCACGAAAACAGACTTTAACTAAACTCTGGGATGTAGTATCTGAAGCAATACAGCCCGTCATACGTTTTGACCGGTGAAGCCGTGGTGAACACATAGCTGAATTAGCCACAGCCAGGAGATTTCTCGCAAAGCTCGAAATGACGTAGTAATTTCATGAACAGGATAAAATGCTGTCTACAGAAATCAACTCTATTTCGCGACAACGACATGTTATCCACATTTTCTGTTGATAAACCTGTTAATGACAAGGAGAGAACTTGTTGGATTCAATTTTATAAGGATTGGCATTTTGGATTTATTGCATACAAAAAACTAAGTTTCAGATGCGATAATGTACTGATTACAAATCTATTATTGGCTATATTTTTCTTTTTTAATTATCTGCCAAAAGGCATCGATAGCTTGCTGTAAATGCCTATATGTGTTTTGTAATTGATGAAGGTTTTGTGGTTTAGCTTTTACTGCTTCATGAAACTCAGCGAATGCTTTATCGAGTTGGGGTAGGGTAAGATAGACTACTCCGCCACGAACTCGGTGTAGTTCTTCCCGCAATGCATCATTATCCTGAGCATGATAAGCTTTTGCCAGTCTCTCTTGGGAGATTTTCAGATCAGCGGCTAGAGCCGCTAGTAGTTCATGGATGAGATTCTCATCCCCATTATGTTGCTCTATACATTTAGCCCAATCAATAATTTGTGTGCTGTCTTTTTCCTGGGTCATTGTCGGCATGGTTTCAAGTACCAAGCCTTGCTTAAATCTAAAAATATATCGTTGTAATAGCGATTCTAATGCAGAAGGGGACAGTGGTTTTGTGAAAACTTCTTGCATCCCAGCATCTAATGCTTCCCTTTTCTTCTCGGGGTTATTTCCATGCCCTGTTAGCGCAACAATAGGTACTGACGACATTTGGGGATTTTCTAAGGCGCGAATTTGTCTTGTGACTTCAGTTCCTTCGATATCAGGAAGTCCTATGTCCATGATAATTAAATCGTAGTGATTTGCTTGAACCATTTTTAGGGCTTGGACACCATCTGATGCGATATCACACCTGCAGTGATTGATTAAGCCGCAAATATTGGAGTGCACTGCTCTTGCAGCAATACGATTATCTTCTACTATGAGAATAGTTATCGTGCTTTCGCTCTCCTCTATTTCTTTTGTTTTATCAGTGCTAGGAGTAGTTATGGATTTAGTAACCGAAGCGTTTTTCGCTTTAGGCTGGCGATAAGACATTTTTTCACGGTCAGAATGATCAGACACAGTAAGAGGAAGGGTAATAATAAAACAGGTTCCCTTATTTATTTCACTTTCTACCCGTATTTTCGCCTGCATCGCTTCAATATAGCGTTTTACAGTATAAAGACCCAAACCAGCACCCTTATATAATCCTTGGTAAGAAGGTGTTAAGCGAGAAAAATGCTCAAATATCGTATCAAATTTGTCTTTTGGAATACCAATGCCACTATCCTGAACTGTAATTTTTAATTCGATGTTTTCACCGAAGGGGTAATTTGGACCATTTTTATCCAAAATTTGTATTTTGAGTTTAACAAAACCCTTCTCCGTAAATTTAAGTGCATTGCTAAGCAGATTTAGTAGGGTGCGATCAAGATAATTTCGTAATCCAGTAACATAGTTAGGGACACAATCGTCGATTTCACAAGTCAGATCTAATTTTTTATGCTGAGCTACCGGCAACATGAGTTCTATATTGTGCTCTACGAGTTCCCGTAAATTAAACGATTCAGCTTTTTCAGGGATCTTACCTGATTCTAAGCGCATGGTGTCTAAAATTTCATTGAGTAATTGTAATAGCTCATCAGTTGCCCCAAGCAAAAGTTGACCATCTTCTTGGACTTTCTCAATCAATCCGCTAAGTAATTTTGTTATAAACTCAGTGCTATTAATGGACGAGGATTGCTCCAAAGAGACTAAAGAATCATCAGCAAGATTTATCAATTCTTGAATTAATCCTAGGATACCTGTTAGTGGGGTACGAATGTCATGACTCATGTTGGCGATAAATTCGGATTTGGATTGATTGGCTATTTCCGCCGCAATTTTGGCTTTTTCTAGATCTTTTTCCATCCTTTTTCTATCAGTGATATCGAAAGAAATACCTAAAATACCGACTATTTCATTATTTTCATTACGCAACGGTGCTTTACTGCTTAGCATGATGCGGGATGAGCCATCTTCTTTGGGAATAGCATCTTCCACAATATTTGTTATGCCTTCATGCAGAATGAGTTCATCAGTGTGATGCAAAAAATTTACTCTCGTCTCATCCCAGTTAAAATCTTCGTCAGTTTTCCCAATGATTTCCAAAGGCGACTTCAGACCGAGATATTGAGCAACAAGATTATTGCAACCTTGATAAACGAAATTTCTGTCTTTCCAATAAACATATTGCGGGAGATTTTCAATGATATTTCTCAGATATATTTGACTGTCTTGAAGAGAAGTTTTATAGCTTACTGTTTCTGAAATATCTTCACCGATTAATATGAATTTATCTTTTTTATGAGAAGAATGCCTGCTAATTGTCCAATGGAAATGGTATCTCTGATCACTAGAAGGCTGATGCTGTAATAAAACATCCCCTTCAAAAATCCGTGGTTTATCGGCCTTAATTAAATTTAAATCCTTAATGGAGAAGCTGAGGGTAACTCCATATTTTTCCATTATTTCAAAGAAGTTAAAGCCTATTATATTTTTTTTAGGAATCTTAAATGTTAATTCAGCTTTTTTATTAAATCGTAAGACATTGCAACAAGAATCAAGAAGGATAATGATATCACTGCAAAGATCAAATACTATCTTGTCATTCATTGCCTTGTTCCTTATACTAAGGCTATATTTTAGTCAATTTGTCTAGCTTGATGGAAAGTATAATCCATTTCCACGCTAGGAACTTCACATTTGTACTTTAAAGCAGCCTAATTCGCGCAGACTACTCTGGCAAATTTGAACAAAAGGCTTTAGCAGCAAGATCCTTAAATATCGGGCGGGAAAATTTATAGCTTAGGCTTAATATTATAATTCTAAAACCATAAAAGTTGTTAGGAATTAAGGTGAATCCGAAAAAAATAGCATGCATGTTAACTGATAACCAATTAGGGATTTTTTATGAGACGATCCGCGCCCCTCATCCCATATACATTTCACAGATGTGTCTCACCTTTAAAGGTAAATTTGATTATCAGTTATTCCAGCAAGCCTACCGCTTAGTTATATCACGCCACGAAATTCTTAGAACGGCTTTTAGTTTGGACAAATTGACTGCTAATGCTACTCCTGTCCAAACCATTTATGAGAATGTGGAGCCAATCGTGCATTTTCATGATTATACCAATCTCCCTTTTAAGGAAAAAGATGCACTCTTCAGGCAGTTCTTAGACACTGATCTAGTAACCTCTTTTGATTTTAATATACCCTCATTAATGAGGCTTACTGCGATACGGTTTAGTGAAAATGAATACCGTATTATATGGTCAAGACACCATATTCTTCTGGATGGCTCATCGGCAAGATTAGTATTAACAGAGTTATTAACCATTTATAGTGCTTTACTGAGTAATAAGCCCTGGAAATTACCTCCTAGTTCTTCTTATTTTGCTATAAAGGATAAATTTGTTGTACCGAATGAAAGCGAAGCCATGCAGTATTGGAAAAAACAGTTGAAAAACTTTTCAAAATGCTCGCTGTTGCCAGCTATCCCGAAACAAGCAACAATACAACATTTCACCCAATTAAATTCTAAATTAACCCATAAAGAGTATAAGAATTTATTTGATTTTGTAGCAAAATATGATCTAACTGTTAATTCTGTATTACAAGCGGCTTGGGGCATAGTTTTATCCCATTATAGTAATAATGAACATATTATTTTTGGCTCAGTGAGAGCCTTTCCGAGGGAGGAAGTGGCAAATTGTGCTGGATTATTCATCAACACATTACCACTAGCCTTGACAGTTAATCCACACAAAAAAGTGTTAACTTATTTAAGATCGGTCCGTAAACAAGGTAAAGCACTCAGAGGCCATACTCATACCTCTCTAAGTGAAATACGCAAATGGTGTGGTTTAACTTTAGATGAAATGCTTTATCAATCAATCCTTGATTATAAGCCTTACTCATTAAACAAAATACTTAGATCAAGTTTTAGTGAATTAAACTGTGAAACTTCTTTTCGCTTAACGACACCTTATCCTTTGGCATTAGAGATCACCAATGAAGAGGATTATTTGGATATTCGCTTAAACTATGCGACTGAATTATTTTCCCCCGAATTGGCAGAAGGGATGCTAGCCCATTTTCGTAGTACTCTTAATCTATTCCATCTTTATCACTCTAAAACGCTTAATGACCTTCCTTCACTGCCCGATTTAGATCGTGAAAAATCTGTTATGGATTGGAATAAGACCCAAAAGAATTATCCATTTGAAAAAACACTCCACCAGCTATTTGAAGAGCGGGTTAATAAAAATCCGGACGCACCTGCCATTTTTTATAAAGACGAAACGATAACTTATGAAAAATTAAATACCAAAGCGAACCAACTTGCCCGTTTTATCAATAAAAGAGGGGTTAAACCTGAAGCGCTAACCTTAATTTTAACAGCTTCCAACATTAATCTGATTGTGAGTACCCTGGCTGTACTCAAGGCAGGCAGAGCTTATGTGCCTGTTGATCTGGGCTACCCGTTGAAACGTATAAGGTATTTGATTAGTGATAGTGAGGCTGAAATAATCATTTGCGATAATAAAACTTACCCGATGGTAAGCCAGGTACTTGAAGGATTAGATAAATCAATAGAACTGATTAATCTTGATACAATATCCCTTTCTAGTTTTTGCCCTACTAATCTTGAAGTTAACGTTTCTCCTTCTCATCTTGCCTATATGATCTACACATCCGGTTCTACCGGAAAACCTAAAGGGGTTTTAGTGGAACATCGGTCTGTAGTTAATATGGCATTGGGTTGTATTGAGCGATTGGAAGTGACTGAAAATAGTAGGATCTTGCAAATCGCCTCTTTTGGCTTTGATGTTGCTGTTGCAGAATGGAGTATGGCTTTCCTAAGCGGGGCAAGTTTATGTTTAATGGATAAAGAGTTTTTTGATCCTAACGCAATTATTGAGGCGCTAGAATTTTATAAAATTAGTACAATTATTTTAGCGAGTTCTATCTTGACGGCTTTACCCCATCGAAAGCTTCCCCATCTAAAAGTGATCGCGGTTGGGGGTGAGTCTTGTAGTGACGCTGTCATTAATTATTGGGCTAAAGACAGATTATTTTTGAATGTTTATGGAATTACCGAGGCTACTGTTTGTTCCACTATTGCTAATTGTGTTCCAGGGCAAGAAGTCCTATCGATAGGTAAGCCTCTGCCAAATACACAGATCTACATTCTCAACGAAAAACAACAGCCCCTACCCATCGGAATTTACGGTGAAATTTATATTGGCGGGTTGGGTGTTGCGAGAGGCTACTGGAATAACCCTGACTTAACAGGGGAGAAGTTTATTCGTAATCCATTTATCATAGAACAGGAAAATGGGGACAACTCACGGCAACATCGGTTATATCGAACTGGGGACAGGGGACGTTGGCTTTTTAACGGGGAACTAGAGTTTTTAGGGCGTGTTGATGAGCAAGTCAAAATAATGGGTGTCCGAATCGAGCTACCGGAAATAGAGAAAGCGATTGAACAACATCCAGAGGTAGAAAAGGCTGCAGTCATTCTCACCCCAGATAATAAACACTTGCAAGGGTTTATTCTATCTCATAATGTAAATCTTAATTTAGAAAACATCAGGCAGTTTTTAAGAACGATTTTGCCTCATGCATTAATACCTCAACACCTTATCATAGTTGAGAAACTCCCTTTAACTTCAAATGGAAAAATTAATAAGAAAAAATTGCTCAACTTTCCAGTGAAGGACACTGCTATTGAAATAAAGGAAGGGCAATTAACGGGCACTGAAGAAATAGTTTCATCAGAAATAAAAAAAATAATAGGCATTAACAACATACCCCTCGATCAAAATTTTCTTGATATGGGATTAAAGTCGATTGATCTTGTAGGACTTTCATTACAGTTAAGTGATTGTTTAAGGCGAGAGGTGAGCGTTATTCACTTATTTAGTAATCCGACGATTAAAGCATTGGCTCATTACTTAGATAGTCTAAAATCTGATCATAATATTGAAGAAAAATTAGTGCTAAAAAAGCATTCACTAAACGCCAAATATCAAAAGCCACAAAGGATCAATTTTAAAAATGATGATGTCAACTGATGATACAAAAGCTGAGAATGCTTCTGCTATCGCAGTGATTGGGATGGCAGGACGCTTTCCACAAGCTGAAAATATAAATGAATTCTGGCAAAACCTAAAAGAAGGGCGCGATTGCATTACCCGATTTACTGAAGAAGATCTTCAAAAAGAAGGTATTAGCAAGGATACGATTGCTAATCCACGATATATCAAAGCTCGCGGTATTTTAAACGGCATTGATTGCTTTGATGCCAATTTTTTTGGCTTAACACCTGCAGAGGCAGCGCTGATGGATCCTCAGCAGCGTGTATTTTTAGAACTGTGTTGGGAAGCATTGGAAATCTCAGGTTATTCGTCTTTAAAAGAGCGTTCTGTCGGTGTTTATGCCGGTATGAGCGATAGTACTTATTTGCATCATCATATTCTCAATAGCGAAGAAGCCACAAAGACTAATTCGCCTTATCAAATCAGTATTGCGACGAGTAACCATTTTTTAGCAACTAAAGTTTCCTATCTCCTCAATTTAACAGGACCAAGTGTAGTCGTTAATAGTGCCTGTTCTACCTCACTCGTTGCAGTGATTGAAGCATGTAAATCCCTATTAAGTTATGAATGCGATCTTGCTTTGGCGGGTGGTATAGCCATTCGGGTACCACAAAAAAGCGGTTATTTTTATCAAGAAGGGGGGATTTATTCGGTAGATGGCCGATGCCGTGTATTTGATAGTCAATCATCAGGAACAGTTGGCAGTAATGGGGGTGGGGTAGTTGTATTAAAACGTCTAGAGGAAGCCCTTCAGGACGGTGATACGATTGATGCTGTGATCAGAAGCTTTGCAATCAACAATGATGGCGCTACAAAAATAGGTTATTCCGCTCCCAGTATTATTGAGCAAGCTCGTTGTATAGCCACCGCGCTATTGCCGATAGATCCGGAGTCGATAAGTTATGTGGAAGCGCATGGCACAGGAACAAAGTTAGGCGATCCCGTCGAGATTGCCGCTTTAACTAAAGCATTTAGACACTATACAGCAAAGAAAAATTTCTGTGCTGTTGGGTCGGTTAAAACAAACATAGGCCATACGGATGTCGCTGCAGGTATTGCAGGATTGATTAAGACTATTTTGGCTTTAAAACATAAAACTATTCCAGCTTCCCTTTATTTTAATGAACCTAATCCAGGGATAAATTTTACTGATAGCCCTTTTTATGTTAATTCAAAGACAACAGCTTGGGAAAGCGGATCTCCCAGGCGGGCAGGAGTGAGTTCTTTTGGAATTGGAGGAACGAATACTCATGTCATTTTGGAAGAGGCACCGCAACTCTCTCCCCAACAAGTCCAGCAAGACGCCTTTATTATTCCAATCTCAGCTAAATCAGAAATGGCTTTGCAACAGCAGCAAAAGAATTTATTAGACTACTTGAGGCAAAACCATATCGATAAGACTGCACTTGCTAATATTGCTTATACGCTACAAGTTGGCAGACAAACGTTTAACTTTCGTAAAGTGTTTCTCTGCAAAAATGCGGAAGAACTAATTTCACTTTTACAATCTGATAACGCTCTGGAAATTGATGGTTCAGAATACAAAATCGCAAAAACATGGCAGATGGATGGCCAGGCTGATTGGTCACTTATTTATGGTGAAGCAAAATTACGACGAGTCCCATTACCTACTTACCCCTTCGAGAAGCAATCGTTTTGGATTCATCCATCTCCTAAGGATAAGACGTCTAGTTCAAAACCCCTAATTTATCAACCTTACTGGGAATTAGCTGAATTAGTTGATACCTCTTCTTCTGGAAATGGGAATTGGCTTATATTTACCGATAGGCTCGGAGTAAGCAAAAAAATAATTTTGCACTTGCAAAATTTAAAAAATAACATTATCGAAATAAAGACAGGTAAAAAATTTCGCTCAATAAATTCATCGAGCTATGAAATCAATCCATCTAGTAAAGAAGATTATCAAAAACTTTTTGATTGTCTTGGTAAAGAAAAGGCAATGCCGGACAAAATTTTGTATTGTTGGGGAATTAAGGATGAGGAAAATAATTTAGCAAGAGTATCGAATGATGTTGATTCTACTGATTTTATTGCGCTAACCTATTTTGCTCAGGTATTTTTTCCTAACTCAGACAATCAACCTTCTCTTTATATCATCACTAATTATTTAGCTCATATACTGTCTGAGGATAAAATTTATCCAGGACAATCTTTAGTACTGGGCCATGCTGCAGTTATCCCGCAAGAATTTTCAATTCCATGTTCTGTCATTGATTTAGAGTCTACTAAGAAAAAAATGGGGGATGAGACATTAATTAATTCCCTCGTTAAAGAGTGCTTATCCAAACCAGAAACACTTCTAGTGGCTTACAGAAATAACCTCCGCTTTACTCAGCAAGTTAAACGTTATGAATCCTCAAATTCTGTTGGGCATGTCCATCTGAAAGAAGGTGGGGTTTATCTGCTTGTTGGCGGATTAGGGAACGTGGGAATTGAACTTGCCAACTATTTAGCTGCTAATTATAAAGCTCATCTCATATTAACTACGCGTTCTTCTATCCCTTATATGCAAATTTTGCAGCAGCCTGGCCAAAGCGGCTTGGATACACCATTAATTCAACACCTACTGAACATTAAAAATTGTGCGGGCTCTCTTTCGATAATGCAAGCTGATGTGTCTAATTATGATGAGATGGGTGAAGTATTTAATCATATTACTACAACTTATAAAAAATTAGATGGTCTTTTCCATCTCGCTGCAGTCATTGATGGCTCTACCCGAGTTCTCATTAAAGATTTAACAATAAACCAAGTACATGAGCAGTGGCTTGCAAAGATCACTGGAGTAAATATATTAGCTCAGTTGGTCAATGAAGAGGAAATTGATTTTTGTCTTTTATTCTCATCTGTTTCAAGTATTTTAGGTGGTGTGGGTTTAAGCGCTTACGCAGCTGCTAACAATTATCTGAATTATTTTGCTGAGAGTAGACGCAAAAATGAACCAATCAAATGGTTTAGTATCAGTTGGGATGCTTGGAAACATTCTGTAATAAACAAAAATAAAAACTTAAAAAGGGCTTTTACGTTGCAACAGGGTATGGATGTAATCCAGCATGTTTTCAATAAAATGGATAATCCTAATTTGTTTATCACTCTCCAAAATTTGCATGATAGATTAAATAAAGCCCTTCCCCATCCCCCCAAAAAACAACCAACCCTTTCTCCCCAGCTCTTTGAAAACGAGTCTATCAGGGAAAAAATACAACAACTTTTTGAGGAAAGTTTAGGAAAACAGGAAATAGACCCCAATATAGGATTTTATGATTTGGGTGGTGATTCACTAGCAGCGATCACTTTGCTTGAGTTAATTGAAGAGAGCTGTTCGATTCGAATTTCGTTAAATAACTTCCTAGAAAATCAATCAGTCAATAAACTTGCTGAACTGATCAGCAAACAAAGATTAATGGATTCTTCTTTTTTGATTAATCTTAAACCGGAGATAATTACCTCAAAGGCACTATTTTTCTTACACCCTATCGGAGGTACTGCATTTTGCTATTTTGATTTGATCAATTATCTTCCGCCTTATTCATGTTATGCTTTACAGGATCCAGCGATTAGTTCTAATTTTAAGCAAGTGGATTTTACATCCCTGGAAGAAATGGCTGCATTGTATTTACAAGAAATCAAAAGAAAACAACCTAATGGACCTTATGTGTTAGCTGGATATTCCTTTGGTGGTACGTTGGCTTTTGAAATTGCCAGACAGCTTCTTGCACAGAAAGAACAAGTTGAAAAAATTTTTATAGTAGATGGTTGGGCGATGTTCTCATCCGAACTACACGATAAAGAAAGATTTTTAATGGCAACTCAGCGTACTCTGGCTGAACTTATGGTAAGAATACCAAATTTATTGAAGAAGAAGGACCAATTAGTGGAGATTCTATGGAAGCGCATGCAACTATTATTGTCATATAAACCGCCAAAGCTTCCGCTTAATATTGTGCTATTTAAAGCAAAGGATATACTTCCCGAATATCAATCTATTGACTCTGTGGATAATCATTGGTCATTATTAACCACAAATCAGGTTGAAATTCACCAAATCACAGGTAATCACAGTGATATCTTAAGGCTACCTGGTGCTAAGGAAATTGGTGTAATAATTAACAAATCAATAAGTCAATTTTAAGAGAGTATTTATGCCTGTAACTGTTTTTGGAAAAGAGATTGCGGTCGAAAAAAGGGGAATAGGTAGCGTACCCATGTTGATAGTGGGGCCTGCTTCTTTATTTAAAAAAGAGGGATTATTACCCGAAGAATTATTCGAGCACTTTACTGTTTACTTTGCTGATATATTTCAATCAAATATGGAAAATCCGCCTATAGATTACAGCAGTCTCACGTTAAACCATTTTGTGGATGCCATAGAGCAAATAAGAAAACAGTTGGATCTTGAAAAAATGGTTTTGTTTGGTCATTCCAGTAATGGTGTATTAGCCATCGAATATGCCCGCCAACACGCGGATAGAGTTCTTTTTAACATCTTAGTGGGAACCATGCCTATTTGGGGTAACTATCGAAAAACACTGATGTCGGATTTTTTCGAAGTTAATGCTTCTGAGAAAAGAAAAGAAATTGATCAAGCCAGTCAATCTATTATACAAAATAGCGAATTACCGCCCGAATCGTCCACCTCGACGCAAAAATTTGTAAGGCAGTATAAAACCCGCAAAGCGCAATTTTTTGGCGATGATAATTTAACCCTATCTTTACCAGCCATTGACGATCTATGGGATGGGATTCGGCTTGATGAAGAGCTAGCTAAACGTTATTTTGAAGTCATAGCAGACTATGATTTACGTCTAACAAATGCTTATATTACCCCGGCTTTTATTGCATTAGGGCTATATGATGCTTCTTGTCCTTTGTACGCTTGGACTGATGATATTAAGCAGTGGTTTGCGCATAAAAACCAATCGGTTTTCTATGATAACTTATTAAAAGTTCATATTTTTGAAAGCGATCATTATCCAATGTCTCCTGTGTTTAAACAGGCTAAGCCAACTTTATTTATGGAAAAGCTTTTGGAATCCATGGCTACTTTTTTAGAACCCGATCAACAAAGAAACTCGCCTCTTTAAATTGTAATGAGGATGGATTGTATTCAATGCAAAATAATGATGGGTGAATAACGCTCCAAATGGAAACCATTATTCCATAATGGTTTCTCTTAAAACATGAGTAGGTAATAAAAATTTTATGGAAAAAATTTTTTCGAGGATAGGCATTACAATACTATCCAGTTTAGGGTTAGGAAGTACCCATGGTGCTGTAGATCAAATATTAAATAGTAATTTTTTTCTCAATCCTGCGGAATTGAGCTTAATTAAAAAGCTGCAATTACTGGAAGGTAATGTAGTCATCACACCAAAATTAGAATTCAAGGGAATCACGCCTCTTGGACAGGGGCGAGTGACAAGTAGAGTTGAAGATTTTATTCCTTATTTATTGTCAGGATTTCGATTTACCAACAAATTTGTTGGAGGGATCACCATCACACCGAGTGCTTATGGTCACATAGAATGGCCAATGCATTCTATTGTTAGGGAAGCATCAACCACAACCAAATTGTTCTATTACCGGCTTGGTGCTCAATCAAGCTATCAGCTGAGCGAAAAATTAGCGGTTGGGGTTGGCATTAACCTGGAATACAACAAGCGCGGGGAATTAGATTTTATCGTGCCTAACATGGGTAATCAGATCAATAAGATGAGTGGCTTAAATTGCACAGGTGATTTGGGGATTTATTACAAAATTAACTCTCGTAACTTTTTGACCGCGGCTATTTATACAGGAGTGAATACATATGGCCGCGGTACTAGTTCCCTCGGCAATACAAGCGTCCACAATTTTTATCTCAATATTATTGAAGCCCCGGTTGCTTTCATAGGGCTTCAGCATCGGTGGAGTGATAAACTGCTTACAGAAGGTAAATTATATTGGTCAGGTTGGTCTCTTGAAAAAAATGTTAATTTTAAAAATAAAACAACGGGAAGCACTATCTTGCCAGCAAATTGGAGCGATATTTGGTCATTTCAAACTAATCTACGTTACGCAATAACGGATAAATTAGCGTTACTTAATTCCCTTATTTATGAAACTAATCCTGCCCCTGTTTCAACAAATGCAATAGGCTACCCTCTATCGGGATCTGGTTCTTTATCTGTGGGTTTAGATTTAATGCTTCTTAAAAACTTCTCATCCCAGGTAATTTATAGTTATGGAAGATTTATACCTCACGCTAGGATTAACAGTGGGGGAAGTAGAGGAGAAATAATAGGAAATTTCCAAGCAGCTGTCATTCAATTCACTTATAAAACATAATGGCTAATTCCGGAAAAATCCAAAATACTAAAAAAACTAAGATGGAAAAAGCAGTTTTCTGTTGGCTTTGGTAACCTTGAAAGCACGGTTTAATTGGGTTACTTTCGATAGATAATATGAATCGAAAAGCGCTACGAACCCCATTGAACTTCCTTACTTATTCAATATTATTGTTTTGTTGCTGATTTAGGGTCTGTCAACAGACCCTAGTAACTACTGTGGAAATGATTGTTTTATAGAATCTTCTTTGTCAATAATGAAGCTATCAAAAGAATAACCGGTATAACCTGCATATGCACTAACAACGGATGGATTCCATGGCTTTAAAACTGTTTCTTCGGTGAAACCATACTTCTGTAACACGATGAACAAGCTTCCTAAATGCTCTTGGGCAGTTTCCGCATCAAGCAAAATCGGGTCAATAATTTTTTCACCAATTTCATTTTGAATTTTATCTAAATCATTGGCGCACTTCCAGCCTCGATTAGTTAAAATGAAGCGGATATGGCCGTTAGCTTCTTCGTCGCTTGATGCTGCGTCTGGGTGATTAATATAATCAACGGTAAGGCAACCGAGGGTTCGACTTTCTCGGATTAACCAACGAAATTTACCCTCTACGCTTCTTTCTTGCAGAGTTCTAAAGCCCTGAGATGGAGAATCAGCACCAAGGTTAGCAAAAATAATCGTTTGGGTAGGTCTCTTCTCTTCTGGTTCGAAAAAAGAGCTATAACCTGAAAAAGCCTTCTTTTCTCCAATTCTTTTTGATTTCATGCACTTGTCTCACTTGTGATATTTTATGGTCGTATATTATACCAAAAGATCATAAATGGATCAAAATCACCCTCTGTTAAAATGATTTGCTGAGTGATAGATGAAGCGGGGTGCCTAAAAATCAACCTCCTTGCAATCTAAATTTAAGGGTGTTTTGCTCACACAGGAACTGAATCTATGCTAATGTTAAGTAATACAGATCTCGCCGATACAAATTGAATTAAAGGGAGTTTCAAAAAATGAAATACAAAGTCTCAACAAATGGGATCTCCACTCAATTAGATAAAATTGCTGCGCAGCGAGATGAACTAATTTCTAAAATTAAAAAATATGAGAAGTTACTAAAAGAACAACCCCAATCAATACTTCAATATCTGGAAAAAATTAGCACTCCCTTCTATCAATTATCAATTGATCTAAAAAAAATTACTTATATTAATCCAGCAGCAGAAAAACTGATTAATTCTTCTCGTCAAGAGATCTACCAAAATCCTAATTTATGGTTTCAATCGATTTGTGAAGAAGATAGGCCAACTGTAATTCAAGCTCTACAAGATATGGTTAAAAATAAAGAAAATGAAATTTTGCTTGAATACAGAATCAAAATTCCTGATGAAACTAATGTATATGTCGCTGATAGAGCCACTCTGATTAATGACAGTCAAGGTAATCAAATATGTATTATGGGTTTTATAAGCGACTTGTCTGGACTATTTACTGCCAGAAGGGAGATGTTACTCTATGACCAAATATTGAATGTAGCTCACACTGAAAAAAGCATAGAAATTGCTATTGAAGCAATATTAAGAATTAGCTGCTTATCATTCGGATGGGATGAAGGAGAAGTTTGGCTAATCGAACAGTCAACCAATTCATTATATTGCATTAAAATTTGGCATAGGCTTCATGATGAAATCAAAGAATTTTATGAAAAATCCTATCAGTTAAAAATTGATATTAAAGAGGGATTTCAAGGCGAGGTAATACGAAGTAACCTACCTACCCTCGTGACCGATTACGGCAAAAATAAACAATTTATTCGAGGGGATTTTGCCACAAAAGCCGGATTAAAATCAGCATTTGGCTTGCCTATAAGGCATCAAGGGAAAATTCTTGGTGTACTGATGTACTTCTCAAAAAGTTTAAAAAAACTTACTCATGAAGAAATTAATACTTCAGAAAAAATATCCACCATACTTGCCGATGTGATTCAGAATAAATACAGTAAAGATCAAATGCTCTACATTACCCATCATGATAATTTGACAGGATTAATCAATCGGGTAGGTTTGGAGGAATTTCTAAAAGCTGAAATCATCAAGAACACAAATAAACCAATAGCACTGATCATGATTGATTTTGATCGGTTCAAAAAAATCAATGAATCCATGGGATTTGATGTCGGAGATTCTGTCATCAAGAATATTGCAACGAAGTTTAATGAGTACTTATCTGATGTATTCTCGACCATCGCAAATATAGGTGGAGATCAGTTTGTTTTTGTTCTAAGTGATATAAAGCGGCCTGAAGAAATTGCACCACTGGTTGAACGAATAAAATCTATTGTAAAGACTCCATTGATGATTAACGATAAAAGCATTTTATTAGCCATTAGTGCAGGAGTAAGTATTTATCCATATGATGGGGAAGATTTTCTTACGCTATTGAAAAATGCAGATGTAGCACTTAATCATGCAAAATCCAGTGGAGGAGACTCTGTGCAATATTTCTCTGAAATATTACAGAAAACAGCGACAAAAACCATAGAGCTTGAGGATAGCCTGCGCCGCGCGCTCGTTGAAAACGATTTCAGACTATATTATCAGCCTAAGGTAGATTTAAAATCAGGAAATATTGTCGGGGTTGAAGCATTGCTGCGTTGGCAAAGTCCTAACGAAGGATTGCTGTTACCAGGTTCGTTTATTACGGTGGCAGAGCAATCGGATTTGATCGTTTATATCGGAGAATGGGTTTTGCTTGAAGTCTGCCGATATTTTCCATTTGATCACTTACATATACCAGTCTCGGTTAACTTTTCCGCTCGCCAATTTCAGATTCAACATGATATTGTTAAAGTTATTAAGCTAATTTTAGAAAAATTATCTTTGCAACCGAGTTATCTCGAAATCGAAGTAACTGAATCACAATTGATGAGTGACCCTGCTCGCAGTGCAGAAGTTTTGGCATCACTTCGAAAAATGGGCTTGTCAATCGCTGTCGATGATTTTGGTACTGGTTATAGTTCATTCCAATACCTAAAACAGTTCAAACCTAATAGGATAAAGATAGATAAATCATTTATTGATGGTTTACCTGCCGACCGCGAAAATGCAGGCATTGTTAAAGCAATTATTGCATTATGTAAAAGTTTAGATATAAAAGTAATTGCTGAAGGTGTCGAAAATGCGGATCAATTACGATTTTTAATTGACGAAGGATGCGATGAAATGCAGGGTTTTTATTTTTCAAAACCATTGCCTATTTATGATCTCATATACCTAGTGGATAGCAAAAAAAAATTAAATTACGTAAAGAATAAGTAGGGTCTGAACGAAATGTCACGGTTTTATAGGGGCAGTATGCCCTAAAGTGTTGCCTATATTCCGGAATAGGCTTCCTGACTTTAATGGCGTCCCGGAGAGGATTTGAACCTCCGACCTGCCCCTTAGGAGGGGGCTGCGCTATCCAGCTGTGCCACCGGGACGAATGGTTGCAAGTCTAACTCTGTTGTTAAGAAATAACAACTTTCTGATCGCTACATATCCGCGTAATTAGGTCCGCCACCGCCTTCTGGTGCTTGCCAGACAATATTCTGACGTGGATCCTTAATGTCACAGGTTTTGCAATGAATGCAATTTTGCGCATTGATTTGTAATCTTGGGCCTTTCTCTTCCTCAATAATTTCATATACTGCAGCAGGGCAGTAGCGAGTTTCAGGAGAGGCGTATTGTTGATAATTAACTTTTATTGCGAGGATGGGGTTACGCAATTTTAAATGGCAGGGTTGATTTTCTTCATGATAAGTATTTGATAAGTACACCGAAGAAAGTTTATCAAAAGTTAAAACACCATCAGGTTTAGGGTAATCAATTTTTGGGGCTTTATCTGCAGGAATTAAGCTTGTGTAATCCTCATGGTTTTTCAAAGTCCAGGGAGATTTGCCAAAACTGATGTAAGTTTCAAAAGCGGCATTTGCCAGACCAAACCATAAACCATAGCGAAATCCAGGACGAATATTTCTTACTTTATACAATTCCTTAGCGATCCAAGAGTTTTTTAATTTTTCGGAATAATTTTTAAGTTCTACTTCCGGTTGCTCTTTGTTTAGCAATTCAAAGCAAGCCTCAGCGGCGAGCATGCCTGATTGCATTGCGGTATGGGTTCCCTTGATTTTAGGGACATTGAGAAAACCGGCCGCATCACCGATTAAAGCACCTCCTGGGAAAGTGAGTTTGGGCATAGACTGCCAACCTCCTTCATTTAGCGCACGCGCTCCATAGCTGATGCGCTCACCATCGGTGAGTAAGTCTTTAACGAGCGGGTGTGTTTTAAAACGCTGAAATTCAGCAAAAGGATTAAGCCAAGGGTTTTGATAATCGAGGCCAATAACAAAACCAAGGGCAACACGGTTATTGGATAAATGATAAATAAACGAACCACCATAGGTTTGATTATCCAAAGGCCAGCCAATCGTATGAATAACTCTGCCAGGTCGGGATTGATTCTCAGAAACTCGCCATATTTCTTTAAGGCCTATTGCGTAAGTTTGAGGTTGTGCATTATCGCGTAAGTGATAATGGTGCATGAGCATTTGACTCAGTTGTCCACGGCAGCCTTCTGCAAAAAGAGTTTGTTTAGCGTAAAGATGCATACCTGGTTGGTAATTGGCCGATTTATTTCCAGTCTTGTCAATGCCAACATCGCCAGTTGAGACACCTATAACCTGGTTGTTTTCGTTATAAAGTACCTTGGAAGCTGCAAATCCAGGATAGATTTCGCAACCTAACTTTTCAGCTTCCGTTGCAAGAAAACGGCAAAGCTCCCCTAAGCTGATGATATAATTGCCGCGGTTGTGCATCTGCCGAGGAGTAGGGAGACGATAGGCGCGGTTGTTTGACAGAAAGTAAAAGAAATCTTCAGTTGCCGGTGTATTCAATGGCGCTTCCTGCCAATTCTCGGGGAGTAATTCTTTTAAGCTGCGTGGTTCAATAACTGCTCCAGAAAGAATGTGAGAACCGACTTGTGCGCCTTTCTCAAGGACGCAAACAGTTATATCTTTGTTCGCTTTTGCAGCTAATTGTTTTAGTTTGATAGCAGCTGATAATCCAGCGGGACCTGCGCCGACAATGACTACGTCATATTCCATTGATTCGTGTTCCACATTGTCCCCCATTCAATCCAAATTGAAAATAATCGCTTTTCTTACGATGAAGATCAAGAGAAACTCGAGCATCTGGGAACAGAACTCTTGAGTAGATCATTCATGGCCGAAATTCAAATCTTATGTTGAGTTAGAAGTATATTGAGATTTCGTGTTATAGTACCCCTATCGGTAGAGCAATCGCGCCTGAGAATTCATGGATTGGAATAAGAAGCTCAAAGATTACGAGCAAAGAATCGCGCAAATAAATAAATTTTTGGAGCAGGGTAAGGTAGTACCTGCTAACTATATTGTCTCTCTTCTTGAAGCAGCGATAAAATCGGGTGATATTGTTTGCCTCGAAGGCGATAATCAAAAACAGGCTGATTTTCTTGCCCGCAGCCTATGTAAAGTAAACCCCAAAAAGATCAATCGTCTCCATATGGTGCAATCAGCTGTCTCTCTGCCAGAGCATCTTGATCTTTTTGAACATAAAATTGCGGAAAAAATTGATTTCTCATTTGCAGGTCCTCAATCAACTCGTTTGGCCTTGATGATCAAAAAAAATCAGATCAAAATTGGTAATATTCATACCTATAACGAGCTTTATGCCCGTTATGTTATGGATTTAACTCCCAATGTTGCATTGGTTTGTGCCGAGCAGGCGGATGCACGGGGTAATTTATACACCGGCGCTAACAATGAGGAAACTACAAGCATCGTTGAAGCCACCGCTTTTAAAAACGGCGTGGTTATTGCCCAAGTTAATCAAATAGTCCCTGAGTTGCCGCGAATTGATATTCCCAGCGACTGGGTTGATGCCGTAGTACAGGCACCTACCCCCTGTTATATCGAACCCTTATTTACCCGTGATCCAGCCCACATCGATGAAATCAAAATCCTCATGGCTATGATGGTCATCAAAGGTATTTATGCACCTTATCAAGTCAATCGTTTAAACCATGGCGTTGGCTATAATACTTGTGCTATTGAACTGATTTTGCCTACCTATGCCCAATCTTTGGGGCTTAGAGGCAAAATAGTTAAACACTGGATGGTAAATCCTTTACCCACATTAATTCCTGCAATTGAAGCAGGATTCGTAGAAACTATTTTCGCAGTAGGTGGGGAAGTAGGTATGAATGAATACGTTCGTTCTAAACCTGATATCTTTTTTACCGGCCGAGACGGGTCATTACGTTCTAATCGCCTCTATGGGCAATTAGCCGGGCATTACGGCTGCGATGCATTTATTGGCGCTACCTTACAAATGGATCCACAAGGCAATAGTTCTACAGCAACTAAGGGGAGAGTGGCCGGTTTTGGGGGTGCTCCGAATATGGGTTGCGATACGAATGGCCGAAGACATTCCTCTTATGCATGGCTTAAAGCCGGCCAAGAAAAATACGGCCATCAAGCCTCTGCAATGCCACGTGGGCGCAAGTTAGTAATTCAAATGGTAGAAACCTTCCAGAGTGCTGGGAAACCTACTTTTGTTGAGGAATTAGATGCTTGGGAACTACAAAAAGAAATGCAGTCTGATTTACCGCCAATTATGATTTATGGCGATGATGTTTCGCATGTGGTCACAGAAGAGGGGATAGCTAATCTCCTATTATGTAAAAATTTAATTGAACGAGAGCAAGCCATACGTGGTGTTGCTGGGTATACCCCCACCGGGTTAAAACGTGATAAAGCTATAGTTGATGAGCTCCGTTCACGTGGCGTAATACAAAGGCCGGAAGACTTGAATATTTCTCTAACAGAAGCAGACAGGGACTTACTCGCGGCAAAAAGCATACATGATTTAGTCACAATCTCGAAAGGGCTATATTGTCCCCCAAATAAATTTAGGCAATGGTAGGATGGCTGATGGACACCTATGAATATACCTTCGCATTAGAAAAAAAACTAAAAAATGGCGCTGTGACTAAAGTTGGGGTAGCTGGTTCTGGTAACTTAGAGGTGATTGTAAAACCGAATACCCAAACAAAACAAACTCGAATTACTGTGCATACTACGGTGAGTGGTTTCAAAGCAACCTGGGATGAGGTGATACAACGCTTTATTGAGGACTATCCCTACCAAGCACTCGAGTTGACGCTCAATGATGCTGGTGCGACACCGCCTGTGGTGTCGTTACGCCTACGCCAAGCCATAGAAGCTTATCAAATCGGATACTCCAAGAAGGCTCATTATACGGAAGCCACTGCACGTAACAGAATCTACTCTCTTGTGGATGAGGGTAGTTTTTCTGAGTTCCTATTAAATCAAGATACAGTCAGTCCTACTTTACCTCAGCTAGGAATGCAAGTAGAAACGGATGATGGCGTTGCCATTGGGACGGCACAATTCGAAGGAATAAAGGTCGCCATTGCTTCACAACAGAAAGACTTTATTGGTGGTTCAGTAGGGGAAGTCCACGGTGCCAAAATTAATGGTTTAATTCAATATGCCATGAAACATCAGTTACCAGCCTTAGTTTTGTTAATCGATAGCGGTGGTGTTCGCCTATAAGAAGCCAATGTTGGTGAAATTGAAATATCAGAGATTATTCGTTCCATTCTTGATGCCCGTTCAGCAGGTATTAAAACAATAGGCGTCATTTGCGGAAATAACGGGGCATTCGGTGGCATGGGTATTGTTAGCGGCTGTCTCGATTATTTGATTGTCAATCAGGGCGCCCGTATTGGGGTATCTGGTGCAGAGGTAATTGAGGCTGTTAAAGGCACAGAAGTTTTTGATAGTAAAGACCGTGCTTTAGTTTGGCGTGTCTATGGAGGTAGAACGCGTTTTATGCAAAGAGCGGTACAAGCGTACACGACGAACCGGATTAGCGATATCCGTCAAAGCATCATCAATGCGTTGCAACACTTACAAAATCACCCAGCCCTCAGTCTCGAATTGATGCTTGCGGATCATAAATCCTTACAACAAAGGATTGACATAGCCAAAGAATGTCATGAAGAAGGAGAATGGATAGCCCATTATGCTCCGGAATTACATAAGCAGGATGTCTTTAATTGTCCGGATGCGGAATTTCTCTCTTTGGTTAAAAAAGGAACCAATAATGCCAAGCGATAAAATGACATTAAAAGAGTTGATGACGGGTGTTTTTACTAAAACCCAAACTGAAATCAAACAAAATGTGGTTTTTGGCACCGGCATAGTTAACGATACTCGTTTTAATCTGATTGGTACGGCTGAAGACACAAGTTTTGGCGTTGATGAAGCCATGGAAATGGCCAAGCATGTCTTAGGGTTGCTGAAAGAGAACAATCGCGATCCTATTGTGTTGCTGACGAATGTAATTGGTCAGAAACTTTCCGTACGCGACGAATGGCTAGGCATGTATGCCTATTTCGCCCACCTGCTCAAATGTTTACATCTAGCAAGAAAAAACGGTAATCAAACGATCTCATTAGTTTATAACCAAGCGATAGGAGGTAGTTTCATAGCTTTTGGGATGATGGCTGATAGTATTTTTGCATTAAAAAACACACAATTAGCGGTGATGTGGTTAGAAGGCATGGCCAAAGTGACTAAAATTGACATCGAGATTTTACGCAGTGTCAGTCAAACCTCCCCTGTTTTTGCTCCGGGGGTTGAGAATTTTAAAAAGCTAGGTGGAATCCATGAAGTTCTAGAGCTTAATCAAGTTGCAGAACAGCTTTTAAAAGCGGCGAAAGCCACAGGTATTGATCAAGACAATCGTGCGGAGCTAGGTAAACAATACGGTGGGCGTACCAAAGCCTATGATCTAATCCAAGCTATTAAAAGCCTATGAATCATCAAAGACACACTTTATGCTTTTTAAAAGAAGGAGCCAAGCCGCTATCGATACTACAAAAGCAAGAGGATGAGTTACTGGAATATTGGATGAAGCACCAGTTTCCACTGATCTTTACCTATCAACCCAAAGAGCTCCATCCAGAACATGTCCAGTTAGCTATCCCTTTTTTCGATTCATCTTCGCAAAAAAAGATACGTTTGTGCACAAATTTTTATAAAAATGCGATCAAAGAAACAAAATCTCTTCCAACTTTTCAGGATGTTTTTCAGCATGCCACGCTAAAACAAAACACAGAAATCCGGGTATATGGCTCTTACTGTTGGCAATATTTAACAAAACTTAATTATGTCCAACCTTCTTCTGATCTTGATTTGTTAATTTTCTACGAAAATCAATCTCTAATTGAACTAGTTCTGTACTATCAGGAAATTAAGCATATTTTATCCATTCTACGATTGGATGGTGAGGTACGTTTCCCTAACCTCGGCGATTGTTCTTGGTTTGAACTTATTCAACCGAGTAGTAGTGCTAGCATTCTCTTAAAATCCGCACAACAAATCGAACTTATCTCCAGAGAATACTTATATGAACAAGTTCCAACACTCTTGGCATGATCCCCATAAAATAGCCCGGTTTTATGCTAGACTTTGCGTGCGCGCGCTATATGATGAAGTCGCTTTATACCCTAAACCCGGCTTAGTCAGTTTTGTCGATAATGGTGCTCATCAGGATATGGATGGAGCTTTGTTTTTTCGCAGCCTTTTTAGCCTTCGGCATTATTTTTTCCGAGTGGGGCTGTGCGCGTCTTTGGGGTATTCATCCCAAGATTTAGTTCGTTGGGGATTGCAAGCAGAGCAAACTATGTACCGCATTACAAAGGGCATTAATACCCATAGGGGGGCCATTTTTGCTTTGGGCATTTTGTGCACATCTTCATGTAAATTAAGTACCCAAAGAAAAGCCTTTTCCTTGGACGATCTCCATCAAGCCGTCATTACTGATTGGGCCACTTACCTTTCTACGAGCCATTGTAATCAAAACACCCATGGTGCGGTTGTAAAAGAAAAATATGGTGTTCATGATGCTAAGCAAATCGCTATAGAAGGGTACCGTTTGGTCTTTGAAACCTACCAAGATTTAAAAGCCGTGCATCATGATAAATTATTTTTGGGGTTGCTTGCCTATCAACGATTTTTAATGCAACTCGATGATATAAATGTATTGTACCGGGCAGGTTTAAGCGGCCTCGAATTTGCCCGTCAGCAAATCCAAAAAACTATTTGTTTGCATCAAAGAGAGCAATCTTTTGAGGCTGCAATTCAACTTCATCGTGTTTTTTCGCAGCAAAATATAAGTCCTGGTGGTGTCGCGGACCTGCTCAGTGTATTGTATTTTTTACATTCGATTTTTGCCGAATTACCATCGTGAATATTTTATGTATTTTTGCGGGCCAAGGTTATCAAGAAGACAATTTATTTACTTTTTTTAATGAAGATCAGGCTTCCCAAACAATTTTGCAACACCATCTTACCGCAATGAATCTATTGGATAACAAATCACAATCCATCAAAGACCCATTCTATACCCAACTGATAATCGGTGGTTATCAAATGACTTTATTTAATCGGATAAAATCTTTTTTTAAGGGACATCAGCTTAATTTTGCAGGCTATAGTTTAGGCGAGGTGGCCGCCTTCCTTGCTAGCATTGAAGCCTCCCCTGAAGAAATCAATCGCGTTCTTGCTTATCGAACTCAACTTATGACCTCACTGATAAAAAAGCATTGTGAATCTGATTATGATTTATTGTATATCAATGGAGCATTTAATCTTGAGGAAGTCAGTGCACTATGTGCCGATCAGCACTGCTACCTTGCTATTATCAATTCGGAGAAACAATTAGTGGTCGGTGGGAAGGTGACCGATTTAAAGAGGCTTATAAACCGTTTGTCCGATGCGCATCTTAAAAAAGCACAATTTCTCGAAATTCACTTACCCTCGCATACACCCCTTTACAAAAATCAGCAGGGTTTATTTCATCATTTTCTCAATACCCTTGCTGCAGAAAATCTTCTTTATCCAATCATCAATCCAATTAAGTTAGGTAAAGTTTATGAGCTCGAGGAAGAAAAAGAATTGTTGGACAAAGAGATTTACTCTCCATTGCAGTGGCAAAAAATCTGTGAACTCATCAATGAATACCAGTATGATCTTATTATTGATTTAGGCCCAGGAGAAGCGATGACACATTTTTTAGATAATAAAAGAAGCCGCGTGATAACCGCATCGCGGTTTAAAAATATCGCTGGGTTTTGTAAAGTTGTGTCATCTGCCTGCAATCAAGACGGAATGGCTAGGGGTGGTTAATACTCGATAATTGGGTTGAATTCAATGAGATTCCAACGGCTATTTTTTATCCATTCAAAAAATCAATAAACGTCGACGCCTGCACCCAGGCGCACCAAGGTTCGGACGCGAGTTTTTACCCCCCTTAGAATCAGGCCAGAAGACCTCCGTCGACATTTAATGTTGCACCTGTGATGTAAGACGCCTCAGGGCTTGCGAGAAAAGCTACTGCTGCGGCCACTTCTTCAGGTTTACCATACCGACCAAGTGGGATTGACGGATTCAGAATTTCGGCCATTTCAGAGTCTGCTGGATTCATATCGGTATCAATAGGCCCTGGTTGGACGACGTTAACAGTAATTCCCTTAGGGCCAAAATCCCTCGCCCATCCTCGTGTATAAGCAGCGATTGCAGCTTTGGTGGCTGAGTAATCCGCTACTCCGGGAAGAGGGGAATGATCACCTGCTATAGAGCCAATTGAAATAATTCTTCCACCTTCACGCATATGTTTTGCTGCGGCGAAAACTGCAGAGGCTGTACCTTTGACGTTAATTGCAAATTGTTTTTCAAAATCAGTGGGATTATAGGAGGGATCGGTGACAGAGCCCATAATAAATACACCAGCATTATTGACGAGAATATCGAGTTGATGGAAGTTATTTATGACTTTTTCAACAGCGGAATGCATGGCTTTAGGCTCCGCATTGTCGGCGTAAATGGCTAAGGCTTTTCCGCCAGCAGCTTTAATCTCTTCAACAACAGCATCCGCTTTTTCCTTACTGCTTACATAAGTTAAGGCTACTGTTGCTCCTTCTTTGGCCAGTCGTTTTGCAATTGCTGCACCAATTCCACGCGAACCACCTGTCACTAAGGCAACTTTTCCAGTTAATGCGTTGCTCATGTTTTTTCTCCCTCAATAATTAAACGCTTATTGCTAGTGCTGGTAAATTTAGAAATAAGTATAGTATGAATAAATGAGGAGAGCGTTTCCTTGTTGAGCGAAACAAAAAAATCAAGTCGCCTAAAATCTAGCATTTTGAAGTATCTTGAGTATAAAATGAGTTTTGTTTTCCTGCATGATTTTATTTAGGCAATTAAGGGAAGGTGTAGGCATGATACGAAGAATATGCTTAATCACGATAGGATGTTTCTTATCCTTTAATGTATTTGCTAATTCTTATTTACTACCAACGCCTGAAAGCCTTGATAATCGATGGTCTGTCATCGCCAGCTCGGGCTACAGCGATTTTCAGCACATGTATCGTTCAGATGGGCAAACCGCAATTGGGCGTTTGGCATTAGCAGCTGAGTTACTCACCGCTACCCAAGCTAATTTTGGACTTGAACTAGGTGTACAAACTGGCAACCGGATGCGGTTTGCAATTCCTCAAGGTCCCTTGGCTACTTTGGGGTATGCTGTGCAAACAACCATGAGGCCTATGTTTGATTTATTAGTAACAGCAAACGCAAGTCCCTTGACTGAAAGCTTGCTTTTTACTCAGCTGAAGGGGGGTATCGCGTATCGCTACTGGCAAATCGATAGCTTTAGAATAAATAATAAATCGGAAATTGCAGGAGAAGTCCAGGCGGGTTTTGGCTATCCATTAACAGAGATCACTAATTTAAATCTTTTGTATCAGGGGGTCTTTGGCAGTAATCCTAAGTTTCGTGTGAACCCATTTGCTGAAACTGGTTCAGTGTCTAATTTACCAATTCAACATGGCGTTCTATTAGGGCTTTCTATTATTGCTTAGTCTCATTTAGACGAGTCTTCTTTTTTTTATCCATCGATTCATGTAAAATTCTTGCTCAAAATGAGTTTTTTATATGGAAATTCAAGAAATCTGTATTGGCTGAGTGTTGCAATCTAACAAAAAAATGGCCAATTCTTTTAATACATTACCCAAAAGCAACGTGTTGCTTTTGCTTCAAAAACGAGAAAAGGTATTAATCAATGAAGAAGGGTGAAATTTATGCCGGTGGATTGGAGTTAAATTTTTTTGAATCTGCTCAACTTGAAAGCAATAATAACGATCCGGCGAGTATTGCACGCGACGCTTTACGCATCCTGATGATGGGATGGAAAGAAAATTGGCGGGATCTTGGGTCAAAACGGGTATTAGAAGCGATTTTTATTGAGCGTGATCATGAGTTAGTCCGGGAGATGCGTCTTGCTTTTCAACAAGGTTTTAATTATATTTTTGAGCAATTACAGAATAAAGAGCTTTCTGAAAAACAATTAAATCAAGCGCAATTGTTTATCTCCAACTGTATGACGCTTTTGCCTTTCGCTGATCTTAATCCTTACGAATCATTCACTATACCTCAGTTAATCAACGGCCAATGGCAGATGGTTGAATATAAAGTGACTCCCATAGAGTTAACGCCGACTAAGGGGTTTAGCAAATTACTCATTGAAGACTATGATCGCGTTTTTGCATACGGACTTGAACCTATTGCCAACCAACAAGCCACACCGCATCTCATTTTTATGGGCACAACCTATCCGGCTGGTCAAGGTTTTACAACTCAGGTGAATACTGATTTAGAGGCATGGTCTACACCAGGCCAATCTTTATATGCACATGGCCGGGAGAGAGTTTTAGAGTGGATAGATAGGCAAGAGAAAAAACCGCATGTTTGCGGTACCAGTTTAGGTGGGAGCTTATCGTTACTCCTTGCAATCGACCAAGGTGATAAATTATCACGCGTCGATGCATTGAATCCCCCAGGGATGCATGAGCCTTGGTGTTGGGATACCCGTTTCAATCATTGGGATGATTTTGATGGTGAGCATAAGCCGCCTGTTTATGTGCAAAAACAAGAGGATGATGTTGTTTCGCCCTATGGGGACTGGGAAAATGATTGGCATGTTCTTCATGTTATACCGCCTGAATCAAAAAAAGGCCCGAATGGGTTTGCGGCCCATGCGCTCAATTATGCTGGTTTTGCGGAAACTAAATTTGTTGGTGTTGATACAGTTGAGGACAATAAAGAACGAAGGTGGCGGAACTTTTTTATTTTTACCCTGCTTCGGGGTTTTGCTTACTATTTAGGTCATCAACCTTACCGTCTCTTTGTTTTACCCACCATTCGTTTCGTGTTAAATAACAAACTGGCCTCAACGCTTATCTTAGCGTTTATATTAGCTAGCATTTTTTTGCTGCCTTTGCTGCCCACGGCTGCTGCCGCTACATTGATTACCGTAGGTCTTATTCCTATAACCATGTTTTTCGTTTATAAAGTATACAATGCTATCCAAACCATATTGGGCTGGAATGAAGTAAAATTCGCTGAATGCCATGATCCTAGCCTTCCAAGAAATACTGAAATGGATATTTATACTAATGAAATGACTCAAAGCTTTACCTATGAAGAAATACGCACGTATTACGAGGCTAAGCGTTGTACCTTGAAGGGTAAGGCTTTTTTGCCCGACAATAAGCCAGAGAAGCGTGAAATACTGGAAAAGAGCTTAGACCATGCTTATAGAGATCAAACGGTCCAACGCACCGCCACAAAAGCTAAAATTCACGACATGAAACAAACAGTACAATTACTGAAACAGTTCCATTTGCTTAATTCCGACAAATCCCAATTGAAGGAGGCTTTACATAAACAGCAAGAGGCTTATGCAATGGGCAAGCAAGGTATTTCTCTGTCACTCGTTTAAGTTTTATGAAGGAGGATTATTGTGAAGGATTACATCAAACATTTTAACCAGCAATCCGAAAATTACCTGCTTTTTCGTCCCAATTATCCAGCGGTTTTGTATGATTATCTTGTCCATTTAGTGAAAGATCATCAAAGTGCTTGGGATTGTGGAACAGGTAACGGACAAGCTGCTGTTGCATTGGCAGCTTATTTCGATCAGGTGATTGCCACCGATATCAATCGGGCGCAACTTGAGTTGGCGCCAAAAAATGAAAAAATCCATTACCTTTGTTGTCTTGCTGAAAGCACACCTATTTTGGATAACTCAATTGATTTAATTACGGTTGCGCAAGCCTTACATTGGTTTAATTTTGATTTGTTTTATGATGAAGTGAGAAGGGTAGGCAAACCAGCGGGTGTTATTGCTGCATGGTGTTATTCTTTAGGGAAATTCAATTCCTCATTAGACGAGATCATTGCAAAGCTTTATCGTGATATTTTAGGTGATAACTATTGGCCTGCTGAGCGTCATTATATTGATGAAGAATACCGTACTATCCCTTTTCCTTTTAAGAAAAGGGAACTTGCTTCGTTTACTATCGAAAAAGAGATGGGGTTCAGCCAATTGCTTGGGTATTTGAATACTTGGTCTGCAATAAAAGAGTACCAATTTAGAAATCAAGTAAACCCAATTAATTTGATCTTTAAAGAGCTTGAGGCAGCTTGGGGAAAGCTGGACAAACGTCATAGGATGCATTGGCCGTTGCATCTATTGGTTGGATCGATTCATTGATAGACGTTTTATTCTATTTCTTCTGCTTGATCAATAATCACATTAAATGTTGCTGAAGCCATACCACACGCGTTCTTTGCTTTAACAGTCACATTAAATTGATCTTCAAGTTTGGCGTTAATATGAATTTCGCCTGATTGCGGATTAATCGAAACAATGTTTTTGGGGTTAAATGGATGTGCTGACACAGAATACGTTAAATTGGTTCCGGTAAATGCCTCTTCAGTAGGGATAACCGCAGTATTGGGGGCATTAATAGCCCAATCGATCAAGGGCTTAACAATTTTCGGCTTGAGGCAGGGCAGTATTGTGGTGGCATTATCTGCATAGAGTGTTGAGCAGAAATAAAGTGTCAATAGGCTGGCAAGCAGTTTATAGGCAGTCATTTTCCTTATCTCCTGCTACTGCATTCACCTAAAATATAGGAGACCTCGTCACATTTTTCCATTGACACAGTGCTTGCTCTGCGCCATTCGAAGCTAGAGTACCTGTCATCTATAATTAATATGACGAGGTATTGATGATATTGTTATGAAATTAACTTCGATTCAACTGGCGCATTATGTTATTAAGTCGCTAGAGTATGGCAATTATCTTACTGAGAATAGTATAGAAATTCTAAAGGAGAATAAATTAATCCAAATTTTTCTTGAGAAAGACGAGGAGCAGCTTGTTCATTGGCTCAACCATTCCCAATTAAAACATGAATTGGAAAAATATTTAACGGCAGCCTTTAATCAAATGGATTATGATCCCAACCCTGCCCAAGCCGCAATTATCAACGCTATTCTAAAAAAACATGTCAATAACTTAATAAAAAAACAAACTGTTGATGAATTTTTTGTCAAAAAAGTTGATCCTGTGGAGAAGTAACCTCAATTTTGTTGGGCTATCTTATGTATCTGGCTTTTTTGCATATTATTAATCCATTTCTCTCTGTTGAGTTTACCCATATCAGCTTCCTTAATGACGTAATGGATAATATAAAGTCCGTCATTACCTCTTTTAACAATTTGTAATTCATTTTGTTTAAAATTTTCAGGTGAAAAAATGCGAAATTCGAAAATAACTTGTTGTGGTGTGTCATTAATTACATTAATAATCGGTTGAAAACCAGCGTCTTTCAATTGCTTAATGGCGAAATCCATATATTGTTTAGGGGTGATGGTATTTTGAATGCCTGGAATAAATTGACTGGTTACAAGTTCATGCCACTGGTTGATGTTATTGCCGGCAGGAATGTATTCTACTGTTGTAATCTCATCAGTTTTCTTGCCCCAAACTGCTTGCCAAGGGCGATCATCAAAAATAATCGTTTGAGTTTCATAATCTTTGATTTTAGGGTCAACTACAGAAGAGCCAGATGTAGGTTCATTAGTGCAATAAAGTGCATTCTTATAGGTGTAGAACTCAACACATTCTGCATTGTTTTCCTGGGTAACTTTGATTAATGATTGAGGATCCACGCCAGCTTGTGCATTAAGCATAAAAGACAGTAGCGTAATCGAAGAGATTAATCCTAATAATTTATCCGTTTTCATTTTTCGAAGTGATTGAGTGAACAATGCTAGAGTATAGGATGTTTATGAAGAGTAAAGAATAGATTTTCTCTGAAAATTGAAAAATGAAGTTTTTAATTGACAGAAATAGGGGAAATACCCCTAAAATTTGTGCTAGGCTAAATTTTAGGAGGTGTTTCGCTTAAAAGCCAGAGAGGACTATTTTCCCGCGCGATTTGCCGGATATAAGCAATTCATGCGCTTTGTTTAAGTTAGCCGCATTAATAGAGCCAAAATGCTGGTTGAGAGTGGTTTTAATAACCCCTTTATCCACTAATTCCGCAACCTGAGTTAATATTCGGTACTGATTAATCATGTCATGAGTTTTATACATCGAACGGGTGAACATCATTTCCCAGTGAATGGAAAGGCTTTTTAACTTAAATATTCTGAAATCCAGATTCTCAGGGTCATCAATTAAGGCAAATTTAGCTTGTGGTTTAAGGCAATTAACCAATTCAACTGCGTGTTCGCCGCTGTGTGTTAAACTTATGACATAATCGACTTGACCAAGCCCTAATTTTTCTAACTGTTCCAACATTGGCTTATTATGGTCAATGACATAATGAGCACCGTGCTCTTTGATCCATTTCTGGGATTCTTCACGTCCAGCAGTACCGATAACGGTTAACTCTGTCAGTTTGCGCGCAAGTTGTACCAATACGGAGCCTACTCCCCCTGCAGCCCCTGTAATGAGTAAACTTCCCTTCTGATTAGGAGTGATAGTTAATCGGTCAAATAAAATTTCCCAGGCGGTAATGGAAGTTAACGGCAAAGCGGCAGCTTGCTCAAAGGACAAGTTTTTCGGCTTTAATCCAACAATTCGTTCATCAATCAGGCAAAATTCACTGTTGCAGCCTGCACGGGTTACATCGCCTGCAAACCAAACCTCGTCACCTGGTTTGAAAAGAATGACCCTGTCACCAATCTCCTTAACAACCCCCGATGCATCCCACCCCAGTATGCGGTGATGTCCTTCCTCAAGCTGTATTCGTTTACGCATTTTGTAATCGATAGGATTCACTGCAATGGCCTTAACCTCTATTAATAAATCGTGGCCAGTGGGTTTGGGTACTGGTAATTCTAGGTCGGCAAGTGGATTAATTGCTTCATTGGGTTTTGCTTTTATACAGCCAATCGCCTTCATACGATGTCCTTTAATTTTGAGTTTATGTGATTCCCGCTGATGAATTAACTAAAGCCTAACAATCCTGTGGTATTCTAAGCAAACAATTTAAGGAGTTGTTATGAAAAATCAAGTCATGTATCAAGTTGATGCGTTTACATCAACACTATTTTCAGGTAATCCCGCAGCGGTTTGTCCGTTAAGTGAATGGCTGAGTGATGATTTGATGCAGGCAATTGCAAACGAAAATAACTTGTCAGAAACTGCATTTATTGTGAGGGAAGGGGAACATTACCGAATCCGCTGGTTTACTCCGAACGCTGAAGTGGCACTCTGTGGACATGCAACTCTCGCTTCCGCTTTTGTGGTATTTGAAATGCTGGGACACGAAAGCGATACCGTCATTTTTAATAGTTTAAGTGGTCAACTGCAAGTCACCAAGCAGCAAGAGCAATTACAAATGGATTTCCCTGCTTTGCCTTACAAGCCAATTACCCCTTCACCGGCGCTCCTTAACGCCATGAATGTATCGCCAAAAGAAGTTTATGAAAGCACCTTTGATTTATTGTTGATTTTTGATGATGAAATGAAGGTAAAAGAAGCGAAGCTTGATCTTAATGCTATAGCCCAATTACAAAATAGGGGTGTTATTTTATCCTCTCCTTCAACAACTGCCGATGTTTATTCACGGTGTTTTTATCCAGGTTGCGATGTTCCAGAGGATCCTGTAACCGGTTCTGCTCATTGCGTTATTGCACCTTATTGGTCCAAACGATTTGGAAAAAAATCGATTCATGCATTGCAAGGTGGTAAGCGACAAGGAGAGCTTTTATGCGAAGTGAAGGGTGATCGAGTTATGCTATCAGGAAACTGCCGCCTTTATTTACAAGGCCATATTATGTTGTCGTGAGAAGGAATTGGGAAAAGCGAAGGGGCTCCTTTCGCTGCGTTCGGGATGAAGGCGATTTCAAAGACTTGTAGTATACTTTAAAAAAATACTCCAGATGGACCCTTATATGATGAGAACGATATTAGGTAGTTTATTGTTGTTTTGGGGCGCCTTAGCTACTGCTGCCGCATCAGATCCTATGACAGTTAATGTCGATCCAAAGCAATCAAAATTTCAGGTTACCTTATCTTCAAATCCAACAACAGGTTACCAATGGACGGTGACTAAGTACGATAAATCCCTTTTACAACTTGTATCAAGCCAATACATTGCTCCACAATCAAAATTAATTGGTGCAGGAGGGCAGATGATGTTTACTTTTGAGTTGGTTGGAGGCAAAACGTATCCTGCAAGTACGACTATTAACTTCAAATACGCCCGTCCTTGGGAACCAGAAAATGGTAGTTCGAAAACAGTAACTGTTAATTTTAAGAGCATCAATAACTAACTTATTAAATACTCTATTTTCCCATTGTTTTTAACACGCTGATAAGGTACTTTATTTTCTGAATTTTCTGATTAGGGATGATAAATGAAACGGCTTTGTCTTAAGTCCGGTACCTTTGCTCTAATGTCTTTATTCTTAAATCAATCTTTCTCGCATGCCGTGACTTTCTATGGTTTAGAAAGCATAAAACATTATCATGGTAATGAGAGAGGGTCTTTTTTTGTTCAACTTGGAAATTTCTCAGCCAAATTAAATGCCTATCATTTTCAGGAAAAAATGCAGGCGAAAATCGAACACACTGTTAAAATTGAACGCAGAGGTGGAAATTATGTGGTGATGGTTGGTCCTTTAAGTTCCATAACCGAAGTAAGAAAAGTAGTCCTACAAGCAAGGTCAAGGTTTGTCCGAAAACAAGTCCCGAGAGCATCCATTTTTAAGCGAGGGCAAAAGGGCCTTGCAGCAACGAATACAAAAAAAATCATATTGGAGAAGGAGCCACTGGAAAAAGAACCGCCGGTTGAACATTTTGCTTTAATTAATGAAAACTGGTACATCGGTGTTTTAGGGGGTGTTCAATGGAATGATATTACCCAGAAGATAACCGTCAATAATGGGTCTAATGCTCAATCCCCATACAACCAAGATACTTTCCTTACCGGGGTGCATGATCAGGCCTTTGCAGGAGCTGCTGGAGGGTATCGTTGGGAGCTTAATAACAGTTGGGTACCTGCAGTGGCTTTGGGGTTACGTTATCACCGAGTTTTCGCCCGTGATGTAGGTAAATCAATTCTTCAATACTCAATGCTCGAATTTGGCAATTATAACTACAGTTGGCAAATATACTCCGATGTCGCATTGGCAACAGCAAAAGTCAATTTTTTTCAATATAGGGTGTTTTCTCCCTATTTAAGCGGGGGATTTGGTGCTGCTTTTAACAGAGCCCGCGGCTACAGTGAAGCTGCCTTATCAGGAGTCACACCACGAATCAGCCCCGCTTTTGCAGACAATTGGACTACTCAATTTGCCTACAATTTGGGAGCGGGTCTAGACCTTCAGCTTGGTAGCCGTTTTATTGTCTCCTTGGGGTATGAGTACCAAGATCTTGGTAGTGTGTCGTCTGGAAGTGGGATGGGCACTTGGGCAGGGCAATCACTTAATTTAGGGGATTATAAATCCAATGCTGCCATGTTAAGTGTGAGTTATTTATTAGGTGATCGTTAGCTAAAGTGGCTTATTCTACTGGGCCTGCCACCTATTACTGTAAGGATTTGGAGGAATAATGGGTATTGTTCGTATAGCCCTAATATGGGTTTTGTCCTTTTTTTATGCCCAAGGGAGCATAGCAGCCATCGATCCAGTTGCTTGGTCTCTTCAGCCTGCAACAGGGTTTTCTCCAATAGCTCCTGGAGGCAATTCCACTGTGCTCTACACGCTTTTTAATAATCTCCCTTTTATTACAACAATAAATACGACATTCACCAAAAGCCCTGAGTGGTTTTTTATTCAAGATAGTTGCAATGGCGCGCCCTTGTTACCTGGTGGCTTTTGTATGATAGCGATCACTTTTTTACCGCAAGCAGAGGGGACATCTTTTATCCAGCTGACTTATGGTTACCATAATAATCGAATTCCCTTGAATCCTTTATTTGCTGTTGCTCAACGAGTCACTCCTCCTACGCCTAATTGCATCTCATCGCCAACAGTGACTTTACCCTTGCCGACAAATGTTTTTCAGTTTTCTGATAATATAGTGCAGTATACTTTCACCAATACATGTCCCACAAATGCCTCAATAGGACTGGTAAATGTAAACGCCACGCTCGGTAATACATTGCTCGCTTCCAATGCCCAGGTAACGCTAACTGTTGGGAAAGATAATTGCTCGAATAAAACACTTTCTCCTTTTGGAAGCTGTACGGTTTCAGCCTCAGTTATTCCCCAGACAACAGGTACTCTGACTGTAACAGCAGGGACTGTATCCCAAGGAGTTCCTGTAAGCGCTGCAACATCAGCTCCCGTTTCAGCGAATAATTATCAACATACGGTTACTTTTGTTAACCAATGTCCTTTCCCTGTCTGGTATGGTGTGGCAAATGATTCGCCTAACAAATTAGATCCAACTTCTCCGGCAAGCCCTGATGATTATTTGCTGAATGCACAGGTTCCAGGTCAGCCGCCAACCACAAAATCACTTACTTTCCCAGTGGAGTATATTGGAGAATTTTTTGCAAGAACAGGATGTCAAACAATTGGCAATCAGCTTTTTTGTCAAACAGCCCAATGTACCCCTGATGCCCCTCCGAATGGTGGTCGGTGCTTACTTAACCAGGAGCCATCTCCACCTTTTACTAAAATAGAAATGAATTTCTTTAACACGGCTCAAGGAGATGGTTCTTTTGATGGTGTTTATGATATTTCTCTGATTGAAGGATTTAATGTTCCAGTTGAAATGAAGGCGCTTGGCCCGCAAGCAACAGTCACACCATTCCCTCCAGCCAATAATACCGCGTTTCAATGCGGAGGGGCAGGAGCACCTTTTCAGGCGGCTAACCCACCAACACCTGACGCACCTCTAGGATCTTGTCCTTGGGTTGTAACTCCACCAAACAATGGGGTGCTTGCGCCACAATTTTTTAATTTTGTTACGGACGGTGATGAAGCTGCTGGACAAAATAACTGCAGTTGCACTGCCGCAAACCCAGTTTGCGGTATAGCGTTTAAGGCGGCAGATCCGCAAAAAGGGAATTTAATCATGTCTTGTGGCCAGCTCTTAGGTACCTGGGCACTCAAAACGCTGTGCACCCAGCCTTTTGCTACCACAGTGACGCTTACACCTAATAATGATACCCGCCTAAGATACAATTGTGATGAGGATATCAGTACTGTTCCGGGTACTCAGCCAGGCTATACAGCAGGTACTACGCTGTCTGATATTTATGGGTGTAACTTTAACCCTTCGATTCCCACAGTCCTTAATTCCTGCTATAAGTCTGGTGTTTCTAATAATCTATGTTGCGGAGCAGTCGATTGGAATACCACTAACCCCTATGTGACCGCTCAAGATACGCAAGCCAGTGATACCAATTCTGATTGGGGAAGCCCAACTTCAGTTTCACCTATTGTTCCTTCTCCTTATGAGACCATAGTATGGTATAAAAATGCTTGTCCGACAGCGTATAGCTACCCATTTGATGATCACTCAGGTTCTTTTTTCTGTAAACAATCACCTTCAGGGACAAATGTGAAAATGAACTATCAGGTGGTATTTTGTCCAGGCGGGTTAACAGGGCATTAATTCTGATTATTTGCTATTGCAATAAGAGCCTCTGAACCAGGTTATTACCGAGAGTCAGGAGGTTCTCCCCTGCACGCTGGATAACCTGATTATGTTTCCAAGAAGCTAACTGCTAAATTTACCGATTAAGGGGGCGTTATACCCGGAGCTTGTTCATCTTGTGCACGCTTTTTAATGTTTTCCAAAGCTTCTGTGTCTGGTACCACCTGATCGAGGCTAAAATAAGCCCGAGTGATGGGATCGCGCCGTAAAGCTGGGTTGCTCGGACTGCGCTCCCTTATTTGCAAGATGTCGTGTAAATCATACAACTCATTGGATACTCCGCCAGCAAGTAATGGATTGGGTAAACGAACTGGAATTCTAGGGACTCCAAAAGAAATAGGGGAGCGCATTGATTCGCCAAATACACGGGTAGTAACCAATTGCTTAAATTTTTCCTCAAGGTTTTCAGATACGCAGTTTATGATGTGTTTCTGCATGGAACCGCTGAACCTATCCCAACGATCTTTAATTTCATCTGGAATAAGCGCCCAGGTTTTTTCATCGACATTGAGATGATCAGGTTTCTCTTTTTGAACACCCAATAAGGACAGTAGTTTGTGGGGATTCACCGCAGTAATAATTTTAGAAGGGGTAATCACACTGATGTCACTTGTAACCCTAACATTACTGAACCCTTCAACGTAATCAAGTACATCTTTTTCTTGGAGTTTACTCAATAACTTGTCAACGTGTCTTTTTTGAGTTTCAGAGGGTGGATGTTGGCTGCTTTCACGGAGAACTAATTTTGAACCCGTGTAGTCAACCCTATAATTGCTGTCACAATCCAGATGTTTTAATAACAGCTCAAGGATTTCTTTTGTTAGCATGGTTAGCTTTAGTTTAAACTGGCGTCTTCGGACATCATGTAAATTGGAAGCCATTGATTATCTCCAGAGAATCTAAATAATCACTGATTGTAGATTTTTTAAACATCAAGGTCAAGATGAGAGTGGCAAAGTGACCTGACTCATCCATGGCCTTAATCAGACTGCCCGCTAGACAGTCAACATCATTCCACTACCCACCCATTATTATCACTAGTCTCTATGCTTCTTGTGTCTGGCCGCAGGACTGACAATGGTCTTATCAAGGCCTTTATTAAACATATCTGCTGAATAAAGCGGGCGAATGGTCACCACCGTTCCTGCGAAATTATTTTTTTTACTCGCTGCTTTAACAAAATCATGATTCAGCCATTTTGCATCTTCAATAAACATGCGGACGCAACCGTGGCTTGCACGATAGCCCGGTATATCCTCTGAACCATGTAAGGCGAACCCTTTATGGAAAAACATGCAATAGGGCATACTTGCCCCTCCTTTCCCTGCAGGAAAAGCATTGGAGACGCAATGCTCGCCTTCTTTGCTAAATACTCTGAATATGCCAGTTAAAGTACGACATGTATTGCTACTATTATCGGAGCATTTATCACTTCCTGATGAAATAGGACCCCATTTAATCAAATGGCCTTGTTCATCATAAGCTGCCCAAGCTAATTTCTCTTGATCAACAATGATTTGATTATCAGAAGAAGGAGGAATCTTTAAAGGAAAAGGGGATAAATCAAACAGGTTGACTGAATTTAAATTTTGCGGAATCGCGATCACTTGGCCTTCATACAAGGGATTATAAGTACGGTTTAATCGCTGAACAAGGTCGCGTTGTGTTTCATCTGGAAATAATTTTTTCCAACTTTCTCCACCTTTAATTTTGATGCACTGATATTGAGGGTATTTGCATAAACCAGTTCCGTAATACGTTGGTTCTGATTCATCTTTTGCTGCTTTCGAAATCACGGGTAATAAGGATATTATTATCAAAATAATTAGTCGCTTCATGATAAAATCCCCATCTATTTTCCATAATGGTGCGGACTTGCTAAAAGAAATTGATAACGACAAACCGTATGAGCCAATAGATAATTAGATTAATGCAAAACAAATTCTACTGCCTCACCAAATTTTTCAATTTCCTTTCACAATTATAGTAATGAACTGATGTGGTTACCAATAAAGCAAGGTTTCATTTGGATTAGGATATTCTTCCTAGAAAATTGAAATCTATTAGTGTGTGTTTTTAAGGAGGTAAAATACAAACCGGCAATATCTTTATCCTTTTTAAAGGGGGTTAATCCTTGGGTGTTCCAGTAAATTATACGTTATGTAATAATTTGACGTCAGGAGGTATTTTTTGCCAAGGATATCCCTTTATCGCTTTAACGTAACCTATATGGTAAAGCTTCTGCATGCGTTTAATATCGAATAATTCATCCGAATCCATATAAAATTCATTAGGAACGTTTGCTAAATTAAAATCAACCTTACCCAAGAGCGCGCATAGATAAATAAAATCGACATCTGCTGCACCTTGCGAGGCGATAACACTCGCTACCGCTTGTTTTCCAATAGCAAATAACTGGGGTTTGACTACCTTATAATGAAACTGATTTTGATTATTACGAATCACATAAATTTTTACCCTTGGGGGTTTAGTTAACTGGAAATGTGCTTTTGCTGTTTGAACATCTGAACCAAGATGGCTTAGAAATACACTGAAAGTCGCTCCACCATCAACATGCATTTCGGTATAAGTTTTTTCATTAGCAATGACGTCAAATTTCACTGGAGGCATGATCACAGGGATGCTCGCAGAAGCGAGCAGAACTTTTCTGAATAATTCAATTTTTTTGGGATTTCTGCTTGCTGCAATTCTCGTCATATCCCAGACAATTAATTTTCTGGAATAAAGATTTGTGGTGCCAACATAGAGTCGACGGCCTTCCTGAAAACCTTTGGCAATATCATTGAGAAGTTTTTCATCAACGTAAGAGGCAATCAAATTTTTCAGGGGTTTTGTATCCATTAAAGAATCAGAACCCGATATTAATGTCCACAATAAAGGTTTTTTGGTTAAAACATCCTTTGTGGTTGTAGTGGTATAGGTTGTTTTAAGCACGCTATCGTATTTAGGACCGGCAAAAGCAAAGGGGGCAATTAAAGCACCAGTGCTTATACCTGTTACCGTTGTAAACTTTGGCCTCGTTCCACTCTTTGTCCAGCCGTTTAATATACCCGTGCCAAATGCGCCATAGTCAGCGCCGCCAGAAATAATCAATAAAGTGAAAACCCCTTTTCGTTGAAACATAGTTTCTGGATAATTTTTAGCTAATTGCTTTACACGTTCAAGGGATTGCCGTTTGATGAGGGGATTCTGATTATTGGTATAATCTGTACGTACATCATTAAAACCAGAGACTACTGCTTTCGATGCAAGCCCGCCAGGCAAGGGGTTGTTGAAATTCCTATATTGGCAGGCTGTTTGGAGCAATAAGATCAAAGATAGCAATAGTACCCGCTTCATCGTAATTCCTTGGTTTTATACCGTACATGATGAACTTTTTAGAGATCAAAGTGTTAATTGACTTAATCCTACTTACAACCCACCGCCTAAAATCAACGGAGTATAACACGGTTCAACTTTTATCCCTATTCTGTGTAATTTCCCTGGCGAATTTGATTTCGACAGGGCAAATGGGCTGCTACAGCCATAGACGGTAATATTACATTCTCTGGACAAAATGTACTGAGTTCTCAACTTGGCATAAAGTAAGCATAAAATTTGCTGCATTTAGTTGTGTAAACATTAGTATTGAGTCAGGAGCAATACGAGTAAAGCTCACACATGGAATTATCTAAAGCAGTTTGGTTGGATTTGTGCTTAATTAGCGTTAATTAAAAATGAAGGAAAATGAAATAGGGGAATAGCATGGGATCAAATCCAGTTTGGAGCCGGACTGCTTTCTTGTTCCAAGGGGGCGGAGCATTAGGTGCTTTCCAGGTAGGCGTTTTCGAGGCTCTGCAAAATGCTGGCTACCATTTTGATTGGGTTAGCGGTATCTCAATCGGAGCGATTAATGCAGCAATTGTTGCTGGAAACCACCCTGAAAATCGATTGCCCAGGCTTAAAAAATTTTGGAATGATATTAGCACCTATGATCCCTTTCAAGCCCTGGATTTATGGCATGAAGATCCCAGCTCACGTAAATTCTACAACTATTGGCATGCGCAGACCACTCTAATTTTTGGACAACCTGGCTTCTTTAAACCTCGGTTGATAAACCCACATTTTTTACTTAATGCCTCACCAGAGACTATAAGTTTTTACGATACATCTGAATTGAGAAATACCCTAGAAACCCTCATTGATTTTGATTTACTCAACAGTGGAAAAACACGCCTTACATTATCAGCAGTTAGGGTTGATAACGGAGAGCAAGTTCTTTTTGATACAAAATATCAAAAAATATACCCTGAACACATCATGGCTAGCGGAGCATTACCCCCAGGTTTCCCTGCAGTCAACATTGACGGTGTCCTTTATTGGGATGGAGGGATTGTTAATAACACTCCGATAGAAGTCATTTTGAATGATTTGCCTCGAGTAAGCACGCTTTGCTTTATGGTGCAATTATTTGATCCAGAAAGTGAGGAGCCAACCAATTTAGACCAAGTCTTGCTAAAACATAAGGATATAAGTTACGCCAGTAATTATAAACGTGTTATTAAATCTTTTTGCGAAGCACATGATTTAAGGCATGCAATAAAAGAGCTCTATGATTTATTACCAGATAAATTAAAAGTAACCGCTAAAGCAAAAAAATTAAGTGCTTTGGGTTGCAGAACAACCATGATAATGGTCCGTTTTCATCGTCATGGTTTAGACACTGATTTATCATCAAAGGACTATGCATTTTCACCCGTTTCAATCAATGAAGGAATCGCATTTGGGCTTAAGCAAGGAAAAGACGCCTTAAAAAATCCAGTTTGGCTAAAGTCCGTTCCGGAGGAGACTGGGGCTGTACTTTATGATGTTTTTCCTCACGAACATTCTACTAAGCAAACGACTTTTAACCACAAAAATAAAAAGAATACCAGAGAATAGCTATAATCGGGCTTAAAGGAATGAGAAGGTGTCATTTTTAAGTAAAAGTAGGGTGTGGGCTATCGCCGAAATAAATAACATGGATTTAATTAGTTAATAGACCAGACCCTAGGTGTTGTTTCACCAATTGTGATAACGCATATCGTAAAAACAGTATGCCATCATTTTGGTTTAATCTTGAACCGTAGCGTTTAAAGATTCCAGTGCCTTACAAAATCGTCCGATTTCTTCTTCAGAATTGTAGTAATGAACCGATGCTCTAACCAATGAAGGAAGGTGCCTTTTTGCTAAATCTAAGCGCGCATAGTCTTGCAGCGAAATTGAAACATTAATATTATTTTTCCTCAGTTGCTCTTGAATGAAACTCGGTTCCCGATCTTTATAAGTAAAAGTAACGATACCACATTTGTTTTTTCCAAGATCGTGAAGAGTTATTCCCTTAATACTGTGTAGCTGCTGCCTTAATCGTTCAGCTAAAGCCTGTATTCTTTGCCAAGTCGAATCGATCCCAAGTTCCAGGGCATAGTCAATCGCAACAGACAACCCAATTTTACCAGCAATATTTTGTTCCCAGGTTTCAAAACGTCGAGCATCACCTCTCAGTTGGTAATCATGGTCAGAAACCCATTGGGCAGCATGAAGATCGACAAAAGGAGGGTTATATTGGTTAATGATGGATTTACGGGCATATAAAAAACCAGTCCCCCGGGGGCCGCGTAAGTATTTGCGCCCTGTCGCACATAAAAAATCACAACCAATTTCTTGTACATCGATAGGCATTTGGCCTACCGATTGGGTTGTATCGACCAAATAAGGAATACCGTGCTTTTTGGCAATTTTTCCTGCTGCAATAATAGGATTGATCAATCCACCCTGGGTAGGCACATGAGTCAGCGCAATTAACTTAACTTTCTCATCCAATTTTTTTTCGAGATCGTCTAAATCAAGTTGCCCTGTTTCGTCATTCCCAACCACTACAATTTCGATACCAACTTGCTTCATTCGATGCAGAAAGGCTAGATAATTACTTGCATATTCACAAAGTGCAGTGATGATCTTGTCTCCTTTCTGAAATTTAAAGCTATAAAAAGCCATATCCCAAGCGCGTGTGGCATTTTCAACGAAAGCAATTTCTTCAGGATGGCAATTTAATAAGCGCGCGGCGTTATGATACAGTTGTTCTGATTTGGTAAAATTATAGTCAGCAGCTTCATAGCCTCCTTTATTGGCTTCCAAATCAAGATGAGCTTTCACTGCATTGAGAACCTGTATCGGAGGAAGGGATGCACCAGCATTATTCAAATGTAATACTTGGTTACAGCCTGGTGTGTCTCGTCTTAGTTTTTCGATTATTAATGAATCCATGTAATATTCCTAGTCAATGCTATAAGTCGATTACGATATTTTATCATCACAAATTTTAAAGTATTTACCTAAGCAAATTGCTTGTTGTTCAGCTATAATAGCCGTTCCTACACAAAAAAGGGCAAACAAAATGCGTAGTTTTTTTTCCTATTTGCTAATCGGCATACTTACCTTCGGGTTAGTGGTCAACGAAGCTTCAGCCAAACGTTTTGGAGGGGGTAGAAGTTTTGGTGTTCAACGTTCCTATAGCAGTCTATTTTCATCACCTGCTAAAGCACAACCCATGAAATCAACGGGAAAGCGTGCAAATACTGGCAAATGGGGCGGTATTTTGGGCGGCTTACTGGCAGGTAGTTTATTAACCAGCTTATTTATGGGACACGGATTAGGAAGCGGGTTGTTGTCTTGGTTAATTTTGGGCTCAATTGCCTTTTTTGTAATTAGTTTTTTGCGTAGAAAAATGCAACCTGGATTTCAATCGGCGCAAACCAACTCGTTTAGGCAGAATCCTTTCAGCAATGCTTCAACTCATGCTTACGCAGGAAATGCTAGCAGTAGTTCTTTTACTACCTATCCTTCAGGATTTGAGCCAGAAGCGTTCTTACGTGACGCAAAAGTAAAATTTATTCGCTTGCAAGCTGCTTATGATCAAAAGAATTTACAAGATTTACATGATTTTACCGCCCCTGAAGTCTTTGCTGAAATTAAAATGCAGCTTGATGAACGGGGAAATGAACCGAATAAAACGGAAGTAACCCACTTAAATGCACAATTACTTGATGTTTCGAAACAAGCTGATTCAACTATGGCAAGTGTACGTTTCACTGGCGTTCTTAATGAAAACGGCGAAGAAACGCAACTCGATGAAATTTGGCATTTCCGTCAATTTTTCAATAGCAAGACATGGGTTGTGGGTGGTATTCAACAAGAGGTTTATGAACCACGATAGAAAGGATGGGCTGGGCTGTCAGGCCCAGCATGCCTTAATTTAGCTATGTTCATAAACGCGTATCCGATGGCCATCGTGATCGACAGCAACGAAATTAAGGCCAAAATCCATTCTGATAGGTTCTTGGATAATTGATAATCCTCTTTTTTGCCAGTTGCCATACAGCTCATGAACAGCCTCAGGGTTTGCAACTAAAATAGCTAACTCAGATCCGCCTCCTAGAGAAGGGGATGCAGCAGGTTCGACTGTATCCCTGGACCAAAGACCAAGTCTAAATCCATTTTCGAGTGAAAACATGACAAAAGTAGGCGAAGACTCAACAGGACTAATTTTAAGCAGGTTACTATAGAAATCAGCACTGGCAAGAGGATTAGCCACATATAAAATAACGAAATTAGGATTAAGCATAGTTATTCTCCGATTAATGTTGTGGAGTCTCAATCCTAGACTAAGCTACTGCCAGATTTTGTCAGTAGTGTTTGAGATATTATTGGACAGGTATGCTATTTAATTCGCGCCACTCTTTAAGAAGAGTCTGACGTCTTTTGGGATAGCGATGCTTGATTAAGTCAAGCTTTTTAATACGATCAATACGAAAATGGCGAAAAGCTTGACGAATTTCGCACCACGCCGCTAAAACACGTACTTGATCAAAAAAGCCAATTGCGAAAGGCCAAATCACCCGTTCGGTTTCACTGTCTTTAAGATCAACATAAGCAATTTCAAGTTTATACTCAAAACGGATGGCTTTGCGGATTAATGCCTGTTCTTCATCCCCAGTTGGGGTTTCATGTCCAGGGCCAACGAGAAGGCCGGCTGTTTCGAGTGTATTGCGTAAATCATCAGGGAGTACGGCGGCAATTTTTGACAAAGCATTAAGTGAAGACAGGGCTAATCGAGAGTCAGTTCTTTTTGCTACCCATCGCGAACCAAGTACTAAGGCTTCAAGCTCTTCTTCCGAAAACATCAAAGGCGGTAACATAAAGCAAGGCCGTAAACGATAACCCACTCCTGGTTCACCATCAATTTGCGCACCTTGTGCTTGTAAAGTCTGAATATCCCGATAGAGTGTCCGCAAACTAATACCTAGTTCGGAAGCTAATGCTGATCCGCTGACCGGGTATCGATGGCGGCGTAGGATTTGTAACAAATCAAGAAGACGTTCTGTGCGGGACAAGGTGGAATCCGAATAAAATCGAGAAGGGAATATTGCCACATTTTGGCTGATTGGGACAATAGATAAATTAAGAACCAAGTGAATCTCGTCTCATCACGAATGGATTACCTCCAGTTTGCATTGCTACTCAATAGCCATTGGATTAAACTTCCTAAAGATTGACTTTCATTTTTTCACGAGGACACGTAGTATTTGCAGAATTTCCACTGAATGAGGGGGTTCAATGCAAAAACTCTTTTCTTACGGTACATTGCAACTTGAGTCCGTACAACTAGCAACTTTTGCAAGACGTTTGGAGGGTAGAAAGGACAGTCTAAAGGGTTATGTCTTAAGGGATTTGCAAATCACCGATCCTCATGTTCTTAAGGTGAGTGGAAAGGCTGTGCATCAGATTTTAGTACTAACCAACCAAGAAAATGATCAGGTTGAGGGGATGGTATTTGATTTAACTGAAGCAGAATTAGTGAAAGCAGACGAGTATGAAGTCGATGACTACGTGCGCATTAAGGTTTGTTTGGTGTCAGGCATAGAAGCTTGGGTGTATGCCCATCGCTCGACACTAGGCTAGGGTGGAGAGCCGGTTAGTGGCCCTCCTTTTTAACATCTTTCTTGGGGCTGCTGCAGACTAAACGAACCAACTTACGGAACTGTCTTCGCTCTTCTAAAAGGCAAATACCGCGGTTCCCAAAATAAATCCTGAATTAACTTCTCTAAATCTGCATCTTGGTTTTTTTGCGCTAAGCCCTCGGTTACCGCAGTTTTTGCCACAGCCACAGCAATGTGTTTAGCAACGGATTGTGCGTCATTAAGGGAGGGGAGTAAGGGGGCAAAACTGTCTTTTTTACAAGGTGCGTATTCGCTTAACGTTGAAGCGGCAGCCCAAATCATTTCTTTAGATAATCGTGAGGCTTGTACCGCAATTACGCCTAAACCTATTCCTGGAAAGACTAGAGCATTATTGCACTGGGCAATTTCGATTAAACGGTTTTGGTACTCTATTGCGGGAAAAGCAGTTCCTGTTGCTATTAAAGCTTTACCCTGGCTCCAAGTTAAAATATCTGTTGGTTGTGCTTCACATTTTTCATCGGGATTTGAAAGCGGAAAAATAATAGGGCGCTCACAGGTTGAGGACATAATTTCGATAATTTCCTGGGAAAAAGCGCCAGGCTGTGCTGAACACCCTATTAAAATGGTCGGCTTAATCTGCCTGACAGTGTCAGTCAAACTTGGTAGCTGCTTATTGTGAGTAGGCCAAAGATTTATTTCGCTTGCTTCTCGAGCATAGGGTTTTTGTGCTTCAGTAAGTTCTAAATCAGAGTTCACTAAAAGCCCTTGACGATCAATAAGCCAAAAGCGTTTATAGGCCTCTTCTTTCCCCAATCCTTGTCTAACCATGGCATCAATGATCTGATCACTGATACCTGTTCCTGCAGAGCCTGCACCAAAGACTACAATTCGATGATCAATGAGGTTTATGCCAGTCACATCACATGCGGCTAATAAGGCAGACAAAGTGACAGCCCCTGTTCCTTGTATATCATCGTTAAAGGTACATAATTCGTTTTGATATTTATCTAAAATCCGTCTAGCATTGCTGCGCCCAAAATCTTCCCAATGTAAGAAGGCATTCGGAAAGTGTTTGCGCACGGCTTCAATGAAGATTTGAATAAAAGCATCATATTCTTCACGATCAATACGCGGGTGTTGGCAGCCAAGATATAAAGGGTCATTGAGCAATTCTTGATTATTCGTTCCCACATCCAGGAAAACGGGCAAAGTGCGAATAGGGTTAATGCCGCCGCACAAGGAGTAAACCATGAGTTTGGCAACAGGAATATCCATTCCGCCAATCCCTTGATCGCCAATACCCAAAACCCCTTCTCCATCAGTGACTACAATTAAGTCGATTTCAGGGTTCGAACGATTATTAATAATTTCTTCAATTTGGTTTTTATCAGAATGAGCAATGTATAAACCGCGTGGCTGGCGGTATTCATGACTGAAACGTTTAACAGCAGTACCCACAATAGGAGTATAAATTGTAGGCAGCATTTCCCCTAAATACCTGCTTAGCAACTTATAAAACAAGACCTGATTTTTGTCGTGTAAGTTATTTAGGTAAATATTTTGTTGTAGACGGGTTTTGTAGCTGGAATATTGTAAATAACTTCGCTTTACTTGTTCATCTAATGTTTCTACTCGATGAGGTAACTTACCAAGTAAACCAAAAGCACGCCGTTCTTCATGGGTAAAGGCAGTGCCTTTGTTAAGTTGTGGAATTGTGAGCAAGGGTTTACCGTAAGTACCTGTTTCTACACAGAGTTCTCCCGTTTGCTCGTCTCGAATAATTTTGAAGTCTAACATAATTCGTTTTTATCAAATTTAAAGGACATAACGATAGCTAATAAACAACATTTATTCAATGTGGTAAAAAATTAAAGTCGCAAAATTGGCAACTAACATGGCTTTAGCTTACTACAAGTGGTAACATCGGGGATTTTATTAGTAACACCCAGAGGTTGGTAATGATAAAGTACCTGTTTATGGCCTTTATACCATTGGTTTTAGTTGCTTGTTCGACTCAGGATGAACAATACTATCGAACACATCCCCAAGCCTTGCAAGAAGCCATTAAAAATTGTCCTGCAGAACAGCCATCCCGACTCAAATGTGAGGAACTAGCAGGTATTGCAACCTCTGTGAACAAACTCGCTTTTCAATTGCAAGCCAATCCCCAAGCATTTGGCAAGAAAATACTATCGCTACAAGAAACATTAGCTACCCAACAAGCTACTTTGAAGGCAAACCCTAACCAACCTGAGCTTAGGGAAACGGTGAAAAAGACTGAAGAATCGCTAGCTGAGTGCCTAGCGATAGTAAGATGGTTAGAATCCCCAGAGAGTTAGTATGAGAATTTTAGTAAGTAATGATGATGGTGTGTATGCTCCGGGCATAAGGGCACTTGCAAATGAAATGTCCGCCATTGCGGAAGTGGTGGTGGTTGCCCCTGATAGAAATCGCAGTGGGGCAAGCAATTCCCTCACTTTGACGAGGCCGCTTAGGATCAAGCAATTAGATAATGGCTATTACAGTGTAGAGGGAACACCAACCGATTGCGTGCATCTCGCTTTAACAGGATTTCTAGACCCCATTGCAGACATGGTTGTTTCTGGAATCAATGATGGCGCTAATCTGGGTGATGATATTCTTTACTCTGGAACAGTTGCTGCTGCAATGGAAGGTAGATATTTGGGTTTGCCAGCAATTGCATATTCGATGGTTGGGGAAAATATTCAGCATTACGACACTGCAGCGGCAATTGCCCGGCAATTAGTTATTAAAATGCGTGCTAATCTGTTGCCGTCTCAAACTATCTTAAATGTAAATATTCCCGACCTGCCTTTAGAAAAAATTAGAGGGATCGAAGTAACGCGTTTGGGTACTCGCCATGCAGCAGAACCTGTTGTCAAAGAATATGATCCTCGTGGGCGCCCCATATATTGGGTAGGGCCTTCCGGTGTTGAAGCCGATGCTGGTCCAGGGACTGATTTTTATGCCATTGCTCAAAATTGTGTATCGATTACCCCTCTACAGCTTGATATGACTCATTACAAAGTATTTGATACTTTATCTGCTTGGGTAAATGAAATTAATTGGGGAATATAAGCAGCGCATGGCATACCATCATTTTCTTCATTCAATCTGATGCCCAGCAAATAAAATGATAGTTATGCTCTAGGCTGCTTAATTTGCATTTTTCTATGGCCTTACAATGAGATAATAGATAAAGTGTAGCGTTTATTAGCATCGTGTTCTTTATCCGAGAGAAAATATGTACAAATTGTGCGTATTAGCATTAATAATTTTGCTTACTGCTTGTACAACGAGACAAAGCCTAGCGCCTGTGGTTGAGTTAAAATGGAAACCGCATAATCCAAATCAAACCACTCATATCGTCCAGCGTGGCGAAACGCTTTACGCAGTTGCTTTTCGCTATGATTTAGACTACAGGCAACTTGCCGCAATTAACCGGTTGCACAGACCTTATGCATTACGGGTTGGACAGGTTCTCCGGGTTAGAGGAATAGCTCCCCGTACCCAATTTTTGCCAGCCAAGCCAATGCGTATCCAGCAGAGCGTTACCCGGGCTAAGCCAAATAGATATTTTTATCCCAAAACGCGTCAATACCGATCAGTAGCAGCTCAAGGACAACACTGGATCTGGCCAGTCAATGGCCGGGTTGCTGCCCGATTTGCTCCCCAACAAGGAAAAAAAGGCATAGATATTGCTGGTAAAAAAGGTGAAAAGATACGTGCTTCCTCGGGCGGGGTGGTTGCTTATGCAGGTAGTGGTCTTTCTGGTTATGGAAATTTGATTATCATCAAACATAATGACCAATACCTCACTGCTTACGGGAATAATTCAAAAAATATTGTCAAGGAAGGGCAAAGCGTTAAAGCTGGACAGATTATTGCCGAAATGGGTGTTATAGATAGGAAATATTGGGGTGTCCATTTCGAAATTAGGAAGGCTGGAAAACCTGTTAATCCTCTGGATTATTTAAAGGGTTAAGAAGCGAGGTGGTTGAAAAATGAATAATTTGCACATATTTTATATACCATAATGCAATGAAGCAGTGTTTTTTCTTACTGAGATATGAACACATAGGTGAAATATGCAGGCAGATAACGAATCAATGAAAGAAGATGAAATTCCAGAAGAAGAGTGGAATGAATCTCCTGATGAAGAAATGTTGCTCGCTGAAGAGCCAGAGGAAGTACTTCAGGAAGAGCTCCCTGATTTTAGTGATGAAGAGGCTTTCCCTAGCTTTCAGAAGGGTAGACAAGCGGCCAAAATTATGGACGCCACACAAATTTATTTAAGCGAAATTGGTTTTTCTCCACTCCTCTCAGCGGAGGAGGAAGTCCATTACGCAAGGCTTGCGCTCAAGGGTGATGCTGCTGCGCGTAAAAAAATGATCGAATCCAATTTGCGTTTAGTCGTGAAAATAGCGCGGCGCTATCTCAATCGCGGGTTACCACTCCTTGATTTGATCGAGGAAGGGAATTTAGGATTGATGAAATCAGTGGAAAAATTTGATCCTGATAGAGGGTTTCGTTTTTCTACCTATGCAACATGGTGGATAAGACAAACCATTGAACGGGCAATCATGAATCAAACCCGCACAATACGATTGCCGATTCATGTGGTAAAAGAGCTTAATGTTTACCTACGTGCCGCAAGACAGTTAACACAAAAGCTTGATCACGAGCCTTCAGCAGAAGAAATTGCGGAAATGGTGGATAAGCCTCTCGAAGATGTTGAAAAACTATTGGGTTTGAATGACAAGGTTGCTTCTGTGGATACACCTATTGGCTACGATGAGAGCAAATCCTTACTAGATACGATTGCTGACGAAAACAGTATGAACCCAGCCGAGCTCTTGACGGATGAAAATTTACGTAACCATATCGAATCCTTATTGGATAAGCTCACGGAAAACCAACAGCAGGTGATTGCAAGACGTTTTGGTTTGCGTGGTTTTGAAAAGGCAACGTTGGAAGATGTCGGAAAAGAAATTGATTTAACACGTGAGCGAGTCAGACAAATCCAAGTTGAGGCTTTAAAGACATTAAGAGGACTCTTAGAAAAAGTGGGTTTGACACAAGAAGATTTATTTTAAGTATCTGGGAAATGGGTAAGTTGTCCTTATGAAGCCTGGGTAGTGATGGATGCTATCTGGCTTAAGGCATTACCCATTTTCCAGTGTTATAGAAATGCCAGAGCTGTTCCAAATAGGGCTTGATATGGATGTTTTTTGTTTTTAGCCAATCGTGATTGTAATAAGTATCATGATACAAATGGCCGCTATCTCCAGCAATAACGACAATCGAGCCTTTTTTCCCTTGTTCCTGTAATTCAGCGGCTAATTGCAATGAACCGTATAGCGCTGATCCAGTAGAAGCACCAAATTTCAAGCCGGTTAATTGCTCTAAAAAATAGAGTGCAGCGATACTTCCGTCATCCGGAACTTTAATCATACGAGAAATAATATCTGGGAAAAAGGATGCTGGGACATAACGCCTACCGATACCTTCAATGCGCGAAGCTTTTTGAATGGATATGGAGCTATCGCGATGAATAAAATAATCGTAGAGTACTGAATCTTCAGGATCGACGACACACAATTGAGTTGGGTATAAAGCATAACGGATATAGCGTCCAAACGTAGCTGCAGTGCCACCTGTTCCAGCACCACAAACAATCCATTCAGGGATAGGAAATTGTTCGTTTGCCATTTGGCGGAAAGTTGATTCGGCAATATTGTTATTGCTTCGCCAATCAACTGCTCTTTCTGCAAAAGTAAACTGATCCATAAAATGGCTATTACATTTGCTTGCTAATTCGTAAGCGACCTCGCGATCAGTTTGGGTGTGTTCGATTAAAACACACTCGCCTTGGTAATGTTCAATACGCTTAATTTTTTGCTGCGAAATCGATTTTGGCATGACTGCAATAAATCTAAGCCCCAATAAAAATGCAAAATAAGCCTCAGCAACTGCCGTATTACCGGAAGAAGCTTCGATAATGGTGGTATTTTCGTTAATCCATCCATTGCAGATTCCGTATAAGTAGAGAGAACGGGCAAGCCGATGTTTCAAGCTGCCTGTTATGTGGCTGGATTCGTCCTTTAGATAGAGACTAATATTGGATTTTTTGCTGAAAAAAATTTTTAAAAGATGTGTATCAGAACTACGGTTCATTTCAGCAAAAATTTTTTGCAGAGCATTTTTGTGCCAAGAGTTAGTCATTCTTTTTTTTTATTCAAAGGTTCTTTTAAATATAGTGAAGGCAATCCAAAATTTCATCTTCTAATTATTAAAATTAAATGCCAAGCTTTGCCAGCATTTTGAGTAGTCCTTTTGCCTTGCAGGGTGCATTAAAGCTGCTTCGCTAATTAGCCAAGGCATTCTGGTTTCAAACATAAAAGCCAAGGTGTCTTTGTAGCGAGCCGGTGTTAACTCTTGATTCACAGCCTCTTGATAACTTGCACTATCAGGACCATGTCCAGTCATGCAATTGTGTATACTGACACCGCCAGGTAAAAAGCCTTCTTTTTTTGCATCATACTCGCCCTGAATTAACCCCATTAACTCACTCATAATATTGCGATGAAAATAAGGTGGACGGAAAGTATGTTCGGCAACCATCCAGCGTGGGGGAAAAATGACAAAATCAATGTTAGCAACACCAAGTGTGTCGCTTTCAGAGGTTAATACGGTAAAGATGGAGGGATCTGGATGATCAAAGCTCACGGTATTGATTGTATTGAACAGAGACAAATCATAGCAATAAGGCGCATAATTACCTTGCCATGCAATCACATTCAGCGGTGAGTGGTTAGATCTGGCCGACCATAACCGGTTTTGATATTTGCATATGAGCATCACTTCCACTCGCTGATTTTCTTCAAATGTCGCCTGCGGGTAGAGAAAATGCCTAGGATTAGCCAAACCGTTAGCGCCAATTGGACCTAGTTGTGGCAAAGTAAAAGGAGAGCCAGTATTTTCGCACAGATAACCGCATGCTAAAGGACAAGATAATTCCATTTTAAATTTTACGCCACGGGGAATAACAGCAATTTTGCCTGGAGTGATGGGAAGTCGCCCAAACTCAGTGTAAAGGATTATCTCTCCCAGGTAGGGGACGAACAACATTTCCCCGTCGCTGTTACTAAAATAGCGGTTTTTCATTGATCGGTTACATTGGTAAATAAAAGCGTTCGCCAAGCTATTGCCTGCTATATAAAATAAACCATCAATGAAATCTTGAGGGTTCGAAGGAGGGGGCAAAGGTGACCAACGCCATGGATTGGGTGCTTGTTCTTTTGCTTGGATAAGCATTTCAACCTTAGAATAGGGTACATAGTCTTCGTGAACGACCGAGGGGATGGTACGATAAAGCCAGCTGCGCAAATTCACATGCCTTGGCCTGGTGAAAGCGCTGCCACTTAACTGTTCCGCGTACAAACCATGAGGGCATTTTTGCGGAGAGTTTTGCCCTTCGGGTAAAGCCTTAGGAATTGCTTCAGATTGATGAAAATTGCCAAAACCTGCTAGATACACCTTTTTCTCCCTCAATGGTGGTGACTCTTACCGGAATTATCTAGAATAACTTGAAAAAGTTAAAAAAGTCGAGGTTGATAAGCGCTATCGGCGTTCTTTTTAGTATAATGGCGATGTATAATTGCCAAATTGAAAGATATTTTTAGTCGGGGAAAGTATTCATGGCCGGACATAGTAAATGGGCTAATATTCGTTTTCGCAAAGGCGCACAAGATGCGAAACGAGGTAAAATTTTCACAAAGCTAATTCGAGAAATTACCGTTGCTGCACGTACAGGTGGAGCCGACGAATCGTCCAATTCTAGATTACGCGACGTAGTAACTAAAGCGCTCAAAGCTAATATGAAACGCGACACAATTGATGGTGCAATCAAGCGCGGAGCAGGCGGTTTAGAAGGCGAAAACATGATGGAAATGCGCTATGAGGGTTATGGGCCTGGTGGTGTTGCCATTCTTGTTGATTGCTTATCAGACAATAAAAACCGTACCGTATCGGAAGTTCGCCACGCATTTACAAAATATGGTGGGAATCTAGGAACAGATGGGTCTGTTGCTTACCTCTTCAACAAACAGGGTGAAATTCTTTTAGCTGCCGGCCAACCTGAAGATAAGGTGATGGAAATTGCAATCGAGGCGGGTGCCGAAGATGTCGTCACCGAAGAAGGGCAAATAGAAATCATTACTGGCGCAGACAACTATCATGCCGTATTGGCTGCTATCCAGCAGGCAGGGTATGAAGTTGAGCAATCACAACTCACTATGCGGGCACAAACCATGGTTCCTTTGGATAAAGAAGCTGCCGAAAGCCTAATCAAGTTGATCGATATGCTGGAAGATTTGGATGATGTTCAAGAAGTACATAGTAACGCCGAGTTCCCAGAGTCAGTATTTGAATAATTGAAATTAACTGGCACGCTTTATAGGAACCAGGTCGATTTCATTTAAAGTTTGATTCCGAAGCAAATGAATTTAAAGGTAGGTGGGTTCGTTTGGCCCATCTAGGCTTTGATGCTGTCGTAAAAGGTATGAATCAGTGAGTATTATTTTAGGGATTGATCCAGGATCACGCGTAACCGGTTATGGCATTATCAAAGAAGAGGATCGAAAGCTCCACTACATTGATAGCGGATGCATCCGAACTTCTGAAGGTACGTTAAGTGAGCGTTTATTGGAAATTTTCGATGGTATCTGCCAATTAATGGATAATTACTCTCCTGATGAGGTGGCAATAGAACAAGTATTCATGCATCAAAATCCAAATTCGGCACTCAAATTAGGGCATGCAAGAGGGGCTGCAATGGTTGCCGCCGCTTCGCACCGGGTTAAGGTGAACGAATATTCTGCACGTGAAATTAAGCAGTCTGTTGTGGGGTATGGTGCAGCACAAAAAGCCCAAGTAAAGCATATGGTTGTCAATATTCTTATGCTAAATCGCCCCCCGCAGAATGATGCAGCTGACGCTTTAGCAATCGCGATTTGTCATAGCCATATGCGACATGGTTTAGCTGCTCTCCAGCAATACCGACAGCAAGGCTTAAGGAGGCGTGGGAAATGATAGGTTGGTTAAGCGGGCAAATTGTTGATAAAAACCAATTGGGGAAATTGGTGATTGATGTGAATGGCGTTGGTTATGATGTCGAAACGTCCTTACAAACTTTTTTTCAACTTGAATCGCATCAAGGTAAAGTGGGACTGCATATTCATACGGTTGTCCGTGAAGATGCCTTATTGCTTTATGGTTTTTTAGATAAGCTAGAGCGTTCCTTATTTCGCTCTTTAATTAAAGTGAATGGCGTTGGGCCTAAAATGGCAATCACTATTCTTTCAAGCATTACTCCTCATGAATTTATCCAGTGTATAAATGATCAAAACACATCGCATTTGACCAAATTACCCGGGATCGGCAAAAAAACAGCTGAGCGTTTAATGATTGAAATGAAAGATAGTATAAAGCAGTTTGGTTCGAGTGATTTCAACCAAGCTGTCACTAAATCAGCTGTTAATGTGCGTGAACAAGATGAGGCAATTAGTGCTTTAGAGTCCTTAGGCTATAAGCAACAAGAAGCGGTTAAAGTGATTAGTAAAATTGATGACGGAAACAAAACCTGCGAACAGCTGATTAGACAAGCTTTGCAGCTGTTGGCTAGTAAGTAGTTCTTGTAGGGGCGAAATTTTCGATACCTAACACGTCCAGGATCAATCGGGCTGTGGGGGGTATTTACCTGTTGTAGGCTTAAGTTTCTGCTAACTTAAATTTAACTAAAGCCTATTTAGCAATTAGGAAGATGTATGGTAAAAAACTTGATCTTTGTTAAGGGAATGATTTTCGCCTGTCTTTTGCAATCGAATCTAACCTATGCAATAACTAATACCACAACAAATATAAAATCGAGTAAATCAACTTCAAAGCCAATTATTCTTAATAAGTTTCTGCAATTCATATTACCAGCAGCTTCAGGGAGTATCGGTAAAGATACACTCAGTGGTTTTTCTAGGATGCAACTTGTTGATGTTGATACCCAGGTGACATATTTTACTAATCACCCACGTCGAATTACTGGCTCAATGGCGACCGGCTTCTTCTTAAAACGCTGGATAAAACCGCCTCCTCGCGATTTTACTGCTAATCCACCTAATGCAATGGTAACGTACATTGATGACTCTAAGCAGCTGCAACAATTTTTTATTGTCCAATTGATAGCTCCCCTCTATCAGGAATCGACCCGTACCCTGAGTTTTACCATAAAACAATTACCAGGCTCCCCCCCTCTACCGACTAAAATCAAGCAGCCTGCAATTATTATGTCCGAAACTGCTGTTTGCGGAGTTTTGGGAGCATGGGGCGACTTACCTGGTGAAAAACAAAACGATGCTCAATGTCATTCTAATGAGCATTTGTAGGGAAGAATTGTAGGGGAGTGCTAATTGTATGAGATAATGTCTCCGCAGCAATGATTACTCACCCATGTTTATTCTTAGGTAAGAGAAGCTTGTTGCGGTATAGGGAAATACACCCGGACAATTAAGCCTGTCCCGACTGTAGGTGAATCAAGCTCTACTCTGCCCCCATGTAAGTCAGTAATTTGCCTTACAATCGCTAGCCCTAATCCACTACCCGGGCTCTTGTTTCCTAGGACACGGAAGAAGCGTTCAAACACTCGAGCTTGGAGTTCGCTCGGAATACCTGGTCCATTGTCGCGAACTTCGAGAATTAACTCAGTGCCCTTTGTATAGACACGAACGGAAACTGTGCCATTGTCTCTGCAATAACGTATGGCATTATCAACAAGGTTACGGATAAGAATGCCTATGGCAGTTGGGTTGCCAGCAAATCCAGGTGGATTTTCATCGTGTTCAAATTCGAGATCAATTTGTTTTTCCACAGCATTAGGTGCTAACATAGCCAGCACCTCGCGGGTTATTTTGACTAAATTAACTTCATCAATATCATTGATATTCGCTGCCTCGGGGACTAATTTACTCATCGTCAATAATTGTTGCACTATATGTGTGCTGCGGTTTACGCTGGCAATTAATTTTTGTAAAGCTAGGTTTTTTTCTTCAACGTCGTTGGTGTTTAATGCAACTTGAGCTTGGGCTTTTAGTGCTGCAAGAGGTGTGCGTAATTCGTGTGCAGCATCCGCAGCAAAGCGTTTCTCACGCTCAAAACCTTCTTGAAGACGAAAGAATAATTTATTTAATTCATCGATAACAGGCTTAATTTCTTCCGGGACTTCCTGTAAATCCACAGGTTCTAAGTGAGTCGGTGCACGGTTGGCTACTTCTTGAGCAACCCGATCCAAGCTGTCTAATCCGCGACCAATAATAATCCAAATTAGCAACCCGGACAAAGGAAAGGTCAAAAGCATAATATAAAGATCGTCTTGAGCAATGCGGTGACCTAATTCATTTCGAGTATCATAGCGTTCTGCAAGGACCGTACGTACACCAGCTTTCTCATTATAAGCAGTAAAAACCCGCCATTTTTGGTTACCGACCATTCTGTCACTGAAGCCGTCAATTTCAGCTGCTAAAGGTATTTTGGGTGCTGTGGGAGAATGTAGCAGAAGCTTACCTCCATTAGTCCAAACCTGAAAATTGAATTTATCCATGTAGTTTTTGGGAGGAAGCTCATTTAAAAACCGACGTTGATAATAATTGTCGATCTTTTGAGGAATAAGCTCCAAAGCATCTTGAATTTTGTTCAGGGGACGCTGATGGAGATCATCCCCTAATAGTGCTTGATAGGATAAAGCAGAGATAGCCATTAGCGTATCCAGGTGCTCTTGAATATCCTTTTGATCAAGGTAGTAATTACCTATTGCTGTAAGGGTCGTTGTGATAGTAATTGCTAATAACAAATTAAATAGCAAAAATTTACGAATAGAAGCTCTCACGGTAATTAATTACTCTCATTTTTTTCTGCCATGTACCCCACACCTCGAATAGTGCGAATAAAATTGGCATTGAGTTTTTTCCGCAAGTTGTGAATATGAACTTCCAAGGCATTCGAGTCCACATCTTCGTCCCAACCATAAATGCTTTGCATTAATTGTTCGCGCGATAAGACTTGGCCGCTGTTCTCGAGCAATTTTTGCAATAAAGCAAACTCACGACGAGGTACATTAATCATCACATCATCGACGTAGACTGAGTGCGCAGCCGGATCCAAAGTAACGTTTCGATATTGAAGAACTGAATCAGCCCGTCCTTGTGAACGCCTAACCAGGGCTCGAACCCGTGCACTCAATTCGTTTAGATCAAAAGGCTTGGTCATGTAATCATCAGCCCCACTGTCTAAGCCTTTAATACGATCTTCTACGGTTTCCCGTGCAGTAAGAATAATGACCGGAGTGGTATTTCCTTCGTGGCGAATGGTCTGAAGAAAACTCAAGCCTGAGAGCTTAGGTAAACCTAAATCTAGAATAATAAGTTCAAACGATTCGGATTTAACCGCGGCTCTTGCAGCGTCGCCATCTTTTAGCCAGTCAACGACATAGCCAAATTGGGTGAGGCCAGCTTTAACTGCATCACCAAGTAATTCATCATCTTCAACTAGTAGCAATCGCATTGCTGCTCCTAATGGTTAAACGATTCTAACGAGAATCGCTTGAGGGTTGACTTTCGATGTCCCTTTCAATGAGGTGCCTGGTTAAGTATATTGCCTGAATGAAAACAAATACTAAAGTAAATCCAGCACCGCCAAACAATTTGAAGTTAACCCAGATGTCAGTACTATAGTAGTAGGCAACATACAGATTAACACTACCCATTAAAACAAAAAATATAGCCCAAGCAAAATTTAACCGATACCACACTTTTTGAGGTAAGCTAATATTTCCTTCCATCATTTTTTGAATCAGAGGTTTTTTGCTGATCAAAGGTGAAACTAGGAATACTAAAGAAGTGAGCCAATAGATACCTGTCGGTTTCCATTTGATAAACCAGGGGTTATGAAAAAATAAGGTAGCTCCCCCTAATACGAAAATCAATCCAAAGCTGATAAGGTGCATCTTTTCATAGCGCTGATGTTTAAATCGATAAAACACGACTTGAAAAAGTGACGCTGCCATAGCTATAGCTGTAGCGTTATAAATTCCAAACAGTTTATAGCTCAGGAAAAAGATAAAAATCGGAAAAAAATCAAAGAATAATTTCATAGCTTAAATTCATTTTAATGTTTAATTAAGTATATCACACGATTTTTAACTCACTTACAAGCCCTATCTCAGGTAGAGAATTGTTTTGACTTTGCAGACGGGATATCAAGTTGTGCGGCTGCTTTTTCCAAAACCTCTTCCACAAAGTTTAACGCTTCCTTTTTCATCTCAGGTCTTTTTAGTAACCATATTTTTGCTAATAAAGTTTCAACTTCTTGCTTCACGGCGCTCATTGCCTCCTCTTCTTCTTCTTTGGGTTCCATTTCTTCTTGGCTAATTGTTTTTAGTATTTTAGACCCTGTTGCATTAAGTTTGTGCATAGAAACCAGTTTTGGTTTGCCATCGGGTTGGAAAAAACTATGAGGATTTTCTTTAGCTGAAGATGAAGCATCTTCTTCGGACTCTGAAGGCGAAGAGAAAGGATCATCGCTCAATAGTTTAGCAAGATGCTGTTCTCGAGAATAAGACCTATTAAACCAAGTTTCTAACCAGTTAACGAGTAACTTGGGGTTGTCTACTCGAACTGCAAAAGGCTTCATGGCTGCAGTTTGGTCAACAATAAAAAAATTAGCTGTCTCTTGGAAGCAGGGTAATTGACTGCCAGGGTAAAGAATGCAGTTTATACCTTTCTTTGCACCAAGCCAAACCACAGCAGGGCTTTCTTCAGCGAGATAGCCCTGTGAACGAAAAAACCAAAGGTCAAATCCGCCTTCTTTCTTATGCCGCTCTGCAAAATCTGTAGCTACTGCATCAATACTGATTTTTAGGGAGGGTTCCGCCCCATAACAAGCCATAAGCTGTGCTTGATTTTCTATAAAAGAAGGATCGCTATTTACCCATTCTTCCCACCGAACGATTTTAAAGTTTTTTCCTCTCTCTTGGGCTAATTGATTGATAACCGCAATTCTCGCATCAATAGGACTGTGCTCTGGCTTAATGGCTTGGCACAATGCAGCATATTGTTCATCGTTCAACCTAAATTCGGCTAAAGTGGTGGCTAGCTTTTCGGGATCAATAAAATTGTTTTGTTCAATGAGTCCGAATAAAGTCTCAAATTCATCGAGAGATAAATGGAAGGGCAATAAAAATTGCTCTAAATTTTGTTGCAAATAAGCGTCTCCAAGTTGGATGGCTTGTTTTTGAAGTTCTGCTTTCTCGTCAGGCATTATATCAGTTCGCATGGGCTTTAGATTGTGCCAATAGACTTTGTCTGCAACAAGGAAAGTAGTAAAGTTGTTTTCTATTTCACTACTTACTCTTAGCCTGTCGATTTCTTCGGATGTAGATTTATTTTTTTGTTTTCTACCCTTAGCAGGGTTGCTACGATTGTTTGAATCTTTAGCAGCCTTTATAGGCCCTGCCAGCGCACTCTCGATGGTCGCCCCTAGGTACTCGCCTTCGCAATATTCATTACCATGTATGCTTAAGAGTACTAAGCTCTTTATGTTGCTTTTACCTTTTAAATTCGGAGCACCTTTTCCATTAAATCTGGCGGTAAGAATCTCACCATCTTTTGGCCCCCCAACTCGAGTCATTTGTCTTCCTCAGAAATAAAATACTTAATACTTATAAAAATGCTTAAGATTCTATTAAAAACAAATTCCAGTTTCTTTATTTGTTTCTAAAAATATAAAGAAAAAATTAAACTTTATTTTAGCAGATTCATGCTTATTTTTCGAAAAATACATTTTCGTAGTATCATAAAAGCTATATTTTACTATCAAATAAATTAAGGGAATATTAACAGTGTATCGGATATGAGCTGAATTCTTAGGATCCCAAGGATAAACCGCTGGACGTTCGCTTTAGAGGGAAATACCCTTTTCGATTTTTGTCCGGTATAGAGGAACTTAACTTATCACCTTGAATTGATTTACTTAAGGGATTAACTTGCATATCTTTAAAACGTGATATCATATTTATAAGTAAAAGAATTTGATAAGTTTAATCCTCAGAATAGCTTAGTATAACTTAAAAGGTGAATGATGACTTTTGAGGGAAAAGAAAAGCTCCAGAATATTATTGATGAAAAAGAGAAAGAAATCGCTCGTCTAAAAGCATTTCTGGATCAGGAAAAATTAAAATATAAAAGCGAGCTCGCAGAAACCCAAGAGTATTATGAAAATATTCTAGCCATAATACCTGGACATGTCTATTGGCTAGATAGAAATAATGTTTTTCTTGGTTGCAATGATCTTCAAGCTAAAAATGCCAAATTAAAGTCGAGGAAAGATATTGTCGGAAAAACCAATTACGACATGCCCTGGAAAGACCAAGCTGAGGAATTAAATAGGCTTAATAATCTTGTTATGGAAACGGGTGTCCCCCATACTGCAGAAGAGTACGCAGTAATGGCAAACGGTTTGGCTATCTATCTTTCGCAAAAAACGCCGCTTCGCGACAAAGATAACAATATTATTGGCGTATTAGGGATCTCAATCGATATTACTGAACGTAAAAAAATGGAAGCAGCTTTGCGCCGGGCAAAAGAAGCAGCGGAAGTGGCAAATCACGCAAAAACTAAATTTATTGCAAACATGAGTCATGATATCCATACCCCGCTCAATGGGATAGTTGGTTTATCCGAATTTTTAGAAGAAAAAATTCAGACTACGGAAGAAAAGCAATATGCGCATTGGATCAAGGAAAGTGGAAAGCAACTTTTAAGTTTATTAAAAAAAGTGTTGGAAGTAATAGCAGATGATCAAGTTAATGAGAATGATATCAACGAAGAATTAGTGGATTTACGTAAAACCATTCAGAGTCTTGCCTACCTTGTTTTACCTGCCATTAAGCTGAAAAATCTTGATCTAATTCTTGAGATCGATGATGCAATACCAGGAAAATTGATCACTGATAGCACGAAACTTCACCGGATTTTATTTAATCTTCTTGATAATGCTATTAAGTTCACGGAAAAGGGTGCAATATCGCTTAAAATAGAAGTAATTGTGGATGACAAAGAATATGTTCGTTTACAATTCAGTGTGCAAGATACTGGGATTGGTATCCCAGAAGAATTGCAATCCCAAATTTTTGAGCGGTTCTTCCATGCTGATACTTCTCATACAGGCGGGTGTGGTACTCACGGTGTCGGATTGCACGTGGCACAGAGCTATGTCAGTTTGCTAAGTGGGGAACTCAAAGTAGAGAGTGAGCCAGGTAAAGGGTCTAATTTCTATTTTACTTTACCGATGAAAGTTGCCTGAGCACATGGCTGGGCTCCAAATGACAAGCAATCGTTAAAACCTTCAACCAAGCACTAATTTTTGACCTGGTTTTAGACGGCTTTTGTCGATATTCGGATTTAATTGAGCCAGTGTTTGCACGTTAGTATTATTACGTTTAGCAATACTGCTTAAACTGTCCCCAGCTTTAACAGTGTAGATCCCATATTGCACGATGCGTTTCCAGATAATTAACTGTGAGCCAATTTTCAAGGGTGAGGTAGGGTTGATATTGTTCCAGTTTTGAATACCAGCAGTGGTCACGTTATATTTTTTTTCCAAAGATTGATACGTATCTCCTGGTTGTACAATGTGTATGACTTTATAAGTCTGGGTAGTTGGTGGTTTGTCGATTTCTAAAGGAATAGTGGTTTTGGGTATTGCAGCAACAGGTGCATTTTTACTGCTTGGAATCAGTACATATTGCCCTAGCCTTAATTTGTCGGTCTTTAATTGATTTAATTCGCGGACGAGTTTAACTGTAGTAAAGTATCTTTGAGCGATTGAGCCTAAGGTATCGCCGCTTCGCACTTGATGGCGAGTCCAGCTCACTCGCCGATCAACAGGAACGCTTGCGAGGTTTCGATTAAAATGAGCAACTTTATCAGCAGGGATAAGTAATTTAAAAGGTTTATAAGGTGCTGTTGCCCAGCGATTGTATCCAGGATTCAGTTTAATGAGATCTTTATAAGAAATCCCAGCTAATTTTGCCGCATGATTGAGATCAATCTGGCTGCCTATGTTGACCTCTTCAAAATAAGGGGCGTGCGGTATATCCGGAAGTGTCACTCGGTATCTTTGCGGATACTTGATAATTTCAGCCAAGGCAAGTAGGCGTGGCACATAAGCTTTTGTTTCATTGGGTACAGGTAAAATCCAAAAGCTAATATGACGGGAAGACTGACCGCTATTTTTAATAGCACGTGAGATTGTCCCTTCGCCTGAATCGTAAGCGGCAATTGCAAGGAGCCAATTGCCATCAAAATATTTCCATAAATGAGTTAGATAATTAAGTGCTGCCTCGGTAGAGGAGCGGATACTGCGCCTTGCATCAAACCACCAATCTTGTTTTAAGCCTAAATCGTTTCCCGTTCCAGGCATGAGTTGCCATAAGCCTGCAGCTCCTACTCCAGAATAAGCAAAGGGATCATAAGCGCTTTCAATCATTGGCAAAAGTGCAAGTTCACCGGGTAATTTTCTTTTTCTTACTTCGGTAACAATATGATAAATATAGGGTTCAGCTTGAGACAACTTTTGTAAATAACTGGGATGGGTAATTAACCAGTGGATTTGAGATTGCACATCAGGTTGAGTGATTTCATGGTTTAAGGTGAGTTGGCTACGAAGAACGTCCCAAACATTAGGCGCTGTACGCGAAGATAAAGCAGTAGAAACAAAGAATAAGCTGCAAAACAAGATGGAAAAACTAATAAAACGTAAGGAGGATAACTTCAATGCGAAAGCCTTATTTTTATTATTTTGCCGGACAGTGTACTAAATAATACTTAAGCAATAAACCTTTTGCTCTCTTGAAGTTTAATCTAACCAACCTCAGTTAAAACTTATCTTTTTCAGCCCTAATCTGTTTAAAAACAGATAAAGAATCGTCCTCTTGACAGCCTCTAAGTTTGGCGTGTTCTTTGACTGCTGTTACATGGGTCCTGAGAAAAGGGTTGATTTGCTTTTCAATCGCAATACTTGACGGAAGGGATAAGGGAGTCCCTTGATTAAGTAATTTTTTCAAATGATTGTGGATCGCCATGTTATCCGGTTCGATTGTTACGGCAAAACGAAGATTTTGTAGAGTGTATTCATGCGCACAATAGACCAGAGTGTCGTCTGGTAAGGTTTTAAGCTTTTGCAAAGAGTCATGCAAGGTTTCAAGAGTACCATCGAATACCCGTCCACAGCCTGCGGAAAATAAAGTATCGCCGCAGAATAACCATTGGTGGTTAGGTTCATAAAGGCAAACATGAGTAGAGGTGTGTCCAGGTGTCGCTAAAACAGTGAATCGACAAGAATCAATCTCTAAGATATCGCCATCCTGTAAAATATGTGTAACATGGAGAATACGCAGATCTTCAGGACCATAGACGGCAATCCCAGGATTTCTTTTAAGCAGGTCGGATGTTCCACCAATATGATCGTAATGATGATGGGTGAGCAAAATGGCCTTAAGTGTTAAGTTTTTTTGCTTTAAAAAATCAAGGACAGGCTTTGCATCACCTGGATCGACACAAATCGCCTGCTGTTTATTCTCATCCAGAATTGTCCAGATATAGTTATCGGTAAATGCTGGAAGCGGTATTACCTTCATTGAAATTCCCTTTCTCTTTTGTCACTTTTAAGTTTATGCTAAAGAGATTCAACAATAAAGGAAGAAAAACCAGGATTAAATACGGTACACAAGTGCTTAAGTGCGATTTTTATTTCTTCAGCAAGAACATAGGGTGGATTAATAATCCATAAACCACAGCCAGTCATTCCAGCTTGAATGAAGCTTGTTAAATTAAATTCAACGCGCAAAGCGTTTTTGGCGCCTATATTACCCATTGAGCGCAATAATTGCTCATGAAGTCGTTTGTCAAGGATTGGGTACCAAAGACAGAAAACCCCTGTGGCGAAACGCTGGTATGACGATTTAATTGCTTTGGGCACTTCTTTGTAATCTGTTTTTATCTCATAAGAGGGATCAATGAAAATGAGGCCGCGACGCTCGATAGGGGGAAGCAATGCATGAAGATTGACGATCCCATCGTTATGACTGTAAAAAACCCTTTTTCCAGGGTGTGGTAATTTTTGCAAGCACTCAAATTCACGCGGATGCAATTCACAGCAATATAATCTATCTTGTGGACGAAGAATATCGATAGCTAAAGAAGGTGAGCCTGGATAAAAACGTAGATCTTCTGATGCGTTAACGCGGCTAATTGCATGGAGATAGGGTGTAAACACGTCAGGTAATTTCGATTTTTGTGGCCAAAGAAGACTAATTCCTTGAAGATTCTCACCGGTTTTCATTGCTTGGCTATTTTTCAAATCATAAATTCCTCGACCTGCATGTGTTTCAAGGTAAAAAATAGGCTTCTCTTTGCTGGTCATGTAAATCAATAGCCGTGAAAGGGTAAAATGTTTAATGACATCGGCAAAATTACCTGCGTGATATCCGTGTTGATAACTGAGCATGAGATAGCCAGTACAATAAGTTTGAGCGAAGTATATACCTAAGGCAGGTTAATTTCATCCTGGTTTATTCTAAAAACATCGTATAAGAATGAAGGACATGATAAATTTTCAACCCGGCCATTCTTTATCACCAAACAAGGGACCAAAGAATTCAGGGCAGTTGTGAATGCGACTCCAAAATAAATTACCAAAGTCAAAATGCCACCATTCATATTGGTAAGAGGTAAAGCCGACTTTTTCAAGTACTCTACGAAGGAGCTGCCTTCGTTGTTTAATGCTTTTTTCCTCAAAAGATAAGTTGGCCATTTGATCGAAATAATCGCGATGCGCTCTTGTGGTGCAATCATCGAAAGGGGTGCCCATATCTAATTCTTTACCACTGGTTGTTTCACATAAGGTTAAGTCAATAGCACCCCCGCTGAGATGGGGTGGACAATAGGCGTCACCTACTTTTGCTGGTAAAGAAACGTATTTTTTAGTTTCCTCAAAATTTTCTTGATCATTGAGATGAGGGAATTTAACTAGAATTTCTTTGCGCATCCATTCAAAAAGTGCGGCCTGTATGGCTCTTGGACGGTAAACATCCCAAAGAAGAAAACTGTATTCTTGAGGGAGTAATTCAACCGCTTTAAGCAAGCGTTTTAGAACGGCGTTCCTACCATAAATTAAGGGTGAAGGACTAAGGCCAAGTTCGAAATAAATAGGTTGTATAAAAATTCGAGGGTGAAGTTCATTAGTAAACTCTACTGCCTCAAACTCTGTTTCAGGTAATGCATAAGGTGATTTTCCTACCATCATCTTCGGAGCCTATACATGAAAAAATGATATTGAATTTAGTAATCCAATTTAGTACCGCCTATGTTTTGCGTTTTAGCTCGAGACTATAAACTAAACACATTAGATTTCGAGAATAAACCGCACTACGTAGAAGTCAAGCATTTTTCTTGTATAGCCTGGTCAATTTAACCTGATTTTTAAAGGCTAAAACTAGCGTTTTCATTGGGTGAAGCACAGGTCATTTTTAACTTCTTATCTAGCATTCTTTGTTCCCGGGCACGAATGGCCATTTGCAGTTCGAGAAGAAAAGCTGTGGGATGTGATTCTGTCCGAGACCTTGACGAATTGTCTTCTGCTTGGTTTTGTGCCCATTCTGGGCCAGATTGTAGATCAAAGTTATCATTGTAAAAGGAATTCAAGGTGTGAGATGCGGATTGGTAAGCGGTTTGGAATTTTTTACAACCTTCAAAAAATTGGGGGTTACTTTCTACAAGGTGCAGAGCTGTGGAGGCAAGGCAGCCGGTCACCAGTTCATCTTTAAAGATCTGGGAGTTCCTAGTGATTTTTTCTAACAGGGTTTTTAGGCCATCATAAAGCGTTTTATAGTCATGGTCTTTTTTACCTGTTGCTTCATATTCGTTTGCAAACTTCCTTAGCAATTCTAAACATTCTTTACTGATTGGCATTCCCTTACTCCATCGGTAACTGTAGTTCTATTAGATACCAAATTGGATTGGAATGCAACAAATAATATAACTTATTGAGCTATTGGTTTAACTTCTTCATCATATTGTAAAGCACGTTTTACGACCTTACGCCCATAAAAAAAACGGCCAATAACATTGGTAACGAATTGGTTCACTAAATGCGGCAAGAAAGGCATAGGTCTTAGCACATCGATAATGAGAACAGCTCGATAATCATCACTTTCATTTCTCACTTCGTGCGGCCAGGAATCGTCAAATAAGACTGCTTCACCTTCGCGCCAAGTATAGGATTGATTATTAACGATGATTTGTGGTGGGTTATTTTGCGGAACATGAATGCCTAAATGGTAACGTAAGTAGCCGATGTAGGGGCCTTTGTGAAGCGGTATGGATTTTCCGGGTTCTAAAATAGAAAAAAAAGCTTGGATTAAATTAGGAACTTGTTTTATTAGATTACAAAGCGTTGGACATAAGGTTTCTGCTCTTTCCAATTGATACCCGAGAAGGTACAGCATAAAAACATTCCAATTTTTTTGTGTTGCATCGGAAATATCAGCTTCACCAGGGTCTATATCGTGATATCGAGGCAATTGATGGGAGTTGCTTAACACATTCTCAAACTCTTTCTTTATGATTGAAAAGTGCTTTGTGATTTCATTCAGAGCAGGAAAAGTTTGTTCAATATCAAAAAAAGTCGGGCGCTTATCATAACCCACGTAACGCCCATACAAGTTATTAACAATGTCTTTAAAATAATGATAGTCCATTACTTCTTTCCGAAAAGGATTAAGGGTTATGAATCTAGGGTATTAGGGTGATGAAGTCAATTGCTTACTACCAATTAAAATCGTAACGCCTTTGTCCAGACCCCCACTTATCGTATGCAACGACTGTCATTTTGTTGTTAGATAGAAGCGTAAATTCGATAAGTGGGCCCCAGAATGGGTTATAAAAACTAAAACTATGGTTTGGCTCATTTCCAGCAAAGTTGATTTCACAATTCAGCTGATCGGGATCCGGATAACCCATACCATCATTTAAACTTATGTCAAATTGAGTTGAACCCTCCGAATGACCAGCTGCTTCTACTGGAAAATTGCCAATGTTATTTTTGTGACAAATGATTCTGGCAGCTTGATCAGACTGATTGTTAAGTTTAAAGCAGCTCCAGTTATACACACAGGGTTTAGCAAAACCAGAACTTGCTATTAATGACATTAGAACAAAGGAAGAAAATTTATACATGATTTAAATGCACCTAATTCCAGGAGTTTGTTTTTTTATCATGATTGTTATTTATATGTCAATCAGTGTATTTAATCGTCTATGAGTTGATTGTACTTCTTATGCTATGCTTTTAAAACGCGGATGATCACTTATAGAGATATCCACATGGAAAAGAGGCTGTATAAGTATCTTGTTTGGTTCATCGTCACGCTATATGTGGTTTACGCTTTTAGTCTAAATACAGCAGCAGCTGTTTTTTCTAATGCGATAAAGGCAACACTCGGTGCAAGTGATCTCCAAGCTTCTCTTGCAACTGGCGCATTTATTTTAGGTTTTGCTTGCATGCAGATTCCTGCAGGTTATTTGTTAGATAAATTTAATGCGAAATACATTGTTAGTTTGGGGGTATTTTTATTAGCAGCAGGAAACTGTGTAACCTCAATTTCAACTAATCTTTTTCTTTTCACCTTATCGAATTTGCTGCAAGGTATCGGCGCCTCGTTTTCTTTTGTTGCAGCAGCAGTGCTGATAGCACAATGGTTTAAAGAAAATAATTTTCCTATCTTATTTGGTTTGACCCAAACATTATCATGCATTTTTGCAGGGATACTTCACTACTATTTTATTGTTGCCTTGGAGAGTTATTCGTGGGGCTTTATTTTTAAAGAGCTTGCAATCAGTGGTTTTATTTTATTCGTTTTAGTTTTGGTTTTTGTGAAAAGCCCAGCTGGATATGTGAACAAAAAACCAATTTCGTTCAATCAGTCGTTAAGTCTGACCCTCGGTAATAGGCAAATTTTGCTCTGCTCAGTTGCTGCAGCTGCTTCGTTTGGTGTCCTGCTTGCCTATGCTGGTTTTTGGTATAGTTCTGTTCGGGCATTCTACTCTGTTGATAAATTAGACGCTGCTATAACGAGTGGGGTGATTTTCGTGGGTATAGGTATCGGCACACCCCTATTAGGATGGTTTTCAAACCTGGCCAAATCCAGGGTCATGGTGATTCATCTGTCTTTAGTACTTGGGACAATGGCTTTATTATTGGATTTGTATCTGCCTCACTTTCAGATTAATACCTTGATTTTTACTGAAATAACATCTTTTTTGACAGGTTTTTTTCTGTCTGGTTCAATGCTTTTTTATACTGTTGTGAGTGAAATTGCCGATAATCAAACTCGTGGGGTCGCAATTAGTTTGCTGAATACTTCGGTCTTTTTATTCAATACATTGATGTTGTTTATTCCCTATCTGTTCATCACCGCCATCTCAAAACAGTTCTTCACTTATCTATGGGTACTTCCTTTTTCTACCATGTTTTCGATACTGATCGTTTATTTTATAAGCGAACCAAAAATTCTGGGTGAAAATAGCAAAATTAGTGCATAAAACTTGCTTGGAAAAATTAATCCTGGAGTTCTTTTGAAATTTTTACTATACCCATATCATTGTGTATAGAGAAATAAATCAGTGGAGGAGTATCAATGAAGTTCATCGCTGGAATGATGGCTATGGTTATTAGCACTTCACTTTTTGCGGATTCAAGTACTCAACCGCAAACTGAGGGGTGTATTGTTGAGGGAAGCCAGATCCAGCTCATGGGTAAATTGATAAGTGAGACTTTTCCAAAAATGTCTGATGATGCAAATCCGAAAGACGAGGTAGCATCAGAAACTTACTGGATTCTTTCAACCGAAAAATCCTATTGTGGCGAAAGTTATAATTCGGAAACCAAAGCATTAGATCGCATTGGAGAGCCGACATCCCGTTTTCAATTAATTTTTAAACCTGAACAATTTGATGATCAACATGATTTATTGGGTAAAAAGGTTATTGTTGAGGGGAAAATGCTGCTTCCTAATTCAGGACAGCATCATGCTAAGATGTTGATCGATGTGAATACCATTGAATCTGCGACTTGCAGCTCAGAGTTATAGCATGTCATCATCATGACAATGGACGGTATCAATTCCAACTTTTTCAAAAATTGATTGCACTCGCTTGCGATCTGTCTGTAGGTCGTCTGCAGCATGAAGTACTCCACAAGCACCTGATTCAAAATCTGTGGTTGGAGTCCAATAGCTTATATTAGCGTTGATCATAATTTGATAGGCCTTTCTAAGACCAATTTCTTCGGAAAGCAAGTAAAAAACTCGATTAAATATGCCGCTGCCTCTATGCACGATATAATTTTGCCTTTCGATAATATTAGGAATTGATCGTTCTGCGTTGGTTATCAACTCCTGATAACTGATTGCACAAAAAGAATGACTTTTTTCAGCGATAGATTTGTCAAAACAATCAGCAGAACTTCCATCAGAAGAAGGGAAATCCATAAAGCGTAAGGCTTTTCCAAGTGAATCGCGAGTGATTGTTTCTCCTATTCCCCAAGTGATTTGGTTAGGTATTGCGTATGCTTTATTGTAAAAATCAGGATTAGTTTGAAGCAGGTATGCGCGCGCTGTTTGGCCCGCCATATCGGATAGTGATTCATTGAGAGAACCTGATTGATCATGATATTCAAGATTAGAATGCTGCTCGGTAAAACCATGGGTAACTTCATGGCCTGCTACATCCAAAGAAACGAGAGGATAAAAATCTTCTCCGTCTCCGAATGTCATGGTTTGGCCATCCCAGAAAGCGTTATCGTAAAGCTCACCGAAATGAGTGCGCATGACAAGTTTCATTGGCTCGCCATTCTTATGCTGCAATGCATTCAAACCGTACCAATTTTTATACATGTCTATAATGACATGGCCAAAATAATAGGCATCGTTATTCGGTGAAAAAGCGCCGTTAATCGGATCCCCGTTGTTATTGTTGCATGTGTATTGGTAGGGTGTGCGTAATTCTCCCCCCCAATCCCATTCAGAGCCGACATTTATCAATTTCACCTTGTCATTTTCCATAATGCAATTGTTATCAATTTGGGTGACATCTAAAGCGGGTAAGCCATCTTTTCCGTACCAATATTCGTTTGTTTTTTCATTGCCACCTGGTCCCGTATCTAGATAGGCTTTGATGTTATCCCATTGTTTTATCATTTCACCCGTGTGTGCATTAATAAGAAAAAAGGGCCATGTAGGTTTGTTATTGCTTGGATTGATTGTCTTAAAAGAAACAAGATAAGTAAGGGTAGGGTGACCGCTTGGATTTGTTCTTATTTGGAGCTGAGTTGCGTCTGCTGTGGTTGGCAGCTGAGAATTGCTCTCAAAATAAGCATTTTTAGCTAAGTGAAGCGCAGCTTGGGCACTAAGGGTTGGATGAGTATTTAATTGAATTTCTTCAACTAAGCGTCCGCTTACCCAAGACTTTAATTCTGTATTTAGTCCTCTCTTCTTATCTTTTGCAATCATAACTTGTGCTCCAATCACTGGAATGCCTCGATAAAATTGCTGGTATCTCGTAATCGTTTTGTGGGGGATTTCTGTTTGATTAATCGTCATTAAAGTATTAATTTCGGGTCTGGACATTGCTCTTTTTTGCAGTTGTTCTACCCGCTTAAATTGGTTCAATCTCGTTAGTGGGGCTTGATATAGGTTGATTATACTGCTAGCAATAATTTCAGACGAAAATGAGATTAAGGATAAGAAGAAAACTATTTTCACCATGGGATAATTTTGTTTTTTTGCAGGTGGTGATGGTGGCACAGATGAACAAAAAATTCAATATTACTGGATCGAACGTGCGGTGCTTATAGTTGCAGTAAAAAGCGCATAAAACAATCCATAGATTTGCTAGACTTAAATTGAAAAACCCTAAGAGATACCTATGAAAATCGCCTGGCTTACTGACCTTCATCTAAATTTTCTAGATCGAAATTCGCGAAAGAGATTCTATGAATTTGTTTCAATCACTAAAGCCGATTTAATAATGATTAGTGGTGATATTGCCGAAGCTCCTTCGGTGAAAGAGATATTAATTGAAATGGAGAGGGAATTGAATCGTCCAATCTATTTTGTGCTTGGAAATCACGATTACTATTTCGGTGACGTGCAAGAGGTCAGAGACGAAATGACCCAGTTAACAAATACTGAGCCGTTACTTTATTGGCTTCCAGCAATAAAACCGATTGCCTTGAAAAAGATGATCTATTTAGTAGGTCAGGATGGCTGGGCGGATGGTCGTTATGGTGATTATTACCACAGCCCAGTTGCGGTTAATGATAGTCGTCTTATTATCGATTTATTTTTACAACAAGGTTTGGGTAAGAAGCAATTGTTAAAGCAAATGCGGCAGTTAGCAGATACGGATGCGTTGCAATTAAAAAATAAATTACACGAAGCTGTAGATTTAGGGGCTAAGCAAATCTTAGTGATTACCCATGTTCCACCTTTTAAGGAAAATTGCTTTTATCGGGGCAAAGAAGGGACGCGTGATTTTTTGCCTTATTATGCCTCGCAGGCAACAGGGAATGTGTTACTTGAATTAGCGCATGAGTATCAGCAAATACACTTCTCAGTTTTTTGTGGACACACTCATGCTAAAAGCATCTATAAGCCTTTAACTAATCTAACAATTAAATCAGGGCAAGCTGAATATTATATGCCGGATATTCAAGAGATTATTACAATTTGAACACTATCTTTTGATGGCTAAAGTGTAGGTAAAATTTTATCAACCCATTTAGGCAGATACCAATTAAATTGCTTAAGTAAGATCATTGTAGCTGGTACTAAAAATGTACGAATTAAAAATGCATCAACAAAAATTGCCACTGCTATACCTAAACCGAAAGCTTTTACAATCAGGATGTCTGCTACCAAAAATGAAAAACATATGCACATAACTATTATTGCCGCGCTAGTAATTATTTTACTGCTTTTCTCGATACCGAAGATAATGCTTGCTTTATTGTCACCATAAAGTTCGTAAGACTCTTTAATACGCGTTAATAGAAACACTTCATAATCCATTGAGAATCCAAACAAAGCACAGAAAATGATGACAAGAAGGCTAATATCGAGAAATCCTTGCGGTTCAAAATTAAGGAGAGAGTGTAAATAACCTTCTTGAAATACCATCACCAATGCACCATAACACGCACAAAGGCTTAAGATATTCATGAGAATTGCTTTTAGTGGCAAAATGACAGATCGTAATAAAATAAGCAAAATGACATAGCTGGATACCATAATCCATAAAATTGCATAGGGTAGAATTTGGGAAATACAATTAAGTAAATCGATATTGCTTACTGGGGTACCTGTTAACTGTTTATTTATTCCTTTTTTAATTGGCATTGACTGCAATTTATTAATCAAGGATCGAGTTTGCGGGGAATCAGCGGAATACCTACTGATGATAGTCATTACTGTTAAGTAATGGCGTGTTGTTGTTTCTAATAATTTCTTAACTCCTTGACTAATTAATCCTTTGTGAAAATTGTATAAAGAATAATATTGATATTGAGTTAAACTTGAATCGGTGTTGACAACACTAATCACTTTTTTTATGAGGTCGTCATCTTCTAGTTGATGGGCAAGATCGTATATTTTTTTTATATTGTTTTTCGATAATATCCTATTGTGTTCTGCCTGTAATAATACAAGGATAGGGGTAAGTTCATTAATATCAAATTTATTTTCATAGTTATTAAAAAATACACGATGTTCTGATTGATTTGGAAAAATGTGAAAATCGGAGACACCAAATTTGGCAGATATAAAAGGGTAACCAAGCAGTAATAAAAAACCTAATATAGAAAAAAAGTAGAGAATTGGTCGGTGAACTACTTTTTCAGCCAGCCAATGCCAGAAATTGAAACTAACCCTGCTTTTTTTAAACAATCTTATTGATAACAAGTCAATCCTTTGCCCTAAAACAGAAAGAATTGCAGGTAAAAGGATGATTGCCATTAATACTGCGATAAAAACCGCTGTTAATCCACCTATAGCAATAGAAAACAAAATGTTAATTGGAAATAATAATAAGGCACTTAAACTTGCAAAAACAGCGAAACCACTAAAGAGAATCGCTTTGCCTGCTGTTGCTTGCGTGACAGCGACCGCTTCTACGACGGTCAATCTGTTCTTGAGTTCATCGCGAAATCGACTAATAACAAATAATGCGTAGTCTAAGCTGAGACAAAGCCCTAGTAATAGAGCAATATTTAAGGTGAAGACTGAAAGCGAAAAAAAATGGCCAAATAAATAGAGTACGGTAAGAATTACCAATGCACTGCCACCCCCTAAAATAATTGGCAATAACGCAGAAATGAGAGTACCAAATACAAGGATTAACGTGATAAGTGAAATCGGTGTGGCAATAAAATCTGCTTTATAAAGATCTGTTTGTGTTTGTTTATTAACATCATCAATAAAAATTGGCTCCCCACCAATTTGGATGGTCATGTTTTTGGGTGTTTTTATAAGTGACTTAAGGTCATTTAATAATTTGTCACTCACTTGATTTTGGCTTTTTATAATAACAACGACATAAGAGGTATGCTTATCTTTTGATATCTGTTTTTTATTCTCATTGGGGTAAATTATTATTGTCTTGAGTGGAAAATTTTTTATTCCACTTAATGATTTTTTGACTTTATTTGTATAGTTTACACTTGTAGCCAGTAGGTTTTTACTCGTATATATAATAAATAACTTATTGTAATTATTATAATTTAATTCTTTATTTAAGTATCGTTTTACTTGTTCGCTTTTTGACTTTTCGCTAAAAAATCCAGTTATCTTGAAGGGTTCTGTAATATGTGTCATGAAGGGTAAGCAGGTGACGCTCAATAAAATCCATAAACCTATAATAGGCCATCGAAAATGATAAATTAATTTCCCTAAACGGTAGAATGCGCTAACTTCCATCGCTATTCTCCTACCTTCAGTACCAAATATCCATTGAGTTTAAAAATAAATAAATTATCTATTGAGCTTAGTATGACGGCAATGACTTTGCTTTTAGATCGAAATTTTGCTTTATTTAGATATATGCTTCCTTACTTAACTTCATGATTTATAATGATAGAACTGCTTGACATCTTGAGAAAATCCGTTTTGTTTTCTTGTTTACAAGAAAATGAATTGCAGGATCTTGCTAGCAAATTTGTACTAATCGACTTAAAAGAAGGGGAAATCCTGTTCTCGCGAGGTGATAAACCAGATTCCATCTATCTTGTAATCTCCGGTAATGTTGTGAGTTACCTTATCGATAAAAATAATCAGCCTGAGATAATTGGGAATGTCGAGCAAGGGCAGATTGTCGGTGAATCAGGTGTGTTATCTAATCAACCACGTATGCTTTCTGTTAAAGCAACAACCCCCTCGCAACTGGCTCAATTGTCTGCCGAACGGTTTAAAGCCTTATGTGATAATAATCCTGTTATTCTGCAAGAAACCATTAAAATCGTGATTGAGCGATCCCAACGCACGATGAATTTCATTGCTGATGAATCAACTCAGCAGTGGCATATCGTTATCCCTGCAAATTCTCAAGTTTCTATTAAGAATTTCAGCATAAGATTAAAAAAGAATTTAACAAATTACCAAGACATATCATTTTTTGAAGGTGATGATGTCGATAATATTAAGGAAGAGATGTCGAGATTAGGTAGGCATAAAAACCGAATGATTTTATTAATAAATTCTCCTGAAGTTTTATCGGAACTACTCGAATTAAACAAGAATAATACAATTTACTTGTTGGCTGATAATCAAGCTAACGTGGATGTTGATTTGAAAATTCTTAATCTAATCAATAATAAAAAAAACAAAATCTATATCAAGTCTGAATTAGTTATATTACATTCTGATGATGTCGAAATCCCTGTTAATACAATAAAATGGCTCGAAAAAGCTTCGTTTTCTTTTCATTATCAAATTAAACAAAATAGGGATGCGGATTATCAACGGTTTTTACGTTTTATTAATGGTACAGCTACTGCGCTTGTCTTGGGCGGAGGAGGGGCAAAGGGTTGGTTTCATGTCGGATTAATTAAGGCTTTAACCGAAATGAACATTGAAATTGATGCGATAGGTGGTGTTAGTGCTGGAGCAATTGTTGGCGCGTGTTATTTAATTGATCCTGAATTTAATTTGGTTGTTGATAAGTTAAAGCGAATTACCAGCGCATTCTATCGCATCACAAAATTTAAAAATTTAACTTGGCCTTTGGTCTCATTGTTTAAATCGTCCGACGCTATAGCTTCATTGCAAGAAATATTTCATGAGATAAAAATTGAGGATTTATGGCGACCTTTTTTCTGTGTAACGGCTAACCTATCCATGTGCTGTGAATCTGTTCATTATCACGGAGAACTCCCTTCTTTAATTATGGCAAGCAATTCAATTCCAGGAGTGCTGCCGCCTTTGATTATCAATGGACAATTGCATTATGACGGCGGATTAATTAACAATTTGCCAATCGATATAATGCGTAATCGAATAGGTAACCAGAACAGGATTATCGCTTCAAGCCTCTCGACAAACAGCATCGATGATACGGTTTATCATTTTCCGCAAGAAACCAATCTGATCCGATTTTTAATGGCTCGATTTGGAAGGGGTAAGAAAAGTTACCCGATTATTTGGGATAACTTCATCAAAGCGATTTTAATGGGATCCTCCTTAAAGGAACAACAAAATTGTCAATATGCAGATTTTGTAATAAACTCTGACTTAAGCCATTTTAGTATCTATTATTTAAATAAGAACCAAGAACAGGAATTACTGCAATTGGGTTATGAAGAAGGGATAAAATTGATAAATTCTAATGTGAGAATTTACAATGATCGGATTTAAAATACTCAGTTTATACAATAAATTTTTACAATATTTGGGGAAACATGGTGTTTTTGAGGATATTCCTTATCCTGATGTATTGACTAATTTCCCTCAGGCGAAAATTTTTGAGAATAATTTTTCAGCAATCCGTGATGAGTATTTGCATTATTTAAAACTCAATTTACCACGTCCTACTTTAATGCAGTTGGGGTTACATGGTGGTAATAATGGGAGTACCCTGCCTTGGAATGACTATTCTACCGAAAAAAAAGAGGAAGCTGATTGGACCACGGTATTTTTGAAATTAGATAGCAAAATTGTTGATAAGAATTCTGAATATTTTCCTAAAACGGTAGAATTATTAAAAAGTATGCCAAACGTAGTGAATGTGTTTTTCTCACAGTTAGGACCCCAATCAACCATTGAGCCCCATTACGGGTATATGAAAGGTTTTTTGCGGTATCATTTAGGACTGATTATTCCTGATGATAGCCTTTGTTACTTGGAGGTAGATGGAAGTTTACATTATTGGAAACCAGGAGGAAGTGTCGTTTTCGATGATATGTTTCTGCACGCAGCTTATAATAAATCAAACGAAGTAAGAGTAATCCTATTTATTGATTTCTACAGGCCTCTTCCTTTCCCCTATGATTGGATGAATCGAAAAATCGCAAATTTATTGATGAAAAATAAATTTGTAAAAAAAGCTGAAAAAATAATAAATAACTTCTAAAGCCATTTCATTGAGGTTCTTTAACCCAGAGCAATATTGCTCCACCAATAATGAAAAAAGGTAATAATACGGCCATGCCCAGGCGTTGATTATCAAAATAAGTAGTAAAAATCCCAACGAGCAAAGGGCCTAAAAAGCTAGTTACTTTACCCGTGAATGAATATAAACCATACATTCGCGTGATTTCGTTTGGTTTAGCTAAACGGGCGAGAAAGGTTCTGCTTGCTGCTTGTACTGGACCAACAAAAATACCCAGTGTGGGTGCTAAAAACCAAAATAATGTACCGGATGTTACTGTTAATAAAAGGCAAAAGGTCATGAGCAAACCGAGTAAAGCAATCAGGACAGTATTTTTCGAACCGACCCAATCATCGACCCAGGCAAATAAGGCTGCGCCTAAGCCTGCTGAAATATTCATAATTATTCCAAAAACGACAATATCATCGACGCTTAAGTCAAAAGTTCCCGCGGCGTATATTCCGCCTAAAGCAAATAAAGTATTCAAACCGTCCATGTAAATAATGCGCGCGATTAAAAAAAGCGAGAGATTCTTTTGCTGAGGTAAATTTTTAAGAGTAATGAAAAGTTCCTTAATTCCTTTTTTTACTGCAGCATTGACGGGTAAATAATTTTTATTTGGAGTTTGAACAATCAAAAACAATGGCAGACTAAAGATGATTAGCCAGATGACAACTAATAAAGCGACTGCGCGAATGTTTCCCGCATCTGCCTTGTTTAGGCCAATGTGACCATTAATGATAATGAATAAAGCGATCAATAAACAAAAAATTCCCCCCAAATAGCCAGAACCCCATCCCCAACCTGATATACGGCCAAGGTATTCTTGAGGTGCTATTTTAGGTAAAAATGTATTGTAGAAAACAGTGCTTTCCTCTAAAGCAAAATTGCTAATAAAAACGCAAATCAAAGTCAAGGCAATTGAGTTTGGTTTAGGGTACGCAAACCATAAAAGAGCTGTGGTTATAATTCCTAAATAAGTAAAACAGAATAACCAACGCTTATGCTGTCCGCCATAATCCGCGATAGCACCAAGGAAAGGGCTTACAATGGCAATTAAAAATGCAGAAGCAGAAATGGTATATCCCCAAAAGGTAGTGCCATCAATGGCATTGGGTGCAATTTTTTTTGAGAAATAGGTAGCAAAAACAAAAGTAAGGATCACAACAAAGTAGGATGAACTGGCAAAATCATAAAGTGCCCAAGCGATAATCTCTTTAGTATTAGTGATCTTTAGACGGTTTTTAATCACTGCAGTCCTTTTGCTTTGATCTCATGGAGAGGATATCGCAAATTTACCCGTTCAATCTACCCATTTAGTCAACGATACAAAATCCATTATCTATAATTAGTATAAAAACAAGAGAATTAATATGATCGAAAAATTAAAAAAGGAATTTAAAAACAATATACTTATCCTGGGGTTCGGCAGTATTGGCCAAGCAATTCTACCCCTCTTATTCAGGCATTTAACGATAACTTCTTCTCAAGTGATTATCATTTCCAAAAAACTAGAAGGCTTTTCTGTTGCTGAAAAATTTGGCCTTACGATAATGCCAAAAGAGGTTACAAAGGAAAATTATATTGCTTTGTTGGCTAGTACCCTTAAGCAGGGGGATTTCTTACTAAATTTATCGGTAGGAATCTCTAGTCTTGATTTAATTAATTACTGTCAAGCCCATCATATTTTATATTTGGATACCTGCACAGAACCTTGGGCAGGTCAATACGTTGATAAATCCTTATCTGTCTCGTCAAGGACTAACTACGCGTTGCGCGAAGCTGTGTTAGAGAGCAAAAAGCCCAAAGGGTCGACTGCAATTCTTACTCACGGTGCTAATCCTGGTTTGGTATCTCATTTTGTAAAACAAGCACTATGCAATTTGGCGTCAGATAATCATTTGAATATCAATGAGTTTAACCAAGATAATTCCTGGGCTCATTTAGCACAAACGTTAGGGATTAAAACAATTCATATTGCAGAACGTGATTCGCAAATTTCTAATCGGGCTAAACAGCCAAACGAATTTGTAAACACTTGGTCAGTTGATGGACTCATTTCTGAAGCGAGCCAACCGGCAGAATTGGGGTGGGGTACTCATGAAAATCATTGGCCAGAAGACGCAAATAGATATTCATTTGGCTCAAATTGCGCAATTTATTTGAATCGTTCAGGTGCATCTACGAAAGTACGAACTTGGACTCCTTCTTATGGATCTTTTAATGGGTTTTTAATTACCCATGCTGAAGCGATATCAATTGCTGATTATTTGACTATTAAACATGGCGATAAGGTTTTTTATCGGCCTACAGTCCATTACGCTTATCATCCATGCCCGGACGCTGCTCTTTCGCTACACGAATTAGAAGGAAAAGAAGGGATGCTGCAAGCACAAAATCGGTTTCTTTTAAACGATATCAGTGAAGGAACAGACGAGTTAGGTGTTTTATTAATGGGAAATAAAAAAGGGGCTTATTGGTTTGGTTCACAACTGTCTATAGAAGAAGTACGAGAGTTAGTCCCTTTTAATAACGCAACCAGCTTACAGGTAGCTGCGGGAGTATTAGCTGGTATCATGTGGGGTATTCAAAACCCGACCAAGGGAGTGATTGAACCTGAACAGATGGATCATGAATATATTCTCAAATTGGCTCTTCCCTATTTGGGAAAAGTGGCTGGCTATTATACGAATTGGACTCCGTTGCAAGATCGGTCTACCCTTTTTTCAGCAAAATTGGATCAGCATGATCCGTGGCAATTTATTAACTTTCGTGTTCATTAAATGAAATGGTTTGGATTTGAGTCCTTTTAAAATTTGGTTCCAATCCAAATGCCTATAACAAGCGCTATTAAGATGAGGGCGCTTAAAGGACCTAGATTTCCTGGTTTAAATAAAAATTCCACAGGGTGGATTTGAGCCATTTCTGAAATTTGGTTGGTTCCATAGATGCACAGTTCACCGGAGGGCAAAGAGCAGAATTGGTCTTTAGGACAAGCCTTTAAAATCGTCTGTTGCGCGCCAGTTCCGCAGGGAATCTTCGCCTCCTTCAATAACTTAAGCGTTAGGTCGGGGTGTTTCGTAAGCAATTCAGGCATGGCGGATCCTTAGTCCTAATATTTGGCTACACTATCGCTTGCTGGAAAAGTTTCTTCCAATGCTTCGTCCAATAGTTCTTCTGTTCTAATTCTCTTAAGGCGGGTTGCAATTTTTGATTTAATTTTTTTTCCCGATGTAGTTTGGTATCTTGATTTTTTTAATCCTTGCTTTAGAGAAACTTTATGATCTAATTTTGTATCCCTATAAATATTCATAAATGCCTCCAAATAACAAATCGTTTAAAGATTAATATCTTGAGAAGTAATTCGTATTTCCTCGTCCATATGACGGGCAACAATTAAAGTGTATTCTGGAACCTCTAACCATGTCGTCGCGTCTTCGGTTAATGGTTCTGAAGCAATTATGATGCTGGATTTTGTATCGCCTCCTTTCATTCGATATTCTTTCTCATAAAGCCCATAGGATTCCCCATAAGTGTACCAAAGAGAGTGATAGGCCGTATGAGTAGTCGGTCGGGATTCGGATGAAAACCAGCCATAATCTAAAACGAAGCGGGTGGCTGCAATAAATTTCCCATTTGTAATAAATAAATTAACCGGGGAATTAATTCGAATTTTATTTTTCCTTCTTACAAATTGTAAGATAGTTATTGTTTCAAAAACGGCGCTAATAATCTCTTTTGTTTCATAATCATTCTGCGATTTAGCAAGCTGCGATAACAGCAAGTAATAGATCCATTCGCTATCCGTTGTGCCTTTTATTTCTTTTTTATACTGTTCATCAATATATTCTAATAAATCATAGCGCATAAGTTTGAAATCGTATAAAGCCCCATTATGTGCAAGGATTAAGTTAGTTTCGGGATAAGAAAAAGGGTGAACGTTTTGAATGCTAATAACCTGTTTATCATTATAGGCAACACCCCGTAAATGAGCCAAAAGGCAATGAGGCATAATCTTTGAAGATAAATTACGAAGATTCTCATCATAAAATGGGAGGTAAGGCGTTTTATAAAGAAAGGGGAATTCGGGATTATGGGACTCGATATTCCATGCAGCCATGCCAAAACCCGCTAAATTTAATAGATGCGTCATGTAAATGGGATGATAACTTTGCTTGATAAATGAGTTATCCGGCTTATATAAAAGCTCTTCAATCAAAATCGGTTTTCCAAGGTAAGATAGAACTCTGCACATATCAATTTACCTGTTGTAATTTTCAATTTGTAATCTTGAATCCAGTTTATCGACGGAGCGTTGCAGTGCTACGACTGATTTACAAATTAGGTTATAGAGTTTGTACCATAGCAGAGGCTGGTTAACCTCGATAGATTTTAAATGGACCTCATTCATTTTTAATAAAATGGATTTTTCGCAAGCGATAAAAGTGATTGCAAAAGGGGTGTTCTCAAGACATAGATTTGCTAACAAAGTATAAGGGCCAATCACTGAGAGTTTTGCCAGGCGATTGCTTCTCATAATACTTGACTGGATAGCACCTCGGATAACGATATGGCAAGTGGTATTCTTTTCACTTTCAGAAATAATTTTACAGTTTTTAGGAGCATCTAAAAATTGACATTGCCTAAACAAAGTGTTCCATTCTTCAAGGTCAAAATAGTTAACATTTTTTATCAGTATCTCTTTGTATTTATCACTTTCTTCTGGAGGTACGCTACTAGGTTTAGATATCGAGTGAACTACTCTGCCATAAAGCGATAATTTCGACATGTCAGAACTGGCTATAAATTCACTCACTCTTTGATTTAAATTTTTAAGATGATTACAAACTTGATGAGTAATTGCCCTTATAATTTTGTAATGAATCATAGGGGAAATAAGAGAGACCATACTTAAATAAATTTTTGAGATAAATAAGCAGGTTACATTCTCACCTGCAATGAACGAAGTATGAGATGGCTCATCTGCTATATAGCTAATTGCGCCTAAAAAACTGCCTTGGGATAAGACACCTAAAGGAAACTTACTTTTATCAAGGATTCTTTCTGTAACATTGACATTCCCTTCAATAACAATAAAAATCCCTTCGGATTTTATGCCCTGTTTAAGAATTATTTCCCCTGCTGAATAAGTGATTATTTGACTGTAATTTAGCAGGGATAATGTTTCATCTTTGTTTAGAAATCTATTCAGGGTGAAGTTCTCAGAATCATAAATCCATTGTATATATCTGTCTGTGTTCTTATCTTGATTTACTTTTTCAATCATTTTCATCCTTTAAAATAATATCCCTAAATTTTAATCTTATGCTATATTTTTACAGTATAAACTATTCTCAAAATTATGCTTTTTTTATCAGATTGAATTAATGGATTAAAGTAAAAGGAGTTTTTATCATGATGAAATCGAATTCAAATCAAATTCCATATAATCTTAATGAAATAAAAAGGCGCGCTAAACAATCAATTGATCGAGGTGCAATTACCGAAGATTATCCTCTGGATTTAAAGCTTGCTTGTATGCATTTAAATGCAGCTTTAGCCACTGAAATTATGTGCGTATTACGTTACCGTCATCATCAAGTCATTGCCACAGGGATAGATAGTCCTCAAGTCGCAGCTGAATTTGCTGAACATGCTACTGAAGAACAACAACATATGATGATGATTGCAGAGCGGATTAATCAATTAGGTGGCAACCCTGATTTTAATCCAGGTACGGTGTTAGAAAGGACAGCCACGGAATATGGAAAGGGTGCTGATTTATTGCAATTAATTGAAGAAGATCTCGTCGCAGAAAGAGTTGCGATTATGGTCTATCGCGAGTTAATTCAATGGTTTGGTTCAAGCGATCCGACTACCAGACGATTGTTGGAAGCTATTTTAGAAGATGAGGAAGAGCATGCCGATGATTTATCTGAATTATTAAAAAGTCGAACAAATGCATGATACGGTGTTCAAGTCTGAAGATGGGTATAGAAGGTAGTGTTTAAATAACTGTGTCATCTCTTTTAACTTGTTATAATTTCAACACTTAAAAGAGGTGCCCATGAGTAAGAATAAAAAGATAGATTTATCCAATTTTGATTTCAATGATTTTAAGTCTGAAGCCTTAACGCAATTAAAGTCTGGCCAGTCCCTTACTGGTAAAGACGGTATCTTAACTCCTCTGATCAAAGAGCTTCTTGAAGCAGCCTTAGAAGGTGAAATGGAGGCTCACATTTCTGATTGTCATGATTCAGGCCTAACCAATCGTCGCAATGGCAAAACATCCAAGTTAATGAAATCTACAACTGGTATTTTTGAATTAGACACTCCACGGGACAGAGAAGGACTTTTTGAGCCTGAAATTGTTAAGAAGCGCCAAACAGTATTGAATGAGTCATTAGATAATAAAGTGCTGGCCTTATATGCCCTAGGTATGAGCTATGAAGCCATTAGTGAGCACCTGGCTGAAATGTATGGTCTAGACGTATCCTCAGCTAAAATAAGCCTCATCACGGATAAATTGTTGCCTATGATTACCGAATGGCGCAATAGGTCTTTAGAGTCTATATATCCTATTGCCTTTTTAGACGCGATGCATTTTAAAGTACGTGTTGAGGGCAAAGTCACAAGTAAGGCATTTTACACGGTCCTTGCCGTTACTCCTGAGGGCAAGAAAGATATTTTAGGGCTTTATTTGTCAGAAACTGAAGGCGCGCGGTTTTGGCTTGGTGTCTTAAATGACCTTAAAGCACGAGGGGTAGAAGATATTCTTATTGCGAGTATCGATGGACTTAAGGGTTTTCCCGAAGCTATTGCTGAAGTCTTTCCTAAAACAGAAATCCAACTATGTGTAGTTCACCAAATACGAAACTCCCTGAAGTATGTTGTTAGTAAAGACCAAAAGGCATTCATGGCTGATTTAAAGCTTGTGTATAAGGCCTCTAGCAAAGATTTAGCTGAGCATCATTTGCTTGAACTAGAGGAGAAATGGGGCAAGAAATACCCAGCAGTTATGAAGTCATGGAATAATAACTGGGAGGCTTTGTCTCAATACTTCAAATACCCCGAAGAGCTAAGACGTATCATTTACACCACGAACATCGTAGAGGGGTTCCATCGCCAAATTCGCAAGTACACCAAAAACAAAGGCGCTTTCACTAGTGAAAACGCACTGATAAAGCTTATTTATTGTGCCTGCCAAAAAGTACTGGAAAAATGGAGTCAGCCCATGCACAATTGGGCGCTTATCGCGTCTCAGCTTCATATTTATTTTGAAGACCGTATGAACCTGAGACTTAGATAATCAATGAGGTGACACAGTTAGATGAACACTCTCGTATAGAATTCTACAAATTTATTTAAATCCTGTCTTGTCATTCTTGTTATTCCATATCGGGCTTTCCAAATTTTCTTAATGACAAGCGGTACACGGCTTCTTGTTGCTTTCAGTGCAATTGCCCATAGATGGGTAGTAAATGCATAGCCTTTCGTTTTGCAATCAATATCAAGCAAGCATAGTGCGTTTTTGAAGAGTTTTAGATTATCTTTATTCAGTAAGAATGCGGTTCTTGAATTAGGTCTTAGTAGATTTTTTTCCGTTAACATCTTCTTCATTAGTCGATGAAACTGAAAGGAGTCTTTTCTGTGGCGGCCGTAGCTTTGATTAATTGATTTAAAATGAATTTCTAAAGATGTATTTTTCGATACATATTTATGAAATGCATTAAAAATATCCTCAATATCCGTTTTTAAATCGGTAACTACAACTTCTTTAGGATAGATCAAGTACTCAAGATTGTCGTCCAAAAGCATGTATTGAATGACAGGAGGCTTTTTCTTTCCACGGGTTAGCCATCGAATCGCGGCTATATTTGGCATTATGCGCTCTTGTTGTCTTGGATAACTCTTAGTTTAGCCATTAATTTAAATATATTGCTGATTATTATTTACGACTTTCATCCTTTTTATTTCTTAAATGCGCCTTTTTCGTAACATAAATCAATTTTTTTACTTCTGCCACAACATTCCCATTTGAATCTGTAATTGAGACTATGAATTCGGATTCAGCTTTTCCGTCCTGGTTTACTCCCTGATGAATGTTTTCAAGTTGATCCACAGAGACTTGAAATTTTGCATAAACAATTCCCTTTGCTGGTATTTTATAACGTATGGAGGCTGATTTATCCCAAACAATATATTCTTTTCCTAATAAGTTGAGGATCATGAGCATATAAAAAGGATCCGTCATCGAATATAAAGAGCCACCAAAATGTGTACCTACGTAATTTTTGTTCCAAAAACGCATTTTCATCTGTACGACAATCTCAGAAAAATCCGAGTTGAAACTTTTTACACTGATTCCAGCACCTAAAAAAGGAGGCCAGAATCGCATTAATTTTAATAATAGAGAAAACTTCATGATAGGTTCTCAAGAATACATAGTTAAAATTTGGCATCTATAATGAATTTAAGCAACCCTATGTGGCTTCTGTCGTCCCGGATGTTGAGGCTTTTCTAAAAGAAATTGCCCGCGTAGCTAAACCTTCAGGTAATCGTATTTGTAAATCACGTTGCCTCCGAGAAGCCTGCGTTACGATTTATTGAGGGACAATTTGCTCGGGTTAATGACTTAGTGGGATTTAAATCCAATTTCCCTCTTGATGCGATTTTGGATTATGATCAGCTTAAGCTGTTAAACTCGTATAAAACAAATTTATTTGGCTATTGGAAAGTTTTGCATTGTAAGGTAAAAAATAAATAGAAGCCCCTAAACAAAAATATCCAATTTGGAAGGTACAAAAATTAATCAACTGCACTTGGCTAATTCAGGCAGAACAACCCAAGAAACCGCATGGAAAGTGCTTCTAGGCCTGTTGCTTGCTGGTTTTTACGCGATACTTTTTTTCCTTATGTTTTGCTCACAAAGTACCCTTGATTTTCTGTCCTTCTATTCATCTTCACAAATCCTAGCTAAGGGAGGCAACCCATATCAGGTTTTATCAACCATCTCTTCTCCGATAGCAGCCCTTGTCCCTGCAAATTTAAATCCTCCAATTATATTATGGCTATTCAGTCCTTTGGTTAAGTTTAATTATTATGTTGCAGCGAGTATATGGTCAGTATTTTCCCTGGTTTTGGGATTAATCGGCGCTAGGATTGCTTTTCACTATGCCTTTTCTCAGGATTTCATTAAAAAAAATGGTTTTTATTTATATTTCTTTTTCTTATTGAGTTTTCCCATGTTGATGAATACCGGGCTTGCTCAGTTTGGTACAATTCTTTTGTTTTTTATGATGAGTGGTTACCACTTATATGTGAAAAAGAAAGATTATTTTGCTGGGGTAGTCTGGGGAGCTATTATCGCAATCAAGTTCTTTCCTGCCTTGATCATTATTTACGTGCTTGTGCAGAGGCGTTATAAAGTTTGTGTGGCCATACTTTCTGCTTCACTATTGTTATCTTTGCTCCCTTTAATCATTTACGGCACTGTTATCTATACTCAATATTTTTCAATGATGTCGGTGATTAGGTGGTATGGAAAGAGTTGGAATGGATCGATTCTAGGAATGATTTATCGAATCCTTGTTAGTGGAAATGCACAGGATTGGCTTGCGATTAAGCAAATTTATGGTGGATTATTTTTTATTTTCTTATTGTTCTATGTAAGAAAAATGATCAAAACTGAAAAATTAAATGTCCCTCACCAATCCTTTTGCTTAACCCTGGTGATGATGCTGGTCTTAAGCCCTTTTGGCTGGTTATATTATTTCCCCTTGTTAATATTGCCTTTTTCTTTAACTTGGCTGAGTTTTGTAGCTGAAAAGCCTATGACAATGAATAAATTCGCTTGGTTTTTCTGTTTATTCCTTTTAAATATCCCTATTAATAATCTACCGCTCTCGATAATGCCATCGATACTGTATAAATTGACTGTTTATTCGTTTAATTTTTATGGCCTTTTGGTGTTACTCTATCTGGTCAATAATATGAAAATCCCACCTATGAAGCACTGAACATATCTAAATCAATATTGCATCCTTTTAATCCACGGCTTAACTTATTATTTCAGTTCAAATTGACAAAAAATGACCCATTGATGTTCTGTTATTTTGTCGTTAGTATTATGTAGCTACACTTTGTTTGGAAGATGGTCGTAGTATAGAGTGCCAAAATAATTTCTAAGCAGGAAGGTGAAGACTATGAAAATTGCAGAAATGGAGAACTGTTATGGCATTAACCAAGAAACAACGAGAGGCAATTATTGACCTCATTAAGCGTGAAAATCTTTATCTCGATTATGTAGAGAACGCTCAGTGGAGTAATTTTTGTAAGACTTTAGTGCTTTCTGATGTTTTACTCTTAAAGATAAAAAACGTGAATGCTGTCCAACGAATCATCGAGAAAATCGATGAACTAAATAGGCAGGTGGATCCCGAAGAGCGCATTACTTGTCGTGTAGCGGCAGGGGGCAGAAAGGATCAGGTAGACAGTAATTCATTTTCGCTAACGCCCTGGGTAGAGGCAGATATTATAATTAACCTCGATTTAGCTGCCTCTGATGAATATGCTATCGAACAAATAGACGAAACGACCGTGAGGGCAAAGCCAGGTCCTCAAATCAAAGCATTTGACGAAATCCTTGATAGTAAGAAACTCGCTACAAAAAGTCCACCCAGTTTAATCCATCGTGTTACCCCTTTTGGCCTGGCGGCAATTGGCTGCCACGGGACAGACATGAAAAATGGAGCCTATTCAGACAATATTAAATCCATTACTTTTCTTTTGATGAATGGACAGCTTAAAAAAATTGATAGAAATACAAATCCAGATGACTTTGATTTGATTGCCTCAGCCCATCTGGGTCTTTTTGGTATCGTTGTAGAAATGGAATTAGAGTGTAAACCCGCTGAAAAATTAGAACGTATTGAAACGGCAATGAGCTTTCCCGAGTTCGTTGAGGCGGTTGAAACCGGAGAATTACCGCGTAAAGACTACCCCATGTTGAGTGTGTTCTATGTTCCTACCTACGACAATGATCTTGAAAATCGTGAACACAAAAATGTTAAAGTGATCGAGTATAAGCCTGTTCCCTTATACACAGAAAATGAAAATTTCAACCCTGAATGCGATGATCTTGCTCAATGGCTACAGGTTGAATTAGAAGAAAATCTGCGGGTTACGGATGTATTAGCCCTGTTTCCAAAATTAGTACCTCTTTTCATGAGGTACATCGTGGCCCATTATGCGGTTGGTGATGGAACGGTAAAATCCATAGGACCTGCCCCAGCCCAATACCACTATCAAACAAGGTACCCTAATAGTATTAATGACTTGGATGGATTATTTCCTTTAAGCGCCGATTTTCATGAAATGGTTGCTGCTTTTAAGAAAGTAGCCAAAGAAACGCAAGAAGCGAAAGAGAGAGGAGAGGCGCCAGTGACATTTGGTGCTTATGGCAGAATATTTCAAAACAAAAGATACCCTGCCACACTCGCACCCGGATCGCACCACAGTGAGAAAGACTACACTTGCGGATTCGATGTGGTTTCAAGCCCTGGTGCTGCTGGTTTTGAGCGATTCCGCGACACTCTAGTGCAATACCTCATCGAAGAATTGAATTCCAAATTGCACTGGGGCAAATACGTGCCATTGGATAAAGGGATTGACTATGAAAAAATGTACGGTGAAGACATGCAGAAGTTTAAAAAAACGCTAAAGAAATTTTACAGGGATAACGGATTAGAACTGGAAAAATCGCCCTTTTTAACGGCATTTCCTTGCCAAATTCTAAGTATGAAAAAATACATGCCAGCTGTTCAGGATAGGATAACAGTGAGTCATGAGCTTGCTCCAGTCCACCCTATAGTTCGTATGTACCGATTGGCTAAGTTTTTAATCTGGATTGAAAAACAACATGAAATGCATCCAAGCGTCCACTTAGATGCATTAAAAAGAGCGACACAAGAACTGCATCAAAGCGAAAGAGCGAAGATGCCTGGTAGTTCAAGACAATCCATTTTTGGGAAAGGTGAGTCCCAGCAAGAACAAGCTGGGGTGAGGCGATGCCCACCTTGCACATTGTTTTAGGAAATTGGATTATCCTGCGGCCAGGCTTCAAGCTGTGCCGCAGGGGCTTAACTGAGTGTCATAGTTAATGAACTTTCTGTAGATAACTCTTTTTCTTCATCAGACACAAAGGGCGCTGCTTTTTCAGCCAAGGCTAAAAAATCGCTATCAATAAACTTTGGATCCAAGCTTCGATAATCCTGGAGCATACTTTCTTTTGTCGCAGTACAAAATTGACAAAACCAGTCGTTAGTGATCTTATAGCTGGATTCTAAAATTTCTCTTAATTGTTCGCGGCTAAAGTGGGGTTCAGCTACTGGCGTTGCTGCAATTTGTTGTTTAACTACACATAAAAAATGTGCCATAAATAAAGCATATTTTGCGGATATTGCTGGACAAAAATCATCTTTCTGAGCGCTTAGATTTTTTTGAAAAGCGGCTTGAGAGCGGTGATATTGCCAGTCCTCCAAATAAAGAGGTGAATAACAAGTAGCCGTGAATTTGCGAAATTTATCGTAGTCAGTAATGGGGCCTACAAATACAGAAAAATCATGCCGTCCTAAACCTCGATCGGCTTCAACGATTAAGTGGCAATCCTGCGAAATTCTCATAAATCCCACCGTGGCTATGTGGGCAGCGCCCCAGCCGTCTGTAAGATAAACAGGAAGGATAATTGGCTTAGACAGCTTGTAGTTGTTATAAGCAGATTTGGCATCAAAATCACCTTCTTCTGTGTATAACCGTTCCAGACAAGTGTGGAATTCGTCAACGGACAAGGGTTGATTTGCTAGGAGGGCAGTATTGTTTAGCCGGTTAAAATATAAATTAAGTAAAAAGTTCCAATAAGCGTGGGAATCTTGCATATAAGTATGCTTACATACTGTGCCATTTGAAAGACTTGTTCCCGATATTTCCAGAAAAAGAGCCATGTATTTTTGCAATCGAATCGCTGCTAAATCTTGATTTCCCTTGATGTCTAAATTGAGAAAAGGCAGGTATCCCAATAGGGTCATGCTAGTAATTTTGCGTGGCTTCTCTTTCAATTCGCACGACAGATCAACTCCGTGACGCACATAAAAATCAAGAAATTCTTGTTTTTTTCTTACAGGCGTAAACCTGCCACCAATACCGATTTCGAGTAAGCCCTTACCATCGCTAGCGCAATTAACATCCGCCCCGTGGGCAATTAAAAATTCAGCGATTGGCCAATCACTTGAGTACTGAAACAATAAAGAATTCGTTAAAAATGGTCTCGCCCGTAAAAATTCTGGCTCCACTTCGAGTAGGCGGGCAGCTACATCCACCTGTTTTGTATAGAATGCTTGTTGAATCATTTCTTGTAATTGATGGAAAAAGAAATCATCCCTTTTCTTGCAGCTAAAATAGTCAAGTAATTTAAGGAAAAACGGCTGGGTTGCGGTTTGATTTTTTATTTCAGCGATAATCGCTTCATTTACTTTAAGCTCCCCTCTCGGAAGAATTTCCATTAGCAAATCGCATAACTGTTCATTCATTGGAGTTGTGAGAATACAGTTTACATAATCACTATTTCTTATTAGCCAGGTTTTTTTACTAGCAATAAATTCTAGTAATCTAGTCCTGTTTTCAGGATAACTCTTAATGAATGAAAACATTTCCCTAATGACCTCTTTGGGAAAGAACTTAAACAGCAAATCAATTAGGGTAACCTGATGATTAGTGAGCAGATAATACAATAGTGTGTTGAGGTGAGCTTGTGATGGTAAAGGCGTCTTTGCAAGAAATTTTTTAACAAAAAGTCTTAATAAATCCATATCTTTATCTTGCATAAAAATAGAGAAAATTTCTGCAAAACTGACTTTAAATTCTTGCTGCTCAAGCCTATCAATAAAATCGGTTTTTTGGCGTTGATAAGCGTTATAAAGCATCGTTAATTTTTGTTGGTGCGATAGAGTGATTTGCCGCTCATCTAAATGTAGTAAAGCAGTGATGTCTTCAGCCTCCATCGCTTTCCTAAGTAAAGCATGGAGTGATCTCCTATCATGAATTGTTTTTATGGTTCCGGCGGAAACGACAGCTGCTAGGGCTAGTGGTCCGAATAGCCCGTAGCTAATCACTAATAAAAGAAGGATTAAAATAATATTTTTGTTTAGATTTTGAATCGCTGTAGGATTACCTGAATACATGAATACTCACACGGCAAGTTAGGTTTATAGCAAAAAGAATTATTATAATACAAGATGTGTATTTGTTGGTATTTTATTTCTTAATACAGAGGTAGAGTAGGTCGTTTGGGTTTAGGCAAAGTAATCAGTAAGGCAAAAAACGCGTTATGGTTCTTAAGAAGGTAAGAGATGCAATAAACTATAGTTCCCCATCTACTGCAAATAGATGGGGAGAAGTGATGGTTTTCTTAATCAATAGCAGCGGAACTGCCCCCAAAGATTAGTCCAACAACCCGGGCGACCTGCTACCCTCCTCGCAAAGGGGCCTGGATGATTAGCTACGCATCCTCCATAGAAACTTTGATGGTATCCAAATCCGCAACCTTGGGCTGCATTAGCGTTAGAAGTGTAACTGGCTGCTATACATAGCAGACCAACCATCGCTACCATGCGTACTAGTCCTGAAAGGGTTATAGAATGCGCCCTCATGGCCTCCTCCTTAGTGCTTGATTAGCATTCACACTAATTATAGAGTTTGTTTCAAAAAATGGGCAAATTTCGATCAAGAATATTTTTCCTTGATTAAAGAGGGGAATTCTTTTGCGAAAGCATCGGCGTAGAATTTACTTCCTTCTACTGACAGATGATCGTCATCGTAGTATAGAGGAACCCCATTTTTAAATGCGTAACACCATTTTTGATCACAAAAATAATTTAGCGGATCGAAAATTTCAACTTGTGGAAATTCTTTAAGAATCTCTGCAAAGAGTTGGCGTAGAGGACCTTGCCGTTGATCCACAATGTTTCGAGGTACATCACAATTTTTAATCGTGTGATTGTGAAGGTACAAGGGTCTGCTGTCTAAGCATTCGTTGATTGGATGAAGCAATTCGGGAACGTCATAACTGAAGATCACCCGTTTATGTTTTTTGACTAAGAGTTGAAGTGTTTCACGAAGGGCAGGGCGCCAAAAAGAGAGATCGTCCATGGGTTGCCTTTTTGATTTATACCATAATCCCCAATCTTGTTTTTCAGGATTATAGTCATAACCGCTCCTATTGTACGCAAACATTCTAAAACTAAAAATAACTGTCTTGACTGACGCTAATTCCTTATCAGAAAGGGCTTGTTCAGTCATCGTAAGGCAAGGGGATTGAGTTGGTTTTCGATCAATGCCCAATAAAAAAGGACAACCTGGGCCGAGTATAATACTGATGTGATTTTGCGGGTATTTTTGAAAAAAACCTGAAAGCAGATGGTGCGCATGAGAATCGCCAAGAATGAAGACTGTTTTTTTCCCTGCATGCGAAGAAATCCCAAGATTTAAAGGAATTGATCTTTTGGCAACCGCTTGAGGTAATTTCCCTGCAAATTCAGGTGGTATTGTAAGATGCGCTAAAGAGGGTCTTGAAGTAAATCCATTTTTTTCACAGGTATAAATGCCTAAACCAATCACAACTAGGGATAAGCACAGCAAAATAATGGCTTTTAACCCTTGTTTTTCACCAAAACGGATGGGTTTTTCAATATAGTGGTAACTTAAAAAAGCCAACAGGAAGCTTGCACCCAAACAGAGGATACGAATCCCTTTTGACGGCATGCCTTGTTCCATAATTCGCGCAAAACTAAGCAGAGGCCAATGCCAAAGGTAGAGTGAAAAACTAATTAATCCGATCCCAACCAGGCAACGGTTAGCCAAAATAATCCGGTTTACCCAGGCTTTTGTGCCTGCTGCAATAAGTAAAGCTGCCCCTAAAATGGGTAAAATTGCATTGTTACCTGGAAACGGTTTTTCGGGGCTGAGGCGGTAGACTGTAACGGCAATACATAATAATCCTAAGAACGCCAATAGATTGGCCACGAGAAGGTGATCCTGTTTGTCAGTTTGTTTAAAATGGAAACTATGAAAGGCAGCGAGCAGGCTACCGACTAAAAGTTCAAAAAAACGGGTGTGGGGTAAATAGAACGCGCCTGTCTGGTTTATTTTGACTTCGTTGATGTTACAAAAATATGAAATAAAGAAAAGGGTTAAGGTGAAGAGGAGGATATTTATTTTTTTCTTATAAGCTGCCCAAATTAAAAGAGGCCAAACCAAATAAAATTGTTCTTCTATTCCTAAAGACCACAAATGCAGTAGTGGTTTGAGATCGGCTGCTGTATCAAAATATCCTCCTGCTTTCCATAACGCCAGGTTTGATGAAAATAACCCTGCTGCGGCCATGTATTTACCGTAGGCTTTATATTCGTCAGCGAGTAATGCAAACCATCCTAAAATAAAGAAGCTGGTTAAAACAAGAAGTAAAACAGGAAAAATACGGTTAATGCGCCGCATGTAGAAATGTTTAAATGAGAATTGATTAGCCTTTAATTGATTAAAAATAATGGTTGTAATGAGATAACCAGAAATCACAAAGAACACATCAACGCCAACAAATCCGCCGGGCAAACGAGTTGGAAACGCATGAAAACAAACGACCAACAAAATAGCGATAGCGCGCAACCCATCGATATCTGCACGATACTGACAGGAGGCGGCTCTGCTTGCATTAGCTGGGGAATAGTTGGACGGCTCTTCGGGTAGTTTTCGTGTTTTCCTGGGGCTCTTTATAAAAAATCCTGTTCCGGTCATACTTGTTCTTTGCTGGCAAATCATCCTTTTTTGCCATTTTAGCCGAAGTAGAGTTGTTTGGATACGGATCAGAATCCAGTTGATTTAATCTTTGTCCCGATTCATCCACTAAGTCTTGAATATTTCCCTTGAGTTCTTCAACAATTTTGATACTTGCTGTCTTGGTCTCAAAAAAGTCCCATTTATGGGAAGCAGAGCGAATAAATTTAATCGTAATAAAAGCCAAAATAGCACTCACGATATCGACAAGAAGCTGTTTAGCTCCTCCCCGATGAGTTTCCAGGATTCCTCTTGATTCGTTAATCGATCGAGTGCATTTTTCTAGAAATCCTCCAGGATCGTTGGGCGTTTTAAGGTATTGCGTGATCTCTTCTTCTAGTTTACGGTAAAGCCAGATTGAAGTGCTTGCAACCTCTTCATATTTTTTATCTTGAACTGCTGCCAGGGCATGACTACAAGCCTTGACTTTCAAGGCATTCAGAGTGGTTAATAAGCGCTTTGTTACATCCTCGGTACGTGAGGCTTCTTCCTTCAGGGCTTTTTGTTTATCAGTAAGGTTTTGTAGCCAATTTTGGCAGTCATCTTCAGATGCGTTCTCATGCGTCAGGGCGCGGCGCAACGTATAGTAATCAGGAATTCTATTAAGAATAGTCTCGATTACATCCCAGCTTATATCTTTTTTAAGAATCGAATTAAATAATTCAGGGCTTTGGGCTTTCTTAATTAAAAGAACAAGTAGCTCTTGAGGGATATTTTCGAATTTAATCGTATTGTAGATAAGGCTAAGCCCATCATCATCAGCAATTGCAATCATTTCTTTAAGTGGAAGAACGTCAATGACCGCCCTACCGAGCTGATAAAGCAACTTAATCCCTAAACTTGCATTAAGTCGATGTGCGCGGACAATGTCTATTACGTCGTTAAAAGCTGTAGTTCCACTTGAGTATTTTTGCAAGATTTGAATAATTAGAAATTCCCATTTTGAATCCTGACTCCGTTCCATCTGAGTAAAGCATTGATTCAGAAGTTCTTTAAGGAGAGCATGGTTTTTGTTACTATCCAATCTAGTCTTTGAGACAATCTTCTCGGCAATTTCACATGAAAATTCTGGATGGGCCATGACGGGTTTGACTACTCTAGGCGTGGCTTTCGGATGAAACATTACTGCTGAAAAAATCTCAGGAATTAGATTTCCTTTGCCACTAATGGCTTCAAGTAGCATAGATTCAGAGAGGTCTTTTCGTTGAAGGAATTTGATTATAGAAGCGCCGCTTAAACATCTTTGAGCTAATACAGGCATTGTATGAATAGGAAGTTCATCGATGTTATCAAGAAACAGTTCGAGATCATTTTCTTTGGCAATTTGTATGATATCTTCTATGGGTAAAGCTGAAATCGCGCGTTTGCCAAAAATGCGAAATACTTCAAGTCCAAAGTCTTCGCTGATTCGTTCTTCGCGAATAATTTCTAATATCGAGTCAACTTCTCTTGTTATTGGGACAGTTAACGATAAGTCTCTGTATTGTCTAAAAATAGAGAGTAGTAAGTGTTGCCATTCGGTATTTTGAGTCATTAAAGCCTGTTTTTTAAAACAAACTTTAACAAGATTCTTCAGCAAATTATGTCGTTCTGATGATAATTTTCTCTTCTCATAAAACAGTTGATTGTTTTCAACAACTGTTTGTGCAATTTCAGATGAAAATGATTTATGATTAAAGGCTATCACTATCACTTCTGGTGTGATACCAGGATGTGATATCAATTTTAAAAGAAGAGGAGGAGTAAGATCCGGATTATTAACAATAATCTGACTTAAAATGCCTGGAGTAAGATCTTGCCTATCAAGAAGCCTATTAATTAATTCAGAGGTTGAGCATTTAAGAACAAGCATCATCAACAATCTTTCAGAATCTTGAGTTTTTTTGCTAGGTCTTTGAATCATTCCGATACTGTTGATGAGCAATTTAATGTCGCTTTCCTGAGCGGTTTCTATCATCTCCTCCATAGGTAGAACCGAGATTGAGTTTTGACCAAAAATGCGAAGAATTTCAAGTCCGAAACGGCCATCGATTTTTTGGGGTTCGATTAGTTTGATTATCGATTCAGAAGCGTCGTTTAAGGAAGATGGTATTTGCTCGTACCGCTTAAAAATATGAAGAAGAGCCTCCTGCCAGCTGGAATTATTGATCAACTCGCTTTTTGCAAAACAAAACCTGACAAGTCGTTTAAATAAACGATGGTGGTCAAGAATGATTTCCTGGCTGTCGCCTATAAGTCTGTTTTCACCGACAAGTTGTATAGCAATTTGGGGTGAGAATGCTCTATTTTCGAAGGCGACTTCTATCACCTGAGTATCGGTGTTAGGATGGGAGAGCAATTTTAAAAGAAGCTTAGGATCCAAATGAGGATGTTTGACAAGCACTTTCATTAAAACTTCTGCGGTGAGATCCCGTCTATCAAGAAGTTTTTCAATCAATGCTGGAGTCGAGCATTTATCAGCAAGCAAAGGCAACAACCTTGCGTTAAGACCCCGAGTTTTTTTATAATCTACAAGTAAATCTAAGTCTTTTGCCTCAGCATTTCTAAGTATTTTTTCCATCGGTAAAAGAGGTAGCACATCTTTACCATACAGACGAAGAATTTCAATCGCTAATCCTGGATCCAATTCCTGTTCATGAAGGATTTGCATTATTTCTGATATGCCTGTATTTTGATCTTTACAGTACTCAAGTAATTGCAGAAGGAAACTTTTCCATTCGGATGGTTTTGCCTGGTAAAGGTCAAAAGCAGTTCGGATTAATTTTTGTACTACGTCGATTGAATGAGGATTGAGTTTTACCCAATTAAATATTTGTAGGGCTACATCGCAAGAAAAGGCCTCATTTTCACAAGCAAGGCCTATAACACCAGAATTTGCATTTCGGTGGGATACTGCCGCTAAAAGAAGTTGCGGACTGCAAGGTTCGGAGACAATGCGACGCAACAGCGAGGCACTGATATCATCGCGACGAGTTAAAATTTTTAGAAGTGTCTCATCCTTAAGTAACCCTTGATCCAATAATTTAAGCAGCAACTTCGATGAGCATTGAGCATGTTGCCATAGGACTTCTTGAACACGATTACCTGCAGCTCGGTGCTGATAAAGCCGCTCAAGAGTATCAGGAATACTAGCTTTTGCGAGAATCGTTAAGAGTTGCGTCTCGTCCAAATCCTCTCTTTCAAGCAAAATACATAAAATGTAATCGGAAAGATTTTTCTTTTGCAAGAATTTATCGATAAGGTCCTTCTGAGTATGTTCAGCACATTGTCTAACGCAAAGACTGGCTAATATCTCTAATGTTTGCTCAGATAAATCATGGCTGGAGTCAAGGAATTTTCTGACTATCTCATTATTATAACTGGGGTAACCCGGGTAACGCGGAAGCGTATTGCAAAGCAAATTATAGTTAATCTCTTCTTTTTGCAATAACCTATCGATGTACTTGTAAATCAGCTCCTTTGTGCCGCATCTCATCGCTAGTAATGTGAGCACCCGTTCAGAATAATCGTAGTTTAAATTAAGTAATTCTTCGACAATCTCATGATTACAAAAAGGATTGCGAATAAAGGTAAGAAAGAACTCTTGGCTGAGATTTTCTACTGTTAACAGTTCATGCAGAACCTCGGTTGAATCAGCATCCCTAGCAATTTGCGTGAAGTACGCTTTGAGCGATTTCCCTTTTAAAGCTGGGTAATTTTGAAGAATACGAAGCGCTTTTAATGCGGCTAATTGTCGTAACTTTGTTTCTTCAGTATCCGCGGGTTTCCTGTTTAGTTCTGAAATTCTATTGCCGTGGCAAAAGCTCTCGAGAGATAGGCCTAAACATTTTTCAAGGCATTTTCCTAATGCTTCATCTAGTGGACGGCACATGCCCTGGGACAAATATTCGAGTAATTGTTTTAATTCAGAGAGATGTTTTAAATGATCATCGATGTATCCAAGGCTACTTAAAGGTAAACTAAACCTTTCCTGTATTTCCTCAATCGCCGGTTCCCTATCCAACCAATTTTGGTTTAAATAGACGAAGGCTTCTGCAACTTTTTTATATTCTGCCGATTGTGCAGGAATCGTTTTAGGATATAGGCTCTTCCAATCGAAATTTGTGAGATCGTCAAAAGGATGCTGTGTGATATAGACAAAACCCTCTGTATTGGCTTGCGCTAATGCAGTTTTTAATGGGGGAAGTTCTACTTCACTGCCTGGACGATAAGCTTGTAGCGTGTTCTCAAAGAACGTGATTTTTTCCATCGGACGATCTTTCAGCCAATGTAAGGGGGCGTCCTGATTCAATAATGATTGAAATTCTCCATTAAAAAAGCGTACTTGTTCGCGTAAATTGAAATATTGTTGATCGCGAAGCGCTTCTTCTGGTCGGGTTCCTGCAACAACTGTATCTTGGGTCGTAGCTATCCAATTGCCGGGGAGATGTCCTATGGAAACTTCTAAGTCTTTTAGTTCCTGAGGTGTCACAATTGTGGCGTATAATGCCTCACCTTCATAATGATACCAAACAAGAAACACTGGTTTTAAAAATACGTTTAAAAACTCTGCTTGGTTTATGTAGGTGTTAGTATAGTTTTTGCTTGCCCTCAGTGTATCAGAAAATAAAGGAAAGGCTTCAATTGAACAAAGATCATTTAAACTTCTAGTCTTATTCCTAATCATCCGGAAAAAGGTTCCCCCACTAGCTCCCCAACTTTTCTCAGGCTCCTCTTTCAATTTAGGGTTATAACACGCATTAAGCTGTGCACGCTCAATGCGGATATCTTTATGAACTTGAACTTGAACTTCTTTATTTTGACTAACACCGGCACCTTTGTATCTTTTCGGACACCAAGGGAGAATCTTATTGATAATGCTTTGTAACTCAAGGTCTATCGCCTTAAATTTTTCTTCAGGTAGAGGTATACCTGCAGATTCGTAGCAATCGGTCAAAAGCGTTAACAATTCTTTTTTCGATAACTCAAACATTGCTGCGACATCTTGCTCCTCGGTGATTGAGCCATACAGTGCAAAATAATCGCGTTTTGCCTTCTCTTCAAAAAAGCATCTGAATTTTTTGGCAAGCATTGACTTATGGTCAGCGGCTTCAGAAGGTAGATCTTGAACTAAAGTCAGACTATTTCGCCGCATGTGGTTAATTAACTGACTCGTACCGGAAGAAAGCACATCAGCTAATAACATGGTTTTTTCATTCAGTACAAGGCGTTTAGTTAGTTCAGGGCGACTAATACCGTCTAGGCGTTTAGGGACAATCATTTCAAGCGTGTGGCCACGGCTTATCCACCGCATGCGCATATCGCCTTGAATGTACTCTTGAAATAAATTGTTTTCATCAACTAAGGCCAGGGCATGCGCATCTTCTGCTTGCTCAAGGTCGGTACCTAAAGTATGGAATTGATCATAATAAGAAATTCGCTCGTTGGGAGTTGAGCCGAGGATACGCCTGATTTCTTTTTCATCACTTGTACCCAGTTTAATGGGCTCTTCTGGTTTATTGATATCCAACGCACACAAGACATCTTCTTCATTAAGGTAGAGAATATGCTTGATCGGGCGACTAAAGTAACTCTCGTGTTCGCGGGCATATCGTGCTATTTCTTTAGCTACGGTATAATTGCTTACTCCAGTGAATGTGGCATTGATATCAATGATTGCTCGAGTACGTGCCCGTTCGGATGAATTAGTTATCGCACTTTCGATAAAAGCGTATACACCTTGGTAATCAAGACTTGAAATGCTGGTATTCTTACTATCTAAGATTTCAAGGATATACCCATCACTGCCTAACGAGGAGGTTGCATCGTAGTTTAGCCGATGATGGTATGTCATGTGGTTGGAAGGGGAGCCCGTTACACATTGTACGCTGTGGTAGACATCCACATGATTAAACGAATCACTTGAAATGATCGCTGGGTCGAGGCTAATTTGTTTTAAAGAAGCCTCTTGAAGTAAAGAAAAAATAAGAAAACGATTATTCTTATGGCGGTTATACAGTCTCTCCATTTGGGCAGCGTCGGTCACGTTGACTTGGCTTAAAGTCAAGCCTGATGATCCTTCAAGGAGGGCAAATCCCCGCGCTGTTGGTGTATCATCGAGATGCTTTAAACTTGGATTTAAAAATAATTCTTGGCGGGCTTGAATTTGCCAGGCAATCAATCGCTCTTTAAAGTGGTCTTCACTAATCCCCTTAATGAGCATCATCTGAATACCGCGATTAAGTGCTACCAGCTCATTTCCATCACGACTGCTTTCATTAGGTGCATTATTGCCGCTGTAGGGAATAGGCAATGTATATTGCACTGGAGATAAATTTTTGCGTCTAGATGCGCCGTATTTTACATTCAGTTTTTGACGCAACGTCTCAGGAAGAATAGTGTTGATTTCTTGTTTAAAAACAGAAAGTGCGTCTTTTTCTTCCGTAGTTGCGAGAGCGACGGCTTCGCACATTTCTTTATCGAGTAGGTAAGCAATGAGCTTTTCTTCAATCGCTTCGCCATGGCTATGAATGGCTTTTGCAACAAATTCTTTTAAAGGACTGTTCGCTTCCTTAATGAGTTTGGTGGCGAGGTTCCTTTTAAATTCATCCCAATCATAATTGGCATCTAAGTAAGGGGCTTGTTTGATAAATTCGGTATCAATAAAACTAAAAAGCGCAACACCGTTTTTGATTAGGTCTGGGCCAATAGGTTTAGGCTCGCCAACAGTGTAGTTTAATTTTTTCTTAATCCATAAACCCTGGTGAGCTTCGTCGATGATGCAATCAGCTTGATTGCGAAAAAGTCCTGTGATTTTATCTAGCCAATAGACTTGCTTTTGCCAAACTTCGTCATGTTGATCATCAGAAAGCAAGAGCTCGAGATATTTAAGTTCTAATGATTGGATTGATTCGCCAGTTGTCACCAGATAACAACGTGTCGTCATGATTTCGGTGAAATGCTGGTATAGCTGTTCAAGACGCTCTGGCGAGCAATTGCTATCGCGATTAAATTCAAACCGATAGGCACGTTTTCCATATAAACGCTGAGAAATTCGATTTAAATCGACATGGTTTGTTGGTAATAATGCTGGTGGCACTTCAACGACGACTAGATTGTTTCCATTGGCTTTCTTTTCAGCGAGAACTGGAATAACTACTTTCGATTTTCCACCGCCAGGAATAATTTTTTCGACAGATTCATTTGTTCTGCCGTCGGCAAGGGGAGTCAGTAATCGTTTCAGCGCACTCACTTGCCGTTTGCGCAGTAAAATATTTTCCTCATATTGAATAATGACTGTAGCTGTTTCGTCCAGTCCTGGAATTTCTTCTCTTGCTAACAGATCGAATGCTTGAAGCGCATCATCGATGTTTTTAGTTTCCAGTGTCTTGTCTAAGTGACTGATAACTTTGTTAGTAAGCTGATTTTGGATGCTGGCGAAAAGGGCTTTGTGAATAAGATTATGTAATTCTTGGACTCTTTCAGGGCTAAGACCTGTTTTTTCAATGCTGTAGGCCGTATCTGCACTGCAATAGATGGATAAAAGATCTGCCTTGCTAAGTTTGGCATGGCTTTTTGCCCGTTTCTTAATTTTCCATGATTTTGCTTTTTCTGGTGATTCAGGCCCTTGATTAGCAAAGTTTAATGCTTCAGACCATGCCTCTTGCTCTTGCCTAACTAGAGACGATGAAAAGCTACGGGCAGTTTCAAGAATTAATCGCGTAAAGTCTGGATCACTAATAAAAGTCTGAGCAAGTGCTTTTTGTCCTTTTTCTTGTGCGAAAAGTTTTTTCCCTGCTTGAATTTCAACATCAAACCGTTGCTCTAAATCAAAAGTCAGGGTTTTCCCTAATTCCTCAATTTCTTGTGAAGTTTGATCTTCCAAGGCACGGTAGCTTTTAACTAGACGTTTGAGTAATTCCCCTTCTCTGTTTTCTCCCAATGTTTGTTCAAGATTCGTTTGTATTAACAAAGTAGGATTTAACTGAGCAGTTACCGATAGTGGAGTATGAGCAGGGTGCTCTTGGTCTAATATCGCATCAGGTGTTGCTAAAATATCCTTATAAACATCCCTAGCTTGGTACACTTGAAGTAGTGGGGGGCTGTACCCCTTGAGGGTATTGACCACTTCGTTAAATTTAACTTCTTCAGTGGTGACGACATGGGAATCATTTGCCAAGCGATACAGCACATTACATAAAAAAGGAATATCTGACTCTTGTTTATCCAAAGGGACATGACGTGCTGCAATTAAGGTGTGCGCACAAAAGTCAAGCAATTGCTTACGGTGAGCATGGGAAGAGGTACAAGCAATATGAAAATAAGTGGGAAAATGAGTGATAAACTCATCTTCTTTAATCTCGGATACCAGAACACTCATAGCCCCTTCTTCAATATGGGGGTCAAGTTGTTTTTTGCCTGGGAGGCTATTGAACCAATTCTCAGTTTTGGGTTTATTCTGTTCTTTAATTTCGCATTTATCGGGTAAACTTAAATCGATAGGGACAAGCTCAAGCGCTGTTGATTTAGCAAGAACAGGTTTCATTTCTCTAAGATAATTCTCGATGAATTCTAGCCTTTTCTTGTCAGTATTCGAGATGCTGCCGGATTCACTACGAGCTTTTAGCGCTTGACGTTCTCTTTGGAGAAACTCTAAATTTATACTCATCCACTCATAGCCCAAAGCGCCTTTTGGTGCGTCATTTTTTGGTTGAGCGTTTTGGTAATAATCCAACAGGCGTTTACGTTCTATGAGGGAAAGTTGATAGTCATGCTCAAGATGACGCTTCATGGTCTGCATGCGTTGAAAAGAGTGATAAATGGTAGTCGGTAGTGAATTCAAAAACTGTGTTAATTGCTGATGTTCTAGTTGCTGATAGTGGCTATTTGCTGTATCTGCTGAATTTGGAGGTGTTAAATTAAATTTGCGATCTTGTAAGAGGTAATCACTCAATAGGCTCATCGCCTTAAGCTGACAGGCGACATAACGAGGCGTGTTCCTTTTCGCTTTCTTTTCTCCATTCGGCAGAATATGAGGTAAATCTTTACAAATCCAGCTGATGAACTGTAACTCTGCTGGATCACCAGTTAATCCACCTAATCGTGTATTGCAATCTTCAAGTACTTTCCATGCTTTTGTGGTTTGGTTTGTTGCAAGGTAGATATATGCTAAATAAAGGGCGTCGGCAACTGAATCTGGGAGAGGTTCACCGTCTTGTAAACGAAAACTGATTGCTCTTTCACTGTTTTGGTAATTCCATAGGGGTATGCGCGCAGGAGGACGAATAGACCATTCTACTTTGAGTGACTCGTTAGCAATAGTGCCATTAGTATCATGGATGACTGGATAGAAATCACCTTTTCTTGCGTGGTCATTAGTGGCGTAAAAACGAGCTACAGGGACGAGGTATCGGGTTTGTCTGTCATTTTCCAGAACCAATCCAGCCACAGAGGGATGAATGGGGGATGGGCCTTCGACCACTTTTTCCCCTGTTTTTGGATAAACAAGGCCAGGTTTTGCCGAAGAGGTGTCAATTTTAAATTCAAGACCATACCGAGGCAGCTTAATATGGGTGTCAATAGGGCTTGAATGAGCAATAATAAAATGATTGCTTTCAAATCGATTAAGAATAGTGCACCAGTTTGGGTGAAGTTGTTTTAGCGTGTAGGCGGTTTCATTTCCATCTTTATCGAGAACTATAAATTTTCCAGACTTAAAAGCGTAAAGTGGAGCGCCATTTTGGGTTAATATTGCCTCTCTTGAGGCAATATGCTGCCAGTAATCGACAGTGTCATCAGTTAATACTTTGGGTAAAGAGGGTTCAAGCGGGATACTTCTCTTATTGGCATGAGCTGCTAGATGATCTTGGGTAAGCGGAAGTAATTCAAAAGTATTTGTTTGACCTCCAATACGCCAATTTTTTTGAATAGTTAGATCGTCATTATCATAAAATAAGTGGACTTCATCCTCTTTTCTCTCACTCGGCAAGTACATGTATTTTTCATCTGCTGTGCTTAAGCACTCATAATTTTTTTCTAAGCCAAGATGCTTAATGAGGGGATGTTTTTGAATACTGAACGGGACGCCGCTACGTGCTAATCTTTTTTCGAAGAGTTTTCCTAAATAAACGTTGATTTCAACTTTCTGGCCTTTGTTGTCTTCCAGTCTGTAAACAGGAAATTTCCCGCCAATTAAAGTTAGATCTTTCGTATAAGGGTATTTCTCAAAGCTATCCCTGATTGCATGCGTGATTACTTTTTCCGGTTGTTCATTGGCTAACATTTGAAAACGAGCTATTGCACGATCCACCTCAACCTGATGGGATAAGTCCTCGAGAATATTGGGATTAGCGTGGCTTCTTATATAAAAATAAGCGTCAAAAGCCAATGCAAAAAGATCTTTTGGATCTTCCCCTAGCTCAATGCGTGCCATGAGCGTCAAAAATAAATACTGTTGTTGGACATAAGTGATATCAGGATGATTCGGCTGGGAAAGCTGTTTTAAAAGCTGCTCTTGAGTGGCTTGGAGACGAGGTAGCCCCGTTAATTTGTCCTTTAATGCAATATAGCGGCTCACAAGATAATCTAATCGCAGAAACAGCAATGATTCTCGTGTATATTCCCCATTTTTATTGAAAAAGCGAAATCCGGTTGTTAAAAAAATATCAAATTGTGGCAAAAAAGAGGGTTTTTTCAGTGACTTTGCTAAAAGCCCGGGTTGAAAAATATTGGCTTCAACATAACGTTGATCGGATTCATTAGCCAGTTTATCAATATGGCGAGTGAAATAATCAAGAGTCAACGGAATCTGCAGTGAAGGAACGCTGCGAAGATGAAAATAGTCGCGAGTAGTAATATCCTCTGGCGTAACAGGTATAGTTGAGTTCGTATCACTCAACGGTTTTGTTGGAGCGAGTTGAATATTATTCGCAGTTCTTACGCCTAGTTTTTTCCGATAAGTTGAGAATTCGGAAACATCTGCATTTAATGCCAGTTGGGCAGGAGAATCTTTCAATACGTATTTATTCTGAGAAAGTTCAGTTGATAATTCTTGCCAATAAACGAAGGTAGGATAAAGCGGTGTTGACACGCGAAATTCATTAAAAACAATATCTAATTCGATTCGAGGGTTCTTGGAGAACCGCTTAGCGAAAAACGGATTGATTGCTTCTCTGAGTTTGGATTCATAATTGATATGGTCTTGAATCTTCTGAATGACGGGGTTAAATCGAGGCTCGAGTCGTTCAATATATTTTAAATGCTGTGAAATCATGAAAAGAGCTTCTAATCCGTAGGCTCTAACATCTTTATGCAGCTGAGTTATGTTTAGACCATATTTACTCTCATACCTGCGTTTTAGTTCAGCGGTGAGCTCGGGTTCTGTAGCTAATATGGCTTTAAGGTATGAATAAAAATCGTGATGATCTTTATTAGAAGCAGATCTGTATCGTTTCTGTAATGTTTGAAATCGTTTATCAAGAATTGGATTATTAGTAGCCCAGTAGGGGTTACGCTGGTTATTACCAATGACAGTCTGCATCATCACTTCAGTAAAAGGGCTAAAAGAAGGAAGATTTTGCTCTTTGGCTAGCGTAGATTTGACATCGGTTTGCAAAGCAATAATATTTAATGCGAGATGATTGAGTGTAGGTGTCTGAGCCTCCTTAAGCCACTCACTTTGCAGTTTCCACAATAAATTTTGAATTTTATCAAGATGCTGTTCAAATTTGACATAACCTGCGTCCCTTTTTAGTTCATCATAAAACGTGGATGTCAAATCCAAAGGTAATTCTAAAATAAGTTTTTCAAGGTAATAGTATTGCGCTGAACGGCTTTTTACCTTTTCGATCTCTCCAATCGATGTTGCCAGATTATCAATAAGATTTTTCCCGGAACACAAATCAATTTGTAAGCTTGGTCCTACGTTATAAGAAGGGGAATCAAAGTGCGGTCTGGCAAAGGTATAAGTCCGACTCAATAAAGATAGCTGGGGAGGGGGATCGGCACTGACAGGGACAGTTTTACTCGAAGTTAACTCATCGCGATTGATCTCTTTTTGAAGTTCTTTTATCTCTTGATAATATTTATCTTTTTCTAATTCTTGGAAAAGTCCAGGAATATCCAGTATTTTTAAGTTATTTTCAATGGCGAGGTTAATTTGCTCTCGCGCTTCGGGTGTAAATGGCTGCTCGCCTGCTAAACAAGCTTTTGCATAGTCAAAAAGGGCGTGATGCTTAAATTTAAAAATAAAACGTTCATAGAACGCTTCTGAAGGAGAAAGGATTTTGAGCATCTGATGAAGGCAGCGCTCACTGCAAGTTCCAGATAATTGCCCTCCGGTATAACCATATTCAGGAATAAGGTATTCAACCTCTTTACCACCAATATAACTTATTCTTGGGAGAATCCTTTGATAGAGTACTTTTTCTGTTATTGCTCTTTTTTGGTGCGCGATTGGCAGTTGCGGCCGCAAAATTTGCCCAATAAATGCAGCAAGCTCAGCTTTTTCTTTGGCCGAGTTTGGTGTAGGAAAATGCCAAGCTTTTACAGGATTATAGAGCTCTTTTTTTCGACTTGATTTTTTGTGATGGTATTCAATCCCAGCGCCAGCATTGATGGCTGTAAACAGATACCCGTCCACTGTGCGAGTGAACTGGTAAATCATCGCATGACCACCTTCCTGATCTTTCCATCCACCTGGAAGATGTATCTTTTGCCCTACGCTTAAACTTGTGATATCTGCCGTGATTTGCTTTCCTAGCGTGTCTATTAGTTTGTCAACAGGTAAGGATGGATTATAGAGTTTTTTCTCAATTTCAAGGAGATAGTCCATGTCCTGTAGCAAGTGATTATACTCAGCAGGAAATAGCTCTCCTTGGCTACTCATACAATCTAAATATTGCTTAAGATAACCAATCGTATTGCTGAAAAAATTGCCTTGAAGCCCGTAGGTGCCAGAGAGATTGGCGTCATTCTGAATGTGGGCGAATAAAGAAGCATCAATCTTTGTCATTTTTATGCTCAGATAGGGTTGTTGAGTAACAGCCGAAACATTATAAGTGATAAACCTTAAGCAAATATTATGAGAGTGAACATTCAATAAATTTACATAACAACTAAAAACTGGCTAATTTGTTAATATTTTCTTAATTTATGGTTGGTAAATTACGAGGCAATCTGATAATTAATTTTTGGTAAGTTGCCATGTTTTATAAAAGAGAAAGAACAAACCAGCATAAAAGAAATGAAAAACCATCTTCACCCTCTTTGAAAGTAGAAGACGGTAGACATCAGTCTTCTGAAAATAAAATTCCTGTCTCTTCTTTAAATAATTCAGACAGGCACCGTACGTTGCTTGCGGAGCAGGAAGTAGTTGCACCCTCCTCGGAAAATCAAGGAAAACGCCCGGCTTATCCTTCTTCGCCAAGTGATGTTTTATCCATTCGTGGTTACCATCGCCGTGTGCGCTTTTACTCAACCGCTCCAGTAAGCCAGAGAATTGATCCCCTCGCAGAAATCCGCCAAATCGCTGTCGAACTGGAATGCGCTGACTGGTCCAGAGAATTACAGGAGCGAGTAAGTTCCCTAGGGAGTGTAAGTTTTAAGACGGATAGCTACTTTGTGCAAACTAAAGATAGTCGAGATTGCGTGAGGGAGTTTTTTAAATTTTTGATACAACGGAAAGAAATTTTAAAAGAGATAGAAAAATGTATCCAGAGTAAGCAAAAATTTCTTTCTAATGGCGAGGAGGATGTTTGGCCAGGCTGTATTTCATTCGTAACGAGTATGCTAGATGATAAATCTGTTTGTTTTGTTGCTCTTTCCCGAGATGCAAATGGAAGTGACACAAAGTTATTAAAACTGTTAGATGAACTCGCTAAAGACTTAAATTTAGGACAAAGAGGGAGACAAGGTAAATATTGTTATGCAGTGGTTATGGAAACCAGCAGAAGTTTTAAAACGATTATGCAAGGATTAACAGGAAAGACACGAACTTGTGCTGAGTATGATTTTGGCTCACTGCTAAGCAAGCTCTATGTCGAATATGGAAAGAGATTGAAGGTCGAAGGATGCTCTAATGCTTTCCTATTCCATTATGAGCAAGAAACAGAAATCCAGTACAAAAAGGATATGAGAGGTAGAACCATGACTAATGTAACGGTTCGTGATACCTATAATTCTTCGGTCAGAAGAAGGGCAGGTAATACTGAAATTAGTATTGTCGGTGGCCAAAAGGTTACACTCATCCCTTGTTGTTCTGTATGTCAACACAACAAAAGCAATTTTTTTGCCGTATTGATTAGTTTCCAAGAAGAAGGGGAAAAATTTCGCCAAATTCAGCGAGAAAGTGATATACTTCAGGAGACTGAAGTAGCTTCGGAGCAGTCAAGCGCATCCGAAAAGAAATCCAAGCGCTTATCAACCGGGATTACTGGCTTGAAAGGGAACAGCATGAATAGCTTCCTAACCAATGTCAGTCCAAGCTTGATGATGAAGCAAGAAGAGGATGACGAATCTCAAGAGATTCTGGTCTACAGTTGATCCCAGACTTAATTTCTCGCTGAATTTGGCATCTCTAATAATTACCACCTAATCGGGACGGATGTTATGGGGCCAGAAGAAAGCGTGTTATCGAGTGCAAGAGAATTGGATAGTCATGGAAGATTCTCGGAGATAACTGAGTTAGCAGGAGTAGATATCCCTATTTGTGATCAACCTGAAATGGATTTCTATCTAGGAAAGAGCTATTTTGCTTTAGGGGAATTTGAAGAAGCTGAGGCTCGTCTATCCCGCTCCTTGAGTGCGTTAACACCAGGGAGCAATCTGAAGCTTTATATTCAAGCAGCGCTTTATCTCGGTGCGTGCTTTTTACGAATGAATGACTACCCTGAAAGCATCATCCGCCTCAATATGGCAGCAAGCCTTTTTGAGACAATACCAGAAAATGATAAAGATGATGAACTGCTCAAATTCGGTACCCAAATTTATTTCTATTTAGCTCAGAATCTTAGGTTTGAAAATAACTACGAAGAAGCAATACGGGTTTTATTTAATGCACTCACCCTTTGCGAAAAATCGGGTGATCAAGCTGATGATAGGGCTCCTATCTTATTAGAGATTGGGGTTAATTGTAATTTGGCAAAAAAATATAAGCAGGCCGAATCGTTGCTCCAGGCTGCAATAGAGTTATTGAATGACAACGCAGAAGAAAATAAATATTTGATTGCAGATTTGAAACAGCAGCTTGGCCTTTCTTTGCTTAAACAAAATCGTGTGAACCCCGCCATTGAAGCTTTTACCAATGCATTGATGGTGTACTCTGAATCTCATGAAGCAGCCGGAGAAAATGCAGCTGATATCGCCTCTGCTCAATTTATGTTGGGTATTTGTTACTTAAGGCAGCGGAACCATAGGGAGGCTGACAAATATCTGCAACAAGCCCTTGCTGTTTTTAGTAATCCCAATCTCCCTTTTGATGAATTAAAGCAAGCGTGTGCTTTCATAAAATGGGTAGCTCAAGATGAAAGGGCAAATATAACCCTTACATTCCAAGCTACTCATAATAATAGCTCCTTTCGAAAACTTGAAAAGGTACTTGAAGCAATTAATCGATTTGACATCGAAGCGGGTGCATGCTTAGACAAAATTGACGAAGCCTATTCTCTTGAAGCTGGACGTCTTTTTTAAATAACACCGGGCTTTTGGCACTTTGCCCTAATAGTTAAACCTCCTCCTGCTTGATCATTAAGATCGATTCCACATAACCAATCCATAAGTAAATCATCTGGTTATGCATCACTTATGTATCCTATAGCAATACATTCATTTATCATGAGATTAATTTAATTAAATTAATTGCAAAATTATTATAAAAAAATTAAAATTATTTCATGCATCTCTTGGAGTAACGCAAATGAATGAATTTTTGGCGGTAACTTTAGTCATCATCTTAGCAGCAATCTCACCAGGCCCCGATTTTGCGCTAGTTATTAAGAATTCATTGCAATTCAATCGAAAAAGCGGGGTTTTAACTGCCTTAGGGATTTCGGGTAGCCTTTTAATTCATTCAATTTATTGCATTTTAGGCTTAGCTATTATTATTGCGCATTCCTTATGGTTATTCAGTTTCATAAAGTACTTAGGCGCTTTGTATTTAATTTATTTGGGGATAAAAAGTTTAAGAGCCACGCGTGAGGAAAAATTCGAGGTTAAAGAAGAAATTACAGCTCCTAAGCCCCTGATTCCTTCTAAATTTTTCTTGCAAGGATTGTTGTGCAATTTACTCAATCCGAAAGCAATCATGTTTATAATCGCTTTTTTTACGCTTATTGTTAAACCCGAAATGCCCTGGTCAGTTCAGTTTGGTTATTGTATCGAAATTACCTTGATTCATTTTGCCTGGTTTACCTGCCTATCCACGCTCATTACCTATCGACATGTAAGGGAAAAAATTAGCAAGATTGAATACTATGTCATTAAAGCCATGGGGGTGGTTTTAATTGGGTTTGGAGCAAGAATCGCTACATTAAAAATGGTAATGTAAGCCAACTATTTTGATGGAGAAGTCGTGATGAAAAAAGTCCAGGTTAATGAGTTAAGGCATTTCTCTCGTAAATTAGTACGAGAGCTAGGGATGCTTGAACTAAACAAAACACGTTCAAATAGAACACCACAGCATTGGCATGCATTAATTGAAATCCATAACGAACCCAATATTACTACCACCAAGTTAGGCGGATTATTACTACTCACTAATTCAACAATCTCTCGAATTGTGGGCTCATTGGTTAAAGAAGGGTTAGTGACTTCAACCCCCGGAATTGATAAACGGGAGAATTTTTTGCAGATAACAGAAGATGGGTTATCTGAAATCAATTATATCGATCATTTTTCTAACACAAAAATCTTAGGCGCCCTAGAGTTTCTGACAAAAACGGAACAAGTTGAGATTGTTGAGGCTATAAAAAAATACTCTGGGGCTTTAGAAAAAAGTAGGATTTTACGGAATCAAGTTAAAATTCATACATTATCTACTTCTCGTTCCTTACGAAAACAAATCATCAACATGATCGAAAATATTCAAAAAAATGAATTCGCTATTCCAATAACGTCGGATATTAACGCCTGTATTTTAAAAGCGGAAACTGAATTTTATTATCACAATTCTTATAATTTCTGGTATGCCGTTAATGATGAAGGACAGATTATTGGCAGTATTGGTTTAAAAAAGTTGAATAACGAGCAGGCGGAAATTAAAAAATTTTTTGTACATCATCAATACCGGGGCAAAAAGGTTTCGCAAAAATTGATGAAAAACTTACTTAAGGCTACTGTAAAACACCAATTTAAAGAATTATTTTTAGGCACAGTAGATACGCTGCTAGCAGCTCAGCGTTTCTACGAAAAATGTGGTTTTAATCTAATTCGCAAAGAGAGTTTGCCTAAAGAATTTGTATTATGCCCATTAGATAATGTTTTTTTCAAAGCAAAATCGAGTGACTTGTTAAAGATCTTCTCTGAATGTGGATGAGTGATAATGTTCATGTGCAGAACCGCCCATTGAAGTAGAGAAAACGTAAGTGAACAGCGTAGCCACAATGAGGAAGGCCAATAAGGCAAGAATTAGGCTGAGAGTCGGTCTATTTTTGTTCTTTCTTCGCTGAAAAACAAAATCTAGGCTTAGAACAATAAGCAGAATAGCAATCAGGAAAAGAATAACCCAAGTTAACATGCTATCCCTCGCTGTGTAGTGAATTTAAGATTAATTTTCCAGAGTATAGCAATTAAATTTAGAAAATATAAACCCAAAGATTGGGGTAAATTAGGATGCTTCGTTATACAACTGCATATTTAGGGAATATTTAAGGGTGAGTGGTTAATTTGTAAAGGAGATAAAGTGCAGCTAAGAAAAGAAAACAGTCTGTATCAACGTTATCATGAGCGGTGATTCCTTGTCCGTTTCTAGACTATAATATGAGTCTATTGGTTTTAAATTAATTAACATGCCTGAGTCCATTAAAATGGCTGTTGTTGGAGAAAGCGCCGGGCTTGTCGAAGTGATTGTTGATAATACTTCGTCTGAGATTATGGTGACGTTTGTCTACACACCAGATACCAAAATACCTCCCCCAAATGAAATGTTATTAGGTTACCACGACGAATTCGGACAAGAGCATTCTGTCTCGATGGCTAAAGGGAATAACGGTCAGTGGGTTGCAAGTAGATTGATGGCACCCAATGAGAGTAGCGATTTTTATATGCATCCGAACGTTAAGCCGGGAGATTTAAAACAAAAACCTAATATCATTAATAAAGTTGCATTATCGGATGGGAAAATTCTTTGGGCTGTGTACGAAAATCCAGAATTACCAGAAGAGATGAAGGGGACTATACACAAACGCGTATTGAATGCAGAGGGTGTTTTAAGTGATCCGGTGGATGAGTCTTATCGATTACAACCTGGGGAACATATTGTAGAAGTGTATTTACCTGCAGGATTTAATGCTTCAGAACCTAAAGAATACAATATTGAGGTGATGTTGGATGGCGACATGCACTTACGGCAAGATGCTTTCGGTAACGGCATGGGTACTAAAACTATTTTTGATAATCTCATTGCTGAAGGAAAAATGGAACCTGTTGTTGCCGTATTTATTCCACCTACACCACCTACTTGGGAAGAAGGGGGATGGGTCTCTATGCCTAGGCTCAAAGAATATGGCTGTAGTCCAGAGACTGATGCGATGCTAGCCAAAATTCCAAGTGCACTGAAGCGAGCAGGTATTCCAGTCACGAAAGACCCTCAAAAAATTGGATTATGTGGGCAAAGTATGGGGGGCCTGCAAGCTGTATACACGGCTATGATGCATCCTGATGTATATGGCCAAGTAATTGCCCAATCCCCTTCCCTTTGGTGGGGCCCTTCATCTGAACGATTAAGCGACAAAGAGGTTGATGTACCTGTGCGCTACGAAGACGATCGAACTTGGCGCGCCCCCTTAACAAATACAGAAGAGCAGCAGTATTTATTACGCATGCTAAAGACAGGATATGATGTGTTTTCCAAGCAAGTAGTGCCCAAAGGCGAGGTCAATGTCTATCTTCAAGCTGGAATTCAAGAAACCGGTGAGCATGGAGGTGAACCGGTGACTCCAGCGACGATATTATTGGCCCGAGAGCTAAATACCGAATGTAGGCTTCATCCAGGAGGGCATGCTTCAGAGCCTTGGTCGGCTGGGCTTGCTTTACTCTTGCCCCAGGCACACCCCAACTTGGTTACGGCAAAAAATATTGACTTTAAGGTTTATGAAGTTGATGAAATTAATGGGATAACCCGGGAGTCGACTCAACAATTAACGGCGTCAGCTAAGATTCCAGGAGCAGCTATTGCATCTTATAGCCATGATAGTCAAGAGGCTATTCTAACCATGTCGGTTGGGAAGACCCTTGGAGGGGGGGAGTTTCCTTCTAGTCCTGTGGACGCCAATACAGTTTTTAGTGCAGCTTCCCTCAGTAAACCGGTGTTTGCTTATTTAGTCTTAAAACTGATAGAGAGTAATAAGGCTAAGGAGGCTAAACATGGGTTAGGAGAATTTAGCACCGAATTTAATTTAAAAACCCCTCTATATTCAGTATTTCAGCGCCAGGATGGCGAAATAATACCTGATGATGAAAATCCTTTTCTTAAAAAATTTGCCCCTGAACACTGGGATTGGGCAAAACGATTGAATGCTGAAATGGTTCTATCGCATAGGACTGGATTACATATTGTTGATAAAGAGCCATTTCGATTCCAATTCGAGCCAGGTGCAAACTACGCCTATTCAGGACCAGGTATTGATTGTTTGCAAACGGCAATTGAACAATTGACCGGCACCAATTTGCAAACATTAGCTCAGGAAAACGTGTTCGGGCCTCAAGCTTTAAATATGCCTAATAGTACTTATGGACCTGAATCCATCGCTGCAAATAGCCTAAAAACTACCGCCGCAGAGTATGCAAAATTAATAACAACCTGGATTAACGATGATAAATTGAATTATGCATTTCAACCGGTTGAACCTATTTATTCCATGAAAGAAGACTATTTCCCTTTCTCAGAAGATAAGCTCGTTGAGGAGGTAGTGGTTCAGGACATTGACAGAGAGCGGGTAACTTGGGGATTGGGAATAGGGCTGGTAAAAAATGAGCGAGGAGACACAATAGGGGCTTATCACACAGGTGATATGAATGAGTGGAGAGCAGGTTTTGGTGCACAAATCAATCCAGAAACGAAACGCTGCGTAGCAACCTCTGTTTATTGTGCCAATTCCTGCAATGGGCACATACTTGCGGAGCATATCCTGCCTAAAGCATTAGCGCCTGCACTTAATTATTTTTTCCCGACTTACGGCTTTGCTAGGAGCATTGAAGAGTTGGATGGAACCCATTTCTTTGGGACCAACCCCAAAATTTTAAATTCCGAATTAAGAGAAAAAGCTTACCAAACAAAAACGGTCACACACCATCATAAAGAGCAATTACAAAAATTAAAGGCTGAGGATTCCCGTTATGTACCTGGCGGGGCTTTATCCTCTGAGATGGAAAGCCAGCACCAATTTACTCCAACTCCCACCACTCCTAAGCCACCAGGGGGGAAGTAATAGTTCAGTCCACTCTTAAAAATCAGATTGTTGACACGAGTAATCTTGTTCTTTAAAATTGTAACATTTTTCTTTACAGAACGTCTAAAAGTAGGTTTAAGAAATCATGAAAATTACATCTTAGGTAAGCCCGATCTAAAGGGCAAAGGTAACAAAGTCATTTTTGGCTTTGTGTTTTTTACTGTCCTGTAGACATACTTAAGAGTAAATCATGCCTCATAAACCGATTCAATTCGAAGAATTAAGTCTAATCTACCCCCACAAAACCTGTTTTGAAGGATTTAGCGGCCAGATTCAATATGGCGATCGTATTGCTATTATCGGCCGTAATGGAGCAGGAAAGTCCACTCTGCTTAAAATGCTTTATGGTTCCTTAAGGCCTACTGAGGGGGAAATTAAATTTCCTCAAGAGGTGAATCCCGGATACTTACCTCAAATTATCGGGGATTATCAAGGATTAAGCGGTGGACAACGGCTCAATCACTTCTTGACCAAACTATTGGCAGCTAATCCTAATTTACTGCTCTTGGATGAACCGACTAATCACCTTGACAACCGTAATCGCCGTTCTTTAATCCGTATGCTTAAACATTACCATGGGACTCTCATCATCGTTTCCCACGATATGGAAATCATTAATGGGGTAGCGGATACCCTTTGGCATATTGATGCAAAACGCATCACTGTTTTTTCAGGGCGGTATCAAGACTATCAACAGATGCTTGCCAAGAAAAAAGAATTCATCGAACAACAGCTTGATAATCTGTCGAGGCAAAGGAGGGAAGTACACCTTGCTTTGATGAGAGAACAAGAACGCAACAAACGATCACGGATTCAGGGTGAAAAGCATATTACACATCGTAAATGGCCGACGATTCGCTCATACACTAAATTAGCCAGTTCGGTGAGATCAGGAGATAAACGATTAAGCCAAATAAGAGAGAAAAAGCAAACGTTGTTCGAACAATTATCACAACTACACCAGCCCGAAGTGATTCAACCAAAATTTAAGTTAAACAGTGCGAAATATCATAAGGCCGTTATTGCTATTCAAGATGCCTCAGTGAGTCACCCAAATAAACCTGCTGTTTTGTCGGACATCAATCTCCAGGTGAACGCGAGTGAACGGGTAGCCCTCTGCGGTGATAATGGTTCGGGCAAATCAACGCTAGCTAAAGCAATTTTAGATAAACCATTATTGATAAAAAAGGGTGTTTGGGCTGTGCCTGATCGTGACGATATAGGGTACCTCGATCAGCATTATGATCATCTTGCTATAGGAAAAAGCGTCCTTGATGCCATGCGTGATGCTATGCCAAAAGCCTCTGATATCGAAATTCGTGAACATTTAAACGACTTTTTATTTCGTAAAAATCAAGAAATTCAGATATTCATCGAAGAATTGTCGGGTGGTGAAAAAGTAAGGCTGTCTTTAGCGCTTATTGCCGCAAATCCACCAAAGTTACTCATTCTAGATGAGCTGACTAATAACTTAGACCTTGAAACCCGTGCACATGTGATTCAAGTGTTGCGTCAGTTTCGCGGGGCAATGATTGTCATCTCTCATGATAATGATTTTTTAGAAGCAATTCATATTGGAACGAAGTATCTCGTTCATCAAGGGAAGATACGTCGTTTAAATGATGCATTACGGGTAATTGAATATGAATAGTAATATGTTTTTGCCAAATCATCTAAGTTCTTTTATTTGGCATTTTTTAAAGCCTTATCGTTGGGTGGTTTTTTTGTTTATCCTACTTGCCTTGTTAGCTGGATTTTGGGGGCCATTTAATAGCCTATTAGTTAAATCCATAATTAATACTCTTGCATCAAATCCAGCAGATAAGGTCACTCAACTTTATTGGACGGCAGGATTGTTAGTGTTGAACTTTATTGTGTTTGATAATGTGACTTGGCGAACACTGGGTTTTTTAAATTATCAATTTGAGCCCATCATCAAAAATCAAATCATTAGTCAAACGTTTGAGTATGTATTGGGCTCTTCATATCAATTTTTTCAGGATAATTTATCTGGCCGCATCGCGGACCAGATCACCACGCTAGCTGATAATCTTGAAATTATCCTCCACCGAGTGTCGGTGGATTTTATCCGCGGAACTTCTTTGCTTATAGTTTCATTTATCACTGCTTACTGCGTTAATACCCTATTTTTTTATATTTTGTTGCTTTGGTTTATCGCGTTTGCATCATTTAGCATTTTGATGTCAAGGCGATTAGTGCTTTTGTCTGATGAGCATGCAAATAGCGAATCACAGCTCTCCGGCCAATTGGTAGATAGCCTAAGCAATCAATCGAATATACGGATTTTTTCTCAAAAATCGCATGAACTAACTCGAATGAATCAATTTTTTCAATTGGTACAGCAAGCGTTTCAAAAAAAAGAGCTATTTATTGTCCTGCTGTGCTGCGCGCAAGGCGCGATGATTGCGGTAATGATGGGTTGCGCTGCGTTCTCTTTAATTCACTTGTATGGTAAAGGCCTGATTAGCATTGGTGATTTTGCTTTAATTCTAGGGCTCTCCATGGAGTTGGGACACATGATGTGGTATACCATGTTCCAAGTTGATCAATTTAACCAAGCACTGGGAAAATGCAGGCAGAGTTTACGGGCGTTGATTTTGCCACATGACATCCAGGATAAAAATGAGGCAACTCAGTTAATCGTCACTGAAGGCCAAATTGATTTTGTACAAGTCAAGTTTCATTATCGCGGCACGGAAACGTTGTTTCAAAATAAGTCAGTGACAATTGCAGCGGGCCAAAAAGTAGGTTTAGTGGGGTATTCGGGGAGCGGCAAATCAACTTTCGTGAATCTCATTTTAAGATTGTACGAAGTTGTGGACGGTCAAATTCTTATTGATGGCCAAGATATTCGCGATGTCACACAACATAGCTTACGGCGAGCGATTGCTATGATCCCCCAAGATCCAACACTCTTTCATCGAAGCCTATTGGATAATATTCGCTACGGTAGGCCAGATGCGACCGATGAGGAAGTGATCGCAGCTTCCGAAAAAGCACATGCGCATGAATTTATTAGTCAATTGCCACAAGGCTACGGGGCATTGGTGGGCGAACGCGGCGTAAAACTTTCAGGCGGTCAGCGTCAACGTATTGCTATAGCGCGTGCCATTTTAAAGAATGCGCCGATTTTAATGCTCGATGAGGCGACATCTCAACTTGATTCCATCACAGAGTCAAATATTCAAGCGAGTTTATGGGAATTGATGCAACATAAAACGACATTGGTGATTGCTCATCGGTTATCAACCCTTTTACAGATGGATCGAATCTTGGTGTTCGATAAAGGGCATATTGTCGAAGATGGTACACATGCTCAATTGCTTAAACAGGGCGGTTTGTATAAAACATTATGGGATGCACAAGTGGGGGGATTTCTACCTGATAAAATGTCGGAGGATAATGAAGATGGTGAGTAAAAATGATTTATTCATCTAAATCACAAAAATACTTGACCCTATTGTTGCTATATACCTTACCTTTGTGTTTAAGGAGGTAACACAATGACTCAATGGTTCGTAAAAGATTTAAGTCGATTAACCGGCGTTTCGGTGCAAACGCTGCATCATTATGACCGTATTAATTTACTAAAGCCTTCATTACGACTTGCTAATGGGTATCGTGTCTACTCCGAGAATGATTTATTGAAATTGCAACAGATTATTGCTTTGAAGTTTTTTGGTTTTGAGCTTTCGCAAATTAAAACCCTACTCACTAAGCCTAATGATGCGCTTGATCATTTCGTCAACCAAGCGCATGTGTTAGAGCAAAAAGCAACCGCTTTACTTGAGGGGGCTAAAACATTGAGAAGCATTATTTCTGATGTTAAAGACAATCAATCCATTCCTTGGGAAACAGTAATTCAACTGATTGAGGTATATCGTATGACAGAGAATCTTGAACATGGCTGGGTTAGAGAAATATTTACGCCAGAAGAATTAAAGGAATATGCAGAGTTTGAAAAGGAAATGAAAGCCAATGCTAATTCTGAGCAAAAAACTGCCTTTGAAAATAATTGGCGCCAGCTGGTAGAGGAATTTAAAAATAACCTCCAAAAGGATCCTTATTCAGAGCTGGGTATCAAGTTAGGAAAAAAGCTCATGGATTGGGTTAATGGCGTATACGGCAAAAAGTACGCCCATTTAAGGACTAAAAAATTTGAGAAAGGTTTTGGGGAAGGGAGGGGTCTTGAGGGGACTGGACTGACACCTGAAATTGTATCATGGATGGAGAAGGCTATGGATGCCTACTGGCGAGATAGGATTTATACTCTTTTAGATAAAGTAGGGAAAATTCCCTCATCGACAATGTTAGCGCTCTGGAATGAGGTGCTAGTTGACATGCATGGGGATGATGTCGCGCGAAATCATACTATTTTAGAAGCTGCTTTAAACGATGATAAAGTAAGTCCAGAGGCAAAAGCATGGCTTAAAGGCCTCTCAAAATCGTAATAACGTGCTCCACATTTAGATCGGGTCATCATTATTTGATCCGATCTAAATCATTTCATTGGTTATTGGCCTTAAGACTGTGATTATTGGTTTCAAGAGGAGCGGAGTGATTAGCCCAATTAAGCTCTCCTAAGGATGCTTTAGCCAGCTAACACTATGAATAAAATAAATACTATGTGATAATTATTAACCAATTAAAATAATATTTGTCTTTTTATATGAAAATAAAAGCAATTTTCTTAATGATTTCAATTTTATTTCCTGTTGCTTTGCTTGCTAGTACTAAAAATTGTCCTTTATTAACTGGAATCAATGTCCACACCACTTCGCGAATTTTAAATATTTGCAAGCACGGCACCGTAATTAAGTCCTTTAAAGTAGCCCTCGGATACAAAGGAGTAGGTAAAAAACATGCCGGTGATAATAAAACTCCCATTGGTTTATATAGATTAGCCCATCCTAGAAAATCCACTCATTTTAAAGTCTTTATTCCAATTCTCTATCCAACTGCAAAGCAATTAGCTGCTGGATATACAGGTAGAGATGTAGGGATCCATGGGCCATCACAGTCATCTAGTTGGTTTAGTTGGTTGAATAACCTACCAAGCTCAACGCGAGGATGTATTGCTGTTGGCAAAAATAACTATATTGAGTATGTGGCTAATTGGGTAAAAGCCAATCCTGGAGCAAAGGTTTTAATTATATAAATTGACGTGCTTTCTAAATTTAGATCGGGTCATTATGCTTAAGATCCGATCTAAATCAATTCACTCCCAACTCGATCACATAATAATGCATTTTTTAGGTCTTGGTTCTTCGGGCTGAAGATCTTGATAAATCTCAAGGCAATTGACTAATAGGCTATTGGCCATAAGACTGAGATTATTGGTTTCAAGATGAGTGGCGGAGTGATTATTATAGAGTTGTAGGGTTGCTTTATGATCCGGGCTGAAGCATTTCTTTTGCTCTTCCGAAGTTAGCATAACGCTAGGTTGTTCGACAATATGCGAAAAGATTTTCTTAAGTTGATTTTGATTATTGAGCATTTTTAGAATAATTGGGGTGCGAGTGTGCATCAAAAATGCAGGGTCATCAACAATACTGTCTAGAAGATTAATTAACGGCCACACTTCTTTTGCCAACAACTCGCTTTTTAAACTGCTTGGATCAAATTGTCCGTATTCATTTTGGCGCTGAAGAAGATCTGAATACCATGCTTTTAATTTTTTAGCGAATGCGTCTTCTTTCGAAAAAAAATCAATGCGCTTGATTTTGTCCATTGTAGTCTTTACAAGGCTGAACAATCCATCAAAACTGTTCTTTCTTTTTAATTCAGCGAGCATCGTTTTTGCTTCCCCTCTGTATAAAGGTTTCTCTTCTTGAAGGTAATTTTCTATCCAGAGAGCATAGGTGTTTTTAAGTGAGTTTTTCATAAAGCCTCAGAGAAAAAAATTTAAACATTTAAGAATGGCCTCGTTCAGGTTTTTTCAACCCACTTTAAGATAATCAACGATTTCTTTTACTGTAGTAGGTGTAATGGGCTTATTGAAATAACGTGCCATACCGCAAGCGAATGCTTTATCGATGTACTCCGATTCACCATGAGCAGTTACTGCCATAATTGGTGTGGTTTGGTTAACTTCACAAGGTTGTTTTATTTTTGATGTGACTTCAAAACCATCAGGTCCATTTCCTAGACCAATGTCCATTAAAATTAAATCGTATTTAATCGTTCTTGATTTTGCCAGCGCTACGTCACCATTTTCAGCAAGATCGACGATACATCCCAGCTTTATCAAATGGAACTTGGCTACGGTTTGCGCGACAGGGCTATCTTCTACCACAAGCACATGCAAGGGAGCAGCCATTAAATATTCCTCAGCTTCAAGATTTATCTCCAAGATTAATCCATTGTCATAGAAGATTTTCGATTTAGCAAGCAGTCATTAGTTGGTGATAAAATCTTTAATGCTTGGGCGTAATCTAACTACAAATTATTCTATCCTTGTAGTAGATAATAAGGATATGATATACGCTTAGGTGTTTGAGTATAATAGGCAGTTTCGGGTGATATCCTTGAATCTTGAAGAAAGAACAGTTGGCTTTGAGGGCCAAATTCAGCCGATCGTTGAATAAGGCATAACGCGTTTATGCGGGTGTAGTTCAATGGTAGAACTTCAGCTTCCCAAGCTGATAGCGTGGGTTCGATTCCCATCACCCGCTCCATTTTTCAGGAAAAAAATAGCTTTAAACTCATGTAAAAAGTGATTAAAAGGGCGCTTAAGAAAAATACGTAGCACAGCCTATAACAAACTCGAAGATTGGCATATTTCTTATTTAAGATTAGGCTAGACTGATAAAAATCATTGAGCATTGCCTTGTAGATCAGTTCACTGTTTGACAAGATGGTCTGAGCATTTTGCACGTACGAATCAAATTCGTGATGAATGACCTCGCCAAAGAAAATAAGATTACGCGGAATCTGAGCCGAAAAAATAAGTTTTGGTGATAGTGTCCTAACTGCAAAAATAACAATAATAAAAGAAAAAATTATCGGAATCAGTAAGAAGAGATGAAGTCCTTTGCGTAATTCCCCAACCAGGATTGATAAAAGAATAAAATTTGCCCCTAGTAATACCCCTGCTTTATTATCAGCAATGGAGATGTGCTGGATATTATTTTGCAGAATACATCTTAAGAAATGCATTCTATCGCCTGAGTTTGTAATCTTGTCCATCACTAAAATCCCTAAAAGCGCAGTATCCTTTGTTATTTAAGGTTACTACGATTATCCTTTTTTCTTCAAGAAGATACCGTTGGTTAACCATTTTAAATATATGCACTGCTAAAATTTGTTGAAATAGAAAATATTACAGATAATAGAGACATCAAAGGAAAAAAAGGGAAGAATAACTTAAATAACTAAACGGAAGTTTCTTATGGAAACCCATTATCTAGATAAGCTATTTAATCCGCACTCCATTGCAGTCATTGGGGCGAGCGATAAGCCTTTGTCAGTTGGAGCCAAAGTTTTCAGCAATTTACTTACTGATTTTTCAGGTAAGGTTTTTCCTGTAAATCCTAATCATGAGGCTATCCAAGATATCCCGTGCTTTTCTTCTGTGAAAAATATTAGCCAATCGGTTGATCTCGCTGTCATTACAACACCTGCTGCTTCCGTACCTCAGGTAATCAGGGAATGTGGAGAAAAAAATGTGCGGCACGCGATTATTCTCTCTGCAGGATTCGGCGAAGCAATGGCAGGCGGTAAGGAACTTGAACAAACAGTGATTGAATTGGCCCAACAATCAAAAATCCGTTTTATTGGTCCTAACTGTTTAGGTATAAGAAGTCCTGCAATAGGATTAAATGCGACATTTGAGAGCAGTCCAGTATTGCCGGGAAATTTAGCTTTTGTTTCGCAATCTGGGGCACTTTGTGCAGCGATTTTAGATTGGGCTTTTCAGGAAGAAGTTGGGTTTTCTTCTGTGGTTTCACTCGGAAATAGTGCCGATATTGGTTTTGGTGAGGTATTGGATTACTTAGCACTTGATCCAAAAACAGATTGCATCTTGCTTTATATCGAAGGTATACGTAACGCGCGCAAATTCATGAGCGGATTGCGGGCTGCTTCACGTCTAAAACCAATCATTGCCATCAAAGCAGGGCGAAACTCGCAAGGAACACGCGCTGCTGTTTCCCACACAGGAGCAATGATTGGTGCAGATGACGTTTTTGATGCTGCACTTCGCCGAGCTGGTGTGGTGAGAGTGGTTAGCATAAAAGAATTATTTTCCGCCGCCGAAGTGTTTTCAAGTTCTCGTCGGAGCAAAGGTAATCGCTTAATGATCATCACAAACGGTGGCGGTGCTGGGGTTATGGCAGCGGATCGTGCTGCGGATCTAAATATCCCTTTGCCAGAATTAACCGATGATACCATTGCTTATTTAGACTCTGTGCTCCCTCATCATTGGTCTCACCATAACCCGATTGATATTCTTGGGGACGCCACTCCAGAGCGGTATCAGAAAGTGATGAGCGCGTGCTTGAAAGATAAAAACTGCGATGGCTTGCTAACCATTCTGATTCCGGTCTCCATGTCTGAACCGTTGAAAGTTGCTGAAGAGGTTAATGTAATAAGTCAACAAAGCGACAAACCTATTTTAACTTGCTGGATGGGAAAAAATCAGGTTGAGGAAGCAAACCATTTTTTTGCAAAGCATAAAATTCCTTCGTTCAGCACCCCTGAAATGGCTGTGGAAGCCTTCTCTTATTTAGCTAATTATTATCATAATCAACAATTATTGCTGCAGGTACCCGAACCTCTTTCGTATCAAAGCCAACCCGATGTGAATGGAGCACAGCTCATTATCGAGAGCGCTATTGCAGAACATCGAAAAATACTTACTACTACTGAGTCAAAAGCGATCTTGCGAGCTTTTGGCATCCCTATCACTCAAACAGTGCTTGCCCATACATCAGCAGAAGCGTTAATCGCGGCTGAGTCGCTTGGCTTTCCTGTTGTTATGAAAATTTATTCACCCGATATAACCCATAAACAGGATGTCTCAGGAGTGCAGCTTAATATTACCAATGCTGAAGCGGTAAGAACATTTTTCTATCAATTGATCGAGAATGCCAAAAAAAAGCTGCCGGATGCAAACATAATCGGGGTGACTGTGGAGCCGATGTATAAGACTGCGAATGATCGCGAATTAATGGTAGGAGTTATTAAGGATCCTATTTTCGGTCCTACAATTAATTTTGGGGCAGGCGGGAGTTTAATCGAGATCATGCAAGATCGAGCTATTGCTTTGCCGCCATTAAATAAATACCTAGCTGAAAGTCTAATTGCCCGAACACGGATTGCAAAACTTTTAGGGGAATTTCGCAATAAGCCTGCTGTGAATATTGCTGCTATCGAAGATTTGTTGCTCCGTATTTCTGAAATGGTTTGTGAATTACCCCAAATTGAGGAAATGGATATTAATCCTTTAATTGCTAATGAGAAGGAAGTGGTTGCAGTGGATGCTCGAATAGTGATTAATTTTGAAACGCCTTTAATTCCCTATAGCCACCTTGCCATTCACCCATATCCCTCCCATTTAATTTCTCATTTGCAATTAGCAGATGGGACACCCGTCATTATCAGACCTATTAGACCTGAGGATGCAAAATCAGAACAAAATTTTATACGCCAACTTTCTCAACAAACAAAATATTTTCGCTTTATGGGCGGGTTGCGAGAATTAACTCCGGAGATGCTTAAGAGAACAACACAAATTGATTATGATCGCGAAATGGCGATGGTGGCTGTTATTCAAAATAAAGCGCGGGAGTCTATTATTGGGATTGCTCATTACACTGTTTTTCCTGATTTTCTAACCTGTGAATTTGCTTTAGTCATCGCTGATCAATGGCAAAACAAGGGAATCGGGAGCCATTTATTGTCTAGTCTGATGGCTATTGCTAAATCCAAAAATTTAAGGACGATGGAAGGTGTGATTATGTCAGCGAATCTACCCATGTTAGAGTTGGCAAAAAATTTAGGTTTTTCCTTAAACGCGACAAAAGAAGATCCTACTTTATTATTAGCTAAAAAATTACTTTTTTAAGGCTTGTAAGCCAAATCAGGTAAGGAAGATATGCCAGATAACCATCACTTAAAATTCGTTAGATTAGGGATTGATACTAAGCAAGAATTCACCGTATTTACCCACTCTGATTGCTTTATTTGTAAATCGGAGGGGATTGAATCATTAACCCAGCTTGTTGTATCCGCAAATCATCATTCCATTATCGCAACCTTGAATGTCATTAGATCGGAAATCTTAAAACAAGATGAAGTGAGTTTATCAGAAAGCGCATGGAGGGAATTAGGTGTAAAAGAGGGTGATGCTATAAGTTTGTCGCATCTTTCTCCGGTTACTTCATTGGAATACGTGCGTGCAAAAATACACGGCAACGAGTTAACTGCTGCTCAATTTAAAGCAGTAGTTCATGATATTGTGGCTGGAAAATACTCAAATATCCATTTGTCGAGTTTTATTACTGCTTGTGCGGGTGATCATTTAAATTTAAGAGAGATTATCGATTTAACACAGGCAATGGTGGAAACAGGAAAGCAAATATCTTGGAATTACCCTATTGTGGTTGACAAACATAGCATTGGCGGTATACCTGGAAATAGGACAACACCGCTCGTCGTTGCCATTGTCGCTGCAAGTGGTCTAATTATCCCTAAGACATCCTCGCGGGCGATTACTTCACCAGCAGGCACCGCGGATACGATAGAAACGATGACACCAGTAATTTTGGATCAGAAAAAAATTCGATTTATTGTTGAAAAAGAGGGGGGATGCATGGTTTGGGGAGGAGCCATGGGAATTAGTCCAGCGGATGATCTACTCATTCGCATTGAACGAGTGTTAGATCTCGATCCCGAGGGACAAATGATTGCTTCTGTTTTATCCAAAAAGGCAGCCATGGGCATTACTCATGTGGTGCTGGATGTACCCGTGGGTCCCACGGCCAAAATCCGTTCGGAACAAGCTTTTTTAAGGCTTAAAGAGTATTTTGCCATCGTAGGGAAAGCCATGGGTATGGAGGTAGTTGTTGTAAAAACCAATGGCAGCCAGCCTGTTGGGAGAGGAATTGGTCCGGCATTAGAAGCTAAGGATATTCTAGCGATTTTGCAAAACAGTGCCTCGCTTCCAGTTGACTTAAAAAATAAGGCTATTTTCTTAGCTGGAGTTATTCTTGAAATGGGAAAAAAAGCCCAACTAGGAAAGGGTGAGCATATGGCAAGACAATTATTAGAGAGTGGCGTTGCTTTTAAAAAATTTTTGGCAATTTGCGAAGCGCAAGGCGGGTTTAAAGAGCCTCCCACCGCTTCTTTAACGTATGACATCATTGCAACTCACAAAGGAAGGGTGATTGAGATTCAAAACAGACAGTTAGCCAAAGTAGCCAAATTAGCCGGTGCACCTAACGATCGTGCTGCAGGTATCGAATTTTATTCGACTTTAGGTACACGGGTTGAACCAGGGGGAGTCTTATATCGTATCCATGCTGAATCAAAAGGGGCATTGGCTTACGCGGTTGCTTATGCACGAGCAATGCCACATATTGTTACAATTGTGCGGGATGATACTTAAACCTTTTGCAGCCATCGCCACATTAATCTGTTTTTAATCACTTCAACTAAATATAAGTAACTCGTTGTCGCAATGGTTAAAAAAATAAAAAATGAAGCGGGAAGAGGAACAAAGCCTAGAGAGGATGCTAATGGACTGAATGGTAATAGCAGGCTTATGAAAACCACAATTAAAACAGTCAGGGCCAGAGGAAGGCTTGGCTTGCTTGTAAGCGGCGATCTAACAGTTCGAATAACAAAAATCACCAATGTTTGTGTTGCCAAAGACTCGACAAACCAACCAGTTTGGAATAAAGCTTCAGACGCGTTGAAATAATAAAGCATTACCCCAAAAGTAATAAAATCAAAGAGGGAGCTTATAGGTCCAATATAAAACATGAATTTACGTATGATGTCGATATCCCAGTGTTTGGGCTTATTAACAAAGCTTGGGTCAACATTATCGGTGGGAATAGAAATTTGTGAGATATCATAAAGAAGATTATTAAGAAGAATTTGGGTCGGTTTCATAGGTAAAAAAGGGAGAAATGGAGAGGCAAATGCCATGCTGAGCATGTTACCAAAATTAGAACTTGTGCCCATCATGAGGTATTTCATGATGTTTCCAAATGATTTGCGTCCCTCCATAATACCATTCAGTAAGACTTTTAAATTATGTTCTAACAAAATGATATGAGCTGCTTCACGGGCAACATCAACTGCGCCCGAAACAGAAATACCGACATCGGCACTTTGTAGTGAAGGAGCATCATTGATTCCATCACCTATGTATCCCACAACATGTCCATTAGCCCTAAGCGCCCTTATAATTCGCCGTTTCTGATGAGGCGAAACGCGCGCAAAAATTTCAATTTCTTCTGCGATTTTTGCCAAAGTCAAGTCAGACATTTGTTCTATCTGACTCCCAAGTAATATTTTTTTAGTTAAAAGGCCAACCTTGTCACAAACATGGTGAGTGACTAACTCATTATCACCCGTTAATATCTTTACTTTTACACCGGCCTGATTTAGTTTGGCAATGGTTTCTTTAGCATCTTCTAATGGTGGGTCAAAGAAAGCTAAAAAACCGACTAAAATTAAATCCTTTTCGTCATTGATTTTATAACTTTCTTTTGCTGCCGTAGGGCTATAAGCAATTGCCAACACCCGGTATCCCTCTTGGCTTAGCGAATGAAAATAATCCAAAGCCTGTTTGATGGTTTGATCATCAAGTGGCTTTTCACCCTTATCCGTTTTATATTTCGTACAAATGTTAATGATGTTTTCAGGAGCTCCTTTCGTAATGATGAAGCGGATTCCCTCTTTGTCAACCACAATGCTTGAACGTCTTCTCTCAAAATCAAAAGGGATTTCATCGATTTTTACGTAGCCTTGGCGAGCGGGATGTTCATGATGCAAAATCGCAGCATCCAAAGGATTGATTCCTGATTTATTAAGAAGGGCATTATCTAGAGGATTTTCTATATTTGTGCCAAATAAGCTGCTCAAGTATGCGAGCAGTAAAACATATTCTGATTTCTCTCCAAAAATAGTCATATATTTTTCTAAAGTCATTTCACCTTGAGTTAACGTGCCAGTTTTATCAGAGCATAAAATGTCTATGCTGCCAAAATTCTGTATGGCTGCCAAATTTTTAACAATCACTTTTTGTTTTGCCATATTTAAAGCGCCTGCTGTTAAGGTTACTGTGGTGATCATAGGTAAAAATTCGGGTGTAAGTCCTACAGCCAAAGCAATAGAGAATAATAACGATTCGAGTGCGGGATGTTTAAGGTAAATATTGACTAAGAAGACGAAAAGGATAAGAAAAATGACGGTTCTCATGATAAAAAAACCGAAACGTAAAATCCCTTTCTCAAATTCGGTTTGTGGTGGAGTTGATGATAAACTTTGCGCAATTTGGCCGAATAAAGTGTCTTTCCCTGTGATCAGCACGAGTGCGATGGCATGGCCGCTGACAATAGAAGAGCCTGAAAAAATAGCGTTTATAGCCTCAATGGGGTTTTTTAGTCGAGTTGAAGTTGTTGTGGCTTCTTTTTCAATAGGCAGAGATTCACCTGTGAGCGCTGCCTGCTGCACATGCAGATCTTTAGATTGCAGTAATAAGCAATCAGCGGGAACAATATCGCCGGCTGCTAAACAGATCACATCTCCGGGCACCAAGTCACTGCAAGGCAAATTAAATTCGCTGCCGTTTCGTCGTACTGTGGTTTTTATTGCGACATGTTGCTGTAATTTTTGAGCAGCGATGAGAGAACGATGCGTTTGAAAAAAATCAAGAGCAACACTGATGCTGACGACAATCAAGATGATAGCAGCATTAATAGGACTACCCGTAAAAAATGAAATGAGTGCAGCAATAATTAATATGATTACTAATGGATTTGTGGAATGTGAAAGGGCTTCGAAAATAGGTGAGCGATAGGATTTGGTGATTATTTTATTGGAACCATAGATGTCGAGCCGTTTTCTAGCCTCTGCCTCAGGAAGTCCTTGTAAGGAACTTCCTAATTCTTGTAGCGCTTGAGAGGGCCCAAGTGCTGATAATACGTTTAAGTTTTGTTGCATGGGTTAATTTTCACCATTTTCATCTGCAAATCTAGGTTTTACGGTGATGGTTGATTTCAAGGAATTTGCAATAAAACATAGATTATGTGTTGCTTCAAAAAGTTGTTCCATCGTTTTTTGATCCGGTTTGTTTTCATTTTTAAACGAAACTACCGGGGAAAGAATAATATGTGAAACCGTATGCCTAGTTTCATCGATCGCACAAGTAGCCCGGTCCGAATAGCTATCAACAACATATCTATTCTTAGCGCACAAGGACAGAAAAGTAAGCAAAAAGCAACTTGAAAGAGAAGCTGTTAGTAATTCTTCAGGGCAATGAAACTGTGGATTGCGTATCAAGTGAGCAGACGAATTGACTTCTAATTTTGGTCCACCATAAAAAAATACAGTGTGCTTGCGGTTATAAGTTTGATAATTAAAGTCTTCTGTACCGCGCTCCCATAAAAGTCGAATATTATATTCAGGCATGATGTAAGTCCTTTTGGTCTCGTGCTAAGCGGTTTATTTAAGTTTAATCTATTTAGCAGGTTTTGGTATTTGTTTTAAACTCTGGGCAATGTGAACTAATATAAATATACACATGCAAAATAGGGAATAGCATGAAACATGAGCACATTGTGGTTGCAATGGATGAAAGTGACTGTTCAACACTTGCTTTAAATGAGGCTATTAAATTAACTCAAGAGCTGAAGGCAAAACTGCACGTTATCCACGTTGTTGATGAAACCATTTTTAATCAAGTTGATGAGTATGTTGAATTCGATTGGCTGTGGAACGCGCACAGAGAATTCGGGAAAAAAATATTAGAAAAAGCAGAAGATCGATTAAGGTCTGAAAAATTTGATTTCGCTACTCATCTTATCGAACTTAAACCTAATGAGGGACGGCTTGCCGAGAAAATTGTAACGGCGGCTCAATCTTTACGTGCGGATTTATTGGTGATTGGGACTCACGGTCGAAAAGGTTTTAGCCGCTTGTTCTTAGGTAGTGTTGCTGAGAAGGTGATTCGTACTGCAACTATGCCTGTATTGCTTGTGCGGGAACAAAAGACCTAAAGGGATAAGGAAAGATTATGAAATACAAAAAAATAATGGTAGCAGTCGATGGAAGCGCCACGTCAAACCAGGCCTTGCAAGAGGCAATTGAGCTGGCCCAAGATCAAAAATCATTTTTGCGTATAATTTATGTTCTGGATGAATCAATCGTTAAATACGCAGATAGTTTTATTGATTTTGAAACCCTTTGGAAAGCGTATAAAGAAGAAGGGGAAGATTTTTTAGAAAAAATAAACCATCAAGTGAAAGAAGCAAATATTAATTTTGATACTCACCTCGTGATTCTTAAATTTGCAGAAGGGCGTATTGCTGAAAAAATTGTGTCCGAGGCACAAGATTGGCAGGCGGATTTACTTGTTATTGGTACGCATGGCCGTCAAGGCATTAGCCGCTTTTTTTTAGGCAGTGTTGCCGAGAAAGTGCTGAGAATTGCAACGATGCCTATTCTATTAATTAGAGGGTAAAATGGGGAGATCAATTTTAATTTGTTTTCCCAAGGCTAATCGCAACGCATTCACGATAGCAATAATATCAATGATTTCTTGAAGTATTGCCCCCATCACAGGAGGAATATAACCGGCTGCCGCAAACACCATACCTAGGATGGAGAGTACCATTCCACCAATGGCACATTGAGCTGCAATTTTGCGAGTGTTTATGCTTAAATGGATGAGTTCATCGACCTTACTTAGGGTGCTCTCCATAATCACGGCTCCAGCTGCCCCCGAAGTAATAGCACTATGTTGACCAAAGGCTATACCGACCGTAGCTGCAGTGAGTGCCGGTGCATCGTTAATCCCGTCACCCATAAAAACAGTAGCCGCCTTTTTTCTTTCTTGCTGCACAATAGCAAGTTTTTGCTCGGGGCTTTGAGAGGCGTATACTTCAGTTAGATTTAAAAGCCTCGCTAAATAACTCACTTCCGATTCGCGATCACCCGAAACAAGCATGACTTTTTTAAATTGATGGGACGGCCCTAAGTGGCTGATGAAGGGTTTGCTATCGAGGCGTGGTGCATCACGAAAATGCAGAGAAGCGACGTATTGATTATCAATCAAAATAATGCACTCTAATCCAGGTGAAACGGGTGGAAGTTTACTTTTACAATCTGGATTAGATTCCAACAGTTTTTTCCTGCTTGTGATAAGTATGGTATGGCCATGAATTGTACCTTTTAAACCTTGTCCAGGCTTCTCAGATAAATCTATTACGTTAAGAAGGACAAGATGTTGCTCCTGCGCTGCTCGCAGAATAGCGTTTGCAAGAGGATGCTTGGAATACTGTTCCAGGCTGGCAACGTACTGCAATATCTCTTCTTTCGGATAATCGCCAACGGTGACCATCTCGGTTAAAGATGGTTTGCCGTAGGTAAGGGTGCCTGTTTTATCAAAAATGGCTGTTTTACAAAGCGGTAACTGTTCTAAGATGGCTGGATCTTTGATGATGATTGCTTGCTTAGCTGCTTTTGAAATTGCACTGATTAACACGATGGGAATTGCAATTAACAAAGGACAAGGGGTTGCAATCACCAACACGGCAAGAAAGCGTAAAGCATCTCCAGCCACATACCAGGCTATGAATGCAAAGAGTAATGCGAGAGGGGCAAAAATGGCTCCAATTTGATCGCCTAATCGTCTGATTGTAGGTCTTTTTTGTTCAGCTTCTTCTAAAACCTTTACGATTGCAGCATAGCGTGAATCGGATGCCAGGGCTGTCGTCTGCACTGTGAGTGCAGAGTCGCCATTAATGGCACCAGATAAAACATAAGCACCTGGTGTTTTTGAGATTAAATAAGGTTCTCCGGTTAGATAGGATTCGTCCATTGTGCCTTGCCCGTGGATTACTAACCCATCGACGGGGCATGTTTCATGAGGAAAAATAATAATTTTGTCATCAATGGCAATATTCGCTAAAGGTATATCTTCAATACGGTTATCGGTTTGACGATGGGCAAGGGAAGGCATGCGGGCAGCCAAGGCGTAGAGTGCCGAGGCGGCTTTGCGTCTAGCGTAGGTTTCTAAAGTTTGGCCACTGGCAAGCATAAGAATAATCAATGTTGCAGCAAGGTATTCATGTAAAATAACGCCAGTTACTAACGCAATTGCTGCAAGCGAGTCCGCGCCTAAATTGCCTTTGAATAGCTTAAAGAGGATCTGAAAAAATAAGGGTATACCGCCGCTGATAATAACGAATAACAAAGGTATATCTGCCATCTGTGTTTTGAAAGCACCTAGGAAAAAGTGCAAGCCAATTGCAAATAAAGAAGCAAACGCAATATAAGATTGCCATTTAAGGGCACGTTTAACAGCAGGGGCATCAGCGTTTATAGTTTGTCTCCACAGCATCTAAAGTGATAAGTTTATCTTAGCTGAGATTATTTAATTCTGTATAGAGACCCAGTAGACCCAGTATGAGGCTAAAGCAAGCAATAGCAAATCCTAAAAGCCTGGAAATATATAAAGATAATTTATCGGCTCGTTGAATCAGTAATGACACCATTAGCCCATTTAAGCCATCGGTTGCCATCATTCCTAGCATAAAAATCAGCCCAAGGATGGCAGAAAAAGTCCAATGCTTTGAAGATGAAATTGAAATTGAAAACAGGGCAACTTGGCTAAACGTATCAAAGGAAAAGGCGAATAATGCGCCAGTCAGTATGATCCAGATTGCGTTATAACGCTTAAATTTGCCGATAAAAAAATGCCGTAAGCTACTTGGGGTATGGAATTGGTTTTCGTGTCGTAAAATATTGTAAAGTGTTAGAAAACCAAAAACCAATAAAAAAAATATGGAGATGAAACTCCCCAAAGGTTCAAGCCAAGTTGGAAATTGAGAGCGGATAAACCCGTTGCTGATAATCACACTTAAAGTAATTACGACTAAGCCATGCCCTAGGGAAAACAATAATCCCACGCGCTTTGATAATCGGTTATTTGTTCTGATGGTTCTGGTAATGGAATCAATGGTTGCCAAATGATCTAAATCAAGACCATGTCGAAGGCCCAATCCAAATACAAAAAGGATGAGTAGGGTTGGTGAATAAATTATGGCATTGGGTAACATGTGTATGTCCGTCCGGGCTCCTCGGGTCATGCTATTTCTTATATCTCACGGATGAGAAGGAATGGCAAGAAGAGTAAATTGATTCATAGCTTATCCATTACACTTAATGTCGAGTCGAATTATGATCTATACTGTTTGCTAATCCTAAACAATAATTTTAAAGAAGGTAACAATGGATAAGTTAAATGAGGCTAAACGCTTATCATACTTGAAAGTAGCTTTGTTTTTAGTCGGCCTTATTTTTATTTTTGGTATTTATCCTCTGACGCTGGTGTGGCCATCTGGCTGGTCATGGCATGCAGGTCAATCAGAATACTTACAGATGATTTTAGGTATTTACGCAACGCTTGGGGTGTTTTTGATCATCGCTTCCCGTAATCCGGTAGAGCACAGGAGTCTGATTTGGTTTACTATTTGGTCAAGTGTTGTCCATGGTGGAATCATGGGAATCCAATCTATCGTTTACCCACAGCACTTTGATCACCTTTACGGTGACGTTCCCGCACTCTTTGCCATCGCCTTAATTCTTGGATTACTAATGCCGCGTAAAAGTCGCAAAAAATCAACGAAGTAGGGCGAGCCACTATTCATTCCTACGAAGGCAGCACCATTCCTTTATTTTTTCCCTGGATACTATATGATGTGATTTACCTATCTAGGAACTTATTACTCCTTTTGAGATGCATGAACTGACTCTCTCACGCACCATTCTCGATATCATTAAACAACACGCATCCGCAATGAATTGCCGATCTGTTAAAAAAATTTATCTCGAAATTGGTCAATTGATTGGTGTAGATCAAGAGTCTCTCAAGTTTAGTTTTAATGTCATAGCGAAAGGCAGTATTGCTGAAAGTGCGGAGCTCGAATTGATTGAAATTAAGGGAAAAGCAATCTGTGACTTTTGTGAGGAAGCTGTTATGCTTAAAAATTATTACGACGGCTGCGCGATTTGCGGACGATATTCTTTAAGAATAATTCAGGGTGAGGAGCTGCGTGTGAAATCCATGGAGGTTGAATAATGTGTGGACTTTGTGGTTGTTCGGAAGGGGATAAACATGAACACCACATGGAGGCAAATGCCCTTCATCCCCATCACCATCATGATTCGGATAAGCTTGTAGCCATCGAACAAGACATTCTTGCGAAAAACAATGAATTTGTCAGGGCAAACCATCAAGTTTTTTTAAAAAAGAACGTTGTTGCTATCAACTTGATGTCAAGTCCTGGTTCAGGCAAGACAACATTACTTGCCAAAACTATTGCTGATTTAAAAGACCGTCTCGATATCGCTGTTATCGTTGGCGATCAGCAAACCGACTATGATGCGGAAAAAATTAAATCAAGTGGTGGACAAGCTATTCAAATTAATACAGGAAAAGTCTGTCATCTCGATGCTCATATGGTTGGACATGCGATTGATAATTTAGCGTTAAAAGAGCACTCGCTGCTTTTTATCGAAAATGTGGGTAACTTAGTTTGCCCAGCCCTATTTGATTTAGGAGAATCGTATAAAGTCGTGATTCTGTCCGTAGCAGAAGGGGACAATAAGCCATTAAAGTATCCGGAAATGTTTCGTAAAGCCGATATCTTGCTACTTACTAAGATGGATTTATTGCCTTACGTTGATTTTGAAATAAACCAATGCATTGCTTATGCAAAAAGGATTAACCCAATGGTTGAGGTTTTGCCGATTTCTGCAAAAAACGGGGCGGGACTCAGTAAGTGGTATGAATGGTTAGAAGCGATTCAAGCGAATGGCTGAAAGATTACAAATATTGATTAAAGGCCAAGTTCAGGGCGTTGGATTTCGCCCCCATGTTTATCGAGTCGCCCTGCGCTTAAACCTAACCGGTTGGGTGCAAAATAATGCATTAGGTGTTTTAATCGAAGTGCAAGGGTTATCCGTTTCTTCCTTTCTTGCCCAACTTCTAGCCTCATTACCGCCATTAGCTAAGATTAAAGACATTGAAACAAGTCATATCCCCCTAATAGATCATGAAAGCAGTTTTCAAATTATCGACAGTCATAAAAGCGGTGTCTCAGGCAGCGTGATTTCACCTGATACAAGCCCTTGTTCAGATTGTTTAAAGGAACTCTTTGATCCCGATAGCCGGTATTATCAATACCCTTTTTTAAATTGTACGCAATGCGGCCCTCGCTTCTCGATCACCCGGGAGTTACCTTATGACCGTTGTCAAACCTCAATGAGCGAATTTCCGTTATGCTTAGCTTGCAAGCAAGATTATAGTTCACCGACAAATCGCCGCTATCATGCGCAACCTACTGCTTGTAAAAACTGCGGCCCAGAACTTTCAGTTCCCATCCAAGCAATCGCTGAAGCTTTACGGGCAGGAAAAATCATTGCGCTCAAAGGGGTTGGTGGTTATCAATTGCTCTGTGATGCTAGAAATAAAAGTGCTATTCAAAGGTTGCGTCAAAAAAAATACCGCGAAGCTAAGCCGTTGGCTTTAATGGTGCTCAATTGTATTAGCGCTGAAGAATTGGTTCTTATCAGTACTGAGGAAAAAGAAGTCCTCGTCAGCCCAGCGCGTCCTATTGTTCTACTTAAAAAAAAGCAAGAGGTGCTTCCTAAACTCGTTGCACCGCATTTATCTTGCTTAGGCATTATGCTGCCGTCTTCCCCCTTGCTTTACTTACTGTTTCACGCTTTAGCAGGTTTCCCCGAAGGATTGGGTTGGTTAGAGTCTATTCATCCATGGGCACTGATCGCCACTAGCGCTAACATTGCAGGCAACCCATTACTTATAGCGGATGAGAAGGCTAATGATGAACTGATCGCTATCGCCGATTTGATTGTTTCATACAATCGCCAAATTCTTACTCGTGTTGACGATTCAGTTCTCCGCATTATCAATCATTCGCCTCATTTTGTGCGGCGTGCGCGTGGGTTTTCACCAATTAGCATTCAATTACCTGCCTCGATACCCTCGACATTAGCTTTAGGGGGACACCTTAAGAATACTTTTTGCATAACTCGGGGAAATGAAGCCTTCGTTTCTCAACATATAGGCAGCATGACGAATAAAGAAACCATCGATTTTTTTCATGAATCACTCACACACTGGATGCGATTTCTTGATGTCAAAATTGAGCGTGTTGCTTGCGATTTACACCCCGATTTCTATACGACGCACTTTGCAAGCCAATACAATCTTCCCGTTATTGCAGTGCAGCATCATCACGCCCATTTAGCTTCTGTCGTTGCAGAGCATCAGATTATGGAACCTGCCTTAGGTTTGGCGCTTGATGGGTATGGATACGGATGGGATGGTAAGGCTTGGGGAGGCGAATTATTTCTTTTGAAAAAAGGTGCTCAAGCTCAACGGCTGGCTCATTTTTATCCTATTCCCCAACCCGGAGGTGAACGTGCGGTTCATGAGACGTGGCGGATGGCTGCTGCTGTTTTACATTGCCTGAACAGAGACGAAGAGATCATTCAGCGATTTGCTGAGCAATCCCAGGTTTTTGGTGTGGCCCGTTTGCTTAAAACGAATCCTTCTTTGCCAACTACAAGCAGTTGCGGCCGCCTTTTTGATGCTGCAAGTGCATTGTTAAATGTAAATACACTGTCTCACTATGAAGGGCAAGCGCCCATGCAGCTTGAAAGTTTGGTTACTTCTCCTGAAGTTTTTGCCAGCGGCTGGACTTTTACTCAGGAGCAATTTAATTTTTTACCAACGATGTTACAGTTATTGCAGATGAAGCCTAAGGAGGGTGCAAATTTGTTCCACGGAACATTGATCGCTGGTTTAGCCGATTGGATTCTGTTTTATGCAAAAAAAACATCCATCAATCTTGTCTTACTCAGCGGTGGCTGTTTTTTAAATCAAGTGCTCACTGAAGGATTAACAAAGCAGTTGGAAAACCATGGATTAAAGGTGTATTTACCACAGCAATTGCCTGCAAATGATGGTGGTATTTCTTTAGGTCAGGCATGGATAGGCGGCAATTACCCGGAGGCTGACATCTTATGTGCTTAGCGCTTCCAGTTCAAGTTACGCGATTGCTTGATTCCCAACGAGCTCTAGTGAATTTGGGTGGAATTGAAAAAGAAATTTCGATTGCTTTATTAGATCAAGTCAGCGAGGGTGACTACGTGATTCTTCATGTGGGGTATGCGTTAACAATATTGAACGAAGACGAGGCACGAAGAACATTGACTCTGTTTGCTGAAATGCAGGGACAGACACGATGAAATACATAGATGAGTTTCGTAATGCGGATTTTGCAAAAGCAATCGTCGAAGAGATTAGCAATCAAGCAATCCCCAAACGGTATTATCGATTGATGGAATTTTGTGGTGGCCATACTCATACCATTCATCGTTATGGTCTTCCAAGCCTTTTGCCTGACAATGTGGAAATGGTTCACGGACCTGGGTGTCCGGTTTGCATTTTACCGATTCATCGAATTGATAAAGCTATCGCTTTAGCTTCTTTGCCTCATGTTATTTTGTGTAGCTATGGTGATATGTTGCGCGTACCAGGATCCAATCAGCAAAGTTTATTGCAGGCAAAGGCGCGCGGCGCTGATGTAAGGATGGTTTATTCAGTGGATGATGCGCTTCGTTTAGCGCAAATAAATCCTGAAAAAGAAGTTGTTTTTTTCGCGATTGGGTTCGAAACAACCACACCGCCTACAGCTTATGCCATCAAAGAAGCAAAACGATTAAATTTGTCCAATTTTACGGTATTTTGCAATCATGTATTGACTCCTGCAGCAATGAGTTGCCTTTTGCAAACTTCTTATGATGAAGAGCCTATCCATCATTTAGATGGGTTTGTTGGACCCGCCCATGTCAGTATTGTGACAGGGAGCAGGGCTTATGAACCCATAAGCAATCAATATAAAAAGCCGATCGTGATATCGGGTTTCGAACCTCTCGATGTGTTGCACGCTATTTTAATGTTGATTGAACAAATTAATGCAGGAAGAAGCGATGTTGAAATTCAATACACACGAGCAGTGACTCGGGAAGGAAATTTAAAATCACAAGCCATAATGGGAGAAGTGTTTGAATTGCGGTTAAGTTTTGAATGGCGCGGGTTGGGAAGCATTCCGGACAGCGCTTTGCAAATTAAAGCCGCTTATGAACAGTTTGATGCTGAAAAACGGTTTCCCTTACCCGATTCTCTTGGTGTGGAACACAAGCAATGCGATTGCGGGTCTATTTTGCGCGGCATAAAAAGGCCTACTGATTGTAAACTTTTCGCTAAAGTGTGTACGCCGCAAAATCCGCTCGGCTCTTGCATGGTTTCATCTGAGGGTGCTTGTGCTGCTGTTTATGCTTATGGAAGGAGAAGTTAGCTATGGAAACGCTAGCCAAAAGATCACCGGGAGCAAAATTAAATCTAAAAAACGGTTTGATTGATTTAAGCCATGGCAGTGGCGGACGCGCTATGGTGCAATTAATTAACGAGCTGTTTTTGCCGGCGTTCAAGAACCCCTGGCTCGATCAAAAAAATGACCAGGCTTGTTTTCTTGTGGATGCGGGGCGCATGGTCATGACCACGGATGCCCACGTTATTTCTCCTTTATTTTTTCCTGGTGGCAATATCGGTTCATTAGCAGTACACGGAACGATAAATGATATTGCCATGGCAGGAGCAAAGCCATTGTATCTATCCGCGAGCTTCATCTTGGAGGAAGGATTTCCCCTTGCTGACTTAAAAAAAATTGTCACATCAATGGCAGAGGCAGCTTTTGCTGCCGATGTCGCTATTGTTGCAGGAGATACCAAAGTCGTGGAGCGAGGTAAAGGGGATGGAGTATTTATCAGCACCACAGGATTAGGCGTAATTCCTGAAGGCATTTCTATTTCCGGTGATCAAGCAAAACCGGGTGATAAAGTGATTCTTAGCGGATATATTGGCGATCATGGGATTGCTGTCTTATCCAAACGCAATAATTTGGAATTTTCAACGACAATAGAATCAGATACTGCGGCTTTGAATGATTTGGTCACTCATATGCTTGATGCAGTACCTTCAATTCATTGCTTGCGAGATCCGACTCGCGGTGGTGTGGCATCAACTCTGAATGAATGGGCTTTACAATCGCGAGTTGGTTTTATGATTGATGAAACTAAAATCCCAATCCGCACTGAGGTAGCAAGCGCTTGCGAACTCTTAGGTTTAGATGCTTTGTACGTGGCGAATGAGGGGAAACTTTTGGCCATTTGTCCGGCAGAAGAGGCTGATCAATTAATTACAGCCATGCATGGTCATCCTCAGGGTAAGCAAGCAGCAATTATCGGGGAAGTGATTGAAGATCCGAGGTATTTTGTACAGCTGCGTACAAAATTAGGCGGGCTAAGGATCATTGATTGGTTAAACGGGGAACAATTGCCGCGAATTTGCTAAATTTTGCTTATCGCGCGGCTCAGATTATTGAGGTCTAAACTCTCAATGGCAGTACGGGCAATACCTGCACGCGAGCCACCTGCTTTAAGGATTAAGCTACTGATGAACAACGATAACTATTTTTTGTCTCACGAAAAGTTACAAGAATTAATCGATGCACTCCGAGGGTTAGGCTTCTCTTGTGTGGGGCCTCAAGTTCGTGATGGTGCAATTGTCTATGATACTCTTACCGAAGCTAAACGATTGCCCTGGGGTATTCGTGATCATCAAAATCCGGGGGGGTATCACCTCGAAACGTTGACAACCCAGCGTGCGTTCTCATGGGCTAATGGTCCACAAGCCATTAAGCCCTTGCTTTTTAAACCAAGTGAAACCGTTTGGCGGGTTGAGCGCAGCACTACTGGGAAATTAGAATTTAAACCTTGTGTAGCGGATGGCCCGCCCATAGCTATTTTGGGCGCTCGCTCTTGCGATTTAGCGGCAATGGCCATCCAAGATAAAGTGTTTATCACAGCAACGCATCAAGATGAACGATATCGTAAACGACGTGAATCATTATTTATTGTTGCTGTTAATTGTGGTTATTCATCGGCGAATTGTTTTTGCGTTTCGGCAGGAACAGGGCCTGAGGTTAGAAGTCTTTTTGATTTGTTAATGACCGAATTAGATTTGGGGTTTGTTATTAAACCTGGTAGCGAACGTGGGAAAAAACTAATTTCCAGTTTAAATTTGTCATTAGCAACTGCACAACAACGCAAAGAAGCAGAGCAAGAAGTAAAAAATGCCGCTACCATGCAAACAAAGCGTATTCCCTTGGATAATCAGCGAGGCTTACGCGATTTGTTGTTTTCCAATTTAGGCCATTCCCGGTGGGAGGAAGTCGCTGAGCGATGTTTATCCTGTGGGAATTGTACCTCTGTTTGTCCAACTTGTTTTTGTCATAGTGAGATAACCAAGCCTAGTCTTGATGGAAAAAGTAGCGAGCAGAAGCGTGAATGGGATTCTTGCTTTACGGAGGGTCATAGTTATCTAGCCGGACACCCGATTCGTGATGATACGAGAAAGCGTTATCGCCAGTGGCTAACGCACAAGGTAGGCAGCTGGTTTGATCAGTTTGATACAAGTGGTTGTGTAGGGTGTGGACGATGCATAACTTGGTGTCCGGTAGGCATCGATATTACCGAAGAATTAGCTGCCATTTCGGGTGAATCAAATGTGCGAGAGTAGGCAATGACGACAGATGCTTATTTACCTCATGCAGCAAAAATAAAGGCTCGACGGCAAGAATCACCGACGATTTTTACCCTTGATCTTCAATTTGTTGAAAAGCCGCAGCAACACGCTTTTTCATTCTACCCCGGGCAATTCAACATGCTCTGTTTATACGGGGTTGGTGAAGTTGCCATTTCAATTAGCTCTGATCCCGAAGAGCAATCCTACCTAAGCCATACTATCCGTGCGGTTGGGCGTGTCACGAAAGCTATGCAGCAATTAAAAAAGGGAGATTATGTTGGCATCCGGGGGCCTTTGGGCAAGGGTTGGCCTGTTAAAGAAGTTTTAGGCAAAGATATCGTTGTGGTCACGGGCGGCTTAGGATGCGCACCCACTGTGTCTGTCATTAATTACATTTTAGCTAGGCGTCAAGATTATGGTGCTTTAAAAATTTTTCAGGGTGTAAAACACAGTGAGGATTTTATTTTCCGCAAACAATATAAACAATGGCAAACAATGCCAGACACTGAAATTTATATTGCAGCAGATCAAGCTGGACCAAAGTGGCCTTGGCGCGTGGGTTATGTCACCGATATGATTGAATCACTTAAGCTCAATGCGAGTAATACGGTTGCAATGATGTGTGGTCCGCAAGGCATGATGCTTGCGGCGAGCTTGGCATTGATTAATCAGGGTGTTCCTGAGCAAGCAATCTATCTTAGCATGGAGCGTAATATGGAGTGTGGAATCGGTCATTGTGGTCATTGTCAATATGGGGGTTTATTTATTTGTAAAGACGGTCCTATTTTTGCCTATGATCGTATAAAAGGGTTATTTACGGAACCAGGATTTTAGTATGAGAAAACCGCGCCTGGGAGTTTATAAATTCACTTCATGCGATGGATGCCAGTTAGCTTTCCTCAATGCTGGAGAAGCGTTTCTCCTGTTATCGGAATTGGTTGAATTGACTCATTTCGCTGAGGCTGGTTATCTTAATTTTAAAGAAAAAATTGATATCGCTTTTGTTGAAGGAAGTATCTCAACACCCGAAGAGGTAGAGCGAATAAAAAAAATCCGTGAAAATGCAACCTTCTTAATCACCATTGGCGCTTGTGCAACTGCTGGAGGAATACAGGCTTTGCGCAACGCGGTTAATTATCAAGAATGGATGGCAAGTATCTATGCTTCACCCAAAACAATTGAAACATTAAGCACTTCGACTGCGATTTCACATCACGTGTACGTTGATTTCGAGTTATGGGGGTGTCCTGTTAATACTCATCAGGTGATGGATGCTGTGCGTTCCCTATTGTTTGGCGCAGTACCTCGGGTTAAGCGAGATGCGGTGTGCTTGGAGTGTAAGCGTAATGGAGAGGTGTGTGTACTGGTTGCTAAGAAAGAACCTTGTATGGGGCCTATCACTCAAACTGGCTGTGGCGCACTTTGTCCTCAACAGGGTCGGGCTTGTTATGCTTGTTATGGTCCATCAGAAAATGCCAATGCACGTTCATTAGGGGCATGGTTTGCAAAAAATGGAAGCTCCTACGATAAAATCGCGCGGCAATTTTTGCACATCAATAATCAGGCTGAGGTATTTAATCAAACGGGTAATTACTTTAAGGGAATCAAGATTGTCAAAGAATAAAGAAAAAATCATTGAGGTGCCTATTCTTGCGCGTGTGGAAGGAGAGGGAGCACTTAAAATTGAAATTAAAAATAATAAAATTCAGGCTTTGCAACTCAAGATTTATGAGCCACCCCGTTTATTTGAGAAATTTTTAGAACAACGCGAGTACAGCGAGGTTTTGGATATCGTTGCCCGCATTTGTGGTATTTGCCCAGTCGCGTACCAGATGAGTGCTACTCAGGCAATTGAAAATTGTTTTGGCATGAAACCGAGTTCTTGGGTTCGTGAGATGAGGCGCTTATTTTATTGCGGTGAGTGGATTGAAAGTCATTGCTTACACATTCATCTTTTAGCGTTACCGGATCTTTTTGGTTTTAAGAGTGCTCCTGAGATGGCAAAAGTCTACCCTGATGAAGTGCGGCGAGGTTTGCGCCTGCAAGCATTGGGGAATGAAATCATGCGGGTGTTTGGGGGGCGCTCTGTGCATCCTGTGGGTGCACGAGTAGGGGGCTTTTATAAAGCACCAAATCTGGAGACTATGCAGCTGATCCTTAAAAAAATAAAGGGTTCATTTGCTGATTGCGAATCGCTTATTCGATGGCTTAGTACGCTGACTCTTGGCAAAAATAGCCCTGATTTTACTTGTGTTTCATTATGTCATCCAGAAGAGTACCCAATGAATGAAGGGCGCATTGTTTCTGATCAAGGCCTTGATATTGCTATCGAGGAATTTGACGAATATTTTAAAGAGAATCAGACTCCTTATTCCACTGCTTTGCACTGCTTACTAAAAGGAAAGCCATATCTGGTCGGCCCTTTAGCACGACTAAACATTAATCATGCGAAGTTACCTGAACAAATTCAAACGTTGTTAAAGCATATCGGTATTCATTTTCCAAGCAAAAATATGCACCATAGCATTCTAGCTCGTGCAATCGAAGTTTATTTCTGCCTTTGGGAAGCCAGCCGTATTTTAGAAAATTACACTTTTCCTGATTCTCCCTATACAGAGGTTACTATAGCTTCAGGGACAGGGTATGGATGTACCGAGGCGCCTCGAGGCTTATTATGGCATTGCTTTGAAATCGATAAGAAAGGGTTAGTTAAATTTGCGCGGATTGTACCGCCAACTAGCCAAAATCAGGCTCGCATCGAAGAGGATTTGTGCCTCTCATTGCAGCAATTTGGTCTTGATAAGTCGAACGAAGAACTTCGAAGTTATAGTGAAATGCTTATCCGAAATTATGATCCCTGCATCTCATGCTCTACCCATTTCTTGACTCTAGACGTGAGACGAAATGACTGAACTGCTCATCATAGGGCTTGGCTCACCGTTTGGAGATGACCGCTTAGGATGGGACGTTATTAAAATGTTGCAGGAACAAGAAGCGCTATGCGGTTATCCTTCAGAACAGTTACAAATGACTTGTTGTGACAGGCCGGGTGCAAGTTTACTTGATCTGATGTCTAACGCGAAAACGGTCTTTTTAATCGATGCGGTTAAAACAGGGGCTAAGTTAGGCTCTTTACACTGTTTTAACCTGGAAGAAATTAAGGATCTAAGCGCTTTGCAATCCACCCATCATTTTGGACTTGCGCAAGCTTTGGAGTTAGGTAAAGCGCTTAATGCTTTACCGCAAAATGTCATCTTGTATGGTATAGAAATTAAGGATCTGAAATTCCAGTTTGGAATTTCAGGCCTCATTAAGCAAGCTGTTCAAGATTTGGCAGAGAAAATAACCCAAAGAATACTTACCTATTTTAGTGGAATGGGTTATTGAATGTATCGATAAAAAGTATGCTCAAACTAAATTATTCTACCAGTGCTTTTAGTGTTGCTAGTTTAAATATCTCGCCACAATATTGCTGATATGGTTCCTTGATCTTGAAATACTCTCATTATATCCGTTATCGAGCTTAATGTGACGTTGTTCACCACAAGGTGGTAAATCAATCGTCTTCCGCTTTTGGTATCGATATAACCGGCCAATGCTTGGCCTTTTAATTGAATTCCCTGGGGCGTTCCTTGAGCATAGGTTCCCGATTTTGCATGAACTTTCCCACTTGCTCCAGAAAGACTGGGGCGAGTTTTAAATTCCGTAACTGTAGCAAGTGAACCATCAACCCCCAGAACGGGAAGTGAGTCAAAAAATGCCGAAAAAAAAGGGGATTGAGCCATTATGGTTAGCCATTGTGTGACAACACGGTTGGTCGCAAATGTCTCTCCACCACCACTGCCGTCTATAAAATGAAATTGATCGCCCGGTATCTTGTGTTGATTAATCAAACTATTTCTTTCAGCGGTTAGGGCACTTGCCATGTTATTTACTCCTTTTGTCAGTCCAAATAGGACTAAACTGACATCGGCACCGATGTTATAACTAACCTTAAGAATAAATTTTGCGTACTCCGAAAAAGGTGGGGATACCAATTCGGCAATCAAAGTAGAAGAACCTGGAGGCATAGGAGGATTGTGCGCATTGATTGGCGCATCAATCTTAATGCCGGCATTTTTTAGTGCCTCAATGAGAACGGTGCGTGCATAATTGGCTGGTTTTACTATTCTGAAAGTTTGGACAAGAGGGAAATGATGAGTAAAAGGTGGAATAAAGTGAATAGGAAGATTACCAGTTACCTGACCTTGGCAATGGGCATCCCCTATACAGGTAGGGAGTTGTGGGTCTAACTTATAAGTGGCTGCAGTATTTGAATTGGTTGTCTGAAGGCTAGAAGAGATTGTAAAAGCAGCTGAAACAGGGCGCCAGTTGACGGATGCCTGACGACCAATCTCCGTTGGCTTCATGATGACATCGATAACGTCATCATTCACAAAAATGGGGGTTACATTAAATTCATTGCGGAATCGGAAGGGTTTAAAAAGCCCATCATCTATTACAATGTTACCGGATATCCTTCTTATCCCATAGCCATAAATCTGTTTGGCTAAACCCTTATAGCCAGCGAGTGGGTCAGGGCTGGTGAGAATAGCGTTACCAAGAGAATTTGCTTCATTATGATCAAAATTAGAAATGGCAATAGTACCATCAGGTAAAGTCCTTCCTCCCATAGTCAGATCGCCGGATGCAACCAATATTAGATTCCCTTTTAATACACCATTAGCATCAATTGTTCCTTGATAAGCAACACGGGTATGAAATCGATAATTAGCCCCGGCCTGGTTGAGCAAAGCTCCCACAGAAAAAAGTTTTCGTACCGAACCAATATAAAATGGATGTTGCGGCCTGAAATCGATTAAAGTAAGTCCTGTTTTTGAATCGATGACGCGAAGACCCCAAATAGAGTTTCGATAGACTGGTTTATTTAATATTGCATCAATCGCCTTATTTTTTGTGAATAAAAGAGCATCCCCATCAATGGGAACGGAGCAATCTTCAGGATTGCCCAGATGGTGACAAATTTTAGGGCCGCCTTGGATATTTTTTTTCATTAATGCGGCGTTTACTTGCAGTATAAGAATACAGCTTTCACCTGGCTGGAGATTGAATGAATGTTGGCAAGTTTTTTGTCCAGTAGTAACTTGCTTAATCCCTGTAGGAATGTCGATTAATTCGTAATTGATAAGCGGATGGGACGTGTTATTCAAAATAACATATTTTTTTTGCACAACTTGATTTTGAATAAGAATGCTAGGGGTTTTTTCCATAGCTTTGATTATCAATGACGGCGTGGCCTCTGCAAGAAGAACATGGAACAATAGAGTGAAGAAAAGGAAGCTTTGGCGAATATCCATAATTCAATATCCTTTAGGGAGCATCGATTGCAAAGGGAGATATTAAATTAAGATTATCATTCTATAGATAGGGTAATAAAGGAATTATTCGTAATTTCCGAGTAAGTCATCCTGAAGTTCTCAATTACTCCTTATGTTGAATAATATAAAGTTTGTTCCACACTCAGGATGGCGTGCTTGGATAGCACGCCAATCTGATTATTCGCTAAGCCATGTTAGTTATGCACATGAAACCACAGTGGAGAGAGTAGGCGTTAAATCTTTATCCATACCCAAATCCTGTCGCAATGGTGCATAGAGCAAAGAGAAGCGACATCGTAAATGAGCACTAGGAAGTGGTTTTTCCAATTCCACATGACCATTTTCCATTTGCACTTCGGAAGGATTGGCTAGTTGCTTAAATGCGGTTATTTCTTGATTGAAAGCCTCTAAATGCTTTAGAAAATTAGGGGAAAATTGACAGCTCTCTGACAATTTACTAATTTTTTCTACTTCGGCAATGATCTTACCGATTTGCTCAGCATCTGGATCTCGACTATATCTTGATACATTCGCAAACTCTACTTTGAGTTTATATAACCGGACATAGAGCTTACTTTCTAAATTTTGCATTTTGAGTTGTTTAAAATCGAGAGCCTCTATTTTGCTAATTAGACCATTAGCTCGATTTAATAGGCTGCTATTTTTCTCCTTGGTAGAGTATCCTTTTAATACCTCAACATGTGCTTCCATTTCACGACTAAGCTTTTCCAGTTCTTTGTTCTCTTTTTCCCAATCGATAACGTAGTTATTATCCATTTGGAAAGACTCTTGGTTCCTTTGCTTTAGAAAACCTGAAGGATCATTAACTAAATATTGAGTAAGCGCTTGGATTAACTCTTCGAGCATTACCTGACGCATGCAAGGTTGATTATTGCCACTTGAGCTTTTGAACACTTTGCCAAATTTGATAGGTTTTGCTGCTTTTAGTTCATTGCCTGTTGGTTCTAGCTGTTTACTTAAATCATCAGCTATCGCTGGGTCATAAGGTGTGGCAGGATTTTTGAGCCTGTCTCTCAACAATCCGTCTAGGTGGGCGTCTGTATCTCCTGGTATAGAGAAATTGCCACGCTCAGATTGCAATTTAGTAAACGTGAGCATGATTTTCCTACCACCTCCCGTACGCATAACCATTTCTTCGCGTTTCTCTTCTTTATTCTCTAGGTCTGTCACGGCTTTGTTACCGTCATGCACGAAGGTTACATCTCGCTGGAGCAGAGGCATAGCAGGAATGACTGCCTGTTGCGCATTAAATATTGGCCTCAACGAATTAGATACGAGTATTGCTGCACTCAATTTTTGGAAAGTGTCTTGAGTCTCCTCAGATAAACTATCAAACGTTCTCTTTAAACGCGAAACCTCATTGCGTGAGAGGCCTGTTAATATTGCATGGCATCCGGAGTAATCTTTAAGCTCTTCAAAAAGGTAATGGGCAACCCAAATCCAACGATCCAGAATGATTGCTCTTTCTTCTATAGAAGGCGCTGCCAAGACGAGGTTACTTACGTAATCGGCCAGATTATTGTATTGGGTTGTATTAGCGATGATAGTCGGTGATTTAGCATAGGCCCAAGGAGAAAATAATTCGGCTTTCCGAATAGTTAAGAATAGTTCTTGGTCGATCGTTGCGATAGTTTGTGCGTAGCGTCCAATAATTTGTTTGTTTAAATTTTCGACTTTGGCTGCAAAGAGAGGATTCATTCTTACTTTGCTTTTTACAGCAGGATTCATGAGAAAATCATTAAATGCTTGGAGGTCTAATTCGTTCGCTTTGAATTTGCTTATTAATTTTTTAAGCATTTGGACAGGATCATTTCCGTCTTTGATTTCTTGTTTCTTAGCTGCAATTTGTTCAAAAAGGGGCTTGCAATCAGGGGAAGCATCTTTAAATCCTGCGGTAAACTTCAGATTAAATTTTTCAAAAGTTTGCTTAACTTTTGTGGATTGCTTACTCGCATCCTTTAGTATTTTTTGTATTTTTGCCATTTCTTCGTACATGCGTTCAAGTGCGCGTTGGTCTTTCTTAACATGTTGCCGCAGGCTATCCAATTCGGTTAGATCAGAAATTTCGGGAAGACGGTTATTGATATAGGTTTTAAGGCTTTTGTATTTTTCCAGGTACTCTTCTTGATGTTTAGAAAGGGCGGAAATATATTCTCTCAATTGCGATTGCTTCATCAGGTACCTCCAAGTTAGTTAAATCTTAAGCCATAATAGTAAGATAACTAATGCAACTTGGCTAGATAGTTACCGTCTAAATAATTTTTTTTACATTTTTGCAAACTTTAATCATTATTTTCAAAAGGTTATAAATTAACCACTTTATTTCTTTGTTTACCAATTTACATTTAATGTGAACTAGTTGTTGTTAATTGCTCAGTTATATTTCATGAGAGAAAAAAAGGAGGTTTTTTGCTTAGCACAGGGAAAAATAAAGGAGAGAAAATAATGACATCCCATTCTTGGGTTTACTCCACTAAGAACTCATTGCTCGCGTATATTGATAATGTATTTTTTTCAAATCAAACAGTGAAGCTTATCTGTTTATCTGAAATAGTTTGAGTATTTGTTTCGCTGGAAGGGTTATTGGAGAACAAAGATTGCCTTATTATACTTGCTCTTACTACTTGTCCTGTTTTTTCATTTCTAGCCCATTTATGCATTTCATGTTCACGGATAGAGGGCGAATATAATGAGTTATTTGGGTAATAATCTATTTTAAATGTATTTAAATATCCATGGAAATGTTCAACGAATCGTTTAGCAATCGCGTATGCCTTGTTGTTAACATCACAAAACCATAATTTAATATTAAGATAGTCTGTGCTAAGTAATCCATCAGCGATCATTCGCTCAGCAATATCATCTATTGTGATTGCTTTTTTCCCACCGGATACTGCATATGCCCAATCGCAGAATGGGAGATGTTTCACTTCGTCGTAAGGCAAATCTTGATTCTCCAAAACAGAGGATTTTTTTCTGTCTGGATGGCAATCAATTCCGTGACCCATTACATAAATTTTTGCATTTGGCGGTAATGTAGATAAATCACATTCATTGTGATAAAGAATGATTAAATCTTTTTTCTTGTATATGCTTTCGCTACGGTATTTGAATAGGTTTATATCTTTAATGACTGCTAATGAAAGTTCATTCTCATTAAATGGTACATATAAATATCCATTCACAGGAAGGGGGGCTGGAGAAAAGCCATTACTCATAAGTAAAATGCATAAAAAATACTATTGGTTGGTATTATAAAATAGTAAGATTAAGATTTTATTAACAATAAAAATCTCTACTATAGAATGCTCAGTGTAGGACAAAAAATCAAAACTATTTTTGCACCTAAAGCCAACGTTCCTCGGTTTATCTTGTGTTGTTGTATAAATGCCTCACCCCGCACGAAGTGTGGGGCGGGTAGGTAAGGGGGAGCAGGTATAAACCGAGAAAAAGTTGTTATATTTATCTGCTTTTTCAGGCAATAGGGGAGACAATTTAATGCTTTTTCTATTTTGGCTCAAAATCAGGAGTGTCAAAATTCAAGCGACAAGTCCCTAATAGGAATATACACCTTTGATTTTGTCTGTTTGGTAAAACGCTTAATTATTGAATTCGATGGCGATTACAATCTTGATAATCAAAAGTTACGATACACGGTTTGATTAAATGCAAGTGGATATGCAGTATCGCGAAATTATTTTCTACATTCAAAAACAATATTTTCATCTGCTTTATCAGGTGATGCTTGCCGATCAAAGGCTTTCACTAAGCGCACTTGGCTAAAACCAACTTCTGTCAGCAGATTCAATAGGAAGTTAGGATCCTGATAAATACGAATTTTATACTCTTCGATTTCTGTTTGAATAACACTATTTCCATCAATCAATTCATACTTGCCAATTGAGTAACAAATTTCATCATCAAGCATGGCTAATTGGCTAAGTAATATGAAGCTTCCATCCTTTTTTTGCCACCTGGAGCCTCTCCAGGTACCTAATGTTTTAGGAACAGCGTTAAACGTTTCTGCTTCAAATACAAAAAGGCCTGAATCATTCAAATGTTCATAAATTGTTTTTAATGCCCTTTGGATATCAGTTTTTTCTGTGATAAGACCAAATGAACCACTAGGTATAAAAATCAATTGATATTGGTTAGATTGATTTAAATCCTCAATAAAACCATGCCAAACATTTGGTTTAAGATTTTTTATGCTTGCTTTTGCATGAAGCCTTTCTAACATAGGATGACTTGCATCAAATCCATGAATATCAAAATTTTCTTCAGCCAAAGGCAATAGAAAGCGACCGGTTCCACACATAGGTTCTAAAATGGGACCTTTAGCTTCTGAAGCATAACTTCGATAGAATTGGTATGCCTCATGAGGCGCATGAGGTTTACTTAACTCATACACTTCAGTACAAAGATTTTGATAGGTATCTAGTTTCTTCATCAGTTCCCTATTGAAAGCCAATACTATCCAAATTTAATAGAAAGGTTGATTCGAAGCTGGTTCGGAGTGATTTCTTGGATTTTGGTTCCCAAGACTCGAGTGAAGGATTGATTCGTCAGTCACATTCGTTCCTTCCTCACCCCTTTCGGGGCGCGCTAAAGCGCGTCCAAAATGCTGCGCCGCACTTCGTGCTTTTCGCTTCGCATTTTGTCGAACTCAATCGGTTCGAACCCTTCCGGGCCAAAGACATTCGTCAGTTGGCCTATATATCGGAGTGATTTTTACTCTTGTATTTTTTTCTAAGATGGCGCGCCCGGAAGGATTCGAACCTCCGACCCCCTGGTTCGTAGCCAGATACTCTATCCAACTGAGCTACGGGCGCGTTGTGTGTTGGCGGAGAGAGAGGGATTCGAACCCTCGATGGGATTTTGTCCCATACTCCCTTAGCAGGGGAGCGCCTTCGACCTCTCGGCCATCTCTCCATGTGATGGAGGCGAAGTATAGCAGGTATTTATGTGGCGTCAACTTTATTATTTTAGATTTATTCTGTGTTCCAATTAACGGTCTTTAAAAAATCAATTTGATTTTGATTTGATTAACAAGGGGGGCTAAACCTTGTGATTTAAAAATTCCACCTGTCCAGTTTTGATGTTATGCATCGCTACAACAATGGCGAGTTCCCCTTTATCGACTAAAGCCTTCAGGAGAGGACTGCGTTGGGGGATTTGTTGCGCAACCGCTATTGCATTTGCTTTTGCGATAGCATCGACTAAATCCATATCAGCACATGTTTTCTCAGGCATGGTTTTTTTCACTGCAGGTATAACAGGTTGAATTTTATTTAATACATGATCAAGATTTCCTAATTGAACTTGGTTACAAGCTCCTGCAACAGCTCCGCAAGAAGTATGGCCCATCACCACAACTAGCTTTGCCCCTGCTGCTTTTGCTCCAAATTCCATCGAACCTAAGATATCATCGTTGAGAATATTGCCAGCGACTCGTAGAGTGAAAATATCAGCTATACCTTGATCAAAGATCATTTCTGGTACGCTCCTAGAATCCATGCAGTTTAGTACAATAGCAAAAGGAAACTGTCCATAGGAGGATTGTTTTGCTTGTGCTAAATAATCACGTTGAATCCCCTGATTAGACACAAATCGCTTATTCCCAGCAATTAACTTATTTAGAGCATCGTCTGGACTAATGGCTTGTTGTTTGGCTTGAGAGAAAGTTTTGCCTAATAACAAAGGGGCTTCCGTATCGGCTAATGCTAATGGCAAATCGATACAATTGATGAGTAAAAATAGTAATAAACTTTTCATGGTTAGTCCCTTAACAATAATGAGTTATAGGTAAACGTTACAGTTCTAAAAGACAACATGCAACATTTTTTCAGAAAGGCAACGTTAACCTACTGAATAGAAATCGGTTTAATCAAAATGATTTTCCTTAAATAATTTCCAAAACAAAGGTTTGCTGTTATCTTTTAACTAGAGATGGCCAAATGTCAGTTATCTTGATAGATAACTAGGAGGAGTAATGAAGCAGAAATCGAATTTAAGCGGCAGAGAGGTGTATGTAGTGGATGGCAGCCGAACTCCATTTCTCAAAGCAAAAGGAGTTGGCCCTTTTACCGGATCAGATTTGGCTGTAGCCGCAGGCATGACGCTGTTAAATCGTCAGCCTATCTCCCCTACCCAATTAGATGAGGTCATTATTGGTTCTGCTATGCCAGGTCCTGATGAAGCAAATATCGCTAGGGTCATTGCTTTACGATTAGGCTGTGGTGAAAAAGTTCCTGCGTTTACTGTTATGAGAAACTGTGCATCGGGGATGCAAGCACTTGATAATGCAGCATTGCAAATTGCCAGTGGTCGAAGCGATTTAGTGTTAGCAGGAGGTACAGATGCGATGAGCCATGCCCCGTTAATGTTTAATGAAAAAATGGCTGCATGGCTAGCTCGATGGTTTAATGCAAAAACAGTCGGCCAACGTTTTGGCCTAGTGACACAGTTTAGACCGTCATACCTTGCTCCTGTTATTGCCTTGCTGCGTGGTTTAACCGATCCCATTGTCGGTATGAACATGGGACAAACCGCGGAGAAGGTAGCCTATCGTTTTAATATTACCCGTGAACAAATGGATGAGTTTGCTAGTGAGAGCCATCAGCACCTAGCTAAGGCGTATATGGAAGGAAGAATGGATGAGGTTGTGCCCGTGATAGATAGCAAAGGCCATCTCTATCAGCAAGACGACGGAATTCGCCCTGACTCCACAGTAGAAAAGCTAGGAAAATTAAAACCCTTTTTCGATAAAAAATACGGTATGGTTACTGCAGGTAATAGTTCGCAAATTACTGACGGAGCTTGTTTATTACTACTTGCTAGTGCTGAGGCTGTTAAAAAATATCATCTTTCAGTTATCGGCCGTATTGTCGACTCTCAGTGGGCTGCCCTTGATCCTGCCCAAATGGGATTAGGCCCTGTTCATGCCGCGACACCCATTTTGCAGCGTCATCATTTGAAACCAGCTGATATGGATTGCTGGGAAATTAACGAAGCATTTGCAGCTCAGGTACTTGGCTGTTTAGCTGCTTGGGACGATGACGATTACTGTCGAACGCAATTAGGATTAAAACAAGCAATGGGGGCGCCTTCGCTTGCGCAACTTAATAAAGATGGAGGGGCTATTGCTGCAGGGCACCCGATTGGAGCCAGTGGTGCTCGCATTGTATTACATGTTTTGCAATCACTTAAACAACATAACGGTACTCGAGGCATGGCTGCGATTTGTATTGGTGGCGGACAGGGCGGAGCAATGTATCTGGAACGAGTGACAGAGGTGAAAGAGCAATGAGCAACTACAAACATTGGGAAATGCAACTGGACGCCGACCATATTGTCTGGTTAGGGATTAATCGTAAAGATGTCTCAGCAAATGTTATTAATGATGAGGTACTGGATGAATTAAATGGTATTTTGCAAGAAATACCTCAAATTCCTGATGCGGCGGGTTTAGTTATCTATTCTGCTAAAGAGAAGGGATTTATTGCTGGGGCTGATGTTCATGCTTTTTCTAAATTTAAAAGCCCGGCAGAAGCCGTTGATTTCCTAAGAAAAGGGCAGGCTGTTTTTGCGCGTTTAGAAGCGCTGAATATACCCACAGTCGCCATGATCCATGGCTTTTGCATGGGAGGAGGATTAGAGCTTGCCTTAGCTTGTGATTACCGTGTGGCTACAGATGATGAAAGTACACGGTTAGGATTGCCAGAAATTATGCTTGGCATACATCCAGGATGGGGTGGCACCGTGCGTTTACCTCGCTTAATTGGTGGATTTGATGCCCTTTCCAAGGTCATTTTGACTGGGACTCCTATTGCTGCAATAAAGGCAAAGCAACTGGGGATGGTAGACGATGTGGTCCCCTTAAGGCAATTAAAGCGAGCCGCAATTTATTTCATAAAAAACAAGCCACGAAAGCATAAGCCTAGATTGTTGCAAGCGCTCACTAATTACTCATGGATACGCTCTATCCTATCGCCTATCCTTCGTTACAACGTCGCTAAGAGAGTGATTAAAAAACATTATCCTGCCCCTTATGCAGTAATTGATTTATGGGAAAAAGAAGGTGGGGAGGTTGAGCGGGCTTATCTTAAAGAAGTTGATTCAGTCGAGCAATTGGTGAGTCAAGGGGATACAGCTGCAAATCTAATCCGTGCTTTCCTTCTCCGTGAGCGTATGAAAGGCTTTGCTAAGGACAGTGATTTTATAGCTGAACACGTTCATGTGATCGGTGCTGGAGTGATGGGTGGAGACATTGCTGCTTGGTGTGCACTTCGCGGTATGAAAGTAACATTGCAAGATAAAAGCTACGCTCAAATAGCTCCAGCTATTGGACGTGCTTACACACTTTTTAAAAAGAAACTTCGCAAGCCACGTTTAATCCAAGCCGCTATGGATAGATTAATTCCTGACCCAGATGGACATGGAATTGCTCGGGCTGACGTGATCATTGAAGCGGTATTCGAAGACCTAGGCGTCAAACGTGCAATAATGCAGGATGTTGAGGCTAAGGCGAAAAAAGATGCTGTAATTGCAACCAACACTTCAAGCATACCGCTCGATGAAATTAGCCAGGCCATGAAAGATCCTACCCGTTTGGTGGGAATTCATTTCTTCAATCCCGTTGCTAAGATGGAATTAGTTGAAGTGGTGAGTGGTGCGAAGACTGCAAAAGCGGTTGGACAATGCGCTTGTGCCTTTGTCAACCAAATCGGTCGGTTACCGTTGCCAGTTAAATCAAGCCCAGGATTTTTGATTAATCGCGTATTGATGCCTTACTTGATGGAATGTGTTCAGTTACTTGAAGAAGGTTATAGCGGTGAAGAAATTGATGAGGCAGCAAAAGCCTTTGGCATGATGATGGGACCTGTTGAATTGGCAGACACTGTAGGTATGGATGTTTGCTTGGCGGTAGCTGAAAATTTAACTGCCCATTTTGGGGGGGCCGTGCCTACCCGTTTGCGGGAAATGGTCAAAGAAGGCAAATTAGGACGCAAGACAGGACAAGGGTTTTATCGATACAAGAATGGTAAGCCAATCAAACAAAAAATCCGAAGCAGCAAACCCAACAAGGATATCGCAAATCGTTTGATTCTTCGTATGGTGAACGAAGCATCCTCATGCTTACGTGAAGGGGTTGTAGCCGATAGCGATTTATTAGATGGGGGTATGATTTTCGCAACGGGTTTTGCGCCATTCCGAGGTGGTCCAATGAATTATGCTAAGCACTTTGGCCACGATAAACTCAATGAGGTTTTTGCTAAATTAGAAGCCCAGTATGGTGACCGTTTTAAGGCAAATGTGAGTTTGTAATATCATCAGGTTAGAATGATTTACACCGGGAGTTTGGTGGTATGCTTTCTAACCTGTGTTAGCCCGAGTAGATATTTACCTTGTTAGTTAGAGTTTTTTTATGTTTCAAACCAAGCCATTACAAAAGGTCATAGCCCATTTCAGATCCGTATTACGTCGAAGAGAGGGGGCGCTATTACGGCAAATGTGGTTAATATGCTTCTTGATGTTTGTTTTAGCTCCATCCTGGTCCACCACGTTCGTTTTGCCCGAAAATGGGGATTTAGTTGGCCAAGTTCAATCGACTCGTCCTGAAATTGGAGAAACGCTAAGTGATGTTGCAATCCGATATGATATTGGCTATTACGAAATGGTTCGGGCAAATCCTAGAGTCGACCCAGTAAGACCGCTCTCACCAGATGTTCGCCTAATTATCCCATCCCAATTCATTTTGCCGCCGGGGCCTCGGGAAGGTTTAGTTATTAATTTGGCTGAATACCGATTATATTATTATCCGCCCAAAGATAATGTGGTAATTACTATGCCTGTTGGTATAGGTCGAGAAGGATGGACGACACCGACTGGAATGACTAAAGTGGTAGCCAAAGAAAGAGACCCCGTCTGGAGGCCAACAGCAAATGTGCGGGCTGAAGCAGCAAAAAATGGTGTTCCTATTCCAGATGCTTTTCCTCCTGGGGAAGGGAATCCGCTTGGCAGGCATATATTAAGATTAGGTTGGCCAACTTATCTAATTCACGGAACCAATCGCCGTGATGGGGTAGGCTCGCGAGTGAGTGCAGGGTGTATCAGGATGATGCCCGAGGATATTGAATATTTATTTGATCTAGTGGCTGTCGGTACACCAGTGCGAGTGCTTAATGAGCCAGTTAAATTTGGCCGTAAGAAAGGATCAATTTACATGCAAGCGCACCCGCCTCTCATTGAACAAAAAAACAGTAATTTGCATCAAATCATCCAGGAGCAACTGGCTAAAATGGGGGTCACAAAAATCAATTCCAAAGTAGTTCAAATTGAGGAGGGTTATCCCTCAGGGATTCCTCAAAAAATTAAATAGGTTGATATTTTTTGACAAACCGAAAATAAATTCCATAAGCTAATAACAGTACGATTACACTGCCGATTAAATCGATAAAATAATGCCATCCTAATAAAACACAAGAAACGATCAACAATAAATTAACTGGAATCAGAAGAATAAAAACAATAGGCCAGCAGCGTATTAGGGCAAGACAAAGCCAAGCCCAAATGACATGAAATGAAGGCATGGCGATCATCCCTCCATCAAGTGTTGATGGAGGGATGTAATGATGTAACTCAGCGAATTTTACACCCGTTGCATATTGTTCAGCCATAAAATAAGGACTACTGGTAAAACTTGCTGGACCCATTGTCGGGAAAAAATAATAAAAGGAAAAACCAAACAATGCAGTGAGAAGGAGCATTGTATAATATTCACGAATGTAGCTAAATTTACGGGCAAAAATAATAAGAATCGGTAGATAAGTCATTTGAAAAGGCAAACTGTCATAGCCTAGTGCAAGCATTGTTCTAAACCAGGGTTTATTTGCTGTCCACGCCATGAGCTCTTGCAAATTTATAAATAAAAAATGATCGGTTGTGATTAATTTTCTATCAATAGGATCGAAAGGTGTGAGTTGGATAGCGTTGGTGGCGTTTGCTATAACTGATACAACTAAAAAAAAGTAGACAAGCTCTCGAGCGACTTTGAAATACGGACTTTTTATACCAAACAATAGATAAGCCCCAATCAATGTCAGGGTTAGAATGATACCCATCATTGGCATTTCTTGAGGAAAGTAGTTATTACCCGGGAATTTGTAAATCAAATAGTTAATGCCAAATGCAACTGTGGATAAAATGCCGATGACTATTGCTATTATTAGATTAAAGTACCTAGCGTAAAATGGCATCGTTAAACTAATTATTCCGTGTCGCCGCTCTGTCGTTTTTGTTTAATTGCTTGGTAAATTTCTTCGCGGTGAACTTCGATTGACCTAGGGGCTTGCACTCCAAACTTTACATTTCCATGTTCTAAGGTTTTAAAAGCGACTATCTGAACGAGTTCACCCTTAACACAGACGGTCAATGGTACTTCAAACGGGATGGTCACAATATTCATTTAAAAACCTCTTTTGTTTTTAGTACGTTATATCTTATGGACAACCTAAAAGCAATGATTTTGCAAAGAACATTAAAGATTCATCAGCCTATTATTTGTTTTTTTACTAATTGATAATAAAAAGAAATTTATTAAAAGAACAATTTAATATATTAAAGGAAGCCATTAAATGTAACGGTATATGTAGAACTTAGTCAGTGTCAAGCTTGCAATTTTAACGACCGAGGTTTCTGTTTAATGCATTCAAAGTTTGCTAGCTTGCATAAAATCAGTTAATATTACGCGTTTTTTAAACCCTTGCCTTACCTGCTTTTTAGAGGAAGGCTTTATCCATAAGGAGAAATGATGAGACATTACGAAGTTGTGTTTCTAGTTCACCCTGATCAGAGCGAGCAAGTGCCAGCAATGGTTGAGCGCTATGAAGGTATCATCACAAAGCATGGCGGTCTGATTCATCGTAAAGAGGATTGGGGACGCAGACAATTAGCTTATTCGATTAAAGATGTGCACAAAGCGCACTATATTTTAATGAATATAGAATGTAATCAAACGGCTCTTGAAGAATTAAAAAATGCGTTCAAATTCAATGATGCCATTTTAAGACATTTAATCATTAATCAAAAGCATGCGATTACCGCTCCATCTGCGTTAATGAAAAAAGAAAAAGATGAACGAGCTGCCTAAGAAGGGGGAATAAACTATGTCAGGAACCTATTTTCGTCGGAAAAAAATATCTCGTTTTAGTTCTGATAGTTCTAGTGAAATTGATTATAAGGATCTAAATTTATTAAAAAACTACATTACTGAAACTGGAAAAATTGTACCAAGCCGTATTACTGGTACACAAACCCGTTTTCAGCGCCAGTTGGCAAAAGCCATTAAGCATGCACGATTCTTGGGCTTATTGCCTTACTGTGATAGCCATCGATAATGATGGCTCGCTTAGGCGAATTTTTAGGTAAACAAGGTCGTCTTCTATTAGAAAATGACCGCCTTGCCTTGTTGTACATTGCGGTTTTAGCTTTAATACCATTTGCGGCTTGGTTATCTGCAGCGGTTGTCGCGTTGATAACCTTGCGAAAGGGTTGGCTTGATGGTTTTAAAGGATTTGTGGTGGCTACACTAACCCTGCTTATCTTATCATTACCGTCCATGCCCTTATCTGCTGCGGTTATTACTGCGCTAATGGCTTTTTTACCTTGTTATTTAACTGCGGCACTTTTGCACTCAACTACCAGTTTGAAAATAGCAGGGTTTTTTATTGTTTTACAAGCATTGTTGGTTATCGCTTTAATCCATTGGTTGGCTCCTGAGTTTATCAGCAACCAATATCTTTATGTCCAAGCAATAATCAAAGAGTTGGAACGAGAAAGTTCTGATGGGAATATGACAAGTTTGTTGAGCAATAATGAAGCGGTTAACAAAATTGTTATCGCTAATTACATAGTTGGAGTTCAGGCTGTAAGTGTGCTTTTGTCAGCTGTGGTCTCCTTGTTATTGGCCCGCTCTGTACAATCCAGGTTGTATTATCCTGGGGGATTTAAACGAGATCTAGTCGCGTTTCGTGCAAGTGGTTTTGGAGTGATTATACTTGCTATTGCCATGATTGGCGCATACCGACACAATCCTTTGGCTTTAAGTTGTTTACCAGTGCTTGCTGTATATTATGTCTTTGCGGGTTTAAGCCTAAGCTTTAATGTTTTGGCCAAAGATAAGGGTGTGGGTACATTAGCTTTGCTATTGGTTCCATTAATTTTGCTACCATTTGTCATGTTACCGGTATATGTCATTTTTGGTGCTTTAGATAGTTTGTTTAATTTTAGATTACACCTGTCGCCAAATGCAGGTGGTAAATAGAATAAGGGGTTAATAAGATGGAAGTTATTTTATTAGAGAAAATCAGAAAATTAGGCGATTTAGGTGATAAAGTTGAAGTGAAAGCTGGTTATGGCCGTAACTTTCTGATTCCACAAAATAAAGCAGTGTTTGCCACTGAAGAAAATACTAAACTTTTTGAGGCGCGTCGCGCTGAGCTTGAGAAAAAAGCTAAGCAAACGTTCGCTGCAGCAGAGCAGCGTGCAGCTAAGTTAAACGATACTACTGTTGTCATCTCTGCAATGGCCAGCGATGAAGGCAAGCTTTATGGTTCGGTTGGTGCTAATGAAATCAAAGATGCATTACTTGCAAAATCAATCGAAGTAAGCAAGCGTGAAATTGTTATGCCAGATGGTCCAATTCACTCTATAGGTGATTTCACGGTTGAAATTCATCTGCATAGTGACGTAATAGCAAATTTGCAAGTACAAGTCGTTCCAGCTAAGTAACGTAATAGATTAGGTCAGCTTGTGTTGAATGTGGTGTAAATAGCCTAAATTCGCACAAGTTGTGGAAAACACAGCAAATAAAGCGCGGCAAAGTCGACTAAAGTAAACAGTTATTGTTACGTTTTCTTAATAGATGTGCCAAATATGGTTTTCCCAATGGGGACTGATCCGTTATAAAGAATTTAGTTCGTCCTAAGGTTATACAGCCAGGGTCTCTGACCCAAGGCTGTAGAACTAAATATTCTGAGCATTCCTGCGAAACAATGCATTACTCTCCACTGACTTGATCCCCATGAAATTCTACTCAACTCCTTCTGAATGGACTGAGTAGATTGGGGTTTAATTATGCACTACAGAAGTCGTATTACCCCAAGCATGTTCAGACAATAGTTCAGCCCCTATCATGAAACGGACTCCATTTGGCACCACTTTCAAGATACCATGAAAAAAACTCATATAGACAACTATGCTTCGTTTTTTACCATATTTTCTCACAAACTTTAATCAATTTTTGTCAAATCCAACATGGGGATCTGAGCAGTCATACTAAGAATAAGCAGAAGTCGTCTGATAACTATGTTATGAATTAAATTCGACAATGAGTGCGCCTCTCCCTTAACGAGAGTGTTCTATTTTATGGATAAATTCGCGTAAAACCTTAATCTTTCCATTTTATATTACATCCCAAACTTGGCTTTTGTTCAAAATCTAGTGGCTGATTGGTGAGTAGGCAATCTAAGGCTTGACGGATTGAGTTACCAGTGACTGCAATGTGATTGCCAGGACGAGAGTCATCTAATTGCCCTCGGTAGGATAGTTTCAGATTTGAGTCAAAAACGTAGAAATCAGGTGTGCAAGCTGCCTGATAGGCTTTTGCAACCTCTTGAGTTTCATCAAAGAGATAGGGGAAGGGATAGCCTTCAATAGAAGCAGTTTTTTTCATGTTTTCAGGAGAGTCGTCAGGATAGCTTTCTACATTATTGGAGTTAATGGCATAAAATTTAACCCCCTTAGGTATGTAGTCATTCGCTAAGCAAGTAAGCTCTTTGTTAATATGTTTTACGTAAGGACAATGGTTACAGATAAACATAACCACAGTTATTTTGCCTTTACTTGACTCATTTAAATTTACTTTTTTGCCACTGACTACGTCCAATAATGAAAAATGTGGGGCGTAAGTACCTAGTGGCAACATGTTCGATGCTGTTTTAGCCATAAAAACTCCCGTATTATTAATTTCTTATTTATAACGAGTTAAGAAAAAAACAGTTTATAGACAGCAATTAGGGCAAATAATGTATTAAGAATAGCCCACAATAACGTAATTAATTTTCCTCGATAAGCGCAATGAAAGGCATAAATTGCTATAGATAGGCCTCCAAAAAAGAAGATCCATTGATTTTCATAGGCAAATCCAATAGAAAGGAAGGCAATGCCGGAAATACCTATTAAAAGGAAAAGATTATTGAGTTGACCACTTAAAAGATAAAATACGAGAAGCTGCACGGATAAGAGAACAGGCAAAGCGATTTGTAACGTATTGCTGATATGAAGAAGAATGGCTCCATGGCCAGCAATAAGTATCATTTCAAGTGCAATAAAGTAAAGCAGTCTGAAATGAAGGGACGTAAATAAAAGTAAGGTTGAGCCTATGACGTAGTAAACTTGAGCGGGAGTTTGTGTTAGGCCAAACAGGAGTATGCAGGCACCAATAATCCCACTCAATAAAAATAGGCTGTCTTGTACTTTAGAGGTTACCAACGTAAATAGATCCCTTTGCTAGCTGCTTCGTTAATCACTTGGGATTGCGTTTTATTTGTCGAAACCCAATAGTTACCCATATTGCTGAGAGCAAATTTAACACGAGGATATTGGCATACCTCTAACACCTCGCGACAATTAACAGGGACATTGTTTTCGTTTTCTTTGACGAAGCATTGAAAATGTAAGTGGTCAACATCTGAAGCAAAGGCACCCCAGTTGGCAGGATCTAATTTTGCTGTGAGGGGGGGACTCATAAAGACTTCGCGTGTTTCATATCGTTGCAATTCAATAGGAACGCTGCTGCGATTCTGGATTAGATAAAAAGATTGTTCCCCACTCTCATTAACTACTAAGTAATTTTCATTATAACCAAAACCAGTTACTTCACAGCCATGTGGAAATGTATTGGCAGCAGCCATGCTACTAAAAAAAACAGTCATTGAAAAAATCGGGATGATTGTTTTATAAAGCGACATGCGAATCCTCTGTCTGTATTAAAATGGCGTATTCTAATGATAACTAGATCAAAAGTGAAATAAAATTACGCGTATCCGTGATGATTTCCTTTGACTCATCGCTATTTCCCATGGATTGATCCTGAGAGATCGTAGAGCAAAGCTAATGCCTATAGTCAAAATGTACAATAAAAGCTATTCCTTATTCGCAGCGATCCTTGATTTGATCATGGGTGAATAAGTTCTATACACGCTTAGCGTTAAGTAAATCACTACATATCCGATTGATAATACTAACCAAAGTGACTCAATATTAGGATAGCTCCAAAGGATGACTGCAGAACTGACCCCATAAGTCGCTGAAAAGCTGTGCATGACAACCTTTAAAAATTTAGACTCAGTAAGGTAATCGAGTCGGGATGGGTAGACATATTTTACAGGTACAAAAATTAATACACACAAAATAGAGAGGATCCAAGCATTAGTTGACATCGAAGTATCGAAGATGAACATATAGAATACGGCGATGTTCCAATAACAGGGAAAGCCCTTAAAAAAATGGTCAGTTGTTTTTGCATCTGCCTGGCAAAATTGATAAGCGGAGGTAATGACTATGGCTACGATGATGAATAAGAGGTAGCTGGGGGGCAACATGTCAGGCTTTACAAAAAGAAAGAAACAGGGCGTGATAACATAATTAAGATAATCAACAATATTATCGAGTAAAGTCCCATCGATATTAGGTAAGACAGATTTTACACCGACTAATCTTGCAAGCGAGCCATCCACAGCATCGATAAACACGGCTATTCCCATAAACCAAAGGGCTTGCACGTAGTTATGTTGGTAGATTTCAATGAGAGTTAGTATTCCAAAACAAGCAGCACTCGCTGTGAATGCGTGCACAGCCCAGGCAACCAGGTAGTGAGCAGGAGGGTAGCCTAGTTTTTTCTTTGTCATAAATTTCCTAAGATTTTTAGCCTAATTAGAAAGATTAGCGAAATAGTAACAACAATCAAAACTCATGTGCAAGAATACAATTAGCGAAATATTAATTGCTGCTTCTTTTGTTCAGTTAAAATACTTCTTGTGGGACCTGAATGGAACTTGCTTCCCTATGACGATAAGATAAACTTAAAAAATCTAAACATAAAAGGATGATAAAATGATTATACGCACTGTCAATCCTGCTAATGAAGCGGTTTTAAGCGAATATACTTTGCTGGAAGAGAACCAAATGTCTTCCTTGATTGAGGCGGGTCATTTAACCTTTTGTGTTTGGCGAAAAACGCCTTTCTCTCAACGCAAGCAATTAATGTTAAATTTAGCAAAGTTGCTCGAGAAGAAAAAAGTGGATTTGGCCACTTTAATGGCTAACGAAATGGGTAAACCGATTTCGTTAGGTCAAGCGGAAATCGAAAAATGCGTTTGGCTATGTGAACATTACGCTGAGAACGCAGAAGGTTATTTACAACCGAGAACTATCAAAACTGAAATGAAGAAAACAATGGTCTGCTATCAACCTCTTGGTATTGTGTTTGCAATCATGCCCTGGAATTTTCCATTTTGGCAGGTATTTCGTTTCGCTGTCCCCACAATCATGGCAGGAAACGCTGCAATCTTAAAACATGCCCCCATCTCCACAGGGACCGGCAACAAGATAGCCGATTTGTTCCTGGAAGCTGGATTTCCTGAGCATTTATTTCAGCATTTTATTTTAAGCAATGAGTTGGCCGCTAAAGCCATTGCAAATGACAAGATTATTGCAGTTACCTTGACAGGTAGTGAAAGGGCAGGTTCAACTGTGGCCTCGAATGCGGCAAGCCATTTAAAGAAGGCGGTTCTTGAGTTAGGTGGAAATGATCCTTATTTGATTCTTGCTGATGCTGATTTAGATCTTGCTGCAAAGTGTATTGTTAGATCTCGGCTCAATAATTGCGGCCAGGTTTGTATTGCTGCAAAACGGATTATTGCAGTGGAACCTATTCGGGATGCGTTAATTGAAAAAATTAAATCCCTCGTTTGTGATTACAAAATGGGTGATCCTTTAGACGCCAATACGAACTTAGGACCGATGGCTAGCGAAACTTTGCGCAATGCTCTTCACGAACAAGTACAAAAAAGCATAAAACTTGGTGCCAAACTCATTTTTGGCGGCCAAATACCGCATCGCAAAGGATTTTATTACCCTCCTACTTTATTAGTTGACGTGCACAAAGGAATGCCTGCTTTTGATGATGAACTTTTTGGACCTGTCATCGCTGTCATTTCTGCAGATGACGAAGCAGAGGCGATACAATTAGCAAATCAAAGTCGTTATGGATTAGGAGCTGCTATTTTCACCCGTGATGAAAAACGTGGTGAATATATTGCACAACATGAAATTGAAGCGGGTTCCTGTTTTGTAAATGCCCTTGTTGCTTCTGATCCTCGTGTTCCTTTTGGAGGAATTAAACGCTCCGGTTTCGGCAGAGAGCTGTCGAGAGAGGGAATTTTAGAATTTGTAAACACTAAAACGGTTGCAATACAATAAATGATAATGCAGACTTCAAATGCTCAATTTATTTTCATTTCTGCTCGTCAACAAATGCTGCATTGCTTTGAAAATGATAAGCCTTGCAAGTCCTATCCAATCTCAACTGGAAAAAATGGCTTAGGTGAGCGATACGGGAGCGAGTGTACGCCTCGTGGATGGCATCGTATCTATTCAAAGATTGGATTAAATGCCGCTGTGAATAGTGTATTTATTTCGCGTAAATGGACTGGAGAAATCTATTCCCCTGAATTGGCTGCACAACATCCGGGGCGGGATTGGATTTTATCGCGTATTTTGCAGTTGGACGGTTTAGAGGAAGGGCGAAATAAAGGAGGGGATGTAGACAGTTTACGACGCTGTATCTACATACATGGAACTCCTGACACTACGGATTTGGGCAAACCAGGATCGCGTGGTTGTATACGCATGCGGAATTCCGATTTAATTGAATTAGTAAATTGGGTAGCTCTAGATACAAAAATCTGTATCGAATAACTTTCTCTTTGTTCTACCGAGAGAAAAATTGGGTTATTTAAAGTCAAAAAATAAAATATAAAATTGGCGGTGTAAGTTGCTTCACGTCAGTATATAATGCGCGGCAATTTATTTCCGTTGCCTAAAAGAGGTGAGTTGAATGTCTTATAAGTTTGAAGAAGGCAAAGATCTAATTATTGATGCGGTAGTTGATAAGCTACAGCAAAAAATGGGTGGTGGACAAGCACCATTTTGCATTGAATTTGTTCGTCAATTTTACGGTACTGTCGCGTTAGAAGACTTACGAGAATGGGATATTGATGATCTTTATGGTGCGATAATTAATTTTTGGTCACTTATTCAACATCGCGCGCCAAACGAAACTAAAATCCGTATTTATAATCCTGATTTTGAAAGGCACGGTTGGCAAACGACTCATACTGTGGTTGAGATTATTACCGATGACATGCCATTCTTGGTTGACTCTTTAAGAATGGTCATCAATCGCTTAGGTTTAGTGTCCCATCTTATAATGCATATGGGCAATTTGCGCGTTAGGCGTGGAAAAAACAATGAAATTATTGAAGTTTTGCCGCGTAATGGTGAAAGCCAGCACAAGGATATTATTGTTGAAGCTGCAATCTTCATTGAAATAGATCGACAAACGGATGCCTCTGTACTTGAGGATCTGCATCGCAATTTTGAGCGTGTCTTAGAGGACAATCGGGCTGTGGTGAGTGATTGGATGCCCATGAGGGAAAAAGTAAGGGCAGCCATTGCTGAACTTGAAGCCGTTTCCTCGGTGCTGGAACCCAATGAAGCTTCAGAAACAATCGCTTTTTTAAAGTGGATTGAAGATCATCATTTTACTTTTCTTGGGATGCGCGAGTATGAACTCATTCGTAAAGGACAAGAAACTATTCTGCAACCTTTGCCTGAAACGGGTTTAGGTGTATTGCGCCAGAGCATGAGCAAATCTAGTGCACGCAGTATTTCTGCGATGACACCAGAAGCGAGAGAGCTCACTCTATCAAGTCGTGTGCTAGTCATGTCAAAAACCAATACTGAGGCCACTGTACATCGTCGCGCCTACACCGACTATATTGGGATAAAGCGGTTTAATAAGAAAGGCCAAGTGATTGGTGAGCTGCGCATTATTGGTTTATATACTTCTGCAGCTTATAACACAAGCCCAAGGCATATCCCCTTTTTGCGGCATAAAGTCGCACTCATTATGAAAAATTCCAATTTGAACCCACGGGGACATGCAGGCAAAGTACTGCTCAATATACTTGAAACCCTGCCTCGCGATGATTTAATCCAAGCCTCTGAAGATGAGCTGCTCGAAATCGCAATGGGTATTTTTTACATGCAGGAGCGTCGGCGAATCCGTATGTTCGCCCGGACAGACGTGTATCGCCGTTTTGTGTCTTGCCTTGTTTATGTACCTAAAGACCGTTGGAATACTGAATTAAGATTGGCCATGGAAAAGATATTGAAAGAGAGTTTCAATTCTCAAGAAATCAATTTCTCGACGTGGTTCTCTGAATCAGTCCTGGCGCGGATCCATTTTATCATAAGAACTAACCCCCATGATGAAACTCAATGGAACTTTAAAGAAATCGAGCAAAAACTGATTGAAGTCGGCCGCACTTGGACAGATGATTTTCAACATTACTTATTTGATACCTTTGGTGAAGAGAAAGCTAATCGCCTTTTTGCGCGTTATAAGGGTGCTTTCCCAGTGGCCTACACGGCTATTTTTTCCCCTCGGACAGCAGTTTCAGATATTAAGCATGTAGAGACTTTATCCGATAGTAATCCGCTGGTGATGAATTTTTATAAACCTTTGGATGAACCTGAGGAGAATTTCCGTCTGAAGATTTATCAGCATGACGATACGCTCGCTTTATCTGAAGTCCTGCCCATTCTAGAACGGCTTGGCATGAAAGCAATCAGTGAAAGGCCTTACGTTTTAGATTACGAGGACGGAAGAAAAACGTGGATTAATGATTTTGCCTTACAGTATACCCATAAAAACGATTTTGACATCGACCATATAAAAGATTTGTTTCAAAATGCGTTTGCCAGTGTCTGGTTTGGCCAAGCTGAGAATGATGGGTTTAACCAGCTGGTCCTTGCAGCAAGTTTAGATTGGCGTCAAGTGTCTGTTTTACGTACTTATGCAAAATATTTTAAACAGATAGGGTTTACTTTCAGCCAAGAATATATTGAAGCGGCATTAATCAATAATGCGCATATTGCTTATAAATTGGTTCAATTGTTTGAAATACGATTTAATCCGACAATTAAAGCAAATAGAGACGTTGATTTTACCAGCTTGGTTAATGAAATTTTTGTTGATCTTGATGAGGTGGCGAACCTTGATGAAGACAAAATTATAAGACTCTACATTCAAGCAATTTCGTCAACTATCCGGACAAACTACTACCAAGTTGATAAACACGGTGAGCCCAAAAAATACATTTCTATTAAATTAAGCAGCAAAGACATTCCAGGGGTTCCTAAACCTTATCCCATGTTCGAAATTTTTGTCTATTCACCAAAATTTGAGGCTGTCCATCTACGTCGAGGAAAAGTAGCGCGCGGGGGATTGCGTTGGTCAGATCGTAAAGAGGACTTTCGAACAGAAATCTTAGGTTTGATGAAGGCTCAGCAAGTAAAAAATGCAGTTATTGTTCCAAGCGGTGCGAAAGGCGGTTTTGTGCCTAAACATTTACCAGTGAATGGTACGCGTGAAGAAATATTGGCGGAGGGAATCAGCTGCTACCAATTATTTATTCGCGGTTTGCTCGATATTACCGATAATCTTAAAAACGGTGGGGTTGTCAAACCAGAAAATGTTGTTTGCTATGATGAGGATGATCCTTATCTTGTCGTTGCTGCGGATAAAGGAACTGCAACTTTTTCAGACATCGCTAACGCAATTTCTGCTGAGTATAGTTTCTGGCTGGGTGATGCTTTTGCATCAGGTGGTTCAGTAGGTTATGACCATAAAAAAATGGGTATAACGGCCAAAGGGGCTTGGGAATCAGTAAAACGCCATTTCTACGAGATGGGCAGAGATCCCCAAACAAGCGATTTCACCGTTGTTGGCATCGGCGATATGGCTGGAGATGTGTTTGGTAATGGAATGTTATTGTCCAGACACATTAAATTACTTGCTGCTTTTAACCATATTCATATTTTTATCGATCCTAATCCAGATCCTGAAATTAGTTTTAAAGAGCGCGAACGATTGTTTAATTTGCCACGCTCAAATTGGACTGACTACGATAAGAAACTCATTTCTAAAGGGGGTGGCGTATTTAACCGTAACGCTAAATCCATTAGTGTTAGCAAGGAAATGAAAGAAGTCTTTGGGATCAAACAATCTGCTATCGAGCCTAATGAATTGATCCGTGTGATCCTTAAGGCTAAAGTTGATTTATTGTGGAGTGCAGGTATTGGAACTTTTGTTAAGGCGCAGTCAGAATCCCATGTTGATGTTGGCGATAGGTCTAATGATTCAATTCGAATTAATGCCAAACATCTTCGATGTAAAGTAGTCGGGGAGGGAGGTAATCTTGGATTAACCCAGCTGGCCCGCGTGGAATATGCGCTCAATGGCGGGCTTATTTTTACTGATTTCATTGATAATTCTGCTGGGGTTAACTGTTCAGACAAAGAAGTGAATATCAAAATTCTCCTCAACAGCATTGTTGCTTCAGGTGATTTGACAGAAAAACAACGAAATGAACTATTGGGCGAAATGACTGATGAGGTTGCTAAACTCGTATTACGTGATAATTTCAGCCAGCCTCGTGCAATCAGTGTTGCAGCAGCCCAGGCGCCACGTTTGATTGAATTGCATGCTCGTTATATTAATGAGCTAGAACGTACAGGAAAACTGGATAGAAGCTTGGAGTTTTTGCCTGACGACAAAGCCCTGCTAGACCGGAAATTACAAGGCCAAGGGTTAAGTCGTCCGAGTATTTCAGTTTTATTGTGTTACAGTAAAACAATTTTGAAAGAAGAAATCTTAAATTCAAACGTTCCTGAGGATCCTTTCTTCAAAGAGATTTTAACGAGTTCTTTCCCATCGCAATTGGCTGGACGCTATGAAAAGCAAATGCAAAAACACCCTCTTAAGCGGGAAATTATTGCGACAAGGTTAAGCAATATCATCATTAATGAAATGGGTTTTACTTTTATTTATCGTCAACAAGACGAAACGGGCGCTCCGATTTCAGCGATTGTGCGGGCTTACATGATTGCCAGATCTGTGCTTGGCTTAGAGACTATCTGGAAAGATATTGATGCACTTGGTACGACGATCACTGCTGAAAAACAAGTCGAATTGACGATGCTTTATTTGCGTTTACTCAGGCGAGTGACTCGATGGTTTTTACGCAGCCAATGCATGCACCTGGATATCACTAAAGCGGTTAAACTCTATTCGCCCGGTATGCGTGAATTGAAGAAAGCTTTGCCAGAGAAATTTAGCGGAGGTAATAGGGCGCAATACGATCATCATTATAATCAATACCTGGAATTGGGAATTCCCCCTCATTTGGCTCATGAACTGGCGATAACACGGGCCCTATTCTCAGCAATGGATATTATTGAGGTATCGCACCAAGTTAATATGGAAGTCGGTAAGGTCGCTGAAATTTATTTTGATATTGGCGAACTTCTGGATATCACGTGGATACGCTCACAAATTATTGCGCACCCTACGGAAAATCATTGGGAATCTTTATCCAGAGAAGCTTTACGAGACGACCTAGATTGGCAACAAAGACAGCTGACCGCGGGTATCATCGGCTTTGATGAAAAGAAAAAGGATTTCAAAAAAGCATTCGAAACTTGGTCAGAAAGACATAAAACACTAATCGAAAGATGGCGTCAAATTCTCTCTGATTTGCGGGCAAGCACCACGCTTAACTATACCATGTTTTTCGTCACTACCCGTGAACTGCTTGATTTGACGCAAACGACAGTAAAGGTGTCGGAAAAGGAAATGGTAGCTTGAGTTTTTGATGTCAGTTAATGTGACCCAACCTACACAATGATCTGTAGGTTGGGGGCGCCAAACCAACATTATGCTCAGAGTGGCAAGTATTGCTGAAACACATGTAAAATGCAGCTTTTGTAAGGAATAGTAATGGACGGACAAATAAGTTATCCGGATGGATTCAAATATCTCCACTGGCTTATTGCTGTAATTGTGATAGGTATGCTCAGTGTTAGCTATTTTCTTGAGGATCTCCCTGAGCGATATGTTGGTTTTGCGTTCATGCTTCATAAATCCTTTGGCATTACTGTACTCTTTCTAATGGTTATTAGAGTTGTGTGGATATGGCGTAATGGAAAACCGCCTCTACCTGATTCAATGCCCATCTGGGAAAAAATCCTTTCCAATTCGGTTCACTATGCTTTGTATTTTTTCGTTATTTTAATGCCCTTATGCGGTTGGATTATGTCGGTCGCTGCTAACAAGCCTCCTTATTTTTTTAATTTATTTCATCTAACCTTACCTGGGATAGAGCCCAATAAAGAGTTAGCCCATCTAATGAAAGAAACTCATAACACCATCGCGTGGATTATCATAGCGTTACTTTCTTTACACATAGCCGGTGCACTGAAGCATTTTTTTATCGATAAAGATAACGTGCTGCAGCGTATGTTACCCAGAACTAAGCGAAAGGTTTAAGAACCACTGTTTTACTATGCGATTCGATAAGCACTTCATTGGGATATTCATGAAGAATACTTATTGCCACTAAATGGCGTCTTTCTGCAAGTGGACAGAGATCGATGAGTTCACCGATCTCTGTATCACTGTTAGGAAGAAATACTTTCTTTCCCGGTATTAAAGATTCATCTGTTTCGATGACAAACAATGCTAACCCATGCTTTAGTTTGGCTCGATAATGTGTACGGGCGACAATTTCTTGTCCTTTATAACAGCCTTTATCAAAACTTAGTTGTCCCGATAGGTGCAAATCAATTCGGTGGGGTAAGAATAAGCCTCTTGTTTCAGGATAAATTTCAATATGCTTATGACGTAATTGCAGCTGATGCCATGCAAGCGAGCCACGAATTTGTTGTCTATCAATAAATGGCAGAGCGAATGCAGCTGCCTCTTCTCTAGTAACCAAAATAATATAGAGTTGGTTGCCTAGGGAGTAACAACAGTGTTCTGCAGTAGTGCCAAGGCTAAGACGAGTTTCAGGTAGGGTGATATTCTCAGGTAATAAATCATGCGCATTAGCCAAATAAAAGCCGTAAATCTGATAGGAGGTTGTCTGCTCTAGCTGAACACGACTGAGCATTGCGGCTTTGTTGAGTGAAGATTGTGTTGTACTCAACAAATCGTTAGCCAAAATTAACTGTAAACCATGCCAGCTAACGACATCAAACAATGCCAATACACGTCCTTTCAGATTACACATTGCTCCTTGCTGTATCATCTTATCCGTCACTTTGCGTACGTCACAACTCACCTGTCCTTGCAAAAATTCTACAGCTCGTTCACCAAGGACACTTAGTGATCCAAGATAAGAAAGATCGAACAGGTAATTTTTATTTCTTTCAAAATTCAACTCACTGGCTAATGAGGTAAAAACACTCAACGGCCTGTTATTAATAAAATATTCGGAAAAGTTCATTCTGTAGCCGGTTTAAGATTGCGAATGTTGTGAAGTTTAGTGTAACATCGCCCAGTCTGGCAATTAGGTAAATCAATGAGCGATTCATTAAAAAAAGCAAAACTCTTATGGCATTGTCGACGTGGTATGCTCGAGTTAGATTTAATACTAATACCGTTTTTAGAGCGCCATTTCGATAGTATGAGCTTATCACAGATGACTGCTTTCGAAAGATTACTTGAGTGCACAGATCCAGAGTTATTTAGTTGGTTAATGGGGCACGATGACCCCACGGACAAGGAATTCGTTGATATTGTTGAATTTATCAGAATGCAACATAACGTTAGGTAGGTCAGTTTATTATCTTAAGCTCGCCTTATTGATTTACCTAAGTGCGCTAATGCTTTTATTCTACTCATCTTGCATCCCTTTTTTAAAAGTTGCAACCACGTTTTTGCTATTGCTCCAATTCGTTCGTATTTTTAATAATCCGCAGCCTAATCCGAACTATTTAATGCTAAGTTATAGGGAACATTGGGTACTTCTCGATAAATTCCATCAGGAACAGGCTTATGAGAAGGGAAGAGTAGTAATTAACACAGGACTTTTTTTTCTCTTTGAATTAATTGACAAGAGAAAAAAGAAATTGATCGTTATTTTCCGAGATCAAATTGATGAACATTCCTACCGATTATTAGCGATCATAGAAAAAATTCAACCTAATATTCAAGGCCAAGCTAATAAGAATTAAAGCCGTATTATCCCAAAACCCGCAAGGGAATGATTGCCTAATTTTGGTAATCACGGGTTCGTTCGCTCTACTTGCCGTGTGTTATGCCCGAAATTCCAGAGAAGATCCTATAAACTCAAGGCCATGCGTTTTGTTGTTACAGGTCATTCTTTCACCGACTATAGTAGCTTGTGTCTCATTAGGCACCCCATGACCACATAATGGGGAAATTTAGATGCGTTTACCCTGTCAAACCTAGCATTTTGAAGTATCTTGGGTATAGAATGCACGAATCATGACAAACCATAGTCCTTTATGTTGGAAAGTGATCGTCTAGTCAGTGCTAATTCGGCAGCTTCAGAGGAAGCATTGGATCGAGCCATCCGTCCTTTTAGTCTTGACGAATACATCGGACAGGATGAAGTACGGTCACAGATGCGTATTTTTATTGACGCTGCAAAAAATCGAAATGATGCGCTTGATCATGTACTTATTTTTGGACCTCCTGGCCTAGGCAAAACCACGCTTGCCAACATCATCGCCCATGAAATGGGGGTTAGCTTAAGGCAAACTTCTGGGCCTGTGTTAGAGAGAGCAGGGGATATCGCTGCACTTTTAACAAATTTGCAAGAGAACGATGTGTTGTTCATTGATGAAATTCACCGTTTAAGTCCTATTATTGAAGAAGTACTCTATCCCGCCATGGAAGATTACAAGCTCGATATCATGATCGGCGAAGGGCCTGCTGCTCGTTCAATTAAATTGGAATTGCCCCCATTTACGTTAATTGGAGCGACAACACGGGCAGGTTTGCTCACTTCTCCTTTGCGTGATCGCTTTGGTATCGTCCAGCGCCTTGAGTTTTATTCGGTAGAAGCTTTGACCTATATTGTATCTCGATCTGCCCGACTGCTCGGTGTAACCGCTGAAATTGAAGGTGCACGAGAAATTGCTAGGCGCTCCCGCGGCACACCCAGAATTGCTAACCGCTTGTTACGCAGGGTGCGCGATTATGCAGAAGTAAAAGGGAAGGGGATTATTACCTTAGACATTGCTGGTAAAGCCCTTGAAATGTTAAATATTGACCAACATGGCTTTGACATGATGGATAGAAAATTACTTCAAGCGATCATCGAGCGTTTCTCTGGAGGCCCCGTTGGTATTGACAGTATGGCTGCAGCGATCGGTGAAGAAAAAGGAACTATAGAAGATGTGCTTGAGCCCTTTCTAATCCAGCAAGGTTTTTTGATAAGAACGCCAAGGGGTAGGATTGCCTCTAAATTAGCTTATCAACATTTTGGTTTAACTGTAGCTGAAGAAGATAATTAATGGACAATATGGATTGTCATCATTTTAATATTAGGGTTTATGCAGAAGATACCGATATGATGGGAATTGTGTATCATGCAAATTACCTCTGCTTTTTTGAGCGGGCCAGAACTGAAATGATTCGTAATTCTGGCTTGTCTTTAACCATGCTTGCAACGTATGATTGCCATTTTGCGATAAACGAGGTTCTCCTTCGTTATAAGAACCCTGCTTATCTAGACGATTTATTAAGAATTACGACAAAAATAAGCCATAAAAAATCATGCAGTCTTGTATTTGATCAGGCCATGCATAATCAGGATAATAAGCTTATTTGCGAAGCGCAAATCAAAGCAGTATGCGTAAATAATGAGATGAGACCTAAGCGCTTACCTGAGGATTTATTTAAGTTAAAGTAAAAGCTTGATTTTGCGTTCAGGCTAAAAAGAAAAATGATTGTTGGAGGAAAAAGAACGTGGCAAACCATGCAAGTGTACTTGGCTATTTTATGCAGGCAGGCCTAGTCGTTAAGACTGTGATGATGATTTTGCTGATTGCATCCATCATTTCATGGACTCTTATTTTGCAAAGAGCGTGGTATTTCAAACGTAAGAAACAACAATGTGAAGGGTTTGTAAGACGGTTTTGGGATAGCAGTGATTTGAGTAAATTGTATGCTGATATCGACAGTAACATCGACGATCGGCAAGGGCTGGCAGCGATTTTCCATGCTGGATTTAAAGAATATGTGCGTTCCCGTAAGCTTGGGCATGTATCAATTGAACCTATCCAGCGTGTCATGCAAATTAGCCATGCGAAAGAAGCCATGCAACTGGAACAACATTTACCATTCTTTGCTTCCGTTGGCTCCATTGCCCCGTATGTCGGTTTGTTTGGTACAGTATGGGGGATCATGACTTCTTTCCAAGCATTAGGACAAGCTCAACAAGCAACGATCGCGATGGTAGCTCCAGGTATTTCAGAAGCCTTAGTGGCGACAGCACTAGGATTGTTTACTGCAATTCCCGCAGTTATTGCTTACAACCGTTATAGTACTCGTGCATCGGGTTTGCTTGAGCGCTATGATTTATTTCAGGATGAATTAGTCTCACTTATTGAGCAGCAAACGGCTGCGCCAATGAGAGGATAGATCATGCTAAGAAAAAAGAAAGCGAGTACCCGCCCAATCGCTGAAATCAATGTGGTTCCCTATATTGATGTCATGCTGGTATTGCTTGTTATTTTTATGATCACGGCGCCTATGCTAACTCAGGGGGTTACGGTGGATTTGCCGAAAGCAGCTAGTGAAACATTAAAATCAACCGACAGAGAACCGATTATTGTTTCTGTTAATCAACAGGGTGACTATTTTCTTAATATCCATAGTGACCCTGCTAGCCCAATTGCACCGCAAGCGCTGAAAATTCGAGTAGCGGCTGAGTTGGAGTTAGCCCGGCAATCTAAGCAGACATTGAATGTTCTGGTTAAAGGTGACCAAGGGGTACCTTATGGTAAAGTTGTGATGGCAATGGGTTTATTAAAACAGGCAGGAGCTGAACAGGTTGGTTTAATAACGGATTCATCTGAGGTGGGGCAGGAGAATCGGGGGTGATTGTGGATCAAAGTTATCGCAAGTCGTTTATTGCGGCCGTTTTATTTCATCTTTTTTTGGGCCTAGCGTTATTAATTGACACAACGACCAATCAACGTCCGGTGCTGACGCCCGAGGCAAAAAATGAGCCCAGCCAAGCGTTGCCTGTTGAATCTGCTCGTCCGAAAGATGAAGTTGTCAAGGCAGTGAGTGTCGAGAATCGGGAAGTGATGGAAACGGTGCAACGTTTAAAACAAGAACGCACCAAGCAATTGAAGGCGGAACAGGAAAGACAACAAGCCTTGCTTAAGCAAGCTGAGATGGCACGTAAAGCCCGCTTACAGGAGCAACAACGCTTAGCGAAACTAAAAGAGGAAGCTGAGAAAATTGCTATTGCCCGGAAAAAACAAATTGAAGAAGAGAAGCGTCGTTTAAAGCAGTTGGCTGAGCAGAAAGCACAGGAAGCTAAGCGTATTGAAGAGTTAAAAGCCAAGCAGCAACAATTAAAGAAACAACAAGAAGAAGCTGAAAAACTGGCCGTATTAAAACAAAAACAAGCTGAAGAAAAAGCAAAGCTTGATAAGCTTACGGAAGAAAAAGCGAAGGAAGAACTTGCACGCGCTGAAAAAGCCAAAGCAGAGGCTGAACAAAAACGTCAAGCTGCTTTACAACAGCAAGCTGCTGCAGACGCAGCAAAAAAAGCACATCTCGCAGGCGAAGTCGATAAATATAAGGCTATGATTGTTAATGCGATAAGTCGTCAATGGATTTTGCCAGAAAATGTCGATAGCAGTTTGTCAAGTCAATTCAGAATTCGGCTCGCACCGGATGGTGCAGTGTTGGAAGTGAGTTTAATACGAAGCAGTGGTGATTCGGTTTTAGATCGCTCCGCCCAAACTGCTATTTATAAAGCATCACCGCTTCCAGTGCCCAGTGATCCAGACACTTTTAATTTATTTCGTGATATTAGTTTAACCGTACGACCAGAAAATGTTAGGGGGTAAACGTGTTAATTAAACGTTTGATTGCAGCAGCATGCCTATTTTTCCCAGTTCTACTGTACGCAGTCGATTTGGAGCTGACTCAAGGCATTAATTCAGCTTTACCTATTGCCATTGAACCCTTTGGTTATGATGAAGTCGGACAGAAATTGACAGACGTGATCAATGGCGATTTTCGTTTTTCTGGGCAGTTTAAAATTATTCCGGCACCGCAAGGAAGGCCGTTAGCAATCAGCGTGTGGCGTGAGGCAGGTGCTGATAGTGTGTTATCTGGGCAAGTTACCCGAATTGGGTACAACCGTTATGATGTTAGTTTCAAACTACTAGATGCAGTTGCTCAGGGCAAAGTATTGTTATCAAAAAACTATCAAATTGGAGCTAATGAGATTCGTGCGCTAGCGCATCATATCAGTGATGAAGTTTATCAAAAACTAACTGGCGATCGTGGTGTTTTCTCTACGCGAATTGCATATATTTTAGTGCAACGCACTGGTACTGACAGGGCAAAATATTTTCTTGAGGTTGCTGATTTTGATGGTTATAACCCGCAAAGTTTGCTGGTTTCTACAGAACCAATTATGTCGCCTGCTTGGTCGCCGGATGGTAGACAAATTGCTTACGTTTCATTTGAGAAAAAGAAGGCACAAATTTTTACCGTGTCTGTTGAAACGGGTAAACGGCGTCTATTGACTGATTTTGCGGGCATTAATGGTGCTCCAGCTTGGTCAAACGATGGGCGTAATCTTGCTGTGGTGTTATCTAAGGGTGGTTCCCCTAAAATTTACAGTGTTGATTTAAGCAGCGGCTATATGAAGCAATTAACCTTCGGGGATGCAATTGACACCGAGCCTCGCTATTCTCCAGATGGTAAATCAATGTTGTTTACTTCCGGACGCGGGGGATCGCCGCAGATTTACCGATTATCTTTAATAGATGGAAGTATCGCGCGTATGACTTTTGATGGTAATTATAATGCACGTGCTTCGTTTACACCTGATCAAAAACACATTGTCATGCTGCATCGAGGTGAGGACAGAGCTTTTAATATAGGGGTACAAGATACCGATAATAATGGTCAAATCACGCAATTAACTTTTTCTCCATCGGATGAGTCACCGTCAGTAGCCCCCAATGGGCGTTTAATTCTCTATGCAACTCGAGTTAATGACAAAGGAGTTTTGGCTGTTGTATCTATTGATGGAAGGACGAAAATGCGGTTACCGGCAAGGGATGGGGATGTCCAAGAGCCAGCGTGGTCACCTTATCTCGGTTAAACGTAATGAGAAGATGGTGTTTTTATTTCCTCGTCTTGTTAGGCAATAACGGTTATTGTTGGAATGCCCTAGGCCATCGTTTGGTGGCTCAAATTGCGTATCAACATTTAACTGACCAGGCTAAACAAATTTATAATCAGTATAACCGAGCCTTAGACAAGGTTTATCGGAAGCAAAATTTGATTGATTCGGCTGCCTGGATGGACGCTCTACGTTTTCAGAATGAGTTGTGGCTAAAAGAAAAACATTATATTGATCTGCCTTTTTCTATAGACGGCACGAAAATAAAACCTCCAAATAAAGTGAATGCGGTTTCAGCGATTGAAGAAGCAAAAACCATTTTGCAAAGCCAGAAAGGTGATTTTGATAAGGGATTTAGTTTAAGGATTTTATTGCATGTCGTAGGGGATATTCATCAACCTTTACATGCAACCAGCCAATTTAGCGCCGCATATCCAAAAGGGGATAAAGGGGGCAATCTTATTCGTTTAGGAAAAAATTCTGTCGCAACTAATCTGCATGCTTATTGGGATAAAGGAGGGGGATATCTTAATACAAAAAGTCCTTATTCTTATAATCAACTGATTAGAAAGGCAAATCGTATTGAGAAGTCATGGCCATGCCAACCTGACAAGATGAATCTTAGGCCAATAGATTGGGCGAAGGAATCACATCAAATCGCAATCAAGAAAGTATATCTATTAAAAGCGGGGCAGAAGCCTGATAAAAATTATCAGATTATGGTGAAGCGTATAACTCAGCAAAGAATCGCACTTGCTGGTTGCCGTTTAGCAGCATTACTAAATAAATTGGCAGATGCTTAGGCTGAATAAGTAGGTGATCCAAAACTAAAATTTAAAATTTAAAGGCAGGGTCAAACGACCCAACCCTTAAATTATTTTATCAACATGAAGTAAAATTGAATTCTAGGGTCAACAGACCCTAGTGAAATTAGCTTAACTCAAAAGTTGTATCTGTCTTTAGCTCTTCTAATTTGTCTTCAATTGCGCTTACTGCTGACGTATTTCCCCAGGCGCCAGTAATTAGAAAATTACTGCGGTGTTGATTAAATAGGGGCTGTGATTTCGCCCATTCTAGCAATTTTATTTTCTCTTCTATGTTCTCATTCCTGTCGACTTCATCAAATAATTTTGTTAGTGCAAAATCTCTAATTTCTTTAACTGTCTCACCCCAGGTTCGAGTATTTCTAATACCAAAAAATCGATCCCAATTGGGATTTTGGTGCGTGTTAAACAAATCTCCTCTTAAACTGCAGATATCAAATATTGCGCTCATCTGAGCTAAATCCAGTGAGGCATCTGATTTAAATCGAGTGCGAAGCTTCTCGAGCAATACCGATTTGTCTAGGGTAGGGCTCTCATTAACAAGGGCTTTAACATACAGGTTTGCTTGTTGTAGCAGTGGGAAAGTAAATTGATAACTGCTTTCTAATGAGAGATGGCGGCAACCAGGATTATTTCCATGTCCATCCGGTGGTAAAGTAGGAAGGAATTGTTCTTGTGAAAGACTCATTATTATGTCGTCCAGCTCATTAGGCTGAATCTCTTCTTCTATTCGGGCTAAAAGGGCTTGCCTATGTTCCGGATTAATCATCAGGGCACGAATCAGTTCTTTTTTATAATTTGGCACGCGCATCATCGCAATAGTTGCGCAATCACCAAATCCTTTCCTTTGTAAATCCCGAACCAACATTTGCGCGGGACAAGTATCGATATTATAGTGAATGCCGTCATGTTCGGATTCTTCTAAGTATTGAGATAGCAAAGCCGCTATTTGAGGTCCATTATCACCACTTTCATGAATTTCACGGATCCATACCGAAATAGTATAAGCCTCGTATTCTTCTCTGTTAGCAAATTGTTTGGCTAAAAGAGTTTCACTAAATGGTTGTAATGCCTGCATTAACTTTTGGAATTGTTCTCTTTTTTGAAGCGTTGATTGAGAGAGGGTCATAACGATGCCTTGGCCTATAGCGAAAGCAGAGGCTGAGGAAGTGCATTTTAAAATCCTCTCGAACACTTCTGATGCAATTTTTTGTTCGCGGTAGGTTTTGTCACCAATTACTTTCTGGTCTTTAGTGGATTCGAATTCCCCCCAAATTCCGTCTGTCAATTGAATGATAAGGTCATCTTCATTTACATCATCAAATTCGACGAATTCGCCAATGCTGGCTCTATTTTCTTTTGTTAAATCTTGAACTGAATAAGGGCTATACTGGTTGGATCCACCGATTTGGTAATGTCCGTAATCACGGGCAGCCACAGTATGTTTTATCTCTCCTGTTTTACCGTCAATGACGAGAATCATGCCATCACCCACATTGCCTATTACTGCTTTTAAAGTGCCATTGGGTTGACGGTAAATGGCAGTTGCAGCTAAAGAAGATTTAGAATCAAAGGCTGGTGATAGTTTGCTTTCTCTGGATTCTTCGCCTGCTTCCTGCATGATTTGTTTCATTCTATTGATGCCGAGCGATGTTAGGTTTTTGCATTTATTAACAAAGCGTTCACAAGCACTTAAACTCACTAAGGCAGTGCTACGGTTTTCTTTTTCATCAACCGAATGCCCCAAGCCATCCGCTGTTGCCATGGCTATTCCAACCCTTACACCATGTTCATCATAAATATAATCAGTTACACTCGCATCCAAAACACCATGGGCATCATCACTGCTCCCATTAGAGTAAGTGCCTCCTGAAATAATAGCGGCTTGGGTATTTCCAAAAAAATTGAATCGTTCGTGCAAGAATTCGTTTAGACTATATTGGTAAGTAAGTGGACGATTTTTTGTAGGCGCTAATAGAACCTTTTGTTGTGCTTTTACATTGTGCTTACCCATTGGAACTCCTGTTTTTACTGCTAAGTTAAGAAATAGGTGTGTCGGAGGATAACATTATTTGGTGTAAACTGTCAAAATATAAAACAGAAAGATCGATTAGAAATCATTCGGTGCGCACATAAAAGTTACGAGCCAGGAAGTTAAGGTGGTTCGGATTTAACTCTTTAGGATATTGGGAATCTGCTTCCTGCTTATTTCAAAGTCAAGAAAAATTAGCTTTTCCTAAGTAATATAACTGGATTAAAATCAGTAGGTTACTTCTGAAAATTTTCTTGTTAACCATTTTTTTGCAATGAAAAAGAATTATTCCAAAAATTCAAAGTTTCTTAAGGTTGGCTTAAGCTTTCTAATATATCTTATGCTCATTCATCCTAATCCGGGATTTTCATGGGTAGGAAAAAAATTAAAGCTGCAATAAAAAGCCATGAATTTACTTCTTTAGCTTCAAGTCCCATAGGGCAGTTAATTATTCACTTGCAAAATAGCTTAGAATCTCATATTCGCCAAAATACATCGAGCAAAGAGCAGGCTGCGATTGAAAAAAAATATGCGGTACAAAGGCTCAAAGACATTAAAAAGATTCTTCAGAAAATTAGTGGATTGCTCAACTTATTTGATAATGGTAATCAGCCTAGTAAACTTTCCCTTGTAAAGGATGGGATTGCGCTCTATAGCCAATTATATGATGCTAAGGAGTTTGATACCCCTGCTAACGTTTTTTACAAGATCACTCTGGAGAACTTGCACGATGCAGTTAAGAGTAGTCGAGGCAAGATTAATCATTTTACCACAACTAATAGCTCAGAATTTAAAGCACGATTAAAAAGTGTGTTAAAAAAAGATACTAAAAAACGCTATGAAGAAGTGCTGCAAATTCCTGGCTGTAATTTAGATCATTATTTCGCAATTGTCGATGAAGTGATCGATGATCTCATCTTTACTGACAATGAGTTATTTGATGCTAAAGAGATAGAGAAAAGGCTTACTCAGGATATTGATTATTCCTTTTTTAATCTCCATGGACACACAGAACAAGCATTAATAATCAGTCATCCTTCTACTTATGATCTTGTTGCTGAACTGCTCGATTTGATTAATCAGCTTCCTGATACTTTGGAAGATTTAGTTACTTTTTTAAACCCTAAAGCGTTTACTGTTGACATTAAAAATAGCACATTAGCTGCATTCATACCCGATCGTTTTAATTTTCTAAAAATTTCGGTAGAACATGCACCAGAAGTGATGAATGATGAGCAAACAATACAAGGTGATCAAGCGTCACAACAAGGTACAAAAATATCAAAAGAGTTACGGTTTAAAATTACTCAACATAGCGGTAGAGAAATTTATTTTAAGGTTGAGGATTACTACAATGATTTCTTAGCAGGAACAAAACTCCTTCTCTCTTATTCTTTAAAAACTTATTTTGAGAGTTATGCTCAAACATCCCACGTAAAAAGCGAGCTTGCAAAAATCAGTTTAGTTCAAGAATTTGTTAACCAGGAAGCAGCTCAAGCTCTTCTTTATCTCGATGAAGCTAAGCAGCTATACAGTTCGTTTAATTCGTTTGAAACCCTTTTAGCATCTCAAACATCCCTTTCAGCAAAAGTGCAGTTATTAGATGAAAAAATTAATAATTTGGATCAGAATATTGCGCAATTAGATTATCTATTGGAAAGAAACGAGGATTATGAGTTAAAGAAATTAATCATGTTGCTTGCTCCTTATCCGAATTTGCTTGATGACCTCCATGAAGCTGAAAGGAAAAAGTTAGATGTTTCTTACAGTAAGGAGCAATTGCCGGAAGTGATTGTTGCTTTTAATGAGTTCCATGAACTTGACGTGGTTCCAATTAAAGAGAAGCTTAAATTTAAGCAACATGAACGAGAAGAAATTACTCTATTGCAGTCTTATTTTAAAAATAAAAGGGCAGAGCTTATAACCCAACTTCAACGGGAAACCCATGATTGGCAGGAACAAGAAGTTTTACGCTGGCAGAAGGATAATGACCAATGGGTACAGCAGCTCAATGGGTTTGTTTTTGATGATATAGATCTGCGTGAAATTGAAGATCTTAGTAGTTTAGCCTTTGATAAGCGAATTACAGCAATCAATCAGCTTCTGGTTGAGGTGGGTCGTCAACGGGAAAAAGCTCATGATTATTGCCAGACAATAAAGAGTATACGGCAACAAATTCATGACTCTACCCAATCTTTAACGCTTTTACTAAAAATTGAATCTGAAGCAACAGAAAAGGTTAGTGTTTGTTACAGACAATCCAAGGAGATAGTTGAGCGGTACAATGGAAGGGTAGAAAAAGCTGTTGCATGTTTAGAGCAACAACAAGAGAGGTTGTTAATTCAACTTAGTAAAGCAAAAGCTGCCAAAGCATTAGCAGAAACGATGGAGTCCACCGATCCAACTGTGATAACTGCGTTAAGAGATGACAAAAGAAGACGGCAAGCTCTAGTCGAAAATCAATTAGAAGTGCAATTGAATCAGAAAATTGCAAAAGAAGCGCTGCATGCAGAAAAAATTGCATTACTACATCTAAATAGTGATCCTTTAGCTAATCCTGATCCATTATCAATTTTAGAAAAAGATTTCATTGAAGAGAAAACCAAATTCATTGTGCAGCGCGCGGAAGCCCTGCAAAAAATTAAATCGTTATTAGCTCAAAAACAGGACTCGCAGTCAAAGCAAAAAGATCCTGATCGTATTCTAAGTGATGAAAATTTAAATACTTCTGAGGGAATAAGCACTATCGTAACCTGGTTAGGTGAACTAATTACTCAGGAGGGAAATACCAAGAGGGAATCTCAGGTACTTTTGAGACTAAAAGGAGAACTATTTTCTTTTTGTAACCTGGCAAAAACATTAAGAACACTCAGCCAAGATATTGAATTCAGCAAAATGAAGCGCAAAGAGTTTGCTCAAGAAGCGGAAATACTCGCCAAGGAGATCGGGAAATTAAATAAAAAAATCAAAACTAAACAAGATGAACTATCAACTTTAACAAAAGAAATACTTGTTCTTGATAAATTGATTTTTTTATTAACCTCTAATCAAAAAATTAGCACAATAATTGCCGAACTAGAGAACTTAATTCTTGAGTCCAATACGGTTGAGTTGCTTAATTATAATCAAGAAAAATTGCTTTCCTTTGTAATCACAGCTCGAAATGACCTGTCAGAGCTAGGAGAATTAGTAAAGAACCTAAAAATCGAAGCGGTTAGCTTAGTTGATCATACAGTTTATCAAGATAATTTGGCGCGGATCGAAGGTTTTATTGTCAATTCAAATACTAAAATTGATCAATTGGTTATCAATATTTGTCAAAGAAAGCAAATGGCTTTAGATGAATTTTTGATTCGATTTGAGAAAGAATTTAATAAATTTCTTGTTCAGAAAGATTCCTTGGAAGAAGGCGACTTATCTGCTCAATTGACTAAACTTAGTGGCTGGTTAAACTGGTGCTCAATAGCTTCTGAAGAATTAAAATGTGTTTTTGATAAAGCGGAATTACTAGATAGAGATTTACATCAGCTTACTGATGAAATATTTAATGCTCAAATTGGCAGTAAAATCGATAAATTCAAGGAATTAGAAGAAAATTTTAAAACATTTTACGCTGGATTATTAAATCAAGTTAATCGTCTGGTTGATAAAATTGGTTCTGAGTTTCAGCATAATCAAGACCAAGTAAACTTGCAATTTGCAGAATCCAAAGCTACCTGGTTAATGAATACTGCTGCAATAGACAACCTGAATGCCTATTTACGATCTTTCCCTATAGCAGGATTGACTGTATTAAATGCAGATTTAGAAACTGTATCGTCCACTGATGAGTTAGCGAGAAAAATTGCTACACTGTTAACTGAATTTAATCAGTTTCAAGCAACATTAGGAATCAAAGTTGCCATTAATGCTAGGTTGGGGGAACGTATTGAGGAGAGAGAGAAAGTCGTTGATGGGATTACAACGGAACTGACTCATTATGAGGAAGAGCGAAGCAAAAAGTACTATTACAAGGATCGGTTATTTCCTCAAGAGCAACAGCGCAGGTCGGTGTTTATTCAGCAACTAAAAGATGCCTTGCAACGATATAAAGACAATGGTAATAGCGAAGAAGTATTAACGTGTATTGACCAAAAAAAGGAAACATTCAGTGGTTTTAACTTACAGGCTATTCTTAATCGTTTAGTAGTAAAGATTAATGAATTAAACAAGCAAATTCCTAATAATTACGAATCGTATCCTGCTGAATTTTTAGAAGAAGACAATGCAGTTTTACATGAACAAGCAGAGACAATCCTTAATGAAATAACTCTAACAGAACCTGAACTGGTAACACAGCTTAAAAAGCTTTATGCTGAAATTGGGCAGTTACGGCAATTCAGTGTTTCAGTTAAAGATGACGGCAATGAAGAGCATGCTGACGTAGCCAAAGAGCTAGCAGAATCTTTGCAGAAAAAAGTCGATCATTTCATCATTGACAACCAAAAGAAATTGATAAACAGAGCTGCTTCATTACGGGAGAAAAAATTCTTCACAGAGTTCCATGCTGATTTTCTCTGTCATATCCATAGCAGGGATGATGTAATGAGCCAACACACCGCATGGCTACCTATACTGGCGAATATCGCCCTTGCTTCTCTGGCGGTGTTAACTTTAGGGTTAGCAGTTCCTGTAAAACGGTACGTCACCGAATTAATCACGGGAGAGGCTAGATTTTTCTGCGTAACAGATGGTTTAGATCGTGTTAATGCTATTGAAAAAGCATCGGAGAATTTGGCTGCTGTTGTGGCTTAACCAGGATTAACAGATTGGGTCATTTGGACCTAATCCAATCTCTCGGTATTTCTAATTGCGCGAAAACATGGCAAAACACTCACATAGACTGCTATGCTGCGTTTTTTTGCCATGTTGTTCGTAACCTGTGTTCAAGTCTGACTTTGTTGTTAATCCACGTAGCGAGGAAGGTCTATTAAAAGAGGCCTCCTACCACATTCAGGATAGTCGGATTACATTATTTCAGGTTTTTGTAAAGCTTCAATTACCGCGCCTAAAAAACGTGTTGCTTCACCCCCAGTAACCGCACGATGATCAAAGCTTAAGGAAAGTGGTAGTAGACGATGGGTTTCCACTTTACCGTTAAGTGCTACCACGCCTTGGTATAATCGGCCAACTGCAAGAATGGCTACCATGGGGGGTACAATAATCGGGCTTGCAAAACGGCCAGCAAATTTACCAAAATTAGATAAAGTAATGGTTGCCCCTTTTAATTTCTCTGGTGCTACAACACGTTCCGAGACTGCTTGTTTATAGTCATCAATAATCTTCCGTAGTTGCTCGTCAGAATGGGTGGCTGCATTATGGATAACAGGAACAAACAAACCTTCACTACTGTCCATTGCGATACCTAAATGCACTTCGCTAAAACATTTGCGTGCACTGTGGGCTGTGTCGAACCAAGCATTAAGTGCAGGTTCTTGTTTTGAGGCGTGTATAATGGCACGAATTAAACGCACAGTAATATCGGTTCCTGCTGGCCAGCATTCGATGTCAGCTTCATCAAAAATACTAACAGGAACTATTTCTTGATGCGATTGAACCATACTGTTAAGCATAGCCCTTCTTACACCACGTAGTGCTTCATACCCTTCTGGCAACTGCGCTTTTTTCTCTGCGGCAGCTTGCACATCCTCAAGGGTAATTACGCCGTGCCCGCCACTGCCCATTAGTGAATTGAGGTCAACACCTAATTTTTTTGCCAATAAGCGAACAGCCGGAGTTGTTTTGATGCGTTGCGAATTTTTTCTGCTAGAACCAATGATGAAATTGTCTTCACTGATATCGGTGCTTTCTTCAAGATTGCCCACAACTGTGCCCTTATCGACTTTCTTGTCAGACTCAGCCGCTGCTTCAAAGCCAACTAAAGGCTCTCCTGTTTTGATTACATCGCCAGGGTTACCGAAGAGCTTAACGATTTTTCCACTCTGAGGACAAGGAACATCAACTACAGCTTTAGCTGTTTCCATTGAAACGAGCGGTTGATCGACAGTTACAGTATCGCCTTCTTTAACAAACCATTCATGAATTTCAGCATCGGGCAACCCTTCGCCCAAATCAGGTAAATTGAAAATATTCATTATCACTCCATTATGCTCATGACACTGTCTTTAATTCGGTAAACACTGGGGATATAGTGCTTTTCGAGTTGGAAATAGGGCATAACAACATCGTAGCCTGTGACGCGTTGTACGGGTGCTAGTAAATCAGCTAGCGCATTTTCCATTATTAGTGCGGAAATTTCACCACCAACGCCACCTGTTTTAGCACCTTCGTGCACAATTACACAACGTCCAGTTTTCTCGACAGACGCCAGTATTGTTTCAATATCCAAGGGTTTAATTGTTGCTACGTCAATCACTTCGCAGGAGATACCTTCTTCTGCAAGTTGTTTAGCGGCTTGCAATGTTTCATGCATGCTCGCTCCCCAGCTAATTAGGGTTACATCATCACCTTCTTGTAAAGTAAAACATTTTCCCAGGGGGAGTGCTTCTCCGTTATCTTCAACAGGTTGCTTAACTAGGCGATAGATTCGTTTAGGCTCAAGGAAAATAACAGGGTCAGGGTTTCTTATTGCTGCGAGGAGTAATCCATATGCTCTTTTTGGTGATGAGGGAATGACAACCTGAAGCCCAGGAATATGAGCAAACAAAGCTTCAGTGCTTTCTGAGTGATGCTCAGGGGCTCTGATACCGCCACCAAAAGGAGCGCGAAACACGAGTGGGCAATGTAAGCGTCCACGTGTACGGTTTCTCATCCGGGCTGCATGTGAAATAATTTGATTCATAGCCGGATAAATAAAACCCATAAACTGAAATTCCGCAACAGGCTTTAAACCTTGAAGAGACATGCCAATAGCAAGGCCGCCAATCATCGATTCTGCCAAAGGGGAATCAAAAACGCGGTGCTCACCAAAGCGATCTTGCAACCCAACTGTTGCTCGGAACACTCCACCGTTTTTACCCACGTCTTCACCAAAAACAACAACATCCTCATCATGTGCTAATTCGTAAGCTAAAGCTTGAGTGACCGCTTCTACTAGAGTTATATCAGGCACGGGACATTTCCTCCATGGCTATTGCGCGTTGCTCAATCAAATAATCGGGCAGTTCAGCATAATGGTAATCAAAAATACTCGTGATTGGTTGTTTTTCTTGGCTTAGGTATTCATTGACTGCTTCTTCTACTGCTCCATTACTTTCCTTCAGAAGTTCATCCTCTTGGGCTTTGTCCCATATTTTTTGCTGTTCCAGGTAATGTTTAAAGCGGCTAATCGGTTCTCTTAGTTTTGCTTTTTCCACTTCTTCGCAGGGCTGATAACGAGTCGCATCATCGGCAGTGGTGTGATCGCAAAGTCGATAAGTCAATGCCTCAATAAGTGTAGGGCCTTCACCCCGACGTGCTTTTTCAATGGCTTCGCCTATAACCTGACGGCAAACGATTACGTCATTACCATCAATTTGGATACCTGCAAAACCGGCAGCAACCGCTTTTTGAGCGATAGTTTGAGTTGCTGTTTGTTTGGATAATGGAACGGATATAGCCCACTGATTGTTGTTTACCACAAAAACCACCGGTAAATTCCACGTGCCAGCAACATTCATTGCTTCATAAAAATCACCTTCAGAAGTTCCGCCCTCACCAAGGCAGACTACGGCAACACGAGGTTGTTTGCGATATTTGAAGGCAAAAGCAACACCTGCTGCGTGCAAACATTGTGAGGCAATAGGAACACAAATAGGTAGATCTTCGGAGTTGCATGTGAATCGGCTACCCCGCTCATCCCCACCCCAATAAGCAAGGATCTCCGACATCTTAACACCACGCTGAAATTGGGCCGCATAATCACGATAGTAGGGAACAAACACATCTTCAGGTCGCATAGCATGGCCGATAGCAGTTGAAATGGCTTCCTGGCCATTAATGGGGGCATAAGTACCCATCCTACCGGTTCGTTGTAATGCAATTGCTTTCTTATCAAAAGCCCTAGTACGAACCATAACTCGATAGAGTGTTTTAAGGGTACCCTCATTATGGGCAAATTCAGGCAATGCGTCACAGATTTCGCCCTTTTCATTAAGAATCTGAGCGAAAGGTATTTCAAATCGGGCGACTATTGTCACGGTCGATCTCCTTGTTAACACGCGTGGTCATAGGATACTCAGAATTTTTTGTAAAAACTAGGGACTATAGTTAATTCTCTCAGTGAGAAAGGTGTGCGGCGACCCAACATTGTTTAATTCGAATCATGTTGGGTCAAACGATAAACCTACTGCGATATTAACTGAAGTGGGGGTTAACTTGACTTTTCGTTGGTGGATGATCGGAGGTTGGGGTGGAAGCATTTTTTTCCGAAAGGTCTCTCAACGATTTACTTTTAGCAAACCATCCACTTTTTTTAGGTGATGAGACAGGTTTATCTTCTGATGAAGATACAGCGTGGACGTCCTCTTTGAACTTTATTTTGCTAGAAGATTCTGTACTGGATCTGCGTCTGGGAGTAGAGGTAGGACATTCCTCTGGCCTTGCTTCGCTGGGCTTTTGAAGTAATTTTGAGGCAATAGCCGAATAAATCCATTGTGAACAGAGGGTTATCAATTCTTCCCGATGTTTCTTTTTCTCATAATGCTTTTGTCCTAGATCGGGTGGATTTGCTCTAAGCTGTCCTACCATCTCTTCTGGAAGATAAAAGTCGGCATCTGCGGGATACCGTATTACCGGTACCGATGAATCGGCCATGAACACTGTTTTTAATAGCTCAACGGTTTCTTCAATCACCTTTTCAGTGATCTTTTGCAGATGTTCTTCTTTTGTATGAGTGTATTTTTGTTTAAGAAAGTTAAAAATAAAGTGGAAGCAAGATTTTCCGTCGACCCTCAGGTTTCCGAGATTTTCTCTCAATTTTTGTAATTCTGGACTCGTTTTTGCCTCCTCCAGGAGGTCTGTTTCTATGTTGTCAAATTTTTCATATTTGAACATTAAAAACGCTAACGAAAGATCGGTTTTTGCTTCCATCTGGGTTTTTAAAATTTGTGTAATGTTCATGTATTTGGTGGCAATTCGACCAGATTTCGCAGTGAGTTCGGTTAATTGCTCTAATAATAAGCATGCTTCAGCGAGGGAAGATCTATGACTTTTTAGTGCGCTTTTTAAAACATCTAGTTCCGCTTGTACAGTCCGATCTTCGGTTAACTGATGACTTTTTATGTCGCTAGTGATAAAAAAGCGAAAATTTCGCAGCAAACCTCTTGCCCGCGCAAATAGAACTTGATGAATGGCATCGTCTTTGCGGTGTGGGTTTCCTCCGAATTCTCCTGCTAACTCTTCTTCTGATTTTTCTTCATAAAAAGTAGGACCTAAGTTGTGAGATTTAAACCCAGCATAAAACTCTGGCTCATTACGCATGACTTCCCTGATAGCTTGGACAAAAAAATCACCAAGCTTTGGGTCTAATGGGCGATCTCCATACAGGGGCGCTAGGATTTCATTAAAAAATACCCTTAGGAGATGCATTTGTAACTCTTTAATAGGAATGAGCTCGCCAACCTCGAGATAGTTTACTTTTCTTGAAAACGTTGTTGGCGAATCAAAAACAGTTTGCCGAGTTTCTAAGTCTGACATGAATTTGGTCAGGAAATAGCTATGTCCCGATTTGCTATCCGGAAGATACCGTTCAGTGTCGCCCAGAATAGTTGAATCAATCGATTTAGTGAGGATTGCCTCAAGCTGCAATCCCATTACAGGGGCATCGCTAGAGGAAATCGTTTTACTTGTCTTTATTGTAGCTTGGGTAGAAGAGCCTGGTGAGGGTAGTGATCTTGTCGGTGGAGTGGGTGAAATCCCACTAGTAGAACTGTCAAAAAAAGTTTTCACATTTGTTCTGGATCTTGGTGTTTTTACACGTGGAGCATCGTGTGGGCTAGCCGGTGCTTGACTCTCAGCAGCGTCCGCAGGTGAGCGTCGAGGGACAGGCATTGAGCTAGGCGCAGGTGTAGAGGCTATGCTTCTAATGTCCAGAGGAGGAACCAGCATAGAAGAAGAGGGTTCCATAACATGAATATCATTATTAAAATAGGATTTAACATGAGAAATAGTGATACTGGCTTTTTCGCTATTAATTTCTAAACCTTTAATTTTTCTTTTTTGCAAATTATCAATGACAAGAAAGTTCCTTAAACTTTGAATTGCAATGGTAGTCGATGATTCTGATGATTTGCGAAGCACCTGGAAAAGACAAGTGGCTTCGTCTCGGCTTTCGTCGTATTCCCAAATGAGAGGAGCTCCGTGATAATCGAGTGCTGAGATATAAATAAGCATGGTTAATTTTTATTTTGAGAAAAAGAAACCGAAATGTACAATTTATCCCCTATACCCGTAAAGTGTTTTTTTAAAAATTTCGTACTAATTGGATAGAGAGTGGCTAAAATTCAGATTTTTGATTTAAAGTACCCAGACAACAATTTGATGGAACATTACCAAAATCTGGCATCATTGCCGGGTTTCGTACTCTTAGAGAGCAGTGATCAATTAGGCGGGCGCTATGATATTGTCAGTGCTTTTCCTTATCATAGGCTCACAATACATCGCAATAATTCCGAATTTTTACAAATTTTTAATCAACTGCAAAAATTAATTCCTCAGGTGACTTCGGAAGTTAATTTACCTTTTCAAGGTGGCGCAATCGGGTATTTTTCTTATGATTTTGCAGCAAGTTTAGTAGGTCTTCACTCCGTCACGCAACCAAGCTTAGCAAACCTGCCCATTATCAATATTGGTTTGTATGATTGGGCGCTGATTAGTGACCATCACTTAAAAAAAGTGTATGTGGTTTCAGCAAATAATCGCTCTGAAACCGCGGCGATAGTAAAAGAAGTGCGTTGTATTTGGGAGCAAAATAATACTCGTAATGATACCTTTATTCTAACCAAGCCATTTACTCCTTTAATAACTAAAGCGGATTACCGGGACTCGTTTAACGCCATTTACCGAGACCTACGAAGAGGGCGTGCTTACCAAGTGAATTATACGCAACCTTTTAATGCCGAATATCAGGGTGATTCTTGGTTAATGTATAAGAAAATTAGAGCCAAGAATCCAGTTCCCTATTCCGCTTTCTTACGGTTCTCTGACGCCGAGATTTTAAGTTTCTCTCCTGAACGTTTCTTATTGATGGATAAAAATAAATTACTCACATCACCGATTAAAGGAACAGAAAAACGCTCTTCCGATCCCAAGCAGGATGAGCTGTTACGCAGCGCTCTATTGGCTTCGAGTAAAAATCAAGCGGAAAATGTGATGATTGTTGATTTACTCCGAAATGACTTGGGTAAAATTGCGAAGCCTGGTTCGGTTCATGTACGTGATTTATATGCGATTGAAAGTTATCAGTCTGTGCATCATATGGTCAGTAATATCGAAGCAATTTGCTCAGAAGACATGTCAATGATGGATGCATTTAGTGCATGTTTCCCGGGAGGGTCAATAACGGGTGCTCCAAAACTCGAAGCGATGCGCATAATCGCTGAACAAGAAACCTATGATCGAGGTGTTTATTGTGGTTCTATCGGATACTTCTCCAATCATGGCCGTTTTGACAGTAATATCGCTATCCGCACAGTAGTAGCTCGTGACGAGATCTTGCATCTGGCCGCCGGAGGTGGAATAGTGATTGATTCAAATTGGGAAGATGAATACTTAGAATGTTTTATCAAAACAGATGCGATAGTCAATGGACTTAATTGAGAAAGTAACACCTAAAGACGCGGCAGTCGTCGTATTGCATGAACTGTCAAGTGATTCTTTAGTTCTAACACAACGGAGTCACACCTTGCGTAATCATCCTGGAGAAATTTGTTTCCCGGGTGGTCGTTGGCAAGTGGGTGATAAAAATTTGTACGATACTGCTTTACGTGAATTACAAGAAGAGCTGGGAATCGCACCCGAAAGAATTGCCTTGCAGATGGAACTACGGCCGGAGCGCACTTTAAGCGGGTATTTAATTCATCCATGGCTGGCTACTATCGAGAATTTATCGCCTTACCACGCCGATAAAAACGAAGTCGCTGAAGTGTATTATTTACCTATGGGCGAGATTATCAAGGCGTCAAACTACCAGAAAATCCAAGTAAGTCGTTTTGGTTTTACATTTACAACCTATCGGTTTGTTGCCAGCCGCCATTATGTTTGGGGTGCTACTGCTCGAATTATGATGCAATTGATCACTTAATCGGTTAGTTTCTATCCCGAAACGGTCATATTTATTTAGCCATCTTGTGCAAATCTGACTGTTTGTGCCAAATCCAACAAAAGGAAGCTAATCAATCGCTACGATCGGATGGGTAGGTGGTTGTTTGACGCCAAAATTTCAATAAGATCCAAATGGTGGCCCAGCAACCAGGCTAAGCCACACTCGGTTCCTCAATTTTTTCGGCGTTAGCTTTTAATGCCCGACGTAAAATTTTACCTACATTCGTTTTAGGTAGTTCTTTATAGAATTCGACCACTTTAGGTATTTTATAACCCGTTAAATGCTCGCGGCAGTGAGCGATGACTTGTTCAGCCGTAAGGGCAGGATCTTTTTTTACGATGCAGGCTTTAACCCGCTCACCGGACTCTTCATCGTGTATACCGACAACGCCGACCTCAAGTACACCAGGAAGCATACTGATGACCTGCTCAACTTCATTAGGATAAACATTAAAGCCAGAAACGACAATCAAGTCTTTTTTGCGATCGACTAAGTAAACAAACCCTTTCTCATCAACTCGGGCGATATCGCCCGTTTTTAAAAAGCCATCGTCTGTAAAAACTAAGGCGGTTTCCTCTGGTCGTTGCCAGTATCCTTGCGTGACTTGTGGCCCTTTAATGCATAGTTCCCCAGCTTCACCAATCGGTACTTCAGCTCCTGCTTCATTACGGATAGAAATTGTTGTAGAGGGTATAGGGAGACCAATACTACCATTATATTCCTCCAGGTACATGGGATTAATGGTTGCTGCAGGACTGGTTTCTGTTAAACCATAGGCTTCAAGGATGGGAAATTTGGTCATTTCCCGCCATTTGATGGCTACGCTTTTTTGTAAAGCCATGCCACCAGCTAGGGCACATTTAAGTTTTGAAAAATCAATTTCACGAAATTTAGGGTTATGTAGAAGTGCATTAAATAAAGTATTCACCCCAGTAATTGCAGTGAATCCAGTGTCTTTGATTTGATCGATAAAATGAGGAATATCTCTTGGGTTGGTGATCAGGATATTTTTAGCACCTGCTTTAAGGAAAGTCAGGCAATTCGCTGTTAAAGAGAAAATATGATAAAGCGGTAAGGCGGTAATGATAACGTCTTCCCCATCAATTTTTAAGGGGGAAATCCAAGCAGAAGCTTGCAAAACATTCGCTACCATATTGCCATGGGTAAGGATGGCTCCTTTTGCAATACCGGTGGTTCCTCCAGTATATTGAAGGAAAGCAATATCCTGATGATTCAATTGAACCGGGGTTAATTCATTTTTTTTGCCTAAATTTAATGTGTCGTTAAAGTAAATGACTTGGGGGAGGTGATAAGCAGGGACTAATTTTTTTACATACTTGACCGCTGCATTCACAATCAGCCGCTTCATCAATGGGAAGATATCACCAATTTGAGTGACGATAATATGTTTAATTGCTTTCGTTTTGGGAAGAGCTTTCTCCACGGTATGGGCAAAATTGGCCAGAACGATGAGTACCTCAGCTCCAGAATCATTCATTTGATGAACAAATTCGTCTGTGGTGTAGAGTGGGTTGGTGTTCACAGCAATACAGCCAGCGCGTAAAATGCCAAAGAGGGCAATTGGATACTGGAGTAAGTTAGGCATCATGAGAGCGACACGAGCTCCTTTTTTTAAACCTAATCCGTGCTGTAAATAGACGGCGAATTGACGGCTCTTTTCTTCAAGCTCTTCGTATGTGACTTCACATCCTAAATTTACATAAGCAATTTTTTTTGAATATCGACGACAAGAATCTTCGAATAATGAAACGAGTGAGGAGTGTTCATTAATATCGATTTCATGAGGTACGCCTTCTTGATAATACTTTAACCACACTTTATCCACTTCAATGTCCTTCTGTTATTCCTCCCCTCATGTTAGTATAAACAAAAAACGGGGTGATGGATATCTTAGTTATGACTGATAATTTATTGAAATCACAGGCTTTTAAGCTTAAAGGCAGATTATATACATTTACAGTTTTGCAATTACTGAATAACGATCGTGTTTTATTTGCTCAGCAATTGGATGATATGATCCTGAAAGCGCCTCGTTTTTTCGATAAAACTCCCATTATTTTAGATTGTAGTGCATTACATGATCTTGATTTTGATTTGCAAGCTTTCTGTCAATCGATGCGTGAGCATAATTTAATCCCTGTTGCCATTCAAGGGGCTAGTCCATTTCTTGAAACGCTTGCGCAATGCCAAGGGTTAGGTATTTTACATGCCTCTTCGTCCCAAGATAAACTTTTAATCGAAAACGAAGTGGAAGAGCAGGCACCAATGGCTACAGAAACAAAATCCAAGTTGCTCACAACCCCCGTACGTTCTGGTCAGCAAGTCGTGAGTAAAGGCGGAGATTTAGTTATCACCGCTTCGGTCAGTCATGGTGCAGAGTTGTTAGCAGACGGGAATATCCATGTTTACGGTGCGTTGCGTGGTAGAGCACTAGCAGGCATTTCTGGCGATAAGTATGCAAGGATTTTTTGCCAATCGCTTGAAGCAGAATTAGTGTCCATCGCAGGGTTTTACCGTTTAAGTGATGCAATCGAACCGCATCAAGGCCCATGTCAAATTTATTTACAAGATGAACATATCCATATTGAGTCCTTATGTTGATGGTGCAAGACAAGCCTATTGAAGCAGTTTTTATTTCTGATTTACATCTTCATCCCAAAGAGCCTACGATCACCGCTCGCTTTAATCATTTCATTGATTGGGCTGCAACAAACACTCATTCTGTGTATATTTTGGGAGACTTTTTCCACGCTTGGCCGGGTGATGATGCTTGTGATTCTTGGAGCGAGACCATCGCTGAACGTTTGAAATGGTTATCACAGCAGCAGGTTTCGCTTTATTTTATGCACGGCAATCGTGATTTTTTACTTGGATCCCGGTTTGCAACGTCTGCAGGTATGACAATCCTTCCCGACCCAACTGTGATTCAACTAGGTTCCAGCCAAGTCTTGCTCGTCCACGGCGATCGCTATTGCATTAATGATAAAGGACATGTGTGGTTTAGGCGCATAACAAGGAATCGTTTGTTCCCCAAACTTTTTTTACGCATCCCTATTCAAGTGCGCAGTAAAATGGTTGCTAAAGTAAGACAGCGAAGCCAAACAAATCGAAGTAAAACGATGGCGCAAATGGATGTCGTTTTGCAACCTATGATACGTCACATGCGAGAAAAAAATGTAAGTATCTTAATCCATGGTCATACGCATAAGGTTGGCTTAAGCAATTATGTCTATAATGGAAGTGTGTACGATCGATATGTTCTAAGCGATTGGGATGAAAGCCCAAGATTATTGTGTTATTATAAAGCAAATAGATTCGAATTCTCTCGATTGGATTTTTAGAGGACAAAAGTATGCCCGGTTTAACTGAAGCCCAGAAACGCGAAATTGAGAATACAAAAGTGAGTGAAGTCAAAGAGCAGTTGCAGAAAGACGTCATCGCTAAGCAAAGAGAGATGAAACAAAAGGCTCAGGCGCTCAAAGAAGAAGAAAACATAAAAAAAGCACAGGAAAATAAAGAAGACTTTGATGGTCAGCCATTTTTTAATCGAGTTGGCGCTGACGGAAGAAAAGAAGTAGGAAAGATAGAAAGAACTGCGGAGCGCTTGATTGGTTCAGGGGTTAGCGCAGCGAGTGATTGGGCTGTTGAAATGTTCCATCTCTTATCCGCGTCATTGGAGCTAAACAAAGCCCTCTGGTACGATCCTGTCCTCCCAGTTGGGGATACACTTAAGGGAGCTGCGGGGTTCGTATGGGATAAGACCATTGGAACCGCTGCAAGTGCAGTTTCGGATAGGGTTAGACGCCCATTTGTGAAAGATGAGAAGCTTGCTCAAATCCGTTTTGGTGCGGGTGTAGATGAGAACGGAGTTTTGGCCACTTCAGTGACCAAAAATAATAAGCGCTGGCCTGAAATAGAAGGACATTTTAGTGAAGGGATATGCGAATGGGCCAAGCTTCATGGTTTTCAAGCATCTCCACAAGGTCCACAAGGTCAGCAAATTGTATTAAAGGATGCAAACGGCGTGAAGATGAGCCAAGAGAAGTTCAAGGAATTAAACGATAACTTTGATACTAGTTTGGAAAAATTTCTCTCTAATCGAATGGGAATGAAGATAAACTACAGTGGCCCTGCCCAGGAGGCTGAAGAAGAGAGCACTCCAGCCCCAAGGATGAACTGATCAGAGGCTGAGCGCCAGCAGCTTCAATGAAAATAAATACGGGCGCTCAGAGTTATGTGGCGACAGTGTCATCAGGTATTCCGCTATGGAAGCGGAACACTTTATCCATCGAGCCAATCAAGGCATTTTCAATTTTGAGGAAAAAATCTAAGCGCTCCTCAATCTCACCACCATATAGTTTAGCCAGACGAAGATAGTCTTGAAAATGGCGTGCTTCCGATTTGACTAAGGAAAAATAAAATCTACTTAAGGTGCTATCATTAATTCGGGGTATAAGTGCATTAAATCGTTCACATGAGCGGGCTTCTATGATGGCACCGACGATCAGCTGATCGCGTAACCGTTCCTTACAACCTCCTTTAGTAACGAGCCGATTCATTTTTTGCGCATAATCAGAAGGAGGTAAGGGACCAAAACGAATATTTCGGCTATGCATCAAGCTAGTCACTTTTTCAAAATGGAGTAGCTCTTCTCGAGCCAAAGGCGACATAACCTCAACTAATTCTGGTTTTTCAGGGTACTTAGAAATAAAATTAACTGCGGTTGCCGCGGCTTTTCGTTCACAATGGGCATGATCGATTAACAAGGTGGGGATGTTGGCAACTGCTGCATTCAACCAACCTTCAGGGGTTGGTAAGCGAAGAAAATCAAGTAAGATTTGCAAATCGGTTGAATCTGTGCTTAGCATAATAAATTTACACTATACTTTGAAAAAATAGTGAGTATACCCAAGATACTTTAAAATACTAGATTTTGAAGTATCTTGGGTATGTATCACATAGAAGGTAGAAAAAATTGGATCATGTAATGAGTGCAGCAGAAACGAATAATGATTTATCAATCTGGCTATCAACCTACGGGTTGATAACTACCGAACGAATTCTAGAGAGCTATAAAATTCGCTTGCAGCACGAAGACCTTATCGCTGCGATAAAAAATCCAAACTCGTTTTATCATCGTTTGTTAAGGGTTCCATTAAAAAACGTTTTTAACGGAATTATTTTGCAACAAGCAAATGATTATCAAGTTTATGCACAAAAAATATTTATTGATTATTTAATGTCAGGTGAAACGAGTAAATCTGAAGACTCACCAGGAGCACTTACACGTGAGGATTTGGAGAGCGAGCGTAAAAGGCTAGTCAATATGGGGGATGATTTCCACGCATGCGAAACAGAGCACAATAAACTAATTGCAGAGTCCCAAAAGAATCTCATTCAATTTGCGACAGAATGGAAAAAGAATTTGGCAGCAGCAGCTAAAAAAATCCGAGATGAGATGAAATTGCAGGGTGTTGATAAAGAAATTAAGATCATTATTCAGGTGATCAATGCATTGATAATCCAATGGGACTCATCTAAACGGGGCAAAATCGATACCAAAGATAAATCGTGGCTACGTGCAGAAAAGATTATTGGAGAAAAAATGTCTGAAAATTCAAAACATATTTTCATTGACCAAATTACGAAATTGCTTGAATTTTCTTCGGGGATAGAGTCTTCGCTTGCTGATTTTACGATTAGAACGAATGAGATGGGGGCGAGGGTGCGCCAATGGCGCTCAGATTTTTATAAACTAATTCTTCGTGTGAACGAATTGCTTCAATTACTCCCTGAATACCATGTTGATTCCACCCAGACTGAAGAAAATCGTGAGACACTTTACTTTGACTCGACGCTTGGAGAGGATCAAAAAGGCTGAAATGGCAATTACTACCCGATCTCCTAGCAAATTGTATTATCCATTAACCAGACACTTCGTGTATAATATTGCGCTTTTAATCTATATCAATTGGAGCGCTTGTTATGACAACTGAATTAACCCTTTCAATTATTAAACCCGATGCTGTTACCAAAAACGTCATTGGTGAAATTTATTCGCGATTTGAAAAAGCTGGCCTCAAAATTGTTGCTGCAAAAATGGCTCATCTTACTCGTGCTCAGGCTGAAGGTTTCTATGCTGTTCATAAGTCACGGCCTTTCTTTAATGATTTAGTGAATTTTATGATTTCAGGCCCAGTGATGATCCAAGTATTACAAGGCTCAAATGCAATTGCTAAAAATCGTGAGCTCATGGGGGCAACTAATCCTAAGGAAGCTGCTCCAGGGACTATCCGTGCGGATTTCGCTGATAGTATCGATGCAAACGCGGTTCATGGTTCTGACAGTGCGGAAACTGCTGCGCAAGAAGTTGCCTTTTTCTTTGAACCACACGAAATTTGTGGGCGATAATTAATTTGATGTATCTTGGAGTTTAGGTAGTCCGGTACCTCACTGCCATTAAGTAATGCATGAACCTCTTATCTACTCCGTGGGATGTAGCGAAAAAGATTGAATTCTTTAACTTAAAGGCAGTATTGTTCTGCCTAAACCCAGGTACTTGGTTTGGGGCATTTGCCCCAACATGAAATTCAGTGGAGTAAATGATGAATCAGAAAATTAATTTATTGAATTTCAATCATCAACAAATGCGTGATTTTTTTAGCGAATTGGGAGAGAAACCTTATCGTGCACAACAAGTCATGCAATGGATTCATCAATATGGATTTCATGATTTCACCCAGATGAGTAATTTGGGCAAAGCATTACGTGAGCGCCTTAGCCAAATTGCAGAGATTCGCCTTCCTGAGATTTTGACTTGCCAAAAATCGAGTGATGGAACATGTAAATGGTTGCTGAAGCTTGATTGTGGGAATTGCATTGAAACGGTTTTTATCCCCGAAAAAAACCGTGGAACGTTATGTGTGTCTTCCCAGGTAGGCTGTGCTTTGAATTGCAGTTTTTGCTCAACAGCAAAACAAGGCTTTAATCGGAATTTATCTACCGCAGAAATCATTGGCCAAGTATGGTTAGCTGTGCGTGAATTATCGCAACAAAATGGCTTTCATGACAAAAAAATAACCAACGTAGTAATGATGGGTATGGGTGAGCCTTTACTTAATTTCGATAACGTCGTGGCGGCAATGGATATTATGATGGATGATTTCGCTTATGGCCTTTCGAAACGGCGTGTCACATTAAGTACTTCAGGTGTTTTGCCTGAGCTTGAGCGTTTACGTGAAGTAAGCCCGGTTGCTCTAGCTGTTTCCTTACACGCTCCAAACGATGAATTACGCAATAAGTTAGTGCCAATCAATAAAAAATATCCCCTAGCTGAACTCATGGCTTTATGTAAGCGATATTTTAAAAACGAACCCAAGCGAAGGATTACTTTCGAATACGTGATGTTAAAAGGGGTCAATGATCAATCAGAGCATGCAGATCAATTAATTAAATTATTGCGTGATGTACCTTCAAAGGTTAACTTGATTCCTTTTAATCCTTTTCCTATGACAGAATATGAACGTTCTTCGCAACAAACTATTGATGCTTTTCGAGACAAGTTGCTCGCAAAGGGAATTAATACAATTACCCGGAAAACGAGAGGAGACGACATCGATGCGGCCTGTGGGCAACTTGCGGGCGAAGTAAAAGATAGAACCAGCCGTTCTCGACGTTGGCAAAAATTGCATTTTGTACCTAATGAACAAACCGAAAAATCAGAATAGCCTTAGCTTCGCTGAAAAGAGTGCGTAACTATTTTTTAATGGTTATAATGGCCAATCCTTAAATGCGATATGACTAATTGTGTTAAATTTATTCCGGCTGTTACTCGTTTTAGGCTTAATATTGTTACAAGCATGTCAATCAAAAGCAACGTTTAATGCTGAGCAATCTATGCAAACTCGAAAGCAAAATGAAGCTGCGTCCTATAATACTCAATTAGGTTTGGTTTACCTAAAGCAAGGAGAGCGGCCAAGAGCTAAACGCAAGTTGCTTACTGCACTAAAGTTAGCGCCTAAGTCACCTGATGTGAATGCGGCAATGGCTTATTATCTTGAGATGACGGGGGATATAAAACAAGCTCGTATTTTTTACAAAAAGGCATTATCTTTAGCTTCTAATAGAGGTGTTCAATTGAATAACTATGGAGCGTTTTTATGTCGTTTAGGCCGATATAAGCAAGCTGAGGGGTATTTCTTAAACGCGGTCAAAGATGTGTATTATGTTAATTCAGCAGGGGCATACGAAAATGCAGGATTATGTTTGGCAGCTATTCCTGATTACCCCAAAGCCAGAAGCTATTTCGCGAAAGCGCTTAAACAGGATCCTCAGCGCAAACAATCGCTTTACGAGTTAGTCAAAATAGAGTTAAAAGAGAATCAAGCAGAAAAAGCATTAATGCACTTGCAAAATTACTCTGAAATGACTATGAATGATTCTAAGTTGCTGGCTATGGCGATAGAAGCAGCGCAGAGAGCGGGAAATACAGCATCTGAGACAATTTACAAACAACAGATGATTAAGCTACATCATTTTACGGACTCTACCGGAGAAAAGAATGACAACAGTAATAATGGATGAAATTCATAACGGTACTTCAGAAAAACCCGGCATGCAATTAGCACGTGTGCGTGAAAAAAAAGGATATAGCCAGGAGTACGTTGCTGGTAAACTTCATCTGCGCGTTAGAATTATTGAGCTCTTAGAATCTGACGACTATGATCAAATGCCGGAGCCTGTTTTTATTAAAGGGTATATTCGCGCTTACGCTAAGCTATTAGGTGTCCCTGTTGACCCGTTATTGGAAATATTTAACAGTATGCATTCTAGCGAGAGAAAATTAGAAAAGGCATTATGGCAAAGTAAGCGAGAGTCTAATAAAGGCGAACGGGCTGTCCGCATCTTAACCGGCCTGATAGCTGTGGTTGCAGTGGTTGCAGTTGGTATCTGGTGGCAGAAAAACAAAGACAATACACAAATTTTTTCTGCTAAAGGTACTCCTGTTGTTGCCGAACAAACGCCTAATAAGACCGAAACAGAAATCAGGCTAACTGATCTTTCTAAAATGCGTTCGATGCTTACACCTAGTAACAGTCAGATAACGCCCTTGGAGACAAAAGGTGGCTGAGAAAATACAAGCAATTCGAGGTATGAATGATATTTTACCTCAACAAACTCCATCATGGCGTCGACTTGAAGAATTATTTACCCGTTGTCTTTTGCAATACGGTTATGAAGAAATTCGTTTTCCATTGCTTGAAAGTACTCTACTATTCAAGCGAACAATTGGAGAGGTTACTGATATCGTTGAAAAAGAAATGTATACTTTCGACGATTTGAACGGTGATAGTTTAACTTTAAGGCCAGAGGGTACAGCTGGTTGCTTACGGGCCTGCTTAGAACATGGGTTACTGCATAATCAACAGCAAAAATTGTGGTATATGGGCCCTATGTTTCGGCATGAAAAACCCCAAAAAGGACGATACAGGCAATTTTATCAACTTGGCGTTGAGGCTTTGGGAATAGCAGGGGAAGCGGTTGAGCTAGAATTGATAGCTATCTGCAAGCGCTTATGGACTGTACTCGGAATTGATAAAGAAGTTCATTTGCAAATTAATACTTTGGGTGAGTTAAGCGAACGCCAAGTATATAGGGAAAAACTAATTGCCTATTTTAAACTTCACTTTGACGAACTCGATGAAGACAGCAAGCGACGTTTAGAGCGAAATCCAATGAGGATTCTTGATAGCAAAAATCCCGAAATGCAAGCTCTGATCAATGATGCGCCTCGACTTATGGATTCACTCGGTGTTGAGAATAGAAAGCGGTTTTCTCATTTATGCGAAGGATTAACACAGTTAGGTATACCCTTTTCCATTAACCCTTTCCTTGTGCGTGGTCTTGATTATTATGGACACACAGTTTTTGAATGGGTTACGGATAAATTAGGGAGTCAAGCAACAGTCTGTGCAGGAGGCCGCTATGATGCGCTTGTGGAGCACTTAGGCGGAAATCCAACGCCAGCTGTTGGTTTTGCGATGGGTGCTGAGCGATTACTCCTGTTGTTAGAAACCTTAGGCCTTGATCACAGTCATGTTCAAACCCCTTCGGTTTTTATCATTGCTAGTGGTGATGTGGCAATGCAAAAGGCTTTGATGATTGCGGAACAACTGCGCAATGCCAATCCAAATTGGCAGGTTATCACGAATACGGTAGGAGGAGGCTTTAAAAGCCAATTCCGTAAAGCAGATAAAAGCGGGGCAGGGTTTGCGTTAATTTTAGGGGAAGATGAAGTTGCGGATGGGACAATAAGCGTTAAAAATTTGCGTCAGCAAGAAGAGCAGGTCACTATCTTGCAAGAAGATTTAATCGGTTATTTACAGAATGGGTTAGCATCGGCTTAAAATCGGTTTGAACTGGGAAAACTCCTTTGACTAGTGAGATCTGTTACTTCGACTTTTCTACGCTTGTGCGCGTGATCCCGCGAAGGCAGGAGATCTTGGAACCCGCGGTTATGCCTCGGGACGGTGTAGTTAAGTGCAGTAAGCAATGTTGATTTTTTGTTCCATGCAGAATTAAAACTCAGGGAAGTAGTATAGGAGAGTAGAATGTCTGTTTATATGACAGAAGAAGAACAGTTAGCGGCAATAAAAAATTGGTGGAATAAGTACAGTAATGTTATCACCGTTATTTTATCATTGATATTGCTTATTACCGCCGGATTTAAATATTGGAATTGGCACCAAGAAAAAATAAGCACTCAAGCATCGACAGCATATGAGCGGCTTATGGTTGCTTTTTCAAATCAAGATGAGAACAGTATCCAATCCTATGCAAATCAACTCATTAAAGATTATGGGCAGACTGTTTATGCGGATGCTGCGCGTCTGACGTTGGCCAAACTATTAGTCACCAATGATCAGTACGATAAAGCACGGGAAAATCTTGAATATGTCGCTCAACACTCAAAAATGCAACCATTAAAGCAAGTTGCCAAATTGCGCATTGCTCGTTTGTTTGCAGCCCAAAGAGCCTATGACAAAGCATTAGCTGAACTGACTGTAGTGGATGATTCAGCATATTTGCCTGTTATCAATGAATTGAAAGGTGATATTTATGCTGCTACAGGGAATTATCAGCAAGCAATTCAATCTTATAAGGAAGCAATAACGGAAGTGAGAACTAATGGAATGGGCAATCTTTTTCTTGAAATGAAAACAAATGAGTTAGCTGCTCTTGCTCAATCTAAGAACGCAAGTGATAGCACTCTACAATCAGCTTAGTGTAAGAGGAAATATGTTGCGCATTAACAAAAAATTTATCGTTTTAGCGGTGTGTGTTTCATTGCAAGCCTGTTCTAAGGTGGATGATTACATGTTGGGCAAAGATAATACTCCAGCACCAGCAGCCTTAGAGCCACTCGCTCCTAAAGCAAAAGTCATTGAAAAATGGTCTGTGCCGATCGGCGGTTCGCAAAAAAATAGCGCCCATCTTAAATTGACGCCTGAGATTGTCGGCAATGTAGTCTATACTGCTGACGCAAGTGGTCTAGTGCAAGCGATCAATCGAACCAACGGTAAGATACTTTGGTCTAAAAAATTGGAGCATGGGTTAATCAGCGGCCCTACGGTAGCCTCCGGGGTCATTGCCGTCAGTAACGATGTTTCTAGTATTGTCTTACTAAAACAATCCGATGGAAGTGAGCTCTGGCAGCAAAAGCTCTCCGGCGAAGTCCTGGCTAAGCCTGTAATTGCAGCGAATAAAGTAATTGCTAAAACGATTGATGGCAATTTATATGCTTTCAGTTTAATGAATGGTGAAAAATTATGGCTCTCCGATCATGGTGCTCCCAGCTTAATTTTAAAAGCCAGTTCAGCACCGGTGGTGGTTGGCAATTTAGTTTTAGTGGGCTATTCCGATGGCAAGATGGATGCAGTTGATATACAGACAGGTCGTTTAGTTTGGCGCCGCAGCATTGCTTATGCGAGCGGATCAAGTGATGTCGAACGTTTAGTCGATATTGATGCAGATCCAATTGTGCGTGGGAATGTGGCTTACTTAGCGAGCTATCAAGGCTATGTGGGTGCTTTATCGTTAAGCGATGGCCAATTTGTATGGCGCAAACCCGCTTCTGTTTATAAAAACATGGCGATTGATAATAAAACAATCTATTTAACGGATAGTGATGACATTGTTTGGGCAATTAATCGCCAAAATGGTCAAGTTAACTGGAAGCAAATCGCATTGAAGGCGAGAGGATTAACGGAACCTGTCTTAGTAGGGGATCGCTTAGTTGTCGGTGATAAAACGGGACTATTGCATGTTTTAGCCACTCAGAATGGGGAGTTAATTTCACGGACTGAAGTGGGCGGTGCTATTACAACTGCTCCTTCAGTTGTGGGTAATACTATTTATGTTATGTCGGCTGATGGCAAATTAAGTCGTTATTCAGTGGGTTAATCAATGATTCCAGTTATTGCTTTAGTTGGCCGTCCTAATGTAGGTAAATCGACGCTTTTTAATCGCTTAACAAAAACCCAGGATGCTTTAGTGGCAGATTTTCCTGGGTTAACCCGCGATAGACAATATGGTCAAGCTTATTTTGAAGACAAGCCATTTATCGTTGTCGATACTGGTGGTATTGGTGTAGATGATTTAGCCGTTGATGCATTAATGTCTAGACAATCCAGTTTGGCGCTTGATGAGGCTAATGTTGTATTATTTTTAGTTGATGGCCGGGCAGGCCTCACTGGTGTTGACGAAAACATTGCTCAACGCTTGCGAAAAATCAACAAACCTGTTTTCCTTGTGGTGAATAAGACCGATGGAATTGATGAAGAAATTGCTAGTGCTGAATTTCAGTCTTTAGGTTTCAATGAGGTGCATCCTATCTCCGCATCGCATGGACGAGGCATGCATTCGTTACTACAAGCTTTGCCCCTCAAAGCTAAAGAGGTGGAAGAAGAAGAACCCACCAAAGCGATAAAAATTGCCTTTGCTGGTCGACCCAATGTTGGAAAATCCACCTTAATTAACCGTATTTTGGGTGAAGAAAGAGTTGTTGTTTATGATATGCCTGGCACGACACGTGATAGTATCGCTATCCCTTTTGTGCGTGATGAAAAACCCTATATCCTGATTGACACAGCAGGTGTCCGGAGACGCTCGCGTGTTGACGAGAAGATTGAAAAATTTTCGGTCATTAAAACACTTCAAGCCATTAAGGAATCACATGTGTGCATGATGCTTCTCGATGCCCGAGAGGGGCTGACAGAGCAGGATATGCATATATTAAGTTTTATCGTTGAAGCGGGTAAGGCTTTAGTGATTGTTGTTAATAAATGGGATGGTTTGGATGAAGAACATAAGGAGCATGTCCGAGCCGAGTTAACTCGCCGGCTACAGTTTGTTCAATTTGCAAAAATTCGGTTTATTTCGGCCCTCCATGGAAGTGGGGTGGGTTTATTGTTTAAAGACATTGAACAAGCGTATGCTTCAGCTACTCAAGCTTTTTCAACACCACAACTGACGCGATTGTTGCAAGATCTTGTTACGCAACATACCCCACCTATGGTTAGTGGGCGTAGAATTAAATTAAGGTATGCTCATGCGGGTGGTCATAATCCACCTATTATTGTGATTCATGGAAATCAGCTTGATGCGTTACCTGACAGTTATAAGCGCTACCTCAGCAATGCATTTGTTTCCCATCTTGGCTTAGTGGGAACTCCCTTAAAATTAGAATTTAAAGGCTCAGAAAACCCATTTAAAGACAAAAAGAACAAGCTTACGGATAGGCAAGTAAAAAAACGAAAAAGATTAATGAAACGGGTTAAGAGGCGATAAACTCTTTTACATCGGATCTACCCCAAATGTATTTAAAACGCACTTGGGAACACAAAAATAAAATCATTCCGGCCTCTCTGCTCAGTATAACGTGCATAAGTTTGTCTATCCTCGAAAGGCGTGACTTGCATGAAGAAATTTGCTTATGATTCAGATCGGATGGGTGCCGCGGACAATCCGCGGCACGTGAGGTAGGTGAATTATCAACGGATGCTACTCTTCTTTTACCCGCAAAGTTAATACATCGCAAGGCGCTTGATGAAATACCGCATAAGCGGTGCTGCCGAGAAAGGCGGGAACGGCACTTGGGGTATGACTACCAATAATAACCAGGTTGCATCCTAAATTGGTAATCATGTCAATAATATGTGTTTTTACTGAACCAACTTCAACATGTAATTGTTCAGCAGGAATGTTAAGCGCATCGCCGAGATATTTCATTACCATTTGTGCATCTTCTTTGGCAGGCACTCCTATTTCTGCAAAACCTAATCCTTGTGCTAACTGGTAAGTGGATGGCGGTTCAATGACGTGTAGTAAATGAAGTTTGGCATTAAAAAAGGTGGCAATTTGTGTGGCTTGCTTACACATTTCAAAATGATTTTCGCGCAAATCGGTAGGATGTAAGATGGTGGTGTACACGATTCCCTCGCTTAATAAAAACTATCCAGTTAGCATAAGTGTAGTGTATGGAAAATAAAAATGAGAGATTTTATCCCAATTAAACTAACAATTTAATCTAGACCCGAACTTTATGCGTTGAGCAAGGCTTATTTAAGACTAAACTACTGAGGTTTAAACCATCAATAGTTAGAGAGGGGGCAATTTCCAATAAAGGGAGAAGCACAAAATCGCGCTCTATAATTCGAGGGTGAGGTACTTTAAGGGTTAATGTATCGATTTTTTGTGAACCATATAAAAGGATGTCAATGTCTAGTGTTCTTGCTCCCCACTTAATTTTTCGAATGCGCTGTTGTTGCTGCTCGATTTGGTGGCAGCAATCAAGTAACCGTTGCGGGGACAGTCGGGTTTGCAGGGCTACTACTGTATTGCAAAATTTAGGCTGAGCCTTCCTTCCCCATGCTTCACTCCAATAAAAACTTGCCTCTTGTGTAATGCATGAATCAGGCAGCCTACGTAAGGCATTGATTGCTCGCCTTAGCTGACGCGCTGGAGAATTTAAATTGCTACCTAGACCCAAATAGCAAAGGGTCATGAAGGAACCCCTTTCCGTTTCCGGCGTCTGCGTTGTTTTGTCGATGCTTGTGATGCGGGCAAGGAGGTTATCATACTTGCCTTTTCATCGTCTGTGGCATCTTGAAAAGCAGTCCACCACTGTGCTAATTCCATCGATTCATCGCCGGCGAGCGCACGTAGGGCAAGGAAGTCGTACGCTGCCCGGAACCTGGGATGTTGTAAAAGATTATAAGCGCGGCCGCCGAAGCGTTTTGGAAAGCGAAATTGGAGTAGCCAAATCTCACGTATAACTTGGCTAAAACGTTTAGGTATAGTGATTACTTGACTTTGCTCGCTGATAACAATTGACATTGCCTTTTCCAACGCAGGAAGAGGGTCCAGACTTTCCTTCTGTTGTAAGTATAAGGCCTTATCTTTGAGTGGAAACCATAGCAGCACAGCAAGCAAAAAGGCTGGTGTCACTGGTTTATTATCGCGAATGCGGGTATCCGTATTTTCTAAGGCAATGCCTAATAACGCATTCACAGGATATTCGCTGGATAATAGCTGATGCGTTTGCTCAAACAATTGGGCAAATAATCCATATTTAACCAACAAACGTTGCACTGTTTCGGCTTCACCGCACTGATAAAGTTTTGTTGTCTCATCAAATAAGCGTGAGCCTGAAACATGCCGTATTAAATGACATAATTCAGGTAAAGGTGCGGCTGTTTCTTCTGCAATTTCAAAATGTAGTTTAGCGCTAAAGCGGATGGCACGAAGCATCCGTACCGGATCTTCTTGATATCGTGTTATTGGGTTACCAATTAGCCGTATTATTCGTTGATGTACGTCATTAACCCCGCCAGTAAAGTCGACAATGGAAAAATCATCAATGTTATAGTAAAGGGAATTAATCGTGAAATCGCGTCGCCATGCGTCTTGGTCTAATGTACCATAGACATTATCACGAACTATCATTCCTCTTTCGTTAGTTTGTTGGTTTTCATCAATTTCCTGGCTATCTGACCCTCTAAATGTTGCCACCTCGATGATTTCGCGATGAAAGGTGATGTGAACTAATTTAAAGCGGCGGCCAATAATTCTGGCGTTACGGAATAATTTTCTAATTTGAGTGGGGGTGGCATTAGTGGCTATATCGAAGTCTTTTGGAGCCTTACCAAGCAAAAGATCACGGACACTACCTCCAACCAGATAGGCTTGAAACCCGGCACTGTTGAGTCGATTCAAAACTTTTAGGGCGTTAGCACTGATGTCTGTTTTTGATAAATTGTGATGGCTGCGCGGAATAATGTAACTAAGGTCAACTGGTGGTTGACTAGTCCTTGTTTTGCGTAACAGCTTTTTGATTAGTTTAATTATTGTCGTCACCCATTTGACTTATAAATCGCGGCAATATTATATCTAAAATGCTTATAAAAGTGAATCGGAGAGAATGGAACTTGACTATATATGTTTATTGAGCATCAAATTTAATAATATTTGATCTAATCATGCTTACATACAAACAAGAAGTCATTGAGATTGCCCGTCTTATTAAAAAAATGCGCGAAAAGGTATAAAGCCGGATTTTTCAAAATACTCAGCTAAAGCGCGGAAGTCTGCAGAACAAAAATGGAATGTGGATAGTAAATGGAAAGCTTTTGGCGAAGATCAGTTATTACGGGTTGTTCCAAAGAAAAATGGGCTACTAGTTCTATTAATTGTTTGATTGGAGATTGTTACATCACTTGTCTCATATAATCCTCAGCCCAGTGCTAAGGATAAATTTTCTACAGACCTTACTGCAAGATCAAAGGTTTCTAATCTGCTAAAAAAAGGGGACATGAACGATTGCGAAAAATTTTCTTAGTCTGACGACTCTGGTTCAACCCCCTCAACCTATTTCTTAGATTTACTACTTACTCAACCGCCATCTCAAGCTCTCTGCTAGCCTTCTCATACAGTTGCCGGGCAAAACTGTAATTGGCTGAGGTAAAGCGTTCTCTAATTACGGAAACTTTTTCATTAGAAAGACGGGCTCCGTATTGACTAACAACTTCTGTAGCAGCCATATTTGCAAGCTCAACAGCGAGTTGGGGAGCATAACCATGGGTAATTGCATAAAGATAAGCACCCGCGAACATGTCGCCCGCACCCACTGTATCGATCGCAATTGCAGGGGTTGTTGGAATTGCCACTGTTTCACCGTCAATCGCGAGCACTGCTCCTCGGCTCCCACAAGTGACAACCAAATGTTTCGTAAAGGATTGCAATAATCCTATCGCAATCTCCAAGTTATCGGTTTGGCAGAATAATAGTGCTTCTTCTTCATTGCAAAATAACAGATCAATTTTACCGTCAATGATTGTGAGCAATTCATGTTTGAAATAACGAACCATGTTGGGGTCAGAAAGGGTCATAGCCACTTTCGTATTCGTGGTTCGCGCATGTTGCCTAGCTGCCAATAAGGCCTTTCTCGCAGTTGGAGACGTCACTAGGTAACCTTCAAGATAAATAAATTCTGAGGCTGCTATTGCATCTAAGTTAAGCACCTCGGGACATAATGTCTCGGAGATGCCTAAATGAGTATTCATTGTCCTTTGCGCATCATCGGTCACTAAAACCAAACATTGCCCGGTTACACCCGAGGTTAAACTATCTAATGTCAAATTACAATCGAGACCCAATGTTGTTAGTTCTTGCAAAAATAATCTGCCCGCTTCGTCATTAGCTACTTTGCAACTATAGAAACCACGCCCACCAAATTGGCTTAGAGCAATCATGGTATTGGCTGCAGAACCACCGCAACCACTGTGACAAAACGATCCCGTCAAAGCACTCATCAAGCGGTGATGGGTTGCTTCATCTATCAGCGTCATCACATTTTTTTCAATATTCATGGCTTGCAGGAATTCATTATCGACTAGAGCATCCCTGTCTAATAAAGCGTTACCTATTCCGTATACATGATATTTTTTCATTAGGCCTTAACTCCAACAAGGCTGCCTAGCACTGATTCGGCAGCGAGATGAGTTAGGCGTATTTCTTCACTTTGATGAGCAGAAGATACAAAACCTGCTTCGTACATTGATGGCGCAAAATAAACACCTTTTTGCAACATGCCGTGGAAAAACTGCTTAAACAATGCTTCGTCGGATGAAGCAACATCGGCATAATCTAAAATTTGCTTCTTATCATTAAAGCAAAAACCAAACATTCCTCCTATAGAAGCACAACTGAAAGGAATATTAAACGATTCGGCAATCTCAGCAAGACCATCAATCATGAGTTTTGTGTTAATAGAAAGCTGCTCATAAAAACCGGGCTTTTCCACTTCTGTTAAGGTTGCCAATCCTGCAGCCATCGCCAAAGGATTACCTGATAATGTTCCGGCTTGATAGACTGAACCTTCGGGAGCGAGATGGGACATAATTGCTGCTTTCCCTCCTACTGCACCTACGGGCATGCCGCCGCCAATTACTTTACCCAGTGTTGTTAGATCAGGCTTAATATTAAACACTTGTTGTGCGCCACCAAGAGCCACACGAAAACCAGTCATGACTTCATCAAATATAAGCAAGCTGTTGTGAGCATCACAAAGTTCGCGGAGACCCTCTAAAAAACCAATTTTAGGCAATACAAAACCCATATTCCCTGCAATTGGTTCTAAAATGACGGCAGCAATGTCATCCGAATACTGTTCGAAAAGACGTGCAACTTGTTCAAGATTATTAAAATCCGCAGTAAGTGTATGCTCGGTGATACTTGCAGGAATACCAGGTGTTGAAGGAATTCCTAGAGTCAATAAGCCAGAACCTGCTTTAACGAGTAAGCTATCATTATGTCCATGATAACAACCATTGAATTTAATTATTTTATTTTTACTGGTATAACCTCGAGCCAAACGAATTGCGGTCATCGTGGCTTCAGTCCCTGAATTCACCATACGTAATTTTTCGATATTAGGCATAATTTTGATAATTTTTTGAGCAAGCCTAACTTCAAGCTCTGTGGGCGCACCGAAGCTCATACCACTCTGTAACACCTCGGAAACCGCATCAATGACTGATTTGTAGCAATGGCCAAGGATAAGGGGGCCCCAAGAACCCACGTAATCAATGTAAGATCGACCATCAACATCTGTGAGGTAAGCTCCTTTCCCCTTTTTAAAAAAAATAGGCTCTCCACCCACGCCTTTGAAAGCACGCACAGGAGAATTCACACCTCCAGGAATAATAGCTTGAGCTTGGACAAATAATTGTTGGGAATTGGTCATGACTACTCCGTTGCCTAAAATTGATAACTATTCTACTCTATTTAATAGAAGGGACAAAATGTAGAACTAAAGCTTTACAATAGAGCTGTCAATCGCTAAATTAGCCTCCTTTAAATTTAGAGCAAAAGAGATGCAAGAGTACAAAAAATATATCTGTGTTATATGTGGATTTATTTACGATGAAGCCGAGGGTTGGCCAGAAGACAACATTGAACCTGGAACACGATGGGAAGACGTGCCAGAAAACTGGTTTTGCCCTGATTGTGGCGCAGCAAAAGAAGATTTTGAGATGGTAGAGATAGAATAAGGATGTCAGTGTTGAAATAGATTCAATCTCGATTGTTTGACTGGAGCAATCGAGGATGAGCCTATTTCAATACGGTTTCACAACCACCAATAACACAATTCCTATTAGCAGCAATGTCGGTAGCTCATTGAATATACGATAAAATCTAGCTTTTCTGCAATTTTTATCTTGAGCAAACTGCTTCACAAAGTGACCGCAGGAGAAGTGATATGCCCATACTAAGAAAACCAAGCTTAATTTGGCATGGAACCAAGGCGCTTTTAAATAATAATTCAAGCTGTAAGTCATTAACCAAATACCCAAAAGGGTGGTCAGCAACGCCGCTGGCCAAGTTATGCCATAATATAGACGCCTCTCCATCACTTTAAAGCGCTCGTTGCTTAATTGATCAACAGTATCAGCATGGTAAACAAACAATCTCGGCAAATAAAAAAGTCCAGCGAACCAAGCCACCATTGCAATAATATGAAAAGCTTTTATCACTAACATGTTATCCCTTTTTTTTTCTATTTTTACGGCGCGAGTGCCTCAAAAGGTTAAGCGATTCGACACCTAAAGAAAATCCCATAGCAAAATAGAGGTATGCCCGCGGTATATGAAAGCCGAAACTATCAGCAATCAAGAATGTGCCAATTAAAATTAAAAAACTCAAAGCCAGCATTTTGACCGTGGGGTATTTTTCGATAAAGAGACTAACAGGTTCACTCGCATATATCATCACTAAAATTGCACAGGTAATCGCGGCTGCCATGATCAGAAAGCGAGATGTTAATCCAATTGCAGTGAGCACGCTATCTAGGGAAAAAATAATATCCATTAATGCGACTTGAAGCACCACGCCTTTGAATGAAACAGAATGTACATGTCCTTTCTCATATTCGACTATCTCTTCCTCTAATTCATCATGAATTTCCTGCGTTGCCTTAACAATTAGAAAAATACCGCCGGCAAATAAAAAGAGATCACGAGCAGAAAATGAAAATTCGGCGAGGCTAAACAAAGGGCGGGTTAATTTGGATAAACCAACTGCCGTAGCCAATAGCATTAATCGCGTGACCCAGGCAAAGGTTAAGCCCCAGCGCCTGGCTTTTTTTCGTTGCTCTTTAGGTAATTTTTCCGTCAAAATTGATAAAAATACCAGGTTATCTATACCGAGGACTATCTCAAGAATGATTAAAGCTAAAAGGCTAAAAATAATATCTAAAAATTCCATTTGAACGTATAGCAATAATGTTAAAGGCCATATTGTCTACTTAACTGGGAAAAAGGTAAATCATTTCTCAAGGATTCTTCATCATCCCAGGAATTGGGTATTCTTTTGTGCTCATTTTGGGTAAACATCAACTGCTGAATTCATCCAGGATTAACCGCATCTGAAATATTAGACGCAAACCAATGCCACCTTTTGTGCTATAAGCGCTTCTTCATCGCCACGAATAACTAAAACCAGGCTGTGTGATTTTGAAATTTGACGACAAGACTTATGACTGTCGGCGGAGTTTAATTCAAGGTTCAATTCAAAACCCAAGTGCTTAAGTGGTGACATGATTTTTTCGCGTATAAGCGAGGCGTTTTCGCCAACTCCGCCAGTAAAAATTAAGGCGTCTAGGTCACTGAGCTGGCTATAATAGGCTCCAATCGTTTTTTGGATCGCGTAAACGTACATGTCGATAGCAAGTTTGGCATCCTCATCCTGGGCTAGGGCGCGGCTTACTAGTTTGCGCATGTCGTTTTCACCAGCAATGCCTTTTAAGCCACTGCGTTTATTTAATAGGGAATCGACCTCTGCGGCACTCATACCTTGCTGCTGCAAATATAAAACAATAGCTGGGTCAATATCTCCACAACGCGTACCCATGATAAGCCCGGCTAAAGGAGTCATACCCATCGAAGTATCTATCGATTCACCGTTTTTAATTAAACAGGCACTTGCCCCGTTCCCCAAATGAAGGGTGATGAAATTACAGGATGAAAAAGGTTTATTTAGAAATGATGCGGCCTGTCGGGCGACATATTCATGATTAATTCCATGAAAACCATAACGCTGAATTTGATAATTTGTTGCAGTTTCGGTGTGAATTGCATACTGTCGGACATGTGGCGGCATCGTGTGATGAAAGCCGCTATCAAAAATCGCCACGTGCACTGCTTCAGGGTAGTATTGCAAGGCAAACTGAATGCCTTCAGCATTGATAGGATTATGAATGGGGGCTAGTTTGGATAGCCTGCGAATTTCTTCTAAAACTTTGTCATTGATGATTGTGGGTTCATAATACTGTTTACCTCCGTGTACTACACGGTGACCGACTCCTTGAATAGGGTGGCCGGCTAAATCAATTTTAAGCCGTTGGGCTAAAGCAGCAAAAGCTTGTTCATGGGTTTTAAAATGATGAGGCTCTGTTTCTTTGGTTTCTTTGGTGTGATGCCATGCACCTTCAGACTCCCCAATGCCCTCGATTAACCCAAAGAGGAGTGGATAAAGTTGTTGTCTATCAACCTGATAAGCTTTGTATTTGATTGAGGAGCTACCGGCGTTAAGGGTAAGTATATTCATTATTTGTCTCCTTGGGCCTGTATAGCCGTGACCAAAATTGTATTAATGATGTCTTCGGGAGTACAACCCCGGCTTAAATCGTTCACTGGCTTATTTAGGCCTAATAAGACTGGGCCAATGGCAAGAGCCCCACTTTCCCTTTGCACCGCTTTATACGTATTATTTCCGGTGTTGAGATCAGGAAAAATAAGGACATTAGCGTTTCCTGCGAGTTTTGAATTGGGTATTTTTTTTGCTGCAACTTGTGAATCAACTGCTGCATCATATTGAATAGGTCCTTCAGCCAATAAATCAGGCTGTAATTGCTTCACTATTTCCATGGCTTTTGCCACCTTTTCGACACTTTCTCCTTTGCCTGAATCACCGGATGAATAAGATAATAGTGCAACTTTGGGTTCTAGGCCTAAGTTTTTAGCAATCTGAGCAGCTTGAAGAGTAATTTCTGCCAGGGTTTTGCTGTCAGGTTCTGGATTAATTGCGCAATCACCATAAATTAATACTCGAGCTGGCATGCACATGATAAAAATGGATGAAACTTTAGCAACACCGGGTTTCGTCTTTATGATTTCTAAAGCCGGGCGAACCGTATCAGCTGTTGTATGGGTTGCACCGGAAACCATACCATCGGCGTCGCCGCTGTAGACCATCATCGCTGCGAAGTAATTCACATCCGTCATGCGTTCTAAGGCTATTGGAAGGTTAACATTTTTATGTTGCCTAAGAAGATGATATTGGTTTGCGTATGCCTCTCTTTTCCCTGAGGTTTCGATATCAATGATGTTAATACCAGGTAAATCTAACTCTAAACGTTTAGCTTGGAGGTGAATTTTTTCGGGTTTTCCGAGCAAAGTAATACGAACAGCCTCTCGTTTTAAGAGGTAATCAGCTGCTGCCAGAATACGCGGGTCAGTACCCTCTGGAAGGACAATATGCTGCTTGGCTTGTTTCGCTTTATGAATTAATTCGTATAAAAAGACAGCTGGACTTAATTGGGGTTTGTAGGAAGTATCACTAAGTAATTTCTTCAACGGCTCAGTAAAATAGGGACGCATCGCTTCTATTGCTTGTTTTACTCGTTCAGGGTCTGCTTTACATAAACTGTATTTTGCTGAAAATAAGGTCGTTGCAGTTTCGTAGGTTTTAAGTCTTGTTAAAAGAACCGGAAATGGGTTTTCAAGGCCTGCAATGATTTCAAGTATAACGGGGCCTGGTCGTTCTCCATTAGTTAAAACAAGGCCAGCAATTTTTGGATAGTAGGCAGATTGATCAGCCAATAAAGAACCCAATAAAATATCGATACGATCATCTGGTGTAATGATTAGCATACCACTTCGATCGAGACGTGACTCCAGGAAATTACCGACTGTTTTGGCTGCAATTGAAAATTGTCTGACTGGCCGATGCAGCTCAGATTTACCAAAAAGCACCTCGGCTTGTAATTTTTGCGCTATATCACGGACCGAGGGATTCGCTAATTGTTCAAACTCGGGAATAATTGCGATAAAAGGCAAATTGGGAAAATGTTTATGAAAAAGTTTGTTTGCTTCATTTTCATAAAGACTTTCAACTTGATTGATAATGATTCCTATAACTCGAGCATGAGTTTTTTTACTCACTTCTAAAGCCGCATTTAACACAGACAGGGTGTGCTCTAAGGTTCTATTTTTGGCTGAGACCATTAGAACCACTTCACAATTCAATTGATAAGCTAAAGTTAAATTGAATTGATACTCAAAAACGGCATTATCGCTTTCAAAATCTGTGCCTTCAAAATAGGTAAACGTTTTGTCGCCTTCGGTGTTAGTTGTTTCAAGTACTCTCGCAACCAAATCGTCTGGTTGGGTTCTCATCATTGAGATTGCTTGATTGACATTCATAAGAGGGGTTATCTTTTGCTCTGCGATGTCTTCTAACAATGGAACTTGAGATTCATCAGATTCAGAAAACAGCTTAAAACAACGCAAAGATTTTTGTTGTTCTTTTATAATGGAAAGAAATCCGAGCGAAACGAACGATTTTCCCGGACGTTTTTCTATAGCTGTTAAATAGATTTTATTATGCATAAATGGCTCCCAAGCTGCATAAATTTAAATTTTCATGACCCTTTACTATACAGTCTAAATGTAAAACGTGCAAAATGATTGTTGAAAAAGAAAATTCAGAAGATTATGTTGTTGGCATTTTTATTCAAAGTAGAGTAAGCATTCGTGAGTACCCCTTTTGTTCCTATTGAAACCGCAAAATTATCATGGTGCGATGACCTGCCATTTTCGCAAACTTTTGCAGATATTTATTTCTCTAAACAAAATGGTTTGGCAGAAACTCGGTATGTTTTTATTGAAGGCAATAATTTAATTGAACGCTGGCAAAATTTAACGGATGAAACGTTTGTCATAGGGGAAACTGGGTTTGGTACGGGGCTAAACTTTCTATTAACCTGGTCATTATGGCTAGAGTATGCTCCTAAATCAGCTCGACTTTATTTTTATAGCTGTGAAAAATTTCCGTTGACACGAAATGATTTGCAACACTGTTTAAATCGATGGCCGGAGCTAACGGCCCAAGCTAGCGCTTTACTGGAAGACTATCCCATATTAACTCCAGGATTCCATTTTTTACCCTTCGAGGAAGGAAGAATTAATCTCGTCCTGATGCTAGGTGATGCGGCAGCTTGTTATAAGCAACTCCTTGTTTGTGGTGATACGAGTCTAGAGAGTCAATTAAGAATGAATTATGTTGATGCTTGGTTTTTAGATGGGTTTTCCCCAGCTAAAAATCCGGCAATGTGGTCTGAAGAGTTGTTGCAAATCATGGGGCTTTTGTCAAAACCAGGTACAACTTTGGCTACTTTTTCAGCAGCAGCACTCGTTAAAAATAATTTGCGATCTGCAGGTTTTAATGTGGTTAAGAGAAAAGGATTCGGCACAAAACGTGAAATGGTTATTGCCCAGTTTCTAGAATCAGGCTCTTGCAGTAAAAAACTACGTTTAACGCCTTGGCATGTAAATCACGCAGGGCATGCAATAACAACGAAAAAAGCGATTGTACTTGGGGCTGGGCTTGCTGGATGCTATTCCGCTTATGCTCTGGCTAAGCGTGGGTGGGAAGTGAGTCTAATCGATGAGCATGATGAAGTTGGACAAGGTGCTTCTGGCAATAAACAGGCTGTTTTATATCCAAAGCTATCGGCTTATCGCTCGCCTCTGACGATGTTTATGCTAACCGCTTTTTTATTTGCAAACCGAGAGTATCGTCGATTATTAAAAACAAAACCTATTGGTGATCTTTCAGGCATATTGCAATTTGCTTTCAATGCGCGTGAATCTGCTGCTCAGCAAAATTTAGTGAAGTGGCTTTCTTCATACCCTGAACTGGGTAAACTTGTCGATGCACAACAAGCGTCCACAATTGCTGGCATTGAGTTGTCTGAAGGAGGGTTATTTATTCCTCATTCAGGATGGATTGATTCCCAATTATTATGTGATCTCCTGCGTCAGACATCTGGAATTTGCTGGTACCCCAATACCCATATCTCAGAATTACATTACAAAGAAAAAAAATGGCATGCAGGCGAGCACTCAGCAGAGATTCTAGTGATCGCAAATGGTTATCAGGCAAAACAGTTTGACCAGACATCCCATCTACCGCTAAAAGCGATTCGCGGCCAAATGACTATGATTGCAAATAACAAGGCTAGTTCAGCTCTAAAAATTCCTTTGTGTGGCGATGGGCATGTTCTTCCTGCGTATGATGAGATGCATGCAATTGGTGCTAGCTATCACTTAGGCTCTGTCGATCAAGCAAGTTATTCAGCAGATGATTTAAGCAACCTAAGCAAGGCATCCCAATTACCTGCGGCGATTTCCTGGTCGCAAGAAATAAAGAAAAACTGGACAGGGATACGCGCTGCCTCAACTGATTATTTACCAATGGTTGGCCCGGTTCCTGATGCGCTTCCTTTCAGATCCCGATTTGCTGCCTTAGCGACTAATGCTAAACGATGGATTCCTGAGCCAGGAGCTTATCTGCCAGGTTTGTTTCTTTGCACCGGATTTGGTTCCAGAGGGTTGACCACTATCCCGCTGTGTGCAGAATGGTTAGCTACACTGATTAACCAGGAACCTAGTTTGATAACCCAATCGATGATTAAATCCTTATCCCCGGCCCGTTTTTTAATTAAAGCAATCCTGAAAAATTCCGACATTACCAGCAGTTCATAAAATCGCTTTGTCAAATGGCCGTAAGGTAATATTGCATTTTTTGGAAAACAACTCTTTATTTCTTGTTCTATACTTTAAACTTGAACATATAAATGGAGTTAACATGAAAAAAATAATATACACTGAGGAAAATTTTGATACTATGCTCAAGTATTGTGTAATAGTAATGTCTGAGTTAAATCGAATGGATTCATCTCGATTATTGGCTGATCTAGTAGTTATTTTGAGGGAGTATTCACTTTTATTTGAAGATCAAAAAAGTAATATGTTTACTCTGCCAATTGAATTGCTTGATAACGAGGAGATAGCACTTAATTGGCCAGAAATTAAAATATCTGCCCAACAACACTCCCTACAATTTATTCGAATATAGAAGTTGTTCGCATGAATCAAAAGGATGGATGTCCATGTTAATATCTTGGTGAAAAGGGTTTGCTTTTATTTTACTTTCAGTGAAAACAGCTTTTTCATTTAATTCAGTAAATTGTGACCTGTCCTATGTTCATGCGGGTTGTCCTTGTTTCTTTATTTAAAGAAAGACTTGCTTATCACACCTGAGATCGTTACTCTTGCGAACCATTAGTTCACCTAATGAGGTCAGCTATGCCCAACATTGAAATTTTTCAGATAGATGCTTTTTCTGATAAAGTGTTTTACGGTAATCCTGCGGCAGTTTGTTTACTCAGTGAATGGCTCAACGATGAGCTCATGCAAGCCATTGCAGTTGAAAATAATTTATCCGAGACGGCTTTTGTAATTGAAGACGAGCAACATGGTTTTCATATCCGTTGGTTTACCCCCAAAGGGGAGATCAGTTTGTGTGGACATGCTACTTTAGCTGCTGGATTTGCGCTGCATGAGTTAGGTAAAACTAAGGGAGATACAGTCAATTTTTCCAGCTTAAGCGGTCTACTATCAGTGAAGAAAAAAGGTGATCGTTATACTTTAGACTTTCCGCGATTAACTTATATGCTGAGCTCAACGCCTGATTTAATCGCGAGCTTGATTGATAAGCCCTATGTCGAAATCTATGAAAGTGATTTGGATTATTTAATATTGCTCGAAGATGAAAATAAAGTTGTGCAAACCCAAGTGGACCTTAAAGCGTTAGCGAAATTACCAAAACGCGGGCTCATTCTCACTTCCGGCTCTGCAGAGGCAGATTTTTATTCACGTTGTTTTTATCCAAGACATAATATTGCAGAAGATCCCGTTACAGGTTCCGCCCATTGTGTGCTTGCTCCTTTTTGGGCAGAACGACTTGATAAAAAGTCATTGCATGCAATCCAAGGATCGTACCGAAAGGGCGAGGTGTATTGCGAAGTACTTGATGATAGAGTCTATCTCTCAGGGCATTGTAAATGGTATTCAAAAGGTTATTTGGTTATTTAAGTGCAAAACCATTTAATCTAAAAAAGTTGCTATCAAACAAGTAGCGTGATAAAAATGCCTTTCACCCGATCAAGGAGCGAGCGTCGATGTCATATTCCGCAGGTAAGCATTTTCGAACATTAGTCAAAGATAATTCGCCATTGCAGGTTGTTGGAACGATTAATGCCTACTCTGCAATGCTAGCCGCCTCAGCAGGATGCAAGGCAATCTATCTCTCTGGAGCTGGTGTGGCAAATGCTTCTTATGGGTTACCTGATCTCGGTATGACCAGTTTAGCCGAGGTTTTAGAAGACGCCAGACGCATAACCCAAGCTTGCGAACTTCCGTTATTAGTTGATGTCGATACCGGATGGGGACATGCTTTCAATATTGCAAGAACTATTCAATTAATGGAGAGTACTGGGGTAGCTGCTATCCATATCGAAGATCAAATTTTAGCAAAACGCTGCGGGCATCGTCCTAACAAAGCCATAGTATCCATGCAAGAAATGGGGGATAGAATAAAAACAGCTGTGGACGCGCGGAAAGATGATAATTTCGTCATCATGGCTCGCACGGATGCTTATGCCGTGGAAGGAATGAATGCTGCAATCGAGCGTGCTCAGCTTTGTGTTGAACTAGGGGCGGACATGGTATTTCCAGAAGCCATGACTACTTTGGATGAATATAGAGAGTTCTGTCGTCATCTTAATGTTCCTGTATTGGCAAACATCACGGAATTTGGCAAAACCCCCTTATTTACTCGTGAGGAGCTTGTAGAAGCGGGTGTCCGACTAATTTTATATCCTCTTAGCGCGTTTAGAGCAATGTCCTATGCTGCTTTGTCTGTTTATAAAGCAATTGTAGGGGACGGTACACAAAAAAAGATGCTAGATAAGATGCAAACGCGTGATGAGTTATATGCTGTGCTTGGTTATAACGATTATGAAAAGAAACTAGACCAATTAATGGAGGGAGAGGATGGTCAATAAATCAGCAGCAGGCTTGGCTGGAGTCATCGCTGGGCAATCAGCTATAGCCACTGTAGGTCAGGAAGAGGAAGGGTTGCATTATCGAGGTTATTCGATTGATGATTTAGCTGAGTATGCAACTTTTGAAGAAGTCGCTTATCTGTTGCATTACGGTCGTTTACCTTCTCGTGCAGAACTTAACTCCTACATTGATAAATTAGTCAATTTACGGCATTTACCAAGTACATTAAAAACGGTATTGAAGCTTATTCCGAAGAATACCCATCCAATGGATGTGTTGCGTACGGGTTGCTCCATGCTAGGAACTCTAGAACCTGAGGAAAATTTCTCCCAACAATATGATATTGCCGATCGGCTGCTTGCTTTGCTTCCAGGAATGATGTGTTATTGGTATGCTTATCATCATCAGGATAGGGAAATCAGTGGGGAAAGCAATGAGCATACTGTTGGCGGACATTTTTTAACTCTTTTGCATGACAGGGAACCCACTGAGATTGAACGCCATATGATGAATGTTTCGCTTATTCTTTACGCGGAGCATGAATTTAATGCTTCTACTTTTGCTGCACGGGTTACTGCGGCAACTTTGGCTGATTTTTATTCTGCTGTGACTACGGCAATCGGCACATTACGCGGCCCTTTGCATGGCGGGGCCAATGAGGCAGCAATGGAGTTACTCGAACGGTTTAAAAGCCCAGATGAAGCTGAGCGTATTTTAATGGATATGCTTGCAGGCAAAGAAAAAATCATGGGATTTGGCCATCGTGTGTACAAAGAATGCGATCCCCGTTCTGATATCATTAAAGAATGGTCGCGTAAACTTGCCGAAGCGAAGCATGATATGTTGCTGTTTCAAGTATCTGAACGTGTTGAAGCAGTCATGCGACGGGAGAAGAAGCTGTTCCCAAATCTTGATTTCTATAGCGCTTCTGCTTACCACTATGCAGGTATCCCAACCCATCTATTTACTCCAATCTTTGTCATGTCAAGAATAACTGGTTGGTCTGCCCATATTTTTGAACAACGTGCAGACAATCGTTTAATTAGGCCAAGTTCTGAGTACACTGGACCTGAACCAAGAAAATATGTTCCCATTGAAGCAAGAGGTTGATATGCACTCTTATGTAGAAGATAACGTTAAACCGGATTACGACCCTGTAATTACAGGCATTGCTGATTATGTGTTGAATAAAGAAATAACGAGTGCAGAAGCGTATGAGACTGCCAGGCTTTGTCTAATGGATACGCTAGGATGCGGGATATTAGCGCTTAATTTCCCTGAGTGCACTAAACTGTTGGGGCCTATAGTGCCGGATGCAGTTCTACTTGGTGGAGCACGCGTACCTGGAACAAATTATGAACTTGATCCTGTGCAAGCTGCTTTTAACATTGGGACGATGATCAGATGGCTTGATTTCAACGATACTTGGTTAGCCGCGGAATGGGGGCATCCTTCAGACAATTTGGGGGCGATATTGGCCGTAGCCGACTATGTCAGTCGCCGAAACTTAAAAGAAGATAAGCCAGCAATCACTATGCAAGAAGTGCTAACGGCGATGATTAAAGCGCATGAAATTCAAGGCTGCTTAGCGCTTGAAAATAGCTTTAATCGAGTTGGTTTAGACCATGTTATCTTAGTGAAAGTAGCAAGCGCAGCTGTAGCTGCCTCTTTGTTAGGTGCTGATCACGATATGATGCTTCGTACACTCTCTCAGGTGTTTGTTGATGGACAGAGCCTGAGGACTTACCGACATGCACCCAATGCTGGATCACGTAAATCATGGGCGGCAGGTGATGCAACTGCTCGAGCAGTGCGGTTGGCATTAATTTCAGCTACTGGAGAGATGGGTTATCCCAGCGCATTGAGTGTGCCTAAATGGGGTTTTTATGATGTTCTTTTTGGAGGTAAGGCATTTAAATTCCAAAGGCCGTATGCCAGCTATGTGATGGAGAATGTATTATTTAAGTTGTCCTATCCCGCTGAATTCCACGCTCAAACTGCAGTTGAATGCGCAGTGATCTTACATGAACAAGTGAAAGAGCGTTTAGATGATATCGCTCGAATCGAATTAGTAACGCATGAATCAGCGATTCGTATTATTAGTAAGCAAGGTGTATTGCATAATCCTGCTGATCGTGATCATTGCTTGCAATATATGGTTGCAGTCGCTCTTTTATACGGTGATTTACGTGCTGAGCATTATGAAGATGAGACTGCTGCAGATCCACGCATTGACCAACTGCGTGAAAAAATGTACGTAAGTGAGAATTTGCTATTTTCACGTGATTATCATGATCCCGATAAACGCTCTATTGCAAATAGCATTAAGCTCATTTTTAAAGATGGTACCCAGTCTAATTTAGTCACTGTAGAGTATCCAATTGGTCATAAACGGCGCCGCGATGAGGGCATCCCAGTGTTGCTTGAAAAATTCAAACGCAATCTGGCAACTCGTTATGAACCAGAGCGCATTGATGCGATTCTAGAGGTAATGAATGATACAAATTCTTTAGCAGCTATGTCAGTCGTGGACTTCATGGCACTTTGGAAACCGGAATCATTGCTGCCAAGTTGAGAATTTAACGAAGAGCCCGGGTTTAGGCAGAGCCTTAACCTGGGAATTTAAATGGAATTTCAACTGTGTTGATGGAAGAAAAGGCATGACGACTGTTGCATGAGTTGATTCCGAGGTGACCTGCCTCTGGAATTAACTCGATTTTTTACCCAAAACAGCATTCAATAACGATAGATAGTGATTATCTTGTCGGTAATCCTTGCGAAAATAACGGTTAATAAATAAGGTCAAAGATGCTTCTTTTGATTTAGGGGGCTTGCCTGTTTGGATTTCCAATGATAGGGCTAATACCGCATGAAGAATAGCCATTTGTTCCACCACAGCTTCAATTTGTAAGGTTTGTGCCGCTGCGGGCATTGTTTTCAACGCCCTAATTGAATTGGCTAATTCGCCCAGTTTTTCTTTGATGAGTGTCGTATTTTCAGAATGACCGGTAAGTTGGTTAATGAGTTGGTGCAAATGCTCAAGTACTAACTCGCCAACATTAAATTTCTCCATATCTCTTAATGTTTGCATCCATAAAGTGAAGTGTGTGCCTTCCCAATTCTCGCAAACAATACAATCTCTGAGTAGACGTGGCAATGAAGAAAAACTTTCGATAGTGCCGTTACCAGCTAAAATATCGATGCAGTGATGGATGTTTTCCACCGAACGTTTTGCAGTAAAATATTTGTTTAAGTTTGCTAAAGTTCTCATGAGCAGCTGTTTTTCTTTGGATTGCTCTTCATAAGGAGTCATATCAAGTTCATCTTGGCGGCTAGCCATGTAAAAAATACTGGCGATTAAGGCAGTGTTTTCTGCTTTAATATGGGCAAGTGCTTCTTTAACAAGAGGATAATCAAAAATTTTATGATTAAAAGCCCGACGATTGAGTGCATAAAAATGGGCGATTTGTAAGGCTCGTCGAGCCATACCTAATACAGAAAATGCATTAAATATTCGCGATAAATGTAAAACATTTTCTAAAGCTAAGTGAATTCCCTGATGAAGTTCACCCATTGGATAAGCCAGCGCGTCCTCAAATTCAATTTCAGCGGTTGCCATTGAGCGCGTGCCAATTTTTTGTTTTAATCGACGTAATTTATAATAGTTTGGTTTATTATCAGGCAATTGCTTTGGAATTAAGAAAAGACCCAATCCTTTGGTTCCGCTTAGGTTTTGGTCATAGCGTGCGGTTGCTAGGATTAAGTCTGCATTAGCATTGGAACAAAACCATTTTTCCCCCCGTATTCGCCATTGTTTATGGTCATCCTGATAAGCTTGTGTCGCATTAGCACCAACATCGGATCCCCCCTGAATTTCAGTCAAAAATTGAGCTCCTGTGAAATTCTGGCTAAAGGAAGGTTGAGTTAGTTTATCTAAATAAAATTGGGTCTCCTTTAATTTAGAATAATTTTTTAACACTCGAATAACGCCAGCTGAGCATGCAATTGGGCAGTTATGCCCAGCTTCGCCTGCATGTGAGGAAAGAAAAAACAAACTTAAAGTCCTCTGCATATGGCCTGGTTTAAGGAGGTAATGCATTAGGTCAGAGCCATAAATCACATTTCCGGCAGCTTCATAAGAAGGGTGATGAACCACACGATCTTCACGTTCTCCAATGCTGTTATAATGCTCAACTTTAGGAAGATTGGTGTCGAGGTTATTTTCCATCACCAAGGGTTCCAGTTGATATGCCACGCGTTGTGAGAAATCGCGTAATTGGTGCACGAATTCCGGGTATTCTGCATAATAGCATTGATAGGTATGCATTAAGTTGGAGTCTTCGGCCAAGAGGGAATCTTTAAGTTGCTGATTCCAAGTTTTAAGATAGTCTCTTGTTTGTTCATAGGCATTGTTCTCGTTCATCCCTGTCTCCATTCGTACAAAACCTTTAAAATTTTCGTTTAATACCAGCAATCGCCAAAACTTTTGTAGAGATTTCCTCGATAGAATACCGAGTCGAATTAAGATAAGGTATATTTTCGCGTTTATACATTGCCTCAACTTCAGCCACTTCACGGCGGCATTGCTCTACTGAGGAATAGGTGCTGTTTGGCCGTCGTTCCGTACGTATTTGCCGTAACCGTTCTGGATCGATTGTTAAACCAAATAATTTATGCCTGTAGGGCTTAAGCACTTCTGGGAGCCGGAAATTGGTTAGGTCCTCTTCGGTAAACGGGTAGTTTGCAGCAAGAACACCAAAATGTAGTGCCATGTACAGACAGCTCGGGGTTTTTCCGCATCGCGAGACACCTATTAAAATGATATCTGCTTTTTCGTAGCCCCGCACTTTTATGCCATCATCATGGGACATTGCGTAATCGACTGCTTCAATTCGATGGGTGTAAATTTGTTGATTCACAACACCATGACTTTTTCCCACGGTGTAGGATGATTTTGCATTAAGTTCAGTTTCAAGCGGACCTAAAAAAGTATTAAAAAGATCAAAGACATGCGCTTTCGCTTTTCCAATCGTGTGGGCGATTTCGGGGTTAATTAATGTCATAAACACAATGGGCCTTACTCCTGTTTCATTACAACAGGCATTAATGCGTTCAACAGTTGCTTGGGCTTTTTCAAGGGTGTCTATGTAAGGAATTGTTAGTTTATCAAATTGAATGCTTTCGAATTGAGTAATTAGACTATTGCCAAGCGTTTCAGCAGTGATGCCGGTACCATCTGAAATCATGAACACATTTCGTTTCATTCATGGGCCTCGTTTGTTAAGCAAAAATAAATTATCTAGAGAATTCTAATGGAATAATTCTTGGGCGACTAGGAGACACCCAATAAAATTAAGCGTTTCCCAGAGTCTCACTAGCAGCTTGGCAAGTCCATAAGCTTCTGCTATGTTGAGTATATAGATATAGTTTAGTATCTGTAATCAAAGAGATAAACGCGTACCTAGCCCTTTTGCGGTGTTTAATTCCAGGATAAATGAGTATGGAACGAGATCGGTTTCAACAGCATGGCATGCTTTTCGTCGTAGGTCTTATGTGCCTGCTAGCTAGTTTAAGTTTGTTTGCATTCGGCTTCTATATTTTGCCATACCTTTTATGGAATTGGAGTTACGGGGTACCTGCATTCGTGCTTAACTTAAGGGAATGGTATAAGGAAGCCTATGAATTTACTGAGTCGGGTTCTGCATGGATGGTTTTTTTTACGTTTATTATCCCTGCTATCATTACAGGGCTCATTTCCCAGTTCTCATCAAACTATATTGAAAATGAGATTTATCATTTGAATGAGGAGAAAACAGAGAAGCGTTCGGAAATAAAAAGTGATGTCCAAGAAACGCTTAGTTTTGGATTGAAAGTATTTCTTCTTATCATTTTGGTCCTAGTTGTTGTTACTTTGGTTGAATGGTTAGTTGCACCCCCGACTGTATAAAAAGAGTAAGGATTCAGTAACGACAAGCGAACGGTTGGGCAACCTGGGTTTTTACCTAAAGGAGCGTATATGTTTTTTAAACGTTTTAAAATTCGGAAGTTAACTAAAAAAATAAAGTCGATGCAACAGCACCGTGTTCATAATCAACCCAAAGATGAAGTGCTAGCAAAAGAAATCGCTTATTATCATGAATTAGCCGGTATATACCATTCGTTAATTGGTCATAAATCTTATCCTTACGCTTCGGAGATGGTCAGGGCATGTCTACGCACGGCCGCTGCTTTAGATGATCCTAAAGCGCAATATGAGGTCGGCAAAGCGCTATTAGACGAAGCAAAATTTCGTAGCGAACTGCAAAAAGAGGGGCTTTTTACAAGTGCCAGTAACGAACATCAAGCGCATCTTCTTTTTGATGAGGCATTAGCGTATTTGCAGTCGGCTGAAAAGCTTGGTCATGTCGAGGCAAGGCGTCTGCATGGTCTTTGTTATATTAATGGTTGGGGCGTAATCCCTGACAAAGATAAAGGGTTTGAATTAGTGGTACAAAGTATTGACCAGGAGAACAGTTGGGATAAAGTACCACAGATTTTTGCCTCAATCGGATTAAATAAGCCTGAATTTTTTTCAGCCTTAATGAAAGCGAGGAACAAATAAGAATAGCTCGCCCACTAGGAATTCCCTAAACAACTTCGGGATGAAGGGAATTACTACTCCTTGAGTGCTCACTTTTTTGTCAATTTAATTAACTCTTCTCACAACTGTAAAATTTGATGTTCCTCAAGCCTTGATATTTGTGCCAAGCCATAAACGCAGGTAACATGCCATCCTGAAAGCGGCATAGCTGCTTGAAGGTTCTCCTGAATGTAGCACAATCTTTGATTCGCTTCCTGCATGGAGCGAAAGCTACCCTAGAGACTTGTTAACATTTGACCATACGTAAATCGCGCTCAACCCCGTTATTTGTAAATGGTGCCCAGAGTCTTAACAGCGGCCTCAATTGGATATTTTAGTTACAAAATGTTCGGGAATGATATTTTGAAATTGTTTTCTTATACCTTTCACTCTCGTCTCTAACTCTTCAATTTTATCAGCGCTTGCTGAAGCTCCTCTTATGCCGACGAAGAAGAAATGATTACCGTGAACGTGCAATTTTAAATAATCCGGCGTCTTATCAATCAAATGTACTAATTTCGCCCATTGTTCTGATGATAGTTTTTTTAAGTTGTTTCCTTTAATGTAATGATTGTAAATCATTTCTGATCTTAAAAAATTCCAAGCGGCTGGATCAATCAAGGAGATTTTAGCGGTTGTTGGTGAATCATCTTCAATCAGGCCAATCCAAGGAGTACTGGCGAAATTAAAAACTCCACCGTCGTTTAAGGTTTGCTGAACATTCTTTTTCAGCTGGCCGTTTTGATAGACATAACCTTCGGCAGCAATAGCTGCAGGAATATGGCCAATAAATTGAGATAGGTAAATGGATTGCGGGATGATCACATGACCATTGTAGCGGTTTTGCTCTTCAAGCATCTGCGCAAATACAGGAAATAACGCAGTGCGATCAGCTAAATGGTTAGCCCGCAACGTATTGGTTTCATAAGGTCCTGGTTGCATCACGTAAGGAAGTGGAGGAACGGCAGCCAAGCCAATAAATAATTCCACATTGAGCCCATATTTTTTTGCTGCCACATTTAAGCTTTGCTCGATTGAGCCACCCATACTCCAACCTAATACAATGATTTTATTTGTTAATTTATTTTTATCAATAATATTTTTAGCGACTTCTGCAATTTGATTCCCCCAATCTTGAATTGAAAAATTAGGATAAATTTTAGTGTAAACAGGATTTTCAAGAGGATAGGAAATACCTAAAAAAGAATAACCCTTTTTATTTAACCAATAATTCAAAAAATCTTGTTTTTTCGCGCCAGGGTAGCCATACGCAATTCGAGCTAAATGGGAATCACCAGGAACAAAAATGACAAGTGGTTTGGCTGGATCGCCTTTTTGAAAGTAAACTAAAGTCTGCGCTCCCGCAGCCTCAATTAATGTTTCTCCGGGATAAAGGGAAGGATTCGCAGCTGTAACTGAAATAGAAGCGAACAGTAACAGAAGAACTCTTGCCGCTATAGTCATTTTAGCTTATCTGGTTTATACCTCTTGTTAAGAGTTTAGCAGAGATTAAAACCAGAAAGATAAATACCAATGCATAATTACTTTTCCCCAAAAAATAGAAATAATTCCAGCTAAGCAAAGGAAGGGACCGAAAGGAATTGGTGTTTCTTTAGTTTTCCCCTGATATTTGAGGTATGTAAAACCGATGATTGCCCCTGTTAGAGAGGCAAACAATAGAATGAATGGCAGTTGTACCCAACCAAACCAGGCCCCAAAGGCAGCAAATAATTTAAAATCACCATTACCCATACCTATTTTATGGGTCAATAAATAAAATAGTTTAATAAAAAGCCATAAGGCAAGGTAGGCTAATGCAGCACTAAGCACTGCATCGGGTAGAGTAGTGAATAGTGACTGTGTGTTCGCAATCAGACCAAGCCAGAGCAGACTTAAGGTAAGGCTGTCTGGTAGTAATTGATGCTCTAAGTCAATAAAAAAAAGGGCAATGAGAATCCAAATATAAAAAAGAACAAACAACAAGGTGATAGTAAAACCAAAATACCAAGCAGCTAATAAAGAAAAAAGACAACTCAATAATTCAACAATCGGATAGCGGATTGAGATACGTTGTTTACAGTGTCGACACCGGCCTCGTAGTAAACAATAACTAAGAAGCGGAATATTGAACCATACGGGAACTGGCGTTTTGCAGACCGGGCAAAAAGAGCGTGGAAGGAATAAGTTGATTTTAGTTATTGATTCTTGCTTAGCCTCATGATGGCATTCATTCTCTTGTTCAGCTTTTAACATCAAAGGCAAACGGTAAATGACGACATTCAAAAAACTACCGACAGCAAGCGCAAAAAATGCCAATACAATTAAAGCAGCAGGAAAGTTAATAATTTCAAATTGACTCAACATAGGCTACATCACCGCTCCAAGTTTAAAGATAGGAAGATACATGGCTGTTACTAGGATACCGACGATTAACCCTAGTATTGTCATAATAACCGGCTCTAGCAAGTGATTTAAGCGATCTACCGCGTTGCTAATGTCTTCTTCATAAAAATCAGCTATTTTGCGGAGCATCGGTTCCAGTGAACCTGCCTCCTCGCCAATAGCAATCATTTGAATTACTAAATTAGGAAAAAGAAGGGTATTTTCCATGGCTTGATTCATTTGTTGTCCTGAATAAACCTTCTCTTTGATTTGGCTAATCGCTTTAGCATATATCCAGTTTGCTATGACTCCCTCCGCAGCATCGAGCGCATTAAAAAGTGGAAGACCAGCTGCAAAACTAACCGCTAATGTTTGAGAAAAACGTGCGATAATTGCTTTTGTTAAGATAACGCCAAAAATGGGACATTTTAAGGAAAGCCGATCAAAAAAAAGATTTAATTCTGGCACATATTTTCTAAGTTTAAAAAAGCTATAGCCTAAGCTAATGGCACCCAAAAAAATTGGTAATCCAATTGCTCTGCTCAATGTTGAGATTTGAATGACTGCACGTGTAAGTGGAGGGAGATCGGCACCAAAACTCTCAAACAACGACTCAAATTGGGGAACAACAACGAACAAAAGTATGAAACTAACTAGACAAGCAATAAATAAAACGGTAGCAGGATAGATGAGTGCTTTTTTTAGTTTTCTCTTGATTGTTTCTAATTTTTCTTTGTAATTCGCGAGAGTTTCGAGCATTGGCTCAAGGTTGCCGGTTTTTTCACCTACGGAAATTAAATTGCAAGTTAATTCATTGAATATGTTTGGGTAATGATTTAGGGCTTCAGAAAAAGATAATCCATTTTCAACTTGCATTTTTATGTCTTGAATCAAGTATTTCATTGTAAGCCGAATTTGGCTTTTAGCAACGATATCAAACGATCGAATTAAAGGAATTCCCGCTTTAAGTAAGATGGCAGTCTGGCGACAAAAACTAGCGAGTTCAATTGGGCGAATTTTTTTTCTATTCAAAAATAAACTCTGTTTTTTTGTTATCTTTCGACTACTGATACCCTGTTTATGAAGCTCGACTTTCACGAAAGCGGTGCTGGTAGTATCCATGAGACCATGTACCTTTTCACCCAATGCATTGATCCCTTCCCAATAATAACAGTGCTTAGTTTTATTCATCATGTTTAATCAGCAATGACGCGGTTTAATTCTTCCAGCGAGGTTAATCCTTGCCTGACTTTTTCAAGACCTGATTGATAAACTGTGAGCATTCCTTCTGTTTGGGCTAATTTTTGAATCTCAACAGAATTTGCTCCGCATAAAATCTGGTGCCTGATTAATTTGGAGATTGGCATCACCTCAAACAAACCTAATCGGCCACGATAACCATTCCTACAATGCTCACAAGCTCGGGCTTGGTAAAGATTAGCTTTCTCGTTCTGATGAAAGCCAAGCCCAAACAAATCCCTATGAGATAAATCATTGCGAATGGTTTTACACCGATCGCATAAACGTCTGGCTAACCGCTGCGCAATAATCAAGATGCAGGAATTTGCAATATTAAAGGCCGGAATGCCAAGATTAATGAGTCGAGTGAGTGTTTCTGAAGTACTATTCGCATGCAAGGTAGATAGAACAAGATGGCCAGTTTGTGCGGCTTTAATTGCAATTTCGGCAGTTTCTGTATCCCGAATCTCGCCAATCATGATGATATCAGGATCTTGCCGCAGAAATGAACGTAAGGCAGTCGAGAAAGTTAAACCCGATTTAGGGTTAATATTAACCTGGTTGATACCTGGTATTTTAATTTCAACCGGATCTTCGATAGTGGAGATATTTCGTTCAATACTGTTCATGAGGTTGAGAGCGGTATAAAGCGATAAGGTTTTACCACTACCTGTTGGGCCTGTAGCTAAAATCAACCCTTGTGGTTTCCTCAAAGCAGCAAGGAAATGTTCTTTCTGTAAGTGATTTAATCCTAGTGAATCAATATGAAAATAGCTTAAATCGGCGTCAAGAATACGTACTACTAGTTTTTCACCATAAATAGTAGGACAAGTGCTTACTCTGCAATCAACTGTATGGTGAGAAGATAGCTTAATTTGAAATTGGCCATCTTGGGGCATACGACGCTCGGAGATGTCTAGATTTGCCAGCACCTTAATGCGAGTGCTTATTTGGTTTGATAAATGTCTAGGCGGGTCGGTTACTTCGGTTAATAATCCGTCTTGACGATAACGAATACGATATGCTTGTTCATAAGGTTCAAAATGAACATCTGATGCGCCGTTATTGATTGCCGAAATCAAGATTTGATTAACGAAGTTGACAACGGGAGCCTCGTTATTGTGTGTTGTGAAAGCAAAATCTGTGTTCACAGGAGTGATGTTTTCCAATTGAACTGAATTATCTAAATAATCGAGTAAGTGTTGGTTTTCTTTTTTATTCATCACCCTGTCAATGAGTTTCCGAAGCTTATCTGTTTCAACAACAACAACTTTAGTGGGTAAGCCAGTTTGAAAGTGAATTTCTTTGAAAACAGACTGCTGACTTGGATCATCTGTCGCTAAAATCAAATTCTCCGCGCGAATGATAATGGGTAAAACAGCATGACGGCGTGTTAATTGTCCACTGATTAGGTGTATAGGAATGGAGTCGAAGTCAATATTATCAAGATCCATAAAAGGTAAATCAAAATAATTAGCCATGATTTGTGCAATAACCGGGGGTTCAATCAAATCGTTTGTGGCTAAATACTGTAGGAGAGTTTGTTGGTTAGCGAGAGCAAGGGTTTGATATTCGAAAATTTTGCTTTTAGAAATAAGATTATTTGCTGTAAGTAATTGAGCAATTCCTTGTAAGCGATGGTTTGTTATTGTTGTCATTTCCATAATTAGACTGTATTTCCTGAGCTAACTATAAAGAAAAAAAGATTAGAGTGCACGATAAATTTATCGGCTTGGGAAAATCGCCGTGGAGAAAATCGTGACTTCAATTGTCAACAGACCCTAGACTATGGTACAAAAAAGATTAAGTTAAGATACGGGACGTGTACTTTGTCTTTTGATGGCCAAAAAGCTCGGTTTCGTGCCTTGGAGCAATGGTTTAGCTCAGCTCAGGGGCTCGATATAAGTGATTTTTTTGAATCAGAATTGGCGCATCTGGGAGAAATACTTCATGGCGAAACTTTACTCCAGCTCGGCAATTACGGTAAAAATCCTTGGCTACAAAAACTTCATTATTGCCATAAATGGAATACTTCACCTTTAATTGACCCATCTAGTACATTTAGGTCTTCTTTTACTCAACTCCCCCTCGATAGAAACAGCATTGATTGTGTAATTGCCCCGCTGGTTATGGAAGCCTTTAGTCATCAGAAAAATCCAATTGATGAAATTGATCGAGTCTTAAAACCAATGGGTTATGCCATTTTTTTTGGTATAAACCCCTTAAGTTTATGGGGATTATTTGTAAGATTAAAACGATACTCCATTTTTGGCCATTTAGCTGGAAAGCCCACATCAGTTCTCTCAGTAAAACGGGCAATGCTGCATCGTGGCTATGTTTTATGTAATATCTCTTCTTTCTACTATATCCCCCCCGTTTCAACCAAAGAATGGTTACGTAAGTTAGAGATTTTTAATGAATTAGGGAAAATGATTTCGCCTTGCCCAGCCGGATTTTATTGCCTTGTAGTGCAAAAATATCAAGCAGCCCATACCGATTTGCTTCATAGCGAGGTTGAAGAGCAGTTATGGGAACGGAAGAGGGGGTTGTTGCCAGCTTGCCAATTTAAACCGAAAGTACACAAAACGGAGTTTGAGGAGACTTATTAAGTTTAGTGTATACTTTCAACATAGTTTAAAATACTTAGGGTTTCGTCTAAAAATAGCATTTTGGACTATCTTCAGTATAATAGCCGTTGTTTTATTTTTGGATTATATGTTTATGGCAAAAGAATCGCTATATCGTATTACTTTCGCAAACCAGGAAGCAGTTTATGAAATTTATGCTCGTAAGGTATGTGAAAGTGAGATTTTTGGTTTTCTCGAGGTAGAGAATTTTGTTTTTGGCGAAAATAGCTCTTTGGTTGTTGACCCCTCGGAAGAACGTTTAAAAGTCGAGTTTAATAGTATCAAACGCACTTATATCCCTATGCATTCTGTTTTCCGTATCGATGAAGTAGATAAGCAAGGAGTGGCTAAGGTTCGAGATAGATCAAAGGATGATAGTAAGGTCACTGTATTTCCGGTTCCCAGTAAACGCAATGATTGATTTAACTAATTCACTTAGGATGTCTGATGTCTATTCCAACTAAGATTAAAGAGGTATATGAAAAATCAAGCTGCTTATACACAACAAAAGAAGTTGAGGCAGCTTTAGATAGAATGGCGATTAACATTCATGCAGCGCTTCATGATAAAAATCCAGTGTTGCTTTGCGTTATGATTGGTGGATTGGTTCCGATGGGAAACCTTCTTCCGCGTTTGGATTTTCCATTAGAGGTTGATTATGTCCACGCCACTCGTTACCGCGGCGAGATTAAAGGAGGGGAATTAATCTGGAAGGTCAAGCCCAGCCTTGAACTAGCAAACAGAACCGTTTTAGTGATTGATGATATTTTAGATGGGGGTGTCACCTTAGCTGCAATCATTAACGAAATAAAAGCCATGGGTGCTCGTGAAGTTTACAGTGCTGTCTTGGTCGATAAGCATCATAAACGCGTACCTAATGGATTAAAAAACGCCGATTTTGTAGGTTTGCAAGTGGATGACCATTATATTTTTGGTTATGGCATGGATTATAACGAGTACCTGCGAAATGCGCCTGGAATCTTTGTTGTTTCACCCGAGCACGAATAACTCTTTCCTTTGAGCTACTTTTAAGTTAGGGCGAAAACCAATATTTAGGGGCTTGCGCAACGATTGTTTCAACTTATTTATGACATTTAGATAAAATTAGTTATATGCGCTTATACTCCTTGAATAATACTCAATTTTATAAGCGCTATTTTCACTGAGTACTATTTTTTGTACTGTCTTTTTTAAGAATCAAATTCTTTTATCCCAGTTATTGGAAGGATGTGTGGCTTACGATTCGTTCTTGCCATATTTTTTGACATCTCAATCAATTCCTTTTAGGAATTCCCCTTAGATAAAGTTTCTCTGTATAAAAAGAAGTCAAAAAGTTTATTATATTGCCTGTATATTAACTAAGTTCAATTTGTTCGTTTTTAGAACTTTAGCAACACAATAGAACGCATTTTAAATTCTGGATTTGAAAGCGACTTCCTATAGACTTGTTTGGGGGTTGAAGATGACTCAATTATCTACTTTTGATCTTGCTAACCTTATCCTTCAGTGTGTGGCAGGTGGAGATTCTAGTAACTTAGGAACAGAAAATCTTAATGAATTAGAAATAATTTTATTAAATAAAGATGCTGAAAAACTTGCTTACTGGCTACAGTTTCATTCATTTATAAAATATAAATTTGATAAAATTACAAATAACTTTACTGAAATTAATATTGAAGATCCTGAGCCTGATCTTATAGCTGCAGTGAATGAAATCATTTCTGCCTTTTCTCGAGAACAGGAAGCGAAAAAAAGTCTAGTCAAATTCAAAAATGAAGATTTTAGCAACAGTGACTATGTTGCATTGTCTCAAGAAATTTCGAATTTACACTCTCAAATTCGTTCTTCTGAAAACGCTCTAAGAGAAGATTCGATTCAACCCCTTTTGAATGCAAAAACTCGTCGAAATAAAGAATTATCTCGCCATGCAAATATAAAAGCTATCGGTGCTCCAGATTATGCAACTGAGTTTGCCCATAGAAAGCTTGTCAAAGCTATTGTTGGGCTAAAGCCAAATGAGCGTAAACAGCTCCTTTACTACCATTTTGGTGAGGCTCATGCATTCGGCTTTGATATAGAAAGAACACCCGAAGGAAAATTACTTATTTTTAGTTTTGAAACCGTGACTGATGCAAAGCACTTGCATGCCCTTCAATTACTCCATAATTCCCTTTCCCAGTTAGGTGAAAATTTTGAAATTAGAAGTTGTAATTCCTTTCTGCAGAAGGATGGTTATAACTGCGCAACTTATACTTTAGCGGTTTTAAGTGAACTGAGTAAATATGACCATGTATTTTCTTATTTACCAGAAACCTATGAAGAAGACACTGAAGTTATAGCCTTAAGAGGACGAGAACTAACTATGCCTCATGGAGGTATGCTGTCGAATACAAACAGAAAATTTAAGTTTGAAGTCGTGGACAAGATCAAATGGATAAAATTAAGTGATATGCCGACGAAAATAATTTCTATGGGTCAGTCTCATACTGAAATGGAGGAGTTATTAAAACAAGCTCCTGGCTTTGATCTTGATCCCGCTAAATTTATTGAAATCCTTAAGGAAAAATACCAATTTGATCCCAGAAATCCTCAAACAACAAAATACATTAACCGTCGCCGTGAACGTATCGCAAGCCATGTCGAAAAATCTAAAGACTCCGTTAAACAAGATGCGTATGCAAAATTTTTGGAAAAAATGCCTTTATTAGGCCTAATAGATAAAGTTGTAACCCCAGATTTTAATAAAGAAATTACAGAAAATGATCACCTCAATTTAGATGAAAAAATTAGCTATATTAAAAATTTATTTTTAGCAATGACGATTCGGCGTGGTTTCGGTTGGGCACTGAGATCCTCAGACCTTGTAGATTTTTCAGAGCATGAAGTTAATATTCTCATATTATTAAGAAATGAATACCTACGACTTTTAGCAAAGAAAGATTTTGAAGAAGCTAAGAAAGTCATCGGTTCATACGGTGATCCGATATTTCACAATGAATTGGATAGCATTCTTAAGGAACGTCCAGTGCCATCGGAAGTTCAACCTTTGTCTGCTGTTTTTAATGAGGTATTTAGCCAAGGCCAAAGAATAGCTATTTATCGTGATATCAAAAAATTCTATCTACCTAAGGCACTCGATATCCATAACCCTTTCATTAGCTTATACGAAATTAATCCAAGTGAACTCACAGCAGGAAAAATCGATGAGCTATTCAGCAAACTTGAAGACGATTATCGAGATCCTGAAACTGGTATTTCAATTTTTGATGCGGAACGTAAGTTAGAATTACTAACAGGTTTTATAGAGAAATTTGGCAAAAAAAATATAGCAGATTTGTCTAATGAGCAAATACATGCCATGTTTTTTTTGCGGAATAAATGTATTAGTTTATTAAGTGAACTAAAAGTAGGTGAAGGCAGATTGATAAATTATTTATATTCAATGTCATCATTTTTTAGAAAGTTTGATACACAAAATTCTGAATTTTCCAGTATTCAGTTAGACGCATCTATTAAGAGCTTTCATACTGAAATGGCGGAAAATTTCACAAAAGAAGAATTGTTATTTATAGATACAGAGCTACATGAAAGTGTTTTTGGAAGGTTCGTGGTTGACCCAACTAATCCATTGCTTGAGTTAATTGGGACAGAGAATTTTACGAAAGAAAATATTGTTATGACTTTAAGGAAAGTTAGGGAGGATTACCGGGATATCAATGGAAAAAGTCGTATTAAACTTTATGGTTTAGTGGGATTTATAAATGAAACGATACGCGCAGTTGATTCACTACCCTTTGATGAACGTACTCACGCTTTCGGAGAATTAAAGAAGGCTTATTTGGCATTGCTTTCTGAGAGGAAAAGGGGATTCAATCAAATTTGCACCAGCGATTTAATTGTAAAACGTATTTTATTTCCTTTCTTAGGCAATAAAAAGGCCTTACCAATGAATGAAAGAAATATTCTTAAACTTGTGAGTGATTCTGATAATTTATTGGTAAAACTGTCGTTATTAGAAACTGCATTTTACTGCATCACTTCTCCCTATTTAAATGGAATATATGAGTCTGCAAGTGAGGGATATACTGCTCAGCAGATAGCAGATATTAACGTCTTAAAATCTGTCTACGTAAAATTAATAAAAAATGAACCTTATGATAGAGAAGACAGTGATTTTAATTCTAAATTACAGAAATTTGTTGAAATACGTAATAGGGGAGGGATACCCACTTTTACAAGTCTAATAGATATAAGTCATAATGATTCTAGCGGTGCGATGGTGTCAATCAGAAGTGATATTGATAGGATGGTTAATGGTGAGCTAAGACCAATCAAGCAAGCTGTTACTATAAGTGAACTAAGCTGGATTTCTTTTTTTAGCATTTTACCATTGTCCATTATTAGTTGGTTACCATACTTTAGAAGTGATGGGGATAAATTAACTGGTGATGAAGTTGACTCGGTCGAGCAATCAGATACTGTCGGTGAGTCTGGCTGGATTTCCTTTTTTGGTAATCTACCCTCTCTCATTCTATGTTGGATACCTTATTTTAGTAAACAAGCGGTTAAGCCAGTACATGATGGCCCAACACAAATCAATCAAGGTGTTTTAGAAGCTCAAGGACAAATAGATGCTTTTGTAGAGCCAAATCAAGTAGATGATGTTGCCGGAAAACAAAGTGAAGAAGAGGATTCAAGAACATTGCAATTTGCATCCAACACTTTAGGTTTTTTCAGCGAATCATCTCATAAAAAGACGACTTCAAAACAAAGCTTAAGTAACATAATAAATAGTTTTTATACATCCTCCGAGCAACATTTTCAGAGTGATAGCTTGAATATAGAACTGATACGTTCTTCTACAAGTAAGTCTGGTTTTGGAAAAGACATAACTTCTTGGATACAATATAACCGGCTTCATCCTGATGTCGGAAATTTTGAAGATAATTGGAAATTAAATTTAGCGATATTCGAAGAAGACATCCCTAAAGCCTTTGAAATTATAGCAGAGCTTGCGCAAAAAAATAATTTAGCCTGTTTCAAAGTAATGAGCCAAGCACAAGCCAGGGCATCAATGAAAACATTTCCTCATATGCTCGGTAGGGAAATGGTTATTTACTGTGGAGCAAATCCTGAGTTTAATGGGGAGAAATGGATCGAAATCATCCAAGAAATTGAGACTGCTCTCGATGAAGCTGGCGTTCGTACTTCAAAAGAGATACCCCCTAGTTCAAATCGTGGCATAGGTAAGTATACAAGTTATACTCATCATGCTTGGACAACAGGAGTAGATATGCGTATACCATTCGATAAAGGGATTAAGGAAACAGGACTTGAGGATGAGGATTTATTTAAAGACTACCCTCCCATGCTTAAGATGGGATGCACATTAAATGCTTGATTGGGGTTTTTGATGACGCTGTTGGTAAATAGGTTTGATCTTCGTGCAGACCTATTTATCTTGTACAGGGCTTATTCAACTAAACCGGCTGTGGGAGAAGGGGCTTAAAGCAACTGTGATTTGTTTATATAAATCTGGTAACCATCGAGGTTGAGCAAAATTTGATGTTGCAGGTTTGCTTTTGCGCAAGTCATTGGGGGCAATAATGACTTTGATGTGGCTAAGACCGACTCGGCGGGCGAGCAGGAAGAGTTGATCAATTGCTCGATCTCCGACTGCTAAGCAGCCCACGGATACTGATTTGCCGTGAAGGAAAATATTATTACCAAGTCTTCTACGGCCATCTTTGCTTGCTTGCATGCGATCATAACTATTTGGATAGTTAATCATCATCGACAAATGCCAACTGCTAAAAGGATTAAACGTGGTTAACCGATATATCCCTTCTGGAATTTGGCCATCTCTTTCTTTTAATTTGGGGCCTAAGCGACCGCTAAAAGCGGTGAGAGGGTATTTGTGGATATAATGCCAAGATTGGTTTTCGCTTTTAGCCCACAACTCAATTTTTCTTTCCTTTTTAAAAGCTAAAAGAGCAACTTCTTTAGGTGGGTATGCCACATGCGCATTGGCAAAAAAGCGCCTTAATTCGGGTTCTGTACGTAAACCATATTTGATTATTGCTTTATCGACTGCTTCGTCCCAATTTAATTTAGGAGCCATACCAAAAGATGGGTTTAAAAGGGCTATCAATATGGTTATAAGCAAACTACGCATAATCATTTTGGCAAAAAAATTTCCTGTATGTTAGCAAATAATAACCAATAGGACAAATTATCATCAAAATAAAGCCGAACCTCCTTCTTACAATAAAAAAACCACAAAAGGTTGTCAATTTTTATTGAATTATCCGTCAGTTAGCCCCATAAAACGAGCGATTAGAAACCAGAAGAATATCAGATTATGCTTGAAGAAGTTCATTCAGCTGCACTTGTTTATATTGATTCTGGTTCTTTCTGAAATTTAACTTGCAATTGCGGAGGTAATTGTTTTATGACAAAGCTAGGGGCTGTGCTTAGTGGACCTACCGAAGGTAATAAGCCATAGTGGTTAGGGCACATGAAACGGACAACACTGTCTGAGCCTATTTTATAAAAGACATACCGGTAGCTGCAATAAGGCTGTTTACTGAAAGTAGCTACCTGGAGGATTGGGGTTCCCGTAAGTCTATCTTCAACGAAAAAAGCATTTATCCATAAATTGGCAATTAATAAGACTCCGCCCGTTATAAGTCCAGCTGAAAGAAAGCCCGCGCTATAACGTAAAATTTTACTTTTTATCTCTTCCATCGAAGCGATTAGCAAACAAATGATTGCAGAGATGAGGACAACTAAATTTAAGGAATAAATCGCTGCATGAGAATAATTAAAATAACTGCCTAATATTTCTCCACCAGAGGCTCTATAATGCAGAATAAGCGCAATAAGGCTTAACCAAAGTGCGACAACAATGTAATTTTTTCGATGCAGCTTTATGCCCAAAGCTAGGATTATAATTCCTAAAATAGGGAACAAAATATGTATTGCTTCCAATAAATTGAGCATTAGTTAATCCCTTCAATAAGCATGATTACAAACTAGTGTAACTCAGAGAAACAAATATGTCTCGCTTAGTCTGGTAATATAAAACCTGAATCGCCATTGGGAGGCTGTCTTACTAAAAGTAAAATAGGTTCAACCTCTACCGGTAAGGTTTGTTTAGAAACTCGAGCGGGAAAAGCAACTGTACGTAATTCAAAGGAGAGTAAGGCTGAACTCACATAGGTTATCGATTTAGTTCGATTTGTATTGGCAATTGTGTTTGTTATTGGGTTCTTTTTTGACAGCGCACGGGCTTGTACCGAACCAATCCAAATGGGCTGACGAAAATGTTGAAGATGGTAATTTGAACGCCAAATACGTAAAACTTGAACAGGATTTCCATCTGTTGGTTCAAAAGTCATTACAAGCACAGGTTTTCTGTTCAGATAAAGTTGCGCCATGAGAGTGAGCTCAGGTGAAGATTGCCCACTGACTCGGGTAATGATCGAATTAAAAAAGGAATCATTTTGCTTTTGCCAACCATAAGAAGTTAAGGCTTGTTCAAAATCGTCAATCGAACCTGCAAATTGAATATTAAATAAACTGATGCGGCGACCAATTCGATTCGTGCGATAAATAGGTAGAAGTGGTTTGGTTTGATTCCACCAGAGCTCATCAGTTAGGACGTATTGGGCAAAGTAAGGCTGATGATTGCGCATCCAACTGTTGAAATTAAATAAACTGGAAAGAAGGGTGGCTAAAAAGAGTAAAAAGAAAATAATTAGGGGTAGGCTCGGGTAATTGGCGATTTGGGGTTTATGACGTCGGTAAAATAGCCAGTGTCCTAGGCAAATGCTTAATCCAACTAGATAGGCGCCTAGGCAATCAGTAAACAAATATTCCCCAAAATAAAGGGAGGTGAAACCAATAAGGATGAGGCTAGACGTTAAAATAACAGTCAGTAGATGTCTATAACGTGTTTGCCAATAGCCATTAACATAGAGAATAAAAGTGACGAACAATGTTGTGGCAAAACTAAGATTTGTAACAGGGTAGATACTTGTATTGTCGGTGTCGGAGAAGTTTGCAGAGCCTAATATATGAACAAAAGCTAAAACAGCTGTACACCAGATGCTTAAACTTAACCAATAAAATAAAGTACGGAAGTCGTAATAATAGAGCGCCAAGACGATAAAAGATAACAATAAGGTGGCTAATGTAATAGGGTTCCCAATTTGCGCTATTATCGTAAAAAGAACATCGAAAGGTTGGGTGCGCAAAGTTTGTAAAAGAAATTGTATTGGCTGATTTGCTGCTGTGATTGAGCTGCCTTGGAGTACGAATACTGTAAGTAAGAAAAATGATAGGGTAACTAAAAGGAATAATAAGGATAAAGCAGCGGTAGGGTAATGATCCGTTTCATCTTTAGGAGTTAAAAAACGGGTTAGATTACCTAAAGAATGACTATTGGCAGCCCATGACCAAAAGCGATGTAAATTAACACGTAATATGTTATTAATGCGAATGAATAACCATTTTAATCCTACGCTTAGCAACCAAATACCAGCAAGTAAAATTAAGATCAGCATGAATAAGCGAGTAGCGCTTTCAGGAGATAATTCACTGCTGGCTGTACCAATTAACACTCCTGGAAGAACATAGAGGATTGACCAGCCTATTGCAGAAATAAAATTAGCAATGAAAAAACGCCAGCGGTTCATATGCATCATGCCAGCAATAACAGGAATAATTGACCGTAATGGCCCCACGAAACGGCCAATAACCACGCTTTTTCCGCCGTGACGCGCAAAATATTCTTTGCCATATGATAGCCAATTGGGATAACGGCTAAATGGCCAAATACTTGTAAGACGCTCACTGAAGTAATAACCCAGAAGATAGCTGGCACCATCACCTGCAATTGCACCTAAAGCAGCAGCGATGAGGGTTGAATCAATACGCATGACACCAGATCCTGCAAGTATACCAATCGCGGTCATCGTTACAGAACCAGGAATAATACTGCCAACAATTGCTAAAGATTCAGAAAGCGCAACAACGAATGTAATCAATAAGGCCCATTGTGGATGATTGTGCAGCCAAATGGTGAGGGGTTGAATATAGTCGGTAAATAAATGCATAGCTTAACGATCAAAACAAGAAAGAAAGGCATCAGTAAACAATGCAGCGACATCGATGATATCCACCGAAGCAACATAATCGCTTATCTGCGTCATCTCAAGTCTAGCAAAACCACAAGGATTGATACCGGAAAAAGGGCCCAAATCCATAGCAACATTTAGAGCAATCCCATGGTAGGTGCAGCCGTTTTTAACTCGCAAACCAATAGAAGCAATTTTTTTATCATCAACATAAACTCCTGGTGCGCCACAGCGAGTTGAAGCTTTGATCTGATAATTTTCTAAGACAGCTATCAATATTTGTTCCAGGTAGCCGACTAAAGTCCTTATCCCTAAATGTCTTCTTCGAATATCCATCAAAACATAAGCCACTAATTGGCCTGGTCCATGATAGGTCACTTGCCCACCCCTGTCTGATTGAATCACTGGAATAGAATTAGGGTTAAAAACATGCTCAGGTTTTCCTGCTTGCCCTTGAGTATAAACGGGAGGATGCTCCAGTAACCATAGCTCATCAACGGTATTCGCATCTCTTTTGGAGGTAAAATTCTTCATTTGCTCCCAAATATCGAGATAAGGTTGACTGCCTAGATTACGTATATGAATCATCATAACACCATCTTTATATCAGGATGCTTGGTTAATTCCAAATAAAGTGCATCAAGTGATTGTTGGTCATGGACATAGACGACAACTGTAATTGACAGATAGTTCCCTTGCTGACTCTCTTGGCAAACGATGGTTTCCTCAAGTGTATCGGGAAAATGTTTCTGAGTGATTTCTTTAATCTCAGTAGCAAATAAGTCAGTATTTTTACCGATTATTTTGATAGGAAAATGGCAAGGGAATTGTATTAATGATTTTTTATCAGTCATATTGCGCTTTAATAAGTTGTTGATACCGTGTATTTATCTGGCTCCAGTAGGCGCCGCCATAACCATTCCCAATGGATGTATCGTTGATCCGGGTTATGGGGAAGATTTCTTTTGTTGTACTGGTTATCCAAACCTCCTGTGCCTTAAAAATCGCTGATGCAGGAATCTTTTCTTCCCGTAGCGGCCAGGATAATTGATTGATTAATTCAATAGCAATCTGACGTGTGATTCCAGACAAGCAAAGATGATTTAGAGGCGGAGTACGGATGACACCATTTACATCTACTAAAAAAAGGTTTGCTGCACCGCCCTCTGTCAAAAAACCATCACGCGCCAATATTGCTGTGTCAGCGCCGCTAGAAACTGCATCATCATTTAGTAAGATATTACCTAACAATGCCGTTGTTTTTATATCACACCGTAACCAGCGAATGTCTTCAATAAGTTTAGCATGCAATCCGCGTTTTTTTTCTTCTAGGGTCGGATAGGGCGTATGTATTGTAAAAGCAATGACGGTTGGTTCAATCTGAGAAGGGATATCATGTTTACGTATTCCCTCATTGCCGCGAGTGATTTGCAAATAAACTTGCATATCACCGCCCCCATTTTTTGCAATGAGTGTATTCAAAAGGGATTGCCAATCGAGATTTGGAGGGATGATTCTGGCATTTTTTAAGCTGTATGTTAATCGTTCAAGGTGCTTGGAGAAATAAAAAGGATGCCCATTGTAGACTGGAATCACTTCATAAACAGAATCAGCAAACAGGAAGCCCCGATCAAAAATGGAAATTTTTGCATCAGAGGCATTACAGTAGTTTCCGTTTAAATAGACGATTCCAGTCATTTCACTGCCTATCAAGAGCCAAACCAGCTACGAAATGTTAAGCGAATGGCGTCTTTCATGCGAGTGAAAATCCCGCCTTGTGGGACATCATCAAGCGCATAGATAGGGTAATTTCCTATGATATTGTTATCAAACTTGATAACGAGTTCTCCAACCTTGTCACCTTTGGCAATAGGCGCTTGTAAAATTTTAGGGACATTAGTGTTGATGCTAAGCCGTTGATACTGACCGTTTGGAATGGTCACATATTGATTTTCACGCACACCTATCGGCAATTTGTCTTTTTGTCCTTTATAGATAGGCATTTCAGAAATTGTCTGTCCTGACTTATAAAGCTGGTGAGTCTCAAAGAAGCGAAAGCCGTAATTAAGTAAGCGCTCGCTATCATCAGCCCGTGATGCTTCGCTTGGTGACCCCATTACAACCGCCAATAACCGCATATTATCGCGTTTAGCCGAAGAGACTAAACAATAACCAGCCTCGTTTGTGTGTCCAGTTTTTATGCCGTCAACCTGGCTATCACGCCATAGTAAGCGGTTTCGGTTTGGTTGACGTATTCCATTATAGGTAAACCATTTTTGTTTATACCAATGGTAATATTGAGGGAAATTATTGATTAGGGCACGTCCTAAAATAGCGAGATCTTTGGCGGTTGTATATAGATTGCTATCAGGTAAACCGGTACTGTCGGTAAAATGGCTATTTACCATTCCCAGTGCTTGTGCTTGTTGATTCATGATTTCTGCAAACCCCGGTTCACTACCTCCCAAATGCTCAGCCATTGCGACACAGGCGTCATTTCCGGAATCAACAATGATTCCTTTGAGTAAGTCCTCGATAGGTACTTGTTGACCTTCTTTTACAAACATCCGCGATCCACCTGTCTTCCAAGCTTCACGGCTGATATGAACATTATCAGTCAGGTGAATTTGCCCATTATTTAAAGCATTAGATATCACGTAGAGAGTCATCATCTTCGTTAGGCTTGCGGGGGGGAGTTTCTCATCGCTGTTTTTTTCCGCAATAATCTTTCCACTGTTAACGTCAATGAGGATATAAGATTTTGCATTTAGAACTGGAGGTGAAGGGGTAATAAGCGGTTTGTTTGAAACAGGAGTAGATGTGGGGACGCTGCCTGAAAGGTTAGCAGAAGGCAAAATCCCAGCTGAGGCAAAAAAAACAGTGGATTTAAAGACTAAAATTGTGATTAAAAATAGTCTACTAGGAGATGATAACTTCATGGTTTCTATACTCATTATTACAAAAATGCCCCATCTTACCACAGCCTCAATCCTGCAACCAAATGCCATTACGCTAATTTTTTTCAGATAATTGTAACTCCCCATTTACGTCGCCCACAGCGCGTCTTTTTGCGCGAAGAACCTCGTGGTTCGCAGCACCATCTCTTTAAATTTTTAATTCAGGGTATTAAATGTAACAATGAGGGCATTGTTTTTTTTCGTGACTATCCCTTAATCTGTTTTTCTCATAGAATGTCAACAGACCCTAGAGTTACAAATAATTAGGGTGTACTCTACAAGGTAGATTTGGCTAAAAAAATATCAATCGAATTTATTTTGTTCTTTTGGGGGCGATGAAAGTATTTTCATGAGGAGTAGCTTTGTATATATTAGAAAGAAAAATTAGTCAGAGTGATACAATGCGGTTTTTTTATATTTTGTTTTTCTTCTCTTTACTCATCGGTTGTGCCCAACAGCAGTATACTAACAGCTCTACAAAAAAATTTGTTTCTAAGCCTAATACCTATAAAACAACCCCTCATGGGGCAAAAAAGACTTATATGACAACGCAAAAAGACGGTGCTCCAACCGGTCCTATCCCCCGTTTTTTTAAAGAAATTAAGCCCAAAAAAGAACCTTTCAGCCGCTATGGGAATCCTGATTCTTATGCTATCGCTGGCCGAACCTATAAGGTTATGCAAAATCCAGGTGGTTATAAAATGCGTGGCATCGCTTCTTGGTATGGAACTAAATTTCACAGTAAGCGAACTTCCAGCGGTGATATGTATGATATGTATGCAATGACCGCTGCCCATAAAACCTTACCTTTACCGACTTATGTAAGGGTAAGAAATTTAAGCAATGGTCGGGAAGCAATTGTAAAGGTTAATGATCGCGGACCTTTTCATAGTGATAGGGTGATTGATTTATCCTACGCAGCAGCAGCCAAATTAGGCATATTTCCTAAAGGGACTGCTCCAGTCGAAATTGAGGCGCTCTCCACAGGAAACCATGCAGCTCGTTACTATATCCAGGCAGGTGCGTTTAATTCCCAGCAATTAGCTAATTTATTAAAAAAGAAACTAGCAAAATTGACTCCTTCCCCGGTTACTATCGAAAAATACAGGCAACGCTATATCGTCAAAGTGGGTCCTTTTGAAAATAAAAGGGTGAGTGATCATTTGCGAAACAAATTAGCACATAATGGTGTGAAGGGTACATTTTCTTTTTTGCAGTAGGCTTGGCATGATGGGTTCGCCTCTTATTACTATTGCCCGATAATTGCCTGGTATCATGTTGTGAGGCACTAGGCCTAGAGGTGGGGGAGCTGCAACCCCGAATTCTCTCTATCGTTTCCTGCTTAGGGTTACCTCAGTGGTTAGATGTTGATTTTCGGAAGTGTAAATCGCTCATCAGGGCAGTAAAAAATCTTACTCGCCAGCATAATTGGTATGTGCTGCATCAATAATGACCCGTGTACCTTTTTGCCCGCCACCAGGCAAATCTACAAACTCCTCATTTAACCATCTTGCATCTTCAGTGAACATCCTAATGCATCCATGACTTGCACGATAACCTGGGACATCTTCACTGCCATGCAGAGCATAACCGCGGAAAAAATGCATACAAAAGGGCATTTCAGCCCCGCCATTATTACCATCTGCCCGTCGAGGGAAAGCTGTAGAAATGCAATCAATATCCTGTTTGCGGATTATGCGGTAAGAGCCTGTTGGTGTGGTGCAGCCGCCGATTACTCCTTTGCAGGAATCTGAACCTGATGAAATGGGGCCCCACCAGAGTAACTCCCCATCTTCATCATAAGCGCCCCAAGCTAATTTTTCTTGGCTAATATAAATGGTTTTCTCACCGTCTGATTCAATATAGCGTGGAAAGGGGGATACGTCATAGATGGTGATGCGATCTAAATTTTTCGGCACAGCAATAATCATTCCGGCTCGCAATTTCACATTCATGCGGTTGACTCGTCTTACGATATCTCTTGTTTCACTGTCAGAAAATAAATTACTCCATGTTTGGCCATTTTTGATCGTAATGCAGTAGTAGTCAGGATCATTGCACAAGGTTTCTCCATACCTGACATAAGACCAAGATGCTGAGGCAAAGAAGACCATAATCAGTAATGGTATAGCCTTAAGCGACCGCTTCATGATGCCCTCGATTTAGCGACATTCTATTTTTGTTAACGGCATTTAAAAAAAAAACTTTATCAAAATAAAAAATCTTAATTATATTGTAAGGCAGGCTATTTTCATTTACCCGTACTAATCAATAATACGGGTAAATGAAATGAGAAAAACATTGATTTTTAGTGGCGTTTCATTCGTTCAAGTTCTTTTTCAATTTGTTCTTTGGTTAACCCGTAATGTTGCTTGAGTTTACCAAACAGCTTTAAATTGTCGCCGCGGATTTCTTCTAAATCATTATCAGTGAGTTTCCCCCATTGTTTCTTTAGCATTCCGCGTACTTCATCCCATTTTCCGCTTAACATTTCCCTATTCATTTTTAATTTCTCCATAAATTATATGCGGTATGACGTAAACAAATATAAAACGTATTGTTTACAAGAATAAAGTGTAGTCCGATATTTTTATTTGTAAAATAAATAATGGGAAAAATTAAATTATTTTTCAAATTTTCAAAGAGATAGAAAAATAGATTTAGTTGGCATTTTTGTTGCTTTAATGCCTTGAATAGGAAGAGAAGATCAAGATAATTTTAATTCTGTCATGCGATTGACTAGTTAGTAATAAAAGTAAAAAATTTCGTTATGTATTCTCCACTTTGATTGCCAGCCAAGCTTCGTGGATGTCGGTAAGTAGTTGATTAGCTTGTATTAACAATTCAATGTCGTTATGAAGATTCGCCTTTAATAAAATTTGTTGGATATAGTCGTACAACTTATCTAAATTAGCTGCGATTTCGCCGCCTTTTTCATGGTCGAGGCTTGTTTTTAAGCCTTCAACAATACTGATTGCTTTACTAATGTGCATGCCTTTTTCGCTAATTTCGTTGCGTTGGATATTGCCTTGAGCTGTCGCAATATGTGAACGTGCACCTTGGAGCAATAAATGGATCAGTTCATGAGGAGTGGCTGATTCAATACGTGTCTGTAATTCAATTGATTTATAGTGCTCGCAAGCTTGTAAGTAAGGATTTTTCATAATTAGTTCCTCTTCTGATTAAATTGTGGCAAGTTAGCTAATTGTCGTGATAAAAACTCACTCGTGCTTTGCATCTGGGCAAGAAGGGTATCTAAAGCTGTGAATTGTTTTGTATATCGATTCGTAAGAGACTCGGCCCTTAGCGCGAGCTGATCCCGTTGCCCATCAATGTCTTCTAAACCGTCGTTAATTTGCTCAGTCCTTGTCGCAAGATCACCTGAATCACCGAGATAACTCGATAAGAGATCATTGAAGAGGACGGCTAAGCCGTCTGTTACACGAATGTACCCGCGATTTCCTGTGCTACCTGCTAAAATTTCAAGTTCAAGCTCGCCAAACTGTCCTGTACCTTCTAAAGTAATTCCATCGGATGAAACCGCATTCACCCCTCCTATGGTACCTGCTAAAGAACTTCCAGGTGTGAAAGTGGTTAATACTAAATCATAAAGTCCTGCTGGAACATCTATTCCAACTGACTTGATACGAACACTTGGATCCGTCGCACTAGCCGATTTTGCAAAGAGAGTGGCTATCGCTTCAGGGTTACTTGCTAATACCGTGTTATAGACGTCATTGTCTAGGGTTAGCAAGCCTTTATTGTCGGTTTTTATACCGAGATCAGCAAGACTATTTACTGGACTGTCAAGAGGACTAATTGGTTGGCTAACTAAATTAGATAAATTAAATTTGAGTGCACGAATATCTGAATCACTTTGCAAAGGACTACTTTTCTTTGTTTCTTTATTATAACTGGTCAAGGAATTAAGCGTGGTCATGGCATCATTGTATTGCTTAATAAAATCATTAACCATTGCGGTAGTTTGATCCTTATTAGTAGCTACTGCTAAATTAATCGTAACTCCAGGTTGGGCTTTTAAAAGATTCAGAGATACGCCTTCAATAGCGGTATTTAATTGATTCGAACTTTGAGTAAGCAAAAGTCCATTGATGTATACTTGACTGTCGTTGGCTGCGATAGTTTCGGTAAGAGAATTAACACCTGATGTAGGATCATAAGCCAGCGCTGACAGCCCTAAATTATCGATGTTGTTGCCATCATTGTCGATTACCGAAATTTTCATAGCTGAGGCCTGCCCTGTTTGTGTACTCATTAAAGTTAGTCTGGCTCCGGAATTGTCTTGCACAATACTAGCTTGTACGGTTGAACTGCTGCTATTGATAGCGTCTTTGATGGCCAATAGGCTGTCTTGCCCAGGGATAATATTAATTGTTAGTGATTGTTGGTCAGGGTTTGCGGTAAAAGTCGTGTTATTGTTGCTGTAGGTACCAAATTCAATAGTGAGGCTACCACTGCCTATCGTCGCTGAAGAGCTTGAAAAAGGGGCTGAGGCAAGATTTTGTTGGGTAGCAAGTTGTTGAATTTGGATTTGGTAATTTCCTGTTGTAGCGTCGATGCTTGTTATGCTTGCTGAAAGTGAAGTCGAATCGCTTACATTCGCTGTTAGTGCCTGAAACTGCGTCATATCGGTAAGTTTCATTATTGAGGTCTGCAATTTGGCTAAGGCACTTTTAATTTGGCCCAAAGCAGAGAGCTGGGTACTCAAATTGGCTTCTTGTCTATCAAGCCTATTTTTTGTTGGACTAATCTCTGCCTTTACTAACGCGTCAACAATGGCTTTAATGTCAAGGCCTGACCCAATTCCTGGAGACGATATACTAGGCACACTGATTTCCTTATTGTTGAAATTTTTAAATTAAAATCGTCTGCTAGCAAAAAGCATACCAAATTTAAACCCGATCATTGATTGAGTTACGGATTATCTGTTCCAACACCATCATAAGCTGAGCATATTCGCTGGGAGAAATTTTCCGGATAACTGCTCCCGATAATTTAGTAGTAATGGTCTGCAGCAATTGAGTGGCTTCGTTAAATATTTGCCCAGTTTCAGATGAATCAGTTGCAGGATCTGCAGAGACTGCTTGGTTAGAAACGGCTTTGTTCTCATCCATGATCTTTGGCGAGCTTAAGAGCGTGGCATTAATGTTTGATAAATCAACGTTCATCATAAATCTCCTTATGCCAGGAATTCTAGGCATAAAAACCATCATGCAGTTTAAACTGCATGATGGTTAGATCCATCAATTATCCAAGTAACTTCAGCACAGATTGAGGCAGGCTGTTTGCTTGTGCAAGCATTGCCGTACCTGCTTGTTGTAGAATTTGTCCTTTTGTTAAATTTGATGTCTCAGCTGCGAAATCAGCATCTTGAATGCGGCTTCGTGCTGCGGAAAGGTTTTCTTCTACGTTTTGCAGGTTTGCAATGGTTAAGTCGAAACGGTTTTGCAAAGCACCCATTGCAGCGCGGTTCGAATTCACTGAAGTAAGCGCTGAATCAATGCGTAAAAGGGCTGCTTGTGCACCTGCTGTGGTCGTAACGTCAATGGAGTTGACTCCTAAGGTATCCTTAGCAATTGCGGCAGATAGGCCTAGTGTGGCAACTGTACCACCAATAGCGATAGAATTAATTGCGCTGATGGTTAAATTCCCACGTAAAGTAGCAGCAAATGGACCAGCAGTTACTGTCAAACCATCGGTACCTGCTGTAAAACCAGTACCGCTTTCGGTGACAGAGATATTGCGTCCATCACTGGCAGTTAACGTAATATCACCACCATTCAAGGTAGCTACAACACCAGTTTGGCTGCTCACACTGTTAATACCATCACGCAATTGGGTATTGCTTAATGCTGTTGAAACGTCAGTATTGGTAAATACAGCGACACCGTTAATTGTTAGGTTGTAAGTGTCACCGGCTGTACCACCGATAGGTCCTACCGTTTGTGTACCAGCGGTTACCGCAGTGACTTGTAGTCCTGCGATACCTGCGCCATTAATTGCCGCAGCTTTTGCGTAGGCAGAAGTTGCGTCTTGGCTGGCATCAGGACCGACGAAACCGGCACTTGAGTTGATGGATATGGGCGCACCGCCACCAAGGCTTATGGTAATATCAGTCGCAGCTGCACCGGATACAGCAGTACCAGTTTGACTGGCAATTCCGCCGATGGCTGAAGACATAATGCTGCCAATTGAAAAGGTGATGGTCTGGTTAGCGTTTGCCCCGACTTGGAAACTGGCATTTTGGAAGGAGCCATCGAGAACACGCTGACCATTAAATTGTGTGTTTTGCGCGTTTCTGTCCAATTCGGCTTGTAACTGAGTGATTTCTTGCTGAATTGCTTGACGGTCATCTGAGTTGTTGGTTGAGTTAGCAGATTGTAACGCAAGTTCACGCATCCGTTGTAAAATATTAGTGGTTTCTTGCATTGCGCCTTCAGCGGTTTGGGATAAAGAGATACCATCATTCGCATTACGGATTGCTTGATCCATACCTCTTATTTGTGCTGTCATAGCCTCAGAAATAGCCATCCCGGCAGCATCATCTTTTGCACTATTAATTCTCAAACCAGAAGAAAGCCGCTGGATCGCTGTTTGCATCATTTTTTGTGAAGCATTCAAATTGCGTTGAGCATTGAGTGACATCACGTTGGTATTTATCACCTCAGTCATACTGAATTCTCCTCGACTCAAATCCCTGAGATTTGGGATTTACCTTATTATCGATAAATTATCTTGTAAATTTATCGCACCCGAGAGAGTTATCGGTAAAAAGAGAAAAAACTTTAGCTCAACGTCATTTTCTCTAGAAAAAAGTGAATAAAAGCCGAATGTTATATCAAAATGTACAAATTTTAATTAAATTTAATTTAATCAGCTAATAAAACAAGCTCTTAATAAAATTTCAGGTTATACTATGTGCCATCAAGATTAATGGATCATTAATTTATGAGTTGGTTAAAAAAATTATTGCCTTCGAGGATTCGAACTGCTGCTTCTCAAAAAAAAGGGGTTCCCGAAGGGTTGTGGGTCAAATGCCTAGGTTGTAATTCTGTGTTATATCGTACTGAACTCGTTAAAAACTTTTCAGTATGTCCTAACTGCAATCATCATCATCGCTTATCTGCCCGTGATCGGCTAGCACAATTTCTTGATGAAAATGACCAAGAAGAAATTGCTGCTGACTTAGAACCAATTGATCGATTGAAATTTAAAGATTCTAAAAAATATAAAGACCGCATTAGTCAAGCGCAAAAATCGACTGGAGAAAAAGAAGCTTTAGTGGTTATGAAAGGCAGCTTGAAGCATCAGCCGGTTGTTGTAAGCGCGTTTGAGTTTAATTTTATGGGCGGCTCCATGGGAGCAACCGTTGGTGAAAAATTTGTTAGGGCAGTTAACGTTGCTACTGCAGAAAACAGAGCTTATGTTTGCTTTACGGCCAGCGGTGGGGCACGAATGCAAGAAGGCTTATTCTCTTTAATGCAAATGGCCAAAACTTCAGCTGCCCTTGCAAGATTTGGAGAGACGGGACTGCCTTTTATTGTGGTGTTAACTGATCCCACCATGGGAGGTGTTTCGGCTAGTTTTGCGAGCCTAGGCGATATCATTATTGCAGAACCTAACGCATTAATTGGTTTTGCGGGTCCTAGGGTTATCGAACAAACTGTTAGGCAAACATTGCCAGAAGGGTTTCAACGCAGTGAGTTTTTGCTAGAACATGGCCATATTGATATGATTATCGAACGTAAGGCATTGCGGTCAACCATTGCCGAGATAATTGCAAAACTATCTCATCGTGAAGTGATCAATGAAGCAGTATAAAAACTTTACTCTTGCTGAATGGCTTGATTTTCTTGAAAATCGCCATCAGCAGGAAATTCAACTCGATTTATCTCGTGTCCAACAAGTCGCTAAAACACTTGATTTGTTGCAACCCAAGGCTAAAGTCATTACGGTAGCTGGGACAAATGGAAAAGGTTCAACGGTCGCTACACTTGAGACGATCTATCTGGAAGCAGGGTACCAAGTTGCTAGTTACACCTCTCCACACCTGCTGATGTTTAACGAACGTATCCGCGTTAATAAAAAAAACATTAGTGATGAACAATTATGTCATGCTTTTTCAGCGATCGAGGCTGGAAGAGGGGATATTCCACTTACTTATTTTGAAGTGGCCACTTTAGCTGCTTTATGGCATTTTAAACAGCGGCAGCTGGATCTAATTATTCTTGAAGTGGGACTGGGTGGACGATTAGATGCGACAAACATCATTGCTGCTGATCTGGCCATTATTACAACTATTGATCTCGATCATCAAGAATATTTAGGGAACACGAGGGAAGCTATTGGTTTTGAAAAGGCCGGAATTTTACGAGCCAATAGGCCCTTTATCTTTGCGGATCAAAACCCGCCACAAAGCATAATTGATCAGGGATTGGCTCTTAATGCGCCAATGTATTTAAGTGAACGGGATTATAATTTCCGCCTTATAAATCAAACCATTGAATTAAAATTTCAAGGTGAGTATCTCGTATTCCCACAACCTAAATTGCATTGCAATTCAGTTGTTGCTGCTATCGTTGCCAGCTTATTATTGAAAGCAAAATTACCCATCAGTTATTCTCATCTCCAACAAGCGATAGCATATGTTTTTTTGCCAGGCAGATTGCAGCTGATAAAAGATAAAATGACGACACTGCTTGATGTGTCTCATAATCCACAGGCTGTAAATTATTTGGCCGATTTTGTAAGGAATTTTTCTCCCAGAAAAAAAGTTCATGCTGTATTTTCAGCACTCAAAGATAAAGATATTCGAGGGATGGTTGCCTCTTTGAAAGATTGTGTCGATTATTGGTATCCTGCGTTATTAAATGGCAAACGTGCAGCCTCAAGGCAACAGCTGGAAGACGCTTTGAGTTTGTGTTCCAATACCCCAATCTGTCATAATGATCCCCTTGCGGCATACCAAGCCGCGTGTAATAGCGCGAACGAAGGTGATTTAATTGTGGTTTATGGTTCATTTATTACAGTCAGCAAAGTGATGCAGGCTATTTATGAGAAACAAGGCTCTGTTGACAAGCAGTTGGAAGAAAGCCTAAGCTCCTGAATTTCAGCTTTTCGCTGAAGAGAAGCCAGAGGTCAATATAACCCACAGAACCGAGGAGATACGATGAAACTAGTGATTGATGAACGGGTTAAGCACCGACTTATAGGTCTTGCTGTTATCTTATCTATTGGTGCGATTTTTGCACCTGCGATTATGAAAAAATCAAATCAGCGAATTGATGGTAATGTTAATGTATCAGTCGAGTTACCACCTAAGCCCGCGCAACCAGATGTTGCTGTAGCCGAAAAGAATGCCATGTTTGAGAGTACTAAAGTTGCTCATGTTGAATTACCACAGGCGGGAGAAGACCAACTACCCGTTCCAGCACTTGCTAAGGCCGAGCCACTCAGTCAACCCGGTGAAATAAATCCCCATACAGTTGAACCCATTGATAAGCAGACCCTTGCCCAAGATAGGGATGCCCCCAATCTTGATGCAGAGAATTTTGCAAACGAAGAACAGGCCTTTACAAAAGAAAAAGTCATACCTGCTTCTAAAGTGAATACGGCAAATGTTGCTGTCGTTCATAAAATTGCCAAAGCAGAATCGTTTTTACCGAAGCCAAAATCTAAAGTTGTTGCTAAAAATAGCAAAACAGCAAAACCTGTAGCAAAGGCAAAACCAAAATTATCTTTGGTTAAATCCAAGCCTGCCGTAAAGCCGGTGGTTAAACGAGTGGCTAAAACTGAAGTTAAAGGCCGTTATGCTGTCCAGTTAGCAACCTTCACAAAACTGCGTAATGCAGATTCATTAATCTCACGGTTGAAAGGAAAAGGATATAAAGCGACTTATAAAAAAGTCAAAACAACTGAAGGAATGGTCTACAAAGTCATCGTGGGACAATTACAACAACGCGAGCAAGCAAAATTGCTACAAAAACGCTTAGCCAGTGCAGTGCAAATCAGGGGCTTTATTGTGACCACAGATCAGGGTTAAGTGAGATGTTGCATTGGGTGGATCTCGCCATAATTGTCATTATTGGTCTATCAATTTTGACAGGGTTAATCAGAGGTTTTGTCAAAGAACTTATCGCACTTTGCGTTTGGATTCTAGCATTCTGGCTAGCATACCATCATTCTCAAAGCCTTGATCCTTGGTTACAAAAATTCATTCAAGATAAAACTGCAAGAACAGTAACGGCTTTTATTTTAATATTACTTGCTACATTGATTGTTGGTGGTATTGTGAATGCCTTACTCAGTTTTATTTTAAGGCGCTCAGGGTTGAGTGGTACTGATCGTATCCTTGGTATGGCTTTTGGCTTTGCTCGGGGAGTATTCATTGTCGCTTTGATAATGGTGGTGATAAAAATGACATCCCTTCCCTATGATCAATACTCGCGTGAATCGAAGCTCTACGCAAAATTTGATCCTCTAGTAAGTTGGCTCTATTCGGTGATGCCTGATTTTATTAAAAAAGTTCAATTATTTGAAAGACAGCCTGAGATTAAAAAGCCCACGGAAAACCACCCTGCCGAAGGTGGAAAAGTAAGTATTATTGATCCAAATGATTATGAGCTTTCAGATGCCTAAAATCTCAAATTTTGGTAATTAATCAGGTAGTTGCTCTAACCTCCCAGCTTGTTTCCTAAATTTTGAATGTCTTCCTCAATATTTTCCACTATCTCACTGGCCTTGGTTGTTTTTATTTCTTTAAAGAAAGCAAAATCATTTTTACTAGTAGCAAAAGAATAAATGGCTAATGCAGCATGGAATGTTCCTAAAGTAATAAACCCAAATAGAATATTAGCTATGACAAAACCTACCTTGTTATTCTCAAATGTTGCCTTATTCTCTCTAATGAGTGTCCCTGCTGCTTGAATTTCAGCAGCGAAATTTTCCATACGATTCTCACTGACCATTTCTCTTAATTGATTAATTTTGATATTAAGTTGATTCACTAAACTATCTAACTGTTGTACCTGGTTAAAATCAAGGTCCGTTTGATTGTCTGGATTTTGTAATTCTTCAATTGAATCTACTATTCCCTTCAGATGTCCGCTAATGAAGGAAGGGGCTTTAGCTAAAAATGCCGAGGAGCTACTATCCTCAGGAAGTCCCAAAGTAGCAGCAATTGCCGACTTATTTGTTGCTACGCTCTCACGATAATCGATTGGTCTATCTAGGTTTACTCGTGAAAATAAGTGAATTGCTTCTTCAATGGAAAGTCGTGCACGAGCATCCGCGCGAAGCATTCCTTCTAACATTGAACGAATTATTTTTTGGTTTTCAGAGTCTAAGCCAGAGATGCCCATAAACAATGAACTTAGATCCACATTTTGAGCGTTTCTTGCGCATCTCTCGATTGACGTACAATTATAGCTAGCTAGATCGACATGCCATATTAAAGCCAGAACCCTCCCTAAGGAAAAGACATCAATTTTAACGGTTTGTTCTTGATTATAAAATATTTCGGGGGGAGCATAAACTGGGCTACCACAACATTTGCCATCAGGCTGATCAGCTTTGACGCTTAATCCAAAATCAAAAATATTAACTCCGATAGGATCAGAGTTTAAATCCACGAGAATGTTTTCTCCTTTTAAATCTCGATGGATAATCCCTTTATCTGTTACTTGTTCTTTAACTGCATTTAATAATAATTTGGTTAGTTCAACCCTTTCTTTTAAAGTTAAAGGTCTAACGTAGTCATAATCCAAAGCAATAATATCGAAGAGCTCTTTTCCCTTTAGTTTTTTCATAACTGTATAGCTAGTTGTTCCTTCAATAGTGGGAAGTTTTATTCCTAGGTGGGAAGCTTCTTTAGATAAATTGTATTCTACAAAGGCGGATCGTATTGGATTGTCGGCATTGTGTTTTTGAATTTTAACGACACGCGTCTTCCCATTCAGCCCATGAGGTTTAAATTGAACGTCATCCGAAGCAACTGCTAAAGTGCCTTCTATTTCATAAACTTCCCCAAATTGACCTTTACCTAGAAGCCTGTTACTAAGAAATTCATAGCGAAACCCTGACTTTCCCTCTTTACGGTCGCGCTTGACTACATCAGAGGTAAATTGGAATTCAGTGCCATCTTCGAAGGTATAAATTTGGCCTTGTTTCCATACTCTTATATCTGCTGATTGTGTATTAAAAAATCTCGCTAGTTTTTGCGAGTGTTCATGAGAAATGGCCGAAGGATTAATACTAATAGGCATAGTAATAACTCCAATACTGTTTATGCTAGTATATCTGACAATAATTAAGAAAATATTACGCACTTTGTCATGAAATTATTCATCTTGGTGAAGGCCAAGTAAAACCAGTTTGCCCATGTTCGGCGGCATATATAGCTAATGAGTGGTCGTCTGATATTCACAAAAGTAAAATGTAGGGTTGTGGTAATAAATTAAATGTGGGTTGTCTACCTTTCGTTGGGAACTGCTTATGATTGCTTAGAGTATAAACTTTCCCGCTTAATGTAACGTATAACTGCCTGAGGTAAAAAATCGGTGAGATCCCTGTTTTCACCGAGTTGTTCGCGAATCCAGGTAGAAGAAAAATTAAAATTGCCAGCATCAAAGCGGTAAATTAGGCCATGAGGTTGTTTAGTCATTGCCGTATCATCATGGGTTTCATGCTTAAGCAATAATGCTTTGATTAGAGCGTCATTAGTCTCTTCGGTAAATCCTGCACGTTTAATAACCAGCAAATTGGCAAGTGTTAGCAGTTTTCTCCAGGCGTGCCAGCGAGGTAGCTGGCTAAAAGCATCCGCACCCATTAAAAGGGTGATGGCTACATTTTCACCATATTCTTTCCGGAAATGCTGTAAGCTATCGACCATGTAGGAAGGGGTAGCCCGGTGGATTTCAGACAAGTCAATCTTAAAATTGTTTTGCTTGCTTTGGGAGGCCAAAGCAAGTTTTAACATTTGAATTCGTTGTTCAGGCGTTGCAACAGCGTGATTTTTTAGTACGGGTGTTTTGCAAGGTAAAAAAAGGAAACAATCAAAATTAAAATGGTTTTGCACATTAATCGCTGTATTAATGTGACCATTGTGAGGAGGATCAAACGTGCCCCCGTAAATAACAAGATTACGCAAAATGACCTACCTGCTTAGCTAAGCAAAGCGAAAGTGCGATTTGCTCCAATGCCTGCCAAATTTGATTATTTTGACTTGATTTTATACGTTCATCGGTTGTTTTACAAAATTGCAGCAAATGAAACAATTCCGGCAATTGCGCTCTTTTGCAGGCTGATTGGTAAAGTCTGGCTTTTTGTGGCCAAATTTTTAATTGATTACAAGCAGCATTGAAGGATACTGATTGTTGATGGGTTAATTCTAATAACTGAATTAATTGCCTAATTTCCTGAGTTAATAGCCATAAAATCAGAGTAGGTTCAACTTTGCTATTCGCTGCATAGCGTAATAAATGAATAGTTTTGTCTGAATTTTGTGTCAAACAAGCATCAGCTAATTCAAAAAGCTGGTAATCACATTGATCAACAAGCTGTTCCTGTACAAGTTTTGTTGTAAAAACAACATTGGGATCGGCAATGAGTTCAAGCTTTTCTATTGCTTGCGCACAAGCGTACATATTACTCTGAGTATACTGATAAATTAAAGCCGGAATTTGAGGTTCAAACTTTATTGCTTTTTTCCGTAGCTGCTCACTAATCCAGGTTTGTAACGCAGTAGCGTTGAGAGGGCTTGCTTGTACACCATGGACGCAATCATGGTCAATTAACCATTGTAGTTGTTTGAGAGATAAATTAGGGGCACGTAGGAGAAGTAAACATGAGCTGTTAATAGCTTGCAAATAATGAGTGAAAAAGATTTTAGCATTTGCCTCAATTGTTTTTTTCTCATATCGAATATCGATTAACATGCTGTTAGAGAATAAGGAGTAGCTGTTTGCTTTTGTATCTAATAAAGCCCAATCAGAAGGGGTGTCCACGTATAAAATCGTTTCTTCTGATTCATGATTATTTGCCGCCTGCCAAGCTGATTTAATGGATTGTGCTGCTTGGTCTAATAGATATAGATCCTGACCAAATAAGACATACAGTGCAGCGAGTTTTTGATGCAAGATTGCTTCTAGTGCTTGCAGTTTAATAAGCATAAATGCCTCACAGTGTCTTAATTTCCAAATATACAGTTAGGGGATCCAAGCCGGTAGTGTAAGATTGGGTCGTTTATCAACATGCGAAATCATGTTTAAATCCATGTTCGGTCAACCGACTCAGCCTGCTAGTCTTAGAACCGAGAAGATAAAACTCCTCAGCCGATTGGTGCAGTGGTTGTTGGAGTTACGCCCAAACCTCTGCTTCCACGCCCTATGCGATTCATTATCTGCATCGCTGCTTCACGACGCATTTCGTAACTGATCTGCGCTTCCTCGAGATTAGATCCTAAGATTCTATCACTGTTCACTGTTAATTGTCGGGTTATATAAACGTGGCTTGAGGGAATAATAACTTCTCCTTTAGCTTTGACAAGAGTAAATTGCACATCGTAAATCAGTTGATATTGTCGAGGGGCAGTACTGGCTGCGACGCTGGTTATTTGTTGCTGGATTCCATCCGCTTCGATGATAAGCAGATAATCTGCTTGCGTCGGGTTGGGCACTACGCGAGCTTTATAGGATTCCAATTGATCTTTCAACATTGGCCCTAGGTCGCGATGAGCATTTTGGATAATAATTGCTATATTTTTGCCATTAAGCCAAGCGGGCAGTTGACTTAAACCACGTAAATGAAAGCCGCATCCAGTAAGTAAAGCGATAGCAGCAATAATGAAATAGCGTTTTAACATTAAGCTACTACCAAATTAATCAATTGACGGTGAATGACAACCACCGCTTTCTTAACGGTTTTATCGTTAATAAAAGAATGTGCATGCTGTTTGGCTAATTCGATAAGAGCATCTTCTGAAGCATCACTGGTGGTCGTAAATTCAGCCCTCAATTTACCATTGACTTGTACAACAAAAGTTAGCTCGTCTGTCTTTAATGCGCTTTTGTCAATCTTTGGCCATCCTGCGTCGATAATAATTTTATCAAAACCTAGCTGCAGCCACAGATAATGGCAAATATGGGGAGTAATGGGAGCCAAAAGACGGAGCAGGATACTCATTCCCGAGTGCAGGAAATATTTATCTTCTTCGGTCACAATTTCATAGGTGGACAGCTCATTAAATAATTTCATGCAACCAGATACGACCGTATTAAACTGATGCCGTTCATAATCAGCATTAGCTTGCGTTAAGATCTGGTGGGTGAGTAAGCGTGATTTTTTAAGGCGGCTTTCTGTGTTTTGCCAATCAATATGGCCATTTCCCCCAATAATTGCATCGTTAATATCAATTAGGGTTTGCTGATGTTGATAAGCAAATGACCAGATGCGTTTTAAAAAACGATGGGCACCTTCAACTCCAGCATCTGACCATTCCAGGGATTGATCAGGCGGTGCTGCGAACATGACGAACAAGCGTGCTGTATCTGCGCCATAAGTGTCGATCAAATGGTTAGGATCAACGACATTGCCCAAAGATTTTGACATTTTGTGTCCATCTTTAAGAACCATTCCTTGAGTCAATAATGCTTTAAAGGGCTCATCTGAATTCACTAAACCTTCATCCCGCATAAGTTTGTGGAAGAAACGGGCATAAAGTAAGTGCATGACGGCATGTTCTATGCCACCGATATATTGATCAACAGGAGTCCAGTATTTGGCTCGATCATCAAGCATAGCATTATCTTGGCCTTTACAAGCAAAACGAGCATAGTACCAGGAAGATTCGATGAATGTATCAAAGGTGTCTGTCTCGCGAGTGGCATCTTGGCCGCATTTAGGGCATTTCGTTTGCAGAAATTCACTGCAGTGAGCCAAAGGCGATCCACTTCCAGTGAATTCGATATTTTCCGGTAAAGTCACAGGCAAATCTTCTTCGGGTACAGGCACTATTCCGCATTCTTCGCAATGAATCATGGGAATAGGAGCTCCCCAATAACGTTGGCGGGAAATGCCCCAGTCACGCAGGCGATAGTTAATTGTTACTTTTCCGGCATCATTGATTTCAAGGTAACTGGCTATCTCTTTCATGGCATCCGCTGAGGATAAACCATCAAATTGCCCTGAGTTGATCAGCTCGCCTTGGGCAGTAAACGCCGCTGTTGAGTAATTGTGAGTGCTCCCGTCAACGGGTTTGATCACCTCCTTTAAAGGCAAACTATATTTGCGGGCAAACTCCCAATCCCGCTGATCATGAGCGGGTACCGACATCACCGCACCTGAGCCGTATTGCATCAAGACAAAATTAGCAATCCATACAGGTAATTCGTCTCCAGTAATGGGATGGATTGCTTTCATACCCGTATCGATGCCGCGTTTTTCCATGGTAGCAATATCTGCCTCAGCCATACGTACGCCTTGACAGCTGTCAAGGAACGTTTGAACCTCAGGTTTATGGCTTGCAGCCTCTTTCGCTAAGGGGTGATCAGGAGCTACTGCAAGGTATGTTGCTCCCATTAGCGTGTCTGCCCGAGTAGTATAGATTTTTAAGCGCTTGGGAAAACCAATAACCTTAAAGCTTATTTCGCAGCCCTCAGAGCGTCCAATCCAATTTCTTTGCATCTGCTTCACTTGGGCAGGCCATTCATCAAGGGTATCAAGATCATCTAGGAGTTCATCGGCATAGGCAGTGATTTTGATGAACCATTGAGGAATTTCGCGCCGCTCAACTAGAGCGCCAGAACGCCAACCGCGTCCATCCACAACTTGTTCATTGGCTAATACTGTCTGGTCGACTGGATCCCAGTTAACCACAGCATTTTTCTTATAAACTAAACCCTTTTCGTAAAGTTTAATGAAAAACCATTGTTCCCATCGGTAATAATCAGGATCGCAAGTGGCAAGCTCGCGTTTCCAGTCATAAGCATTGCCTAATCTTAAGAACTGCTCTTTCATTGAAGCAATGTTCTTTTTAGTCCATTCAGCAGGGTGAATGCCATGTTTAATTGCAGCATTTTCGGCGGGTAGGCCAAAAGCGTCCCAGCCAATAGGCTGCAGGACGTTTTTTCCTAAAGCACGGTGATAGCGGGCAATCACATCACCTAAGGTATAATTACGGACATGCCCCATATGCAAGGTTCCACTTGGGTAAGGGAACATGGATAAGCAGTAAAATTTTTCTCTATTTAAGTCTTCAGAGACGTTAAATGATTGTTTTTTAAGCCAATATTGCTGAGCTTGTTCTTCAACTTCTCGTGGTATATAGGTGTTATCCATAGTCATAATGTAAATCTCAGTGAGGCGGTAAGAATAACGCCTCTTGTGCTCTGCAGCAATAGTTTAAGTGTTTAGTTTTGATTTCTTAATGCGAAAACCAGTATAAATAAGTGTAATTAATGCACAAACCAGTAATATAGGTAAATTGCCAAAATAAACCCAAGGAGTCAAGCCAGTCGCAGAGAAAAGCTCAGCCTTTAAAATTCCTGCACTAAAAGCAGGCAAAGATGAGACAATTTCTCCCTTTGTGTTAATAATCGACGATAACCCATCGTTATTGGCAACAACTTGATAGCGCGCTGTCTCTAACGAGCGAACTTGAGCCATTTGCAAGTGTTGATACATGGCTAGGGAACGGCCGAACCACCCATCATCACTAATTGAAACAATCCACTCTGCTTTGGGTAGTTGGTGGCGTAATAAATCCCCAAAAGCCAATTCATAACATATTAAAGTGGCAACCGTATGTTTTTGTACTTTGACAAGGGGTTGATTTTTTTGTCCAGGTTTTAAATCAGCGTCAGGGATAGCTAACCAATTGCTAATCGCTTGCAATGGCCCAGGAATGTATTCGCCAAAAGGGACAAGGTGTTGCTTTAGGTATGAGCCTTTTGCCTGGCCTAAGGTTATCAAAGCATTAAAAAAATAATTTTCTTCCACTGAAGTGGGTTGAGGAATACCCAACATCACAGCGCTGCCGGCTTGCTTTGCACGCTCATGGATATCACTGAGAAAATTCTCAATGTAACTAGGCGGTAGAGGGATAGCTGATTCAGGCATCACGATCAACTTTGTTCCGAGTAATTTGTCAGTATCTTGTTTATAACGCTCTAATAATTGCCAAAATAAGTTTTCATCCCATTTATCCCGCATGGATAAATTGGCTTGAATTACCCCTACAGATATCGGTTCTGGGTTTTCCTTCGCCCAATTAAGAGGCTTTAACAACACTGGAGATAGAAGTAGTAAGACAAACGCAGCTAAGTAGATATACCGCTTAACTCCTGTTTGCTGCGTACTGGTGGTCAATAAAGTGGCTGCAAAACAGGTTAAAAACCCTACGCCTAATACACCTACTATAGGTAATAAATGTTTAATTGGCGCATCAAACTGACCAAACCCAATCAATAACCATGGAAACCCACTTAGGAAGGTTGAGCGGAAAAATTCAAATAAAATCCATAGCGAGCTAAACAATAAGCAAGAAAAGATTGTTGTTTTCTGATGGGTAAGTTTCCTATAAACGAAGGCCATGATTGCGGGAAATAGAGAAAGATAAAGCAGGAAAACAAGGGTAATAAAAGCGGAAATAAAGCTATTTAAATGACCATATTCGTGAATACTCACGTATATCCAGGAGGTGCCTAACCCAAAATAACCAAGGCCGAAAAAAAGTCCGTTTAAGAAAGCATGGCGGCTTTGCCCTCGGTTTAGTTGGGCATAAAAGAGGGCTAATCCTAGGATGGCAGCACCAGGGAAGTGGAACGGGGCAAAACTGAATGGCAGAAGTGAGCCGGATAGAAACGCACGTAAAAGATGGTTGTATTTTGCAGCTTTTGTTGAAATAACAGTCAGCTTGCTTACAGTACTTATCCGAGTCATTCTTATTTTTGTAATTAAAAGAATGGACGATAAAGGACTAATTTAAAAAGGTCAAGATTCTTACAAATAAAACACAAGTACTGGCTGCCACTTTTGATAAACCTACACCCTAAGTATATTCAAACACTACTTTTTTAGTGTACGATGACGATTCGTTTTACAATGGAGAAGGAATGTATGTATAACGTGATGATTACGGGCGCGGGAAAAATTGGAAGTTTGATTGCCTGTTTATTAGCGGATAGTGGCGATTATGAAGTCCATCTAGCTGATTTTGAGTTTGCAGGAACAGATGTGAAGCGATTACTGCAAGCGATGCCAGAAATTAAGACAGTTGCGCTCGATGTTAAAGATAAAGAATCCACACGAGCTTACTTATGTGAAAACAAAATCGTTGCTGTCATTTCAAGTCTTCCTTATTACCTCAATACGCATGTTGCCGAAGCGGCAAAAGCGGCAAAAGCTCACTATTTCGATCTAACCGAAGACACTTCTGTCACTGAGGCTGTGAAAGCAATTGCAAAAAATTCGGAAACTGCGTTTGTGCCCCAATGCGGCCTTGCCCCTGGTTTTATTAGTATTGCTGCAAACAGCTTAATGAAAGAATTCGAACAGTGCTATCACGCAAAGCTACGTGTGGGAGCCTTACCGCAGCGTGCTAACAATGCGCTCCAGTATTCTCTGACCTGGTCAACGGATGGGGTTATTAATGAATACGGTAATCCTTGCTATGGGATTGAAAACGGTAAACCCATCGTCCTTAAGCCTTTAGAAGGCCGAGAAGCGATTCAAATTGATGGGTGTGAATATGAAGCGTTTAATACTTCGGGTGGCTTAGGCAGTTTAGCTGAACTTTATCTAGGAAAAATTCAAACTTTAAATTATAAAACGATGCGATATCCAGGTCACTGTGAAAAAATGCGTCTTTTAATGAACGATCTAAAATTAAATGAAGATCGCGAAACCCTCAAGCGCATTCTCGAACGCGCAATACCTAAAACCTATCAAGATATCGTCATTGTCTATGTCACTGTGGAAGGTATTAAGCAGGGCGAACTCACTGAAAAGAGTTATGTTAAAAAAATATACCCAGAAGAAATTCGCGGTCTTGAATGGTCAGCAATTCAGGTCAGTACCGCTGCCGGTGTGTGTGCAGTCGTTGATTTAGTCATGGGGCAAGCGAACGAATACCATGGTCTGATTCTACAAGAGAATTTCCGCCTCGCTGATGTTCTGGCTAACCGGTTTGGCCGCCATTATGCTTAGGAGAAACTGATGGATTTATTAAAGCGTCTGAATATTAGTGAAATTAATCCGGGTGCATTCAGCGGATATGGCTGGCATAGCGAAACGGGCTCAAACCGCTTAGTTTCAGTTAACCCAGCCAATGGGGAAAAACTCGCTGAGATAGCTACCTGCTCAATGCAAGATTATCAGCACATTTTAGAATGTGCCCAGCAAGCTGCTTTAGCATGGAAGCAAGTGCCCGCGCCCAAACGTGGTGAAATTATCCGTCAAATTGGCGAAGCGTTGCGTGAACATAAAGATGCATTGGGTAGCTTAGTTTCCTTGGAAATGGGTAAATCAAAGCAAGAGGGTGATGGTGAAGTCCAAGAAATGATCGACATTGCTGATTTTGCCGTAGGACAATCCCGTATGCTTTATGGTAATACCATGCATTCTGAGCGGCCTAATCATCGTATGTATGAGCAATGGCATCCTTATGGAATCGTGGGAGTTATCTCTGCATTTAATTTCCCAGTCGCTGTTTGGTCATGGAATGCATTTATTGCTGCTATTTGTGGCAATGTCACTTTATGGAAGCCTTCTGCCAAGACACCACTCTGTGCAATCGCTGTCCAACATATTTGTAACCAAGTGCTGCAAAAAAACAATAGCCCGGAAATTTTCCCTCTGATTATTCCAAGTTCCCATGACATTGCGAATGAGATGGTCAATGATTCACGTATTCCGTTGATTTCATTTACAGGATCAACAGCAGTGGGCAGGCAAATAGCTGCCAAAGTAGCCGCCCGCCTTGGCAAGACTATCCTGGAGTTAGGCGGAAATAACGCAATTATCCTAGATGAATCCGCTGATTTGAATCTGGCAATTCCAGCAATTGTATTCGGTGCAGTGGGAACTGCAGGTCAACGGTGTACGTCAACGCGTCGGTTGTTTGTGCATGAAAACATGTATCGCAACGTGATTGAACGATTGCGACATGCTTATGAGCAAATCACCATTGGGGATCCGTTGGACAGTAAAAATTTAATGGGGCCTTTGATTGATCAGCAGGCAGTGACCCAGTTTAAAAATGCCGTTACCCGTATTAAAGACGCAGGTGGACAAATTGTGTTTGGCGGGCAAGTAATAAATAGGCCTGGATATTTTGTCCAGCCAACCTTAGTAACAGAAATAAAAAATGAATGGGAAATCGTGCAAGAAGAAACTTTTGCGCCTATCCTCTATGTGATGCCTTACCGTACACTAGAAGAAGCCGTTAACCTTCAAAACGGAGTTCCTCAAGGGTTATCTTCTGCTATGTTTACTCAAAATCTTAAGAGTGCGGAATATTTCTTAAGTGCTTTAGGTAGTGATTGCGGGATCGCCAATATCAATATCGGCACTTCTGGAGCAGAAATAGGCGGTGCATTTGGTGGTGAAAAAGAGACGGGCGGGGGCCGTGAGTCAGGATCCGATTCGTGGAAAGCCTACATGCGCCGCCAAACAAATACCATCAATTGGGGAAATGAGTTACCACTTGCCCAAGGTATACGTTTTAATTTGTCATAGGCGGGATATCCTTGCGATTAGGGCGAACTGCCATAGCCGCGAAAGTGGAATCTACTCTTCAAGTAGGTTGGCCGTTTGACCCAACATCAAGTGAATACTCTCTGAATGTTGGGTACGGTTTTCAACCCGCTTTATTGAATGGTCGTTAGGAGTAGGATGTCTTTCGAACATACTCGAGGGACAATGTTTATTCTCAACAAAGGACATGAATCATGCAGGAACCATTTCACATTAAAAAAGTCGCTGTATTAGGTGCTGGAGTAATGGGGGCACAAATTGCAGCGCACTGCGTGAATGCAGGAATTGAAACCTTGTTGTTTGATTTACCAGCTAAAGAAGGCTCACCGAATGAGCTAGTCAGTAAAGCAATTGCCAATCTTGGTAAGTTAAAGCCAGCACCCTTAGCCACTGCAGAAACCGCAAATTTTTTACAAGCAAAAAATTATGAACAAAATTTGGCTGATTTGGCTGATTGTGATCTGGTCATTGAAGCAATTGCAGAACGATTAGATTGGAAAGAAGACTTATATCGCCGTATTGCCCCTCATTTGAGTAAACACTGTATTTTAGTGAGCAATACTTCTGGGTTAAGTGTAAATCGACTTAGTACGGTACTGCCCGAAGCCCTTCGTGAGCACTTTTGTGGAGTTCATTTCTTTAACCCGCCACGCTATATGCACTTGGCTGAATTAATACCTGCAGAGACAACTGCTGCGCATTTAGTCGATAATTTGGAAGCCTGGTTAACCAGTTATCTGGGTAAAGGTGTTATTCGTGCTAAAGATACACCGAATTTCATTGCAAACCGCATTGGTGTGTTTTCTTTATTAGCGACTATCCATCACGCACAAGCAATGAAACTTGGTTTCGATGAGGTCGATGCCCTTACCGGCCCTTTACTTGGCCGTCCGAAGTCAGCCACATTTAGAACTATGGATGTGGTAGGCTTAGATACGATGCAACATGTGGTGCATACGATGGAAGAGCAGTTAAAAGATGATCCCTGGCACCCCCTGTTTAAATTGCCAAATTGGTTTACTCAACTGGTTAATGATGGGCATTTAGGCCAAAAAACAGGTCAAGGGATTTATCGTAAAGCAGGCAAAACCATTGAGGTCTATGACTTGGAATTAGGCAATTATCGTGCTGCAAAGGGTGAGGTTAGCCAAGAGCTTGCAGGAATCATGAAAACAACTGATCCTGTTGAGCGTATGCAGCAACTAATCGCTTCAAATGATAAACAAGCTAAATTTATAACAGCTTGCTACCGCGATCTCTTCCATTATTGTGCTTACCATTTGCAAGGGATTGCCAATAATGTTCGTGATGTTGATTTGGCCATTCGCTGGGGATTTGGTTGGCAGCAAGGGCCCTTTGAAACATGGCAGATTGCTGGTTTCACTGAAATGCTTGAAAGTATAAAAAATGCGATTTCCTCTAAAGAAAACCTAAGCCAAGCTATGTTGCCTGATTGGATAAGTGAAATCGATAGTTTTTATAACAAAGAAGGTGCGTATTCGCCACAAGAAAAAACACACAAAACGCGCAGCCGTTTACCTGTTTACCAACGACAATTTTTCCCTGATAAGGTCATAAAGGAGGGCAGCCACCCTAAAACGACTCTATTTGAAAATGAAGGGGTTCATTTATGGCATCTTAAAGATGATGTTGCAGTGCTTAATTTCAAATCAAAAGCAAACACAATAGGACAAGCGGTATTAGAAGGTCTTGAGATTGCTCTTGAAAAAGCAGAAAACACGTGCAAGGGTATGATTATTCATCAATCCGATATCGCAAATTTCAGTTCTGGAGCGGACTTACGTGGAATAGCTGAGTTGCTTAAAGCAAAAAGAATGGGCGCTGTGGATGAAATGATTAGCCAATTCCAGCGCATGGTGATGCGTCTAAAATACTCAACGATTCCAGTCGTCGCAGCACTTCGAGGTCGTGCTCTGGGGGGAGGTTGTGAATTGATGATGCATTGTGATTCGGTCGTTGCGGCTTTTGAATCTTATCCAGGGTTAGTCGAAATAGGGGTAGGGCTTCTACCTGCCGGTGGTGGCTGTAAGGAAGCAGCTATGCGTGCAGCATGTAAAGCGAAAAATGCAGACATCATGGTATTCATTCAACCGTATTTCCAACAAATTGCTACTGCTGCTGTTGCTGGATCAGCGCCTGAGGCAAAGCAATTTGGTTATTTGCGATCTCGAGATTTCTGGGTTATGAATGCAAATGAAGTTCTTTTTGCTGCTTTAGCTGAAGTTGAGAGACTACATGCTGCCAATTATCAACCACCGCTCAAAGCCCGTTTTAAAGTTGCTGGCCGCGAAGGACATGCTCGTTTGCAGGCGGGATTGGTCAACTGGCTCGAGGGAGGATTTATCTCTCAACATGATTATTTCCTTGCAAACCAAATCGCTCAAGTAATTTGTGGCGGCGAAGTTAATCAGGGTGAGCTAGTTGATGAAAAATGGATGCTTCATTTAGAGAAAAAGGCTTTCTTGACTTTAGCTGAAACCTCTTTATCCCAAGCACGCATTACTCATCTTTTAGAAACCGGCAAACCATTGCGCAACTAAGATAGGAGACTAGTTATGACAAATGTATACGTGGTTGATGTATTGCGTACTCCTGTTGGTAAAGCGCCAAGGGGGGTATTTAAGCATACAATGCCGGATGATTTGCTGGCTCATACGATAAAAACACTGATCAAACGTAACCAACAAGTCGATTGGCAGGCAATTGGTGATGTCGTGATTGGTTGTGCTATGCCTGAGGCAGAACAAGGTATGAATGTGGCACGGATAGCTTCTCTTCTTGCGGGTTTGCCCCAATCAGTACCTGCCATGACGATCAACCGTTTTTGCTCTTCGGGTGTGCAAAGTATTGCAACAGCCGCTGCTTCAATCAGCCGAGGAGATATGACTCTTGCTTTGGCAGGTGGAGTGGAATCCATGTCGATGGTGCCTTTGGGAGGCAACAAATACACTGCTAACCCGGAAATTTTTAATGATGAGCATGTCGCTATTGCTTATGGTATGGGGATTACAGCAGAAAATGTCGCTAAGCGATGGGAAATCACACGCGAACAACAAGATGAATTTGCTGCTGAAAGTCATCGACGTGCGGTTGCTGCCCAGCAACGTGGCGATTTTGAAGAAGAAATCAGTCCTATAGAAATTACTGTTCGCCATGCCAATCTTGAAACTTCGGAAGTAATAAGCAAAAAGCGAGTGATTTCTGCAGATGAAGGGCCACGTGCAGATACTTCTTATGAAGTGATTGCTCGCTTACGTCCCGTATTTGCAGCAAAAGGTACTGTTACTGCGGGTAATAGCTCACAAACGAGCGATGGTGCGGGAATTGCTTTATTGGCCTCGGAAGAAGCCCTTAAGCAATATGATTTACAGCCCATGGGACGATTACTGAGCTATGCAGTTGCAGGTGTGCCGCCAGAGATAATGGGTATTGGTCCAATTGAAGCTATTCCTCTTGCATTAAAGAAAGCAGGCTTAAAATTAGACCAATTAGATTGGATAGAGTTAAATGAAGCTTTTGCAGCACAAGCGCTTGCAGTGATTAAGACCGTGGATTTACCCCGAGAAAAGGTAAATCCTTTAGGTGGCGCTATCGCTTTAGGGCATCCATTAGGTGCCACTGGAGCAATTCGTACAGCAACTCTATTGCATGGTCTTCGCCGTACAAAAGGGCGCTACGGTATGGTAACAATGTGTATTGGTACTGGTATGGGGGCAGCGGCTATTTTTGAGGCGGTTTAACGTAGCCGCCTTAAAGCGCGTCAACCGCCACGTGAGGGAGTGGATAAGATGCAAGCGCTCTTGTATCCGCTTGCTTGCGTGGTTCGGGTTGTCAGGTATTCTTCATATCGAAGTGGTAAGGAAACCAGTTAGATGGGCAACTGCACAAGAACCTAAACCCTCCAACGAGTACCCACCTTCCAAAACCGACACAATACGCCCACCACAAAATTCATCCGCAATTGCTTTAATTTTTTCAGTTATCCATAGATAATCAGTATCGGTAAAAAGCAGGTTAGCCATATCATCATTAATATAAGCATCAAACCCAGCTGAGAAAAAAATCATCTCAGGCCGAAATTCTCTTATTTTATCAAACCATAATTGTGTGGTTTTTTGCCTAAATAATCCCCCCGTAGCCCCCGCGGGGAGAGGGATATTAATAATGTGCGAGCTTTTTGTGTCAGCACCACTGAAGGGGTAAAATGGATATTGGAATGAAGAACAAAATAAAACTCGCGGCTCATCCAGAAATATATCTTCTGTCCCGTTCCCATGGTGCACATCAAAATCAACAATAACAATACGCTTAAGTTTATATTGTTCGAGCGCATAAGCCACGGCTGCAGCGACGTTATTGAAGAAACAAAATCCCATTGCATAATCCCATCCGGCATGATGCCCTGGCGGTCGGACATTACAAAAGGCTTGGTTTACTTCGTTGTTTAAAACCAAATCAACACCCAAAAATGCTGCGCCCGCTGCCCGGAGTGCAGCGGTCAATGAATAGGGATTCATATAGACGTCGGGTGCATAAGTAATAAGCCCCTGGTCTGGAGAGGATCGAAATACGCTGTTGATATGATCCTTACAGTGCACACGTAATAAATCATGCCCTTTAGCCAGTGGGGCTTGATAAATTTTTAAAGTATGAACTAAATCACTTTGCTTTAGTGTGTCGTCTATTACCCGGATGCGAGCTGGTTGTTCAGGGTGACCAGGCCCCATGTTATGTAATAAACAATCTGGATGAGAAATAAGCGCAATTGTCATGGCTATTCATTGGGTTTTTAATGATGTTACTTATATTTTAGGATCTTTGCACACCTCTACGTAAATGAGTTAGAAAGCACGCGGCTGTTAGGAAATTTTGACAATCTAACCCGAGTTAACATTACCCTACAACATGACATGAAGTAAGAGGCTATGTTATCCTTCCGGCCTAGAATTTTCTTGTAAGTTAGGTCATCTGACCCCATGTAGGCTTGGATAAGATCAAAATGTTGGGCTAAAGGATCCAACTTACCCAGAGTTTAGCCCGATTTATTGTATCGATTAAGAGATAACATTGAATGAGTAAGAGACGCCAACGCATTCCTTCAACGGTTCAAACTGCCCTAATAGAAAAATTTAGCCATGATGGCCGGGGTATTGCGCGAATGGGTGGCAAAACCACTTTTATCCAAGGGGCGCTCCCTGGTGAGCAAGTGTCCTTTCAATACACACGTACTAAAGCTGATTTTGATGAAGGAAAAATAGTAGCGATTCTTTCACCATCCCCTTCACGAGTAGAACCGCGCTGCCCCCATTATACTATGTGCGGAGGTTGTTCGCTTCAGCATCTTGATGAGCAAGCTCAAATTAACGAAAAACAGACGTTACTTCTTGATTTACTGCTGCGTGTGGGGCATTGCCAGCCTGAAATGCTGCTGGAACCTTTGGCAAGTCAGCGATGGCATTATAGAAACAAAGCACGCTTGAGCGCGCGTTATGTTGAAAAAAAACAAACCGTTTTGGTTGGTTTCAGGGAGAAAAATAATCCGCGTTATATCACTGAAATTAATCAATGCCCGGTGCTAAATGCACGTATTGACGAACAGATCATTCAATTACGCCTCTTGATTAATTCACTTGATAATCCAAGCACGATAGCTCAGGTTGAAGTTGCCGCAGGGGATGAGGACATTGCTTTAATTTTCCGTAACTTAGAGCCTTTAAGTGATAAGGATAAAGAAAAATTACGTCATTTTGGCCGCGAGACACAATTTCGTCTCTTCCTTCAGCCAGGAGGCGTAGATACCGTCAGTTTATTTTATCCTGACGATGGAAATGATTTTTTATCTTATACTTTACCGGATGAAAGGATTCATTTTCGTTTTCATCCTACTGATTTCACCCAGGTAAACGCGGGCTTAAATCGATTAATGGTTTCTCGGGCGCTTGAATTAATGGCGTTAACGGAAGAAGATGTAGTATTAGATCTTTTTTGTGGATTAGGAAATTTTTCCCTTCCCCTCGCTAAACATTGCAAAAGAGTAGTCGGTGTTGAAGGCAGCGAAACCATGGTTTCAAGAGCCAGAATGAATGCCCAAATGAATGGAATAACCAACACTGAATTTTTTTGTGCAAATTTAGATCAATCTGATGCTTTATCAATGCTATTTAAGCAGCAATTTACTAAACTTTTAGTGGATCCTCCACGTTCTGGTGCGCTGGAAATCATTAAACAAATCGATAAACTTAACCCTCAACGGCTTGTTTATGTTTCTTGTAATCCAGCAACTTTGGCAAGAGACAGTAATATTTTAGTCAATCAAAAAGGATATCGGCTACGAGCCGCTGGGGTAATGGATATGTTTCCACACACTGCCCATGTGGAGTCCATCGCCTTATTTGAGAAAGGATAACAGCAATGGTTAAAGTAAAAGAAGATACTCCCTGGTTAACCGAAGGTGGTATAGACGTTGAGCAATGGTTACACCAAGTAGGAGAAAAAGGGTATTTTCATGATTTAGAATTAATTCGTAATGCCTGTACTTTAAGTCAATTAGCAGGCCAAGATCATGCGACTGAAACAGGCATTTCCTGTTTACAGCAGGGATTGGCTATGGCTGATATTCTGGCCGACTTGGAAGCCGATCAAGAAACCATTACTGCGGCAATTATATTTGAAAACGTCCATTATGCTGAGTTGTCTTTAGATGTTGTAGAGGAGCAACTAGGATCACAAATAGCCAAATTAGTAAAAGGCATTGAAAAAATGAGTGCTATCCATAACTTGCAAGCACTTAACAAATATCCTCAAAACAAACATCAAATCGACAACGTGCGCAAAATGCTCCTCGCAATGGTCGATGATGCGAGAGTGGTTCTTATTAAATTGGCGGAGAGGCTGTGTGTCTTGCGGACTTCATCCCAATTACCTGAGGGAATGCGTAAACAAATTGCCACAGAGGCAATGGAAATTTATGCTCCTTTAGCAAACCGTTTGGGGATAGGGGCAATTAAGTGGGAAATGGAAGATCTTGCTTTTCGTTACTTACATCCTGAAGATTACAAATCAATAGCAAAGGGACTGAAAGCGAAGCGATTAGAGAGGGATCGCTATGTTAACCTAATCGTTGAAGAGTTAACTAAGCAAATTCGAGCCACTGGGGCTCAGCACTTTAAGGTTTACGGCCGCTCTAAGCACATCCATAGTATTTACCGAAAAATGAAGCGCAAAAATGTCTCTTTAGACGAAATCTATGATGCGACTGCAGTCCGTGTCTTAGTGGAAACACCAGAACAATGTTACGACGTGCTTAGCATGGTTCATTCATTATGGAAACAAATTCCGGCAGAGTTTGATGACTATATCAGTAATCCTAAACCTAATGGCTATCAATCACTCCACACTGCGGTTGAAGGTCCCGAAGGCCGGGTGTTTGAAGTACAAATTCGCACTTTTCAGATGCATGACCTAGCTGAAATGGGAGTTGCAGCCCACTGGAAATATAAAGAAGGTGGAAAGCTCGAAAAAGAAAGCCACGAACGCAAAATTGAATGGCTGCGGGACGTATTAGCCTGGCATAAAGAAATGGCCACTTCCCGAGGGGTATCTGAAGCGATTGAAGCGGAATTTCTTGAAGACAGAGTCTATGTTTTCACCCCTGATGGCGACGTGCTTGATTTACCTCAGGGTGTTACCCCGTTGGATTTTGCATACCATGTGCATAGTCAAATCGGGCATCGATGTCGCGGAGCTAAGGTTAATGGCACGATCGTTCCGCTCACTTATGCCCTGAAAACAGGGGATAGTGTTGAGATTTTAACGAGCAAAGATGAACGGCCTTCAAGGGATTGGATTAATCCCCATCTGAATTACCTAAAAACCTCCCGTGCTAAAGCCAAAGTCTTGCATTGGTTTAAAATGCAAGATTATGACAAAAATCGGGCAGAAGGCCATGAAATTCTTGAAAAAGAATTGAAAGCTTTGGGAATTAAAGCTGATCGTTTGAACGAAGTTGTTACGTCACTCAACTTTAAACGATTGGATGATTTGCTTGCAGCCTTAGGCCGCGGTGACATTAAATTGGGTCAGATCCTTAGCCGTTTGTCCCCCACAGAGGCAAGTGCTCCAGCAATTCAAACCATAGTGAAACCCCTAGCAAAGCCCGAGGTGAGTGGTGGCGATTTACGCATAGAAGGGGTGGGTAATCTTTTGACTCACATGGCTCGTTGCTGCCAACCTGTTCCAGGTGATGCGGTTATTGGCTATATCACGATGGGACGCGGAGTATCTGTACATCGACAAGATTGCCCCAATATTATTCATGCCAGTGAAAAGCAACGACAACGATTTTTACAAGTGAGTTGGGGAAGCGCAACCCGGGATCATTACGTTGTTGATATACTGATTAAGGCCTTTGATCGGGCAGGACTTTTAAAAGACATAACCTCCTTGCTTTCCAATGAAAAAGCACATGTTTATGCCTTACAAACGCAGATTAATAAGCAAGAGAATTCTGCATTTATTACCTTAACTGTCGAAATTGACGGCTTAAATAGCCTGTCGCGCTTGTTGAATAAGCTTGAGCAAATTCCTAATGTGCTGGAAGCAAGACGGCAAGTATAGGCAATGGTATTCCCTTGAGTAGTTCCCGGTTTAGTTTCTTCTATGTCGCGTTATGTCATGGTTTGAGCATGTTATAACCACTACTGCATATTAAATTTTTTTACTCCACTATGTTCCAGTTTACCTCAAGTACTCATCCATTCCATTGGCAGTTAGATTGTAATTTAAGCAAAAAGATTTTTATTTATTATTGACGATAATAATATTTCCTTAATGTTTAAATACTATACTCCGCATAGGTAATTAAATTTTAGAGGTTTTAGACATGGCTTGGAGACGTGGTGCTCATTTTTTTAGAAATCCATTAGTAGCGGGTTCAACAGGTGCTGGTACAGCATTTATGATACAGCAGGTATATCAGCATAAAGAATTTAAGGAAAAAATGGAGCCTCTTTCTTCAACATCAGAACTTCCAGAAAGATCTGTAGTTGAAGCAGATCAAAAAGAATGGCTTGTATTTGGGAGACAAAGTCCAGGTTATGTGCGAGACTCCGAAAAAAATCCTAAACATCATATTTGGGAGAGATTGAGTGAAAGTCCGCTATTTGTCAAAACATTGGGAACCCATGTCGATAACGAAAGCCATTACGAATTACTACCTGGGAGCGATTTCGTAACAGAACCGTTTACGCAAGATCCGAAGGCGCCGAGAGTTCTCATTAAACCTGAAAAAATGATTGGTAAAGAGCTTCGTGATATCGATGATGATGAAGAGTTTGAAGTTAGCTTTGCAAGGAAACAGGCCTTCGCAAAAGAGAGTGGAGGACAATCCCCCTTTTACCACTCTTCATTCGCATTAAGGAAAGTTACTGACGAAAGGCCAGCTAGCTCCAGTGCTGTGACAATATCAGGTAAAGAAGCAAAAGAGCTCATCCAAGACATCAATAAATCTATTTGTGAAGCTCAGCATTGCAACATGTATGGTTCAAATTGTTATTCGGCATCTCTTTATGGAACTGGTACGTTGGCTAAAATTATTGATCGCAGAACAGTAAGTGATGAAAGCAAAAAAAAGGCGGACATACAATCAATTGTGGATGTAGTAGCAAAGGTTTCTCTTGATAATTTTGGTCGCGGGGTAAGTAATAACCCGGTAGTCAGTGTCCAGTTAACTTCTGAATTACCCAAGCTGTTGGAAAAGCATGGGCTAACTCATAAAGAAAGCTATGGGGCAACACACCTTTAAAGTGCAATCTAAGCCATTTTGCTTGGGTTCTAGTTGGAGTGACTTGCGATTTAAACATGTGCTTTTTCTAATGAAAAGCACATGTTTATCCGCTACAAGCGCGCATAAAAACAAGCGAATTCTGCATTTATTGCCTTTGATTATGATAATAATAATTACTTAATGATCAAATACTATACTTAGTCTAACTAATTCAATTTAAGAGAGTTAACATGGCTAGGAGACTAGGGGCTCGCTTTTTTACACCACTCGCAACAGCTGCAACTGGGGCAGGTGCGGCATATTTAACCCAGCAACTCTATGAATTTAAACAATTCCAAGAAAAATTGGGGTTACTATCTTCATCAACAGAACCTCCTGAAAGGTCTATTGTTGAGGCGGAGCAGAAAGAATGGCTTTTATTCGGTAGACAAAGTCCGGGTTACGTACGTGATCCATCAAAAAATCCCAAGAATCATATTTGGGATCAAATTACACAAAGTTCGAAAAGCCTTCGATCCTTGGCAACTCATATGGACAATGAAAGTCATTACGAGTTGCTTGCCGGTAGCGACTTTGTCACTGAACCATTTACTCAAGACCCAAAGGCGCCCAAAGTTCTCATTAAACCTGAAAAGATGATTGGAAAAGAGCTTCGTGAAATCGGGGATGATGAGCAATTCGAGGTAAACTTTGCAAGAAAACAAGCATTTGCTAAAGAGACTGCTAAGCATTCTCCCTTTTATCACTCTTCATTTGCATTGAGGAAAGTGAGTGAAGAGAGGCCAGCCAGCCCGAGTGCTGTGGTGATATCAGGTAAAGAGGCAAAAGAGCTCATTCAAGATATCAATGAGACTATTTGTGAACCTCAATATTGTACTATGTATACTTCAAATTGTTATTCGGCTTCAATGTATGGTACGGGAGCTTTGGCGAAAATAATTGATCGGAAATCAGACATAGATGAGAGTAAAAAGAAAGCAGACATTCAATCAATAGCAGACGTTGCAAAAAAGGTTTCTCAAGATAATTTTGGTCGTGGAGTTAGTAATAATCCTGTTGTAAATGTTCAATTAACCTCTGAACTACCAAAGCTGATGGAAAAACATGGACTAATTCATACCCAAGGCTACGCACCTAAACTATAAAAATTCAAAATCAAATCATAAACTAGGTTCAATCTTGGTATTTAGCAAGACACAATGGAGACAGACTGACATGAACGTTACGGAAAAAATTATTAAATCCCATCTCCTTGAAGGCAAAATGGAGCCAGGTCAGGAAATTGCTTTAAAAATAGATCAAACACTGTGTCAAGACGCAACCGGAACTTTGGTTATGCTTGAACTAGAGGCAATGGGATTAGAGCGCACTAAAGCGGAAGTTTCAGTGCAATATGTCGATCATAATTTAATCCAGGAAGATAACAGAAATCCTGATGACCATTTATTTCTGGCAAGTGCTGCGAAACGTTTTGGTCTTTACTATAGTCGCCCAGGCAATGGGATTAGCCATGCCGTACACATGCAAAATTTTGGTAAGCCGGGTAAAACCCTCGCTGGGTCAGACAGCCACACCTGTGCTGCTGGATCGCTTGGGATGCTTGCTATTGGTTCGGGCGGTTTAGAAGTGGCCATCGCTATTACGGGTCGCCCGCTTTATATCAAAATGCCTAAAGTTCTCGGTGTTAAATTAACTGGAAAATTACCTGATTGGGTGAGTGCTAAAGATGTAATTTTGGAAATGTTGCGCCGTTACGATGTGAAAGGGGGAGTGGGCTATGTTATCGAGTATTACGGTGAGGGATTAAAGCATTTATCTGCAATGGATCGTCACGTGATTGCTAATATGGGCACAGAGCTAGGGGCAACGACTACTGTTTTCCCATCTGATGAAGTCACTCGGGAGTTTCTACTCAGCCAAGGTCGGGAAAAGGATTGGATGGAATTAATAGCTGATGAAGATGCCGCCTACGATAAGTATGATGAAATTAATTTATCAAGTCTTGTACCGCTCATCGCCAAACCATCTAGCCCAGGTAACGTTGTACCAGTAGCTGATATTGCCGGGGAGGAAATTTATCAGGCTTATATTGGTTCATCTGCTAATCCAGGTTACCGGGATTTTGCCATCGCTGCGGAAATGGTAAAAGGTCGTACAGTAAAAAATGAAATCTCGTTTGATATTAATCCCAGCTCAAGGACAATTCTTGCCGAGCTCGTGCGCGATGGGCACTTAGGTAGTTTAATTAACGCTGGTGCACGGATACATCAAGCGGGATGTAACGGATGTATTGGTATGGGGCAAGCGCCTGCAACCGATAAAAATAGTCTGCGCACAGTGCCGCGTAATTTCCCTGATCGGTCAGGGACAAAAGATGACAAAGTCTTTTTATGCAGTCCTGAAACTGCTACGGCATCGGCATTAACTGGAGTAATCACCGATCCAAGAGCTTTAGAAATGCCTTATCCAAAAGTGAAAATACCAGAAAAGCGGATTATTAATAAAGCGTGTTTTGAAGAGCCTTTACCTCTCAGTGAAGCAAAAAAGGTTAAATTACTTAAAGGGCCGAATATTGTTTCTCTGCCTGAATTTGAGCCCTTATCAAAAGATCTTAAAATACCTGTTTTACTTAAAGTGGGGGATAATATTTCAACTGATGAAATTTCCCCAGCAGGCGCTAAAGTGCTGCCGTATCGCTCAAATATTCCCAAAATCAGTAAATTTACCTTTAGTCATATTGACCCTGATTATGTTGCACGAACCGAAAAGCAAAAAGAGGGGCATGTGATTATCGGAGGGGATAATTATGGCCAAGGATCAAGTCGTGAGCATGCGGCGTTAGCACCTCGTTACTTAGGGTTACGTGCTGTGATCGCAAAAAGTTTTGCACGGATCCATTGGCAGAATCTGGTTAATTTTGGCATTTTGCCTTTAGTGTTTAAAAACCCTGATGATTATGATGAGATTGAATTAAACAACACCGTGGAACTCAAAGATATCGCGAAACTATTAGAGAAGAATGAGTTTAAAATAAAAATTAATGGCAAAGACGTTGAAGTACAACATTCTCTTTCTGAGCGACAAAAAGACGTGTTGATGAAAGGCGGGTTGATTAATTGGATGAAAGAGGATCTCAAAAAAAGGAAATCGGCTTAGATTTAAGTTAAATAAACAGCTGCAAAACTCTGGGATTGTTTCGTCGTTATGTTCCTTATAAATCCATATTCAAACCCGTGATTGGGAGCGAAGCGACGAAGTAACCCCAGAGTTTTATATCTCCCCAAAATTTGACTGTTTATTACCATTGGGTTACAAAGAAATGCTCAACACTCCTTCTTTTTCTTCAACAACAATACTGAATTCCCTACACAGTTTCTTAATACGTTCTGCAATAAAGGTGAATTGATGGTGATTTGCTGGCAGAACTCGGCAATATTCAATAAAAATAGGATGAAGGATAATCTCTTGCACCTTTCCTCCCGTAAGCCGCAGTTCAAAAACCAATTGATGATCATTTTTAAACTCAGGATCAACATAATAATCATCCACGAAATCACCTGCTGCATAGATAATCGGACAGTGCCGGTAAATTTCTATGCCATGAAACACATGAGCACTATGGCCAAACAGTAATTTATAACCCATATCTATTGCGGCATGGGCAAGGCGTATAAAACGGTTTGATGGTCTGTGAACTCGATTGGGTCCCCAATGTAATGATAATATGGGCCAGTTAATCCCTTCATTTTTCATTTCATTTATGCTTAACTGGAATTGTTTAATACTTTGCTCCTCATCATGGAGATCAAGATAAGCGATACCCGGAGATTGCGAATCCGCTGCAAAATCTTGTTGATGATCACAAAAAGCAACCATGCCGAATATTTGATCGTTTATTTGAATAGAAACAGGTCTATAAGCTTCATTTTTGTCTTTTCCTGCTCCTGCAAAGCGGATATCCTGTTGTTTTAACAATCTCAATGTGTCGTGGAGTCCTTGAACATCAAAATCAAGGATGCGGTTATTTGCCAGACTAACTAATTTTATATTGTTATCAGTCAGAATTCGTGCTGCCTCGGGTGGGGCACCAAAGTAAAACGCTTTTGGAACACCTGGCCAATGAGAAAGATGATTGGTGATTGCACATTCCAAATTAATAAGAACAAAGTCCCCACGGTGTAATAGAGGAGTGATTTGTCCTAATGGATAATTTGCTCCATGCAGTAATATGGCTTCCTTGACTAAACGTCCTAGCATCACATCACCACCGAGCAGAACTGTAATGGTTTGCTTTGTCATAGACATTTCTACTCAGAATTTAAGCTATCCTATCTAAGTATAAGTTATGGAAAAAATTGTTGAGATGAAAGGACGAAAATGGGAATTTTGGGTGGATCGTGGGGGAACCTTTACTGATATTGTCGGACGAGATCCACAAGGCAAAATTTATAGCCGTAAATTATTATCTGATAACACCCAGCATTATCAAGATGCCGTTTTACAAGGCATAAAGGATATGCTGGGGTTATCTTCAAACACAACAATTCCGGTTGATAAGGTAGCCATTGTAAAAATGGGTACAACTGTGGCAACCAATGCTTTGTTAGAGCGAAAAGGTGAGAACGCCGTCCTAGCAATTACTCAGGGTTTTGGGGATAGTTTACGGATTGGCTATCAAAATAGACCTCATCTTTTTGCTCTTAATATTCAATTACCTTCTGTGCTCTACAAAGACGTTATCGAAATTAAAGAGCGTATTGATGCACACGGTCATATTGTACAGCCCTTAGATGAAAAAGCAGCAGCTAAAGGCATGCAGAATGCTTTCAGAAAGGGTTATCGTACCATTGCCATAGTACTGATGCATGCATATCGTTATAACCAGCACGAAAAAAAGCTAAAGGATCTTGCTAAAAAAATTGGTTTTAACCAAATTTCTGTCAGTCACGAAGTTATGCCTGTGATGAAATTGGTGAGTCGTGGTGATACAACAGTTGCTGATGCTTATCTCTCTCCAATCCTGAAACGCCATATCCATCGCCTACAAGATGAATTAGGAGAAATTCCTTTATTTTTTATGCAATCCAACGGCGGATTGGCTCATTCATGTGTGTTTAAAGGAAAGGATAGTGTTTTTTCAGGTCCTGCGGGTGGTGTAGTTGGTATGGTGAAAACCGCGCAGATAGCCGGCTTTAATAAAGTCATTGGTTTCGATATGGGAGGGACATCAACAGATGTTTCACATTTTGCGGGGAAATATGAGCGGAGTTACGGTTGTGAGTTTGGTGGAATTCATATGCATACCCCGATGATGCTAATTCATACGATTGCTGCAGGGGGTGGTTCAATTCTGCACTTTGATGGACAACGTTTTACCGTGGGTCCAGATTCAGCTGGTGCAAATCCTGGCCCTGCCTGTTATCGTCGGGGTGGTCCGCTTACGATTACTGATTGCAATGTGATGTTGGGAAAGATTCAGGTTGATTTTTTCCCGAAGGTATTTGGATCAACGGCAAATCAAGGCATCGATGTAAAAGCAGTGGAAAATGCGTTTGCAAAATTAGCAAAACAGATCAATAAAGCTACTGGAAATAATCCAACAGCAGAGCAAATAGCAGAAGATTATCTTCTAATCGCCGTTGAAAATATGGCTAATGCCATTAAAAAAATTTCAGTTCAGCGTGGTTATGATGTCCGGGAATATGTTCTTAATTGTTTTGGCGGCGCTGCTGGGCAACATGCTTGCCTGGTGGCGGATAATTTAGGTATTGCAACAATATTAATCCATCCTTTGGCTGGTGTGTTATCTGCATACGGTATGGGTCTAGCTGAGGTTTCTGTACTGCGGGAACTTGCAGTTGAAAAACCTTTACGACGAGGAGTCATTTCATTTTTAAAACAAAATTTTGAAAAGTTAGAACAAAATGCCTTTAAGGAAATAAAAAAACAAGAACTTGGCGATCAAAAGCTAACAACCAAGCGACAAGTTCATATGCGTTACCTTGATTCTGACACGGTGTTAATTGTTGAATTTAACACAATTATTTCAATGAGAAGGCAATTTACTGATCAACACCGCCAAAAATTTGGTTTTGCTTCAACAAAAAAACCGCTGGTGGTTGAGTCAATTTCAATTGAAACTATTGTCGTCGCTGAAGAAATGGTCGAACCCGATGAAGAAAAGAAGCAACGTTCAGGAAACGAGATCCCTTATCAATGTAAGGTAAAGCTGTTCACTCACGGCGCGTTCTATGAGGTACCTGTATATTTGCGGAAGGAACTACAATACGGTGATTGTATTAAGGGGTGTGCCATCATCAGTGAAGACAACGCCACTACAGTGATTGAACCTGGTTGGCAGGTGGTAGTAAACAAGAGAAAGCATCTTCTTTTAACGCGCTATCAGACCTTAAAGGAAAGAAAGATTAGTACTGCCAGTGTGAATCCTGCCTTGTTGGAGGTTTTTAATAATCGTTTTATGAATATTGCCGAACAAATGGGAGAGGTTTTACGAAACACGGCAAGTTCAGTAAATATAAAAGAACGCCTGGACTTTTCTTGCGCAATTTTTGATGCCCAGGGAGAACTAGTCGCAAATGCACCACATATTCCTGTCCATCTGGGTTCGATGAGTGAAACAGTTAAAGCAATTTTAAAAAATAAAATGCACCTCAATGATGTGTATATGATTAATGATCCTTATAACGGTGGAACCCATCTTCCTGACATTACAGTGATCACCCCCGTATTCGATAAACAAGGAAAACAATTACTTTTTATTGTCGGCTCGCGTGGCCACCACGCAGATATTGGCGGCATCACACCTGGGTCAGTACCGGCGGAAAGTAAAACAGTCGATGAAGAAGGGGTTTTGATCAATAATTTTAAAATAATGAACCGGGGCAGATTTTTAGAGAATGCGATTCTCAAATTATTAAACAATGCTACTTATCCTGCACGTAACCCTCAACAAAATATAGAAGACTTAAAGGCGCAAATTGCGGCAAATGCTCGTGGAATGGCCGCTCTATGGGAGTTAATTGATCAATTCGGCCTTAATGTTATTCAATCTTATATGCGCTATGTTCGTGATAATGCAACATTTGCTGTTGAAAAGCTGCTAACGTGCTTAGATGATGGTCATTATTCCTATTCACTGGATGACGGCAGTAAAATTAAAGTGAGTATAGGGATCAATAAGAGGAAAAAGCGGGTAAAAATAGATTTTACCGGCAGTTCTGCACAACACTCCGGCAATTTCAATGCCCCAACAGCAATCACCAAAGCGGCAATTTTGTATGTTTTTCGTTGCTTAATTGATGAAAACATTCCCTTAAATGGTGGTTGTTTTGTACCTATCGAGCTTATTATCCCCTCAAACAGTCTGTTAAACCCTAACTACCCTGCTGCGGTGGTTGCTGGTAATGTTGAAACCTCACAACACATCGTCGATACATTATTAGGGGCTTTAGGCGCAGTTGCTGCTTCTCAAGGCACTTGCAATAATTTTACTTTTGGTAATCGTGGTTACCAATATTATGAAACCATCTGTGGTGGTGCAGGTGCTGGGCTAGGATTTGATGGCGCTACCGCTGTCCATACACACATGACGAATACTTATTTGACCGATCCAGAAATATTAGAATGGCGTTTTCCGGTAATACTTGAGCAATTTGCTATCCGACGGGGAAGCGGCGGCGAAGGAAAATACCGCGGTGGTGATGGTGTGATAAGGCGAATTCGCTTCTTTGAGCCAATGACAGCAAATATTATCTCTAGTCACCGCAAAATTCCACCTTATGGCATCCAAGGTGGTTCCCCTGGCAAGGTTGGTCACAATTGGGTTGAACGTGCAGGGGGTGTGCGAATCGAGTTAGGGGGCTGTGCCCGCGTGGAGATTAACCCCGGGGATGTGTTTGTAATTGAAACACCTGGTGGTGGGGGATATGGAAGAAAATAGGTCTAATTTTTGAATGTAAATTCTGAGAAGCACAAAAAATAATGAGGGTTATTGCCATGATTACAATACCTATGTATGGCGTCTGAAGTATCCAGGATCTCAGTATGAGAGATCCTACAAGTGGCGGCAGAGGGGTATTGTAAGAAAGAGAAGGTTGGCCGCGAGCTAACCTCCAAAATAATACAATTAATCAGGCGTATTTATGAAAATATGGAAAATTCTTATTGTTGGTAGTTGCCTACTGCTCATCAACATCCCTCGGAGTAGCTTCGCAGAGACGGACAACAGTGTTGAAATTAAACAGCTTGTTGATTTTATGGTTTCGGAGAAGATTGTAACGCTTTCTTCCGATCTTAAACTCGTTCCATTAAGTTTTTACAATGGTACACTAGAGGACATCGCCGCTTATTTCGGAGACTTTATTTGCGCGCCTGATAATACTTGTACAGTGGTTGATACCCTGTATCATCCCTTTGCCATTTTGGGTCGTGGATTACCACCCATGCAAGGCACTGAACTCGAATGGTTAGAAGCGCAAACACAGATCGAACGAACTAACATTAAATATGCTACGGATATTTATCATGGTGCTACATGGCAAATTGCGTTGGCATTAGCTGCAAAAAATGGTTTTTTAGACACATTAAGAGCTAAATTGCTAATCCTTAATGAGTTGTTGTACATCATGGAACCGGTCAATCGTGCGGTCGGATTGACCTTTAAGTACGGCAATGAGATTTCAATATTTAATCCAAATTTTGCTTATAGTTTTCGCTGGTTAGCCACGAGTTTTTATAATAAAGACCCTTTTTTTAATAGCCGATATCAAAATTTCATAACACAGGATTTTACACTTGGAGAGGCATCGGTCACCGATCCTGCACATCATCTTCCTGCCTTTTTTAAATTTGTCACAACATGGTCTGATTATAGGCCGTTAACAGGAAAAAACGCGTGGGCCCAGTTTATCGGCCCTTTGCAAGCTGAATTTATACTCAATAAAGGTAAGGTTCCTCTTTATTCTTTGGCGCTGCAAAATGCAATCAACAGCCTAGCCCCATTTGAATTAATGCAAACGGGGATTGGTGCTTTTTATTTTGCTCCCCTTGGTGCTCAAGGCATTCAGTCACCACTTCCATCAGGTGAAATTTCGATAGAAGACAATTTCGCGGTATTGGCTGGTCTGCAGATACTTAAAAATTGTTTGCAACATACAGTGCAAACAGCGCAAGTAAGGCAAGCATTATCCCGCATTAATGTAATGCTTAATGGTGGGCGGACGATAAGAGGTTTTAACACCCTTGGTTTACTTAGTTTTCTATTTAATGGTGCTTACGATTCAAACAACGGTATTTTCCTTACCCATGGCACAGCTTCAACACCATCTTCAACCAATGATTGGCAGCCCGATACTTCCCCACGTGCTAGTTTTACTGTGGTGAGTACTAATCTATGGGCCATTTCAGCTTTAGGCGCCGAAACGATTGATCGTTGGTTTGGGCGAGGAGCTGCTTTAAAAATTTGGCAGACTGTACGCAATAACGGTGGATATTTTAATAATGGTGAATTGTGGGGACTAGGTTATAGTCTTAACAATAATGTAGGCTCACAACCTGAAAGTATTATGGCTGCTGCTCAAACAGGTGGTGCAATCAATGCGCTTAATTCACTGATTGATTTCTATAGAGGCTCTGAAATCGATGTTACTGACTTAGAGAGTGACCAAGCAAGTTTAAAATTGAATTTCCCCCATTTGCGTAATGACCTTTATTTAGACGCCAATTTTGTTGATTCGACGCCAAGAGAGTTTTTTATTGCAGTTCCACCTTCAATTGGTCAGGCATATCTTTATGCAAGTAAGCGTTTCCCAATTCCTTTTGATTGGAATGCCAACACGATTGCCAGCGTTAATGCCAATGCTTGGGTGATCATGAACAATTTTGATTTCAATCCATTTCAATACACGGGCAAACGAACAGGCGAGAATTACTCAACGCCACAAAAAGTAGATATTCTAGACAAAGCCATTCAATCGCTGAGCGGTGCATTACCTATCGCGGTGACTGTTAATTTTTCTGCCGGTGAATTAGGGCCTATTAGACGATTGGCGCTACGATATAACCTGGATGGTTCAAAAACCAATTGGATTACCGCGGCAATCGTTGACGAGCGGCAAAGTTTTACTAATTTACCTCGAGGGACTAAGGCTATTGCGATTTCAATTGTGAATGATGATTTTGCAAATGTTTGCCAAGTCAATCCAGCAACGAGGATCTGTACCGACGAGAGTTGTTTAAATGTTCGCTCAATCAATGCACACTGGAGTTCAAATGGATTAGGAGACTGTGATTTAGGCGGATAACAAGCGACATGGTCGATTTTCCCATTAACTCTCGCGGCTCTCTAACAGGGGCAGAGATTTTCTTATCGACCATGCTGCATGTTGAGGAGGGGGTGTCATTGCAGAGGAGTGAACGTGTTGGCTGAAAAGAAAATAATTTCTTCATCTCAACTATTTCTTGTTTTTCTCAAATTAGGTCTGATCAGCTTTGGTGGGCCCATTGCCCACCTTGGTTATTTTCGTGATGAATTTGTGAAGAAATTAAAGTGGGTCAGCGATCATGCTTATGGGGATTTAGTTGCTTTGTGTCAATTTTTACCTGGTCCTGCAAGCAGCCAGGTCGGCATAGCCATAGGATTATCAAAAGGCGGTATCCGAGGGTCAATTGTTGCATGGCTAGGATTTACCATGCCTTCGGCGCTAATAATGATAGCGTTTGGATTGATACTTACGAAGACCCGTGTCAATTTAAATCAGCCCTGGATCCATGGATTAAAATTAGTAGCCGTGCCAGTGGTTGCCCAAGCACTTTGGGGTATGGGAAAAAACTTATGCCCGGATAAAAAAAGAGCAAGTCTAGCAGTATTCGCCTGCATTGGTGCTAGCTTGATTCCCAGCGCATTTGGCCAGATCGTGATGATTTTATCAGGCGGTGTATTGGGATTAATTTTCCTTACTCCTGATAAAAAATTACCAGAAAGCGAGTTAACTGTTCCCCTGAGTAGACAAAATGGCAGAATTTTTTTAGTTATTTTCTTCATTCTATTATTCGGTTTACCTTTAATCAGTGTTTACATACCTTATTATTCATTTCATCTATTCGAATCATTTTATAAGGTAGGGGCTTTAGTTTTTGGTGGCGGACATGTTGTATTACCCTTATTGCAAACAGAAGTAGTTTCAAATGGATGGGTGGATCAATCTTTATTTCTTGCCGGTTATGGCGCAGCACAAGCTATTCCAGGGCCCATGTTCACTTTTTCCGCTTATCTAGGGGCAGTATCAAACTTAACGCCAAATGGCTGGTTAGGAGGATTAATTGCACTAGTTGCTATTTTTTTACCTTCATTTTTGTTAATCATGGGTATACTGCCGTTATGGCAGAAAATTCGTAATTATGGTTTTATGCAACGCACCATTCTCGGGGTTAACGCTGCTGTTGTAGGCTTGTTATTATCCGCTTTTTACAAGCCGATTTGGTCTACAGCAATACTGTCTATGAATGATTATTTATTGGCGATGATGGCTTTTATATTGTTGGAATTTTGGAAAATACCAGTTTGGATTATTGTACTATTTTGCGCCATCTTCACTGGTTTAGGCTGGTATTAGATGGCGAACCAAATACTGCCAAGCCTTGTGTGCGAAACCAATTTTTATCCTCACCTATGACATAAGAGGATAATCCGGGAATAGTTTGAAGATTTTCGTACGGTGTGGTTATAAAATAACGCTTTCCAGTCACATAGAAGTCTTTCGAATTGCGTGAGGGTGTGACTAGAATGTGTCCATTAGGCACAAGTGTTGTTAACTGCTTAATGAAATCCACTATCTCTTGTTCTTTCTCAATGCCGTTTTCCACACCTAAAAGATAGGGGACAAATGCAGTATCAAAAACTTGTTTTTCCTTGTCCATAATGATTTTGTTAAGCGTTGCAGCATGAAATTGAATATTTTTGTCTAGCTCATAATTTTCTTGAGATTTAGATTGGATCGCTTGACGAACCAAAGACACCATATAATGAATATATGTTCGCCTTAATGAATTGGGATGTATTGCCCAAAATAAGGCATTGATGAATTTTCCAGAAGGCAAAGCAATTAGGGGTGGATACCAGCTTGTTAGTGCTGTTAATAATTCACCGATGGAAGGGTATGATTTTGAATCGGTTCGCTCTCGATAATGAAAATATTTTTTAAAAGCTTTTATCCATGCAATAGTAACCGGATCTTTATCATAAACAGCAATTGATTTAGCACCTGCTTGCGCAAATAAAAAACAACTGTTGCCATAACCTGGAATAACCAGAACATCCTTGTCTTTTATGTCAGCCCTAATGTTATATTGGTTTTTATTTTGCTCAAATAAGGCGGAGGATAAATACCGTTCAGCCCCCATGGGATAGATTTGCACTTCCTTGTTATCAGAAATTCTCGTGACACGTCTATCCAGTATCCATTTTTTTTCTTGCTTACTTAAAATGGTTTGATAAGTTGTCATACACTTTTCTATAAATGAGCTTTGCTTATCTTATCAAAAAATAAGTGCAACCCCTATAGAATCTGCCCTATTTTAAAGGTTGTAATTGCTCCAAGGTAGTAGGAATAAGCTCAGAAACAGTCGGGTGAATATGAACTGCGTCTCTAATTAGGGTATAGGGTTTATCAGCGTACATCACATCAAGAATTGAATGAATAATCTCATCTCCACCTACGCCTAAGATTGTGGCCCCTAATATTTTTTGAGAATTTTCATCCACGAGTACTTTAATAAAACCTGTTGGCTCACCTTTAATTACAGCCCGCTTTACTTGGGTCATTGGTCTTTTAGCAACTAAAGCCTTGAGGCCTGCTTGACGAATTTCTGCTTCTGTCATGCCGCATCGGCCTAAGGGGGGATCAATATAAAGGGCATAAGCCATGATTCTGTCAGTAACTTTACGTTGGGTGTGATGGAGCAAATTATCGGCAACAATTTGATAATCATTATAGGAAGTATGAGTAAATGCCCCTCTGCCATTGCATTCCCCAATAGCCCAAATATTTTTTACAGAGGTTGCAAGATAATCATCAACCTCAACCATCCCGCGATTATCTAACTTGATATCAGTGTTCTCAATCCCTAAATCATCCGTATTTGGTTTTCGACCAATAGCCATTAACACATGGGAGCCTTGAATTGTTTTTTTGTTGTTGTCACAGCCAACGTGAGCCACAACTTCTTCACCTGATTTGCTAAATTCAAGACAATTTGTGTTTAAGTGCACATCAATACCAGCCGCTTTCATAATGGCAAGTACTGTTTCAGAAACATCTTCATCTTCGCGTGGAATTAAGCGAGGGGCTTTTTCAATAACTGTTACTTTCGAACCAAAAAATCGAAATGCTTGGGCAAATTCTAAACCAATATAACTGCCACCAATCACAATCAAATGCTCAGGAAGCGCTTCCAAATCAAGGAGAGATGAATTAGTTAAATAGTTAATTTCATTTATTCCTTTCATTGGAGGAATGAAGGCGCGGGCACCCACATTAATGAAAATTTTTTCCGCCGTTAAATGCTGATTATTTGCAGCAATGGTGTAATTATTTACAAATTTTGCATGATCATGAAAAACCGTGACATTAGGTGTGTTTTTTAACCATTGCTCAACCCCTTGAGACGCTTTATGGACAATGGCATCCTTCCGGGCTTTAACGTTTTTCCAATTTGTTTTAATCGTCCCATTGATATCAATTCCAAATTCATTCGCTCTTTGCACCAGATGTGCAACTTCCGCACTAGCCACCAACGTTTTTGTCGGGATGCAGCCTGTATTTACGCACGTACCACCAAAATTTTTTCGCTCGATAATGGCAACTTTTAACCCAGTAGCTGCAAGACGGACAGCAAGGGATGGCCCTGATTGTCCTGTTCCAATAATTATTGCGTCAAATTTCTGAGCAGTCATAATGTCTTTCCTTGATGAATACTGTGCTTATTTAGTTAGCGGCATTTTTTTTATTAGCTTTAGCGAATTTTATTAAGACAGCTAGGAAATAATCATGCTTTAATTTATATCATTTAAATTTCTTTAAACTCATTTTGATAAAAAATTACCCCACCTATAACAGCTGCAGGAATGGTAATAAGGTTTAAGAAAGGGATAATGCTGACAAGACTAATACAACAGCCAAACCCCAATGAAACCATTCTCTTTTCCCGGATCTTATTTTGCATCTCCTTAAACCCAACTAAGTTGTTATCCATTACAAAATCCAGATATTGAATACTGAGAATCCATGAGTTAAGCAAAAACCATATAAAAGGGAAAGCAGGGTGGATAAATGGTATAAAAAATAAAATCGTCACTCCCAAAAAACGAGGGAAAAAATACCATAAAAATTTTCCCTGGCGCTTCATGCTACGACAAGCTGTTTTAAGGAAAGGCAAAGAGGGAATATCACTGTGATAAAATAAACGTTGAGCTTTTTCTGCTAATAACCCATTGAACGGGGAGGCTACCAGATTGAAAAGGACTGTAAATGTCACGAGAAAAATAAATAAAAAACTGATGCAAAAAAATACAATGAATAACCAATGTAAAAAACTCAACCAGGAGGGAAGGAGATTGATAAAATATTGGGCATAGGATAGGAGATAATTATAGGCAAAGTAAAATAATCCAACAAATAACAAAAAATTAAAAATAATAGGTAGCAAAATAAAACGCCTAAGTCCTTTAGTCTTGAGACGGCTTAAACCCAATAAAAAATAGCGTGTGCCACGAATAAACTCTCCCAACATAACTCCTTGGCTCTAATGTCATAAATTATTTCGAAAATCGTTCTTTTTTATTGAAACCTCTTTATGTTTGACTGAAAATGATAAAATTTCTACAGGTTAATAAAAAAATTTAAAAATGAAATACTATGACTAATATCTTAAAACCCTATAGAAAATTATGGCGCTCGCGTAGAGAGCGGAAAATCGCCGGGATATGCGGTGGTCTGGCAATGTATTTTAATATAGATCCTTTTTGGATTCGGTTTATATTTGTTATTTTTTTTCTTTTAGGAGGCTCAGCTCTTCTTGTGTATATCATAATGTGGATCCTCATCCCCCTTGAGCCGGCTGATTGGCGATAAGGTAATCCAGCATTTCGTACAAAAATTTTTAAATGGAAAACTGAGTAGACTCTAAAGTGGTTAACCCAGAAATCCAGTTTTTAAGCACAAGCTAAGTAATAAAACCGGTACTAGTGTCGTCATAATCCGAGCGATCCGATTTAGTTGTTGTTGGTTACCTCAAATTTACCCGCTTTTCCATTTGCTCTGGTATTCGGATCATACATTGCTTCGGCGAGGATTGCAGGTACAGTAAATGTTCCTGTGTTAATCGCCTTAATACGATAGATGATTTCTTTGGCGCTAGTGTCTACACCTGTAAAGAAAACCACGCGATCTTCACGGACATCTGTGTAATCCACATTTTCATTGTTCACAGAGTCACGCACAACCTCAAAACCGCCTGGTAACAGGTCAACAATGGCTACGTTACTCAAATACGGGTTATCAGTTGAACGTACTTGAATATGTACTTCAATTTCTGTACCGAGGGTTGTATTGGTAATTGAATTACCTCTTTGGTCGCGATATTCCCTATACGCTTCAATCCCGTTTTTGACCTCCTGAGTGGGTAATGTTTTATCAAAGCCAGCTTGCGTCAGTTGATAGAAGTAGGTTTGCTGGGCAGGGTTATTAAAACTAACTTGCTTTACATTCTCATCCACACTCGCTTGCTCATAATTATTATTCAGCACTGTTAGGGTTTTTTCACTTTTATCAGCAAAGATTTCTTGGATGGAAAGCGCAGTATTATTAGGGATAGGATTAGCCTGCGCGTAAGCACTTAGAGCTAGGCTGATATAGCCTGATAGTACTGTATTGATGTCGCTGCTATTGATCGCTTTGACTAATTCCATAACAAGTGGATCACCCATTTTAGTCAAGCGTTCAGGGAAATGACGGGCAATCAAGTAGAGGTATTGGGCATCGGCAGTATTGTTATCGTAAAAATCGCTGGCGGGGGTTTGTGGATGCGGTTTATATTTATTAATCAATTGATTTGCTTCAGGAATACTCTTTAGCAATTGATAAGTTGCTGCAATATAGGCACCAGTGATGTCTTCTTGCCAGTTCGTTTGATTTTGATCTAAATAAAGTTGCAAGTTAGTTAAATAGTTCGTGGTGACGATTTCATTGCGTGTCAGAATATAAATCGCATAAGCCTGTATCCTAGCCTGACTTAAGTCGGTAGGCGTTTGGGTTGCTAAATCCCGTAAAAAACCTAAGCCTGCACTAAATAAATCACCCGGTACATTATAGCCCTGCGCCTTGGCTTCAGTTAAAAATTGCATGGCATAAACTGAGGCAAATGTATTGCTGGTGTTGTCCCCTAGACCAGGCCAATAACTGAATCCGCCATTTGACATTTGCCGCTGTCCTAGCATTTGGATCGTTGCAGTGATTTTATCAGTAATCTTTTGTGAATCATTGGCAAACCAGGTCTGGCCCGCCATTGCTAATAAAGGCAATGCCTCACTGGTCAATTGCTCAGTACAGCCATAAGGGTAACCTTCAAGGTAGCGCTGTAGGCCAGCTACTAAAATAAGTGGGCTTGAAGATATTGCAGCATGGACGTTTCGATACTCTGGATACAGATTGCGATCGACATCAACCAAGGTCTGTGCTTTTTTCGAGCTACCGCTCGTTACTGAAGTGATAAAGGCACTGGCGGGGCGGACGCTTAATGTGGCATCCATTTTGGAGGATTTACCAGAGGTACTTGCTTCCAAATTGATTTGCGCTGAACCCAGTAGAGAATTAGCTCGCAACTTAAAGCGAACGGATTTTTCTTTACCTTCATCGATTGCTAATGTCTCGTGATCAGAGCCGAGAATTTCCAATTCAGGTGTGGTTTTTAAGTGCACTGAGACTGGCGCATTAGCACCGGAGCCTTGGACGTTGTTGGCAATGCTCGCTGTGATAACAAATTCATCTCCTGGGGCCACAAAAGTAGGGGGGTTGGGGTTGATTATAAAATTCCCGCGTATTTGTGATTTCTTCTCAGCCGAACCAACCGCATCGCTAGCAACGGCAACAGCCATCACGCGCAGAGTACCGTTAAAATAATCCGGGATTTGATAGCTCACTTGCCGTGGTGTTGAATCGGTATCTATAATTCCTGACCAGTAGACGACAGGCAAATCGGTCTTACGCTTAAATGGGTTAAGATGGCTATTTAGGAGTTCTTCACCGCCATCACCACCTGCAGCAGAAAGTTCCCGATCTTGGATAAATTTGGGAAGAATTTGATCCACAGTTTGTTGTGTGATCACTTCCAACGCATGTTTTTGAAAAAAGAAGGCAAGCGGATCAGGGGTCGCAAAACGGGTGACCTGTAAAATTCCCTCATCAACGGCAAAAAGAATGATTTTTCCAGGTTTATCACTGCTGTAATTGATTGTAAATGGCTCTCCAGGACGAGCTGAAGCCGGTGTATCCAAATTAATATGAACGGTTTGATTATCATGGTTTAGTGTGAAAGGTACTACACTATAGCTCAGCGGGCTTATAAAGATGTCTGGGGAATCCCAGTTGCGGACAAAGCTCACATTGACATATGCATTGCCTTGGAGATTATCCGTGATATGAATTTTTTGTACTGAACTGGTGGTGTCTGTTTTAAACCACTGGGTAGCGTAAACTTTATCACGCTCGATTGTAATTAAGCCTGCCCCTGTATAAGGTGCAGTAATTTGCAATTCAATGTCTTCACCAGCTTGGTATTCATTCTTATTCAATTTTACGCTGAGTTCAGCATTTCTGGGTAATGGTGCTTGGCTAGTGCCGACAATACTAAATTTGAGTTGACTCAACTCCGTATTGTTTTTGTCCAATACCTTGAGTGCAAAATCGCCAATTTGCTGTGTGGGCAAATTGTAGCTAGTTCCTTGCGCCTCAACAGTGAAAGGTTTGGTATCCAATATTGTGGATTGAATAATCGATTGATATTGGTAGGTTCCATCAGGTTTTTTGATGAGAGTCGTAACCGGATGTAAAGAGATGAGCTGGATTTGAAGATCACTTACGTTTTGTTGATTTAATTGAGGATTCACCGCAATAAAATGAACAGATCGCTGACTGTCCTGCTTTATGTAAGCGAGATCACCATCAGGTTTATAACCGACGAAATAGAGAAGTGGGCTAACTAATGCTGTTGATTGTGTTGCAACACTTCGTCCTCCTTCAGCTTCAAAACCCTCAGCAAAAAAGGTTAACTGATATGTTGCTTTATCAAAGCGCTCCAGGTGTAAATTAAATTCAGCCTGACCATCTTCATTCGTCGTAGCATCAGCCAAAGTATCAGTATACACCTTGGCGGGTTTATTCGGATCAAGCAAGGGATCGGCGAAAACATACTCAGGGTATTTAGCAAACTGAACGCGTTTTGGTGCTAAGAGAATTTTTGCACTTACTTTCCGGTCAGCGGCAGGTGCACCATACAAATTCCATAAGCTTATTTTTGCATTTAGGTTAATTGGTGAAATCCAGCCTTGAGTTTGTTCTTGTGAAAAGGCTGAGGTAATCCGCATGCGATCGGGTTGAAATTCAGCAACGCGGATAGTAGTAGAGCCCAAGAGACTATCAGGACGTGAATCTTTAACAATGTAGAGGTTAATAGCGTATTGGCCTGTCGGGGATGTTTCATTCGTCTCAAAATCAAGGCTTAAATAACCCATTGGATCCAATGTAAATTTTTGATCTCGAATAGTCGTGCCGCGTGGATCCATAACTGTCACTTCTAATGGCAATCCAGCTGGCTGAGATTGTGCGTAGGCTTGTTTTACAATCATACCAAGATGCACTGTATCGCCAGGTCGATAAATGCCTCTGTCAGAAAATAAATAAGCGCTTAAAGTATTTGATTCTGGAGTACTATAGAGTCCGCCTGTATCAAACCGAGAGTAATTGAGTTGGCGACCAGACTTATTATAGGGGATGAACGAAACATCTGAGCCAAAGCTTGCTAAATACACAGTAGGTTCGCGATCATCCACGAAATCACGTAGAGTAGGGAAGTTTGCCCGTCCTTGGCCATCGGTCATGCGTGTTAAAACGGGTAAGCCGTTCTTACCTAAAATGGTTACTGTTGCATTGGTGATTGGTGTCCCTTGAGTAATCGATTGAACAAACACGTCGTGAGAACCATCGCTGTTATCTTTAACAATTAATCCTAAATCGGTAATAAGAACTAAGCGATTTGCTGTCACATCGAGGGCTTGGTTATTCACCATATCCCAGCCTGTGGCTTGCAATAAGAATAAGCCTTGTGGCCCACCCGTGTTTGTAGTGGCAGCAAGATACTTAGAGAAATCCAAAGCAGTGTACTGTTGCTTGGTTAGATCTGAGGCATCGAATTGCTGAATTTCAGAGAAAATTTCGCTGATGTTTTGTTGGTTAAAACTTTGATTGATAAAATAAGGGTTATTAAAATCGCCTTCAGTCTGTGTCACTAATTGATTGACATTCTCAGGTAAGACACGAGCGAAATTAAATTTAACAGCAGGCACCCCGCGTATAAGCACAGAGAGTTTTTTTTCACCACTTAAAGCAAGCAGGGCGCCTTTATGGAGAAAATTTATTTCTCGGGGAAATTCAGGCACCTTTATGACGGCAACAAAATCATTCGATAACGCAAAATTGCCAAAACCACGCATCCCTTTATCAATTTTGAGGTAGAGATATTGAGGTGTTTGCGCTTTAAATTTGTAGCTGTGTAGCGTCGCATAGTGGCGATCAGCAGGAAGCGCTTGGGTAGACAGTGGTTTGGCCAGAGCTAGGATATTTGCAGTCACTTCTCCTGGGTTCTGCCATTCATAATCCACTTTTTCGGGTTCGGATGCGGTTGCTGGATAATTACGCGGTAATAAATAGACATGCAAGGATTTGTTGAGCTCTGTTTCAGCAACCCCAATGCTGGATTCGATAGTGAGTACTTGCTCAGGCCTATCTTGTTCATTACGGATAATCGAAGCTTGTGCTTTATCGATTTTTAGGTAATTACTGATATCTGGAATTAAAAGCGTTTGACTGACAGGACTCCATAATTCCCCTGAACCTGTGCTGGATTTAATTCCTTTGCCGAGGGTGAGCACTAAATAACGTGATACTTCGGGAACAGATAAATTTTCTGAGCGAAGATAAGCTGTCCGCTTATGTTCATCAAAAGTAACGGTGAATTGATATTGCTGAGCACTTAAGTCGCGTTTCTTATCTTTTAATGCTTGTAGCATCAAAGAGGTTTTTGATTCAAAGCTATCGGCATCAACTGGAAAATTGAATGAAATAGTAGCCACAGCTTGTCTGGTTTTAGGGTTAACAGGATCCTGGTAGAACTTAAATTCGTTAATTTTTGCCTGGAAGGGTTCTGTTGAAAAGCGATAATCATAGCTTGCCATTTTTGCATTAGCTGCAAAGACATCTTTAGCGAAGTGAATCGAATAAATCTGTCCAGCCGGCCAATCCTGCTCAGGAGTAAAGACTAAACTACTGTCGCTAGACCAAACCCATTTTCCAGGCATTGCGGGTGATAATTCGATTCCCTTAGTGATTTCTTTACCAATTAGATTAAGCGGAGCCACGGATTTGTTGATAAAATCATCGGCTGGGCCATTACCAAAATTAAGCGTGAGGTTATCAGGAATAAGTTGTTCGGCCACAGGTGTGATTTTAGGCGGAGTAATTAATGCCTCTATTAATTGGGGGTGTGGTAAATTTTTATACCAGTGATAACAGAAGCCAAGGGCGACAAACATGGCAATAATGACACTGGTTAGACCCCAAAATCGCTTTGGGTACGTTGACGCTTGTTGGCGTAGATGATTTAACCAGGGTGGACTGTTCCAGTTAAACTGGCCAAATATGAGTGATAGGAGGTTACGGATTTTAATTGCTGTTCTATAAAAGAATGAATTGTTCATATTTGTGCCGATTTAACGGGGGGGTTGCACCTAGCTGTTAGAATTCTACATGATTTTGAGTAAGTTTTAATCTTTTTTAATTAATTTTGTTTTAATATATATCATCTGTTGAGTTGATCATGTGGCTGAACATAAATTTGAGTCAAACTTAAATTCCGGGACAACCGATCCTCTAACAGGATTCTTTTGCTTGATTGGCTCAGTAGAACATCCCATAAGGGAGGTAAAAAAAGACGTTGAGTATGATCCGCTTCCTAAAATTTTTTGGCTTTACCTTTATTTTACTGGGTATCATTACTTGGGGGATATTATTTTTTGCTCCGAAGCCTTCTTTATTCGATGATTATAGGTTTTCAACAGCAGTATATGACGAGCAGCAACACTTATTGCGCTTAACCCTTAGCCAAGATGAAAAATACCGTCTTTTTACACCATTATTTCAAATTTCTCCTGAACTCAAAGAAGCAACTCTATTGCAAGAAGATCAATATTTTTATTGGCATTATGGAGTAAATCCATTCGCGATGCTCAAAGCATGCTGGCAGACTTATGTGGTTAAATCCCGGCGGATTGGGGCATCAACAATTACCATGCAATTGGCCCGTATCCGGTTTGGAATTAATTCCAAACAATTATCAGGTAAATTGTTGCAAGTTTTCCGTGCATTACAGCTCGAAATGCATTACAGCAAAGATAAAATTTTGGAAGCTTATTTAAATCTTGCTCCTTATGGAAACAATATAGAAGGGGTGGGGGCAGCTAGTTTAATTTATTTTGGTAAACCGGTGAATAAAATAAGCTTACCCGAAGCCCTTACTTTAAGTATTATCCCTCAAAATCCTGCACAGCGAATCCCTTCTAATACAAAGCTAAAAGAAATTCGTAATAAGCTTTTTACTCGATGGTTAGTCCAGCATCCTGAAGACAAGAACAAAGCGTCCGTTATTAACTTGCCTTTAGAAATGCTGACCCTTCGTTCACTTCCTTTCATTGCTCCACATTTTGTGAATGCAGTATTACGAGACACCACGAAACAACAGCAAATTACAACTACTTTGGATTCCCGTTTGCAAGCTATTCTAAAGCGTGTGACCACTCATTATTTAGCGCGTAAAAAATCAATCGGCGTTTACAATGCTGCTGTGTTATTAGTCGATACACGTGATATGTCGGTTAAAGGGGCAGTGGGATCCGCCGATTTCTTTAATCAACAAATCGGTGGGCAAATCAATGGGACAGATATAAAAAGGTCGCCAGGCTCCACCTTAAAGCCGTTTATTTATGGCTTGGCGATTGATCAGGGACTGATACATCCCAATACGGTCTTAAAAGATGTGCCTCATAGTTTTGGTAGTTATAATCCTGAAAATTTTGATTATGATTTTATGGGACCTATTAAAGCAAAAGATGCTTTAGTTCTAAGCCGAAACATCCCTGCGATTTATTTAGAGAGCCAACTTACTAAACCCAATCTTTATCAATTACTCGAAGAAGCTCAAGTAAGCCAACTGAAGTCTGAATCTTTTTATGGTTTGGCACTGAGTTTAGGCGGTGTTGAATTAACCATGAAAGAGCTCGCCAGTTTATATGCCATCCTAGTTAATGATGGCGTCTGGCATCCTTTACGCACACGCAAAGATGAACCAATGAATCCAGGTAAACGGCTTCTTAGCCCCGAAGCCAGCTTTTTGGTTTTAGATATGCTAAAACACACCCCTCGGCCTGAGGCACATGGTTCAACAATTAACTCATCCGTTTCATGGAAAACAGGCACCTCATCCGGTTATCGGGATGCATGGTCAGTAGGGGTGTTTGGACCTTATGTGTTAACTGTTTGGCTTGGTAATTTCGATAACAAAGCCAATCCTGCTTTCGTTGGAAAGAACCTTGCTGCCCCTTTATTTTTTGAGTTAGTCGATGCAGTCCGGCATGAACGTGGACCTTTGCCGAGTATTGAAAAACGCCCTGAAACCATGCATTTAACACATGTTGAGGTCTGTAAAGCATCGGGGATGCTTCCAACACGTTATTGTCAGGATAGGGAAATGACTTGGTTTATTCCTGGTAAATCGCCTATTAAGACCGATACTATCTTTCGTGAGGTTGCCATTAACAAAAACACAGGATTGCGGACTTGTCATTTTAACGAGACCACTCATTTTGTGGTTTATGAGTTTTGGCCATCGGATTTGCTCAAAATTTTCAAACAAGCAGGCATTCAACGTCGTGTTCCTCCGCTTTTTGAGCCCAATTGTAGCTTAACCCAGAATACAGTTGGGTTAAGCCCGCAAATTACTTCCCCTCAAACCGATCTGAGCTATATCATGCGGGCAAATGCACCGCAAAAAATGGAAATACCATTAACCGCTGTCACTGATGCAGATGTGGCTGAAATTTATTGGTTTATCAATGAGGGTTATTTAGCAAAAACGCGTCCTGATGAGCCGTTCCTATGGAAAGCAAAGCCGGGAAAATTTATACTGCGGGTGGTGGATGACCGTGGACGGTCTGATGCGCGGGATATTAATATACAAGTGGATCGTTAACAGGAGACAACAATGAAATTAGAAGGATCTTGCCACTGCCAGTCGGTGCATTTCACAGTAGAATCGCATACTCCTTACCCTTATGTGCATTGCTACTGTTCGATCTGTCGAAAAACAGCTGGGGGAGGGGGGTATGCCATCAATATTATGGGACAAGCCAGGACCTTACAGGTCACAGGCAAGGAATTTTTAACTGTCTATCGGGCAATCATGGCGCGGGACGCACAAGGCCATCCCACAGAAATAAGTGATGGACAGCGTCATTTTTGTAAACAATGCGGCAGCTGTTTGTGGATTTTTGACCCGCACTGGTCTGAATGGGTTTATCCTTTTGCTTCAGCGATTGATACTCCACTACCAAAGCCGCCTGAGAAAATGCATATTTTATTAGACTACGCAGTTAAGTGGTGTGAAATTCCTAAATCACAGCATGATCATTGGTTTTCTCAATTTCCGGAAGAGTCAATCGAAGAATGGCATAGGCGCCATCATTTATACGATAACCCAAATCTTAATACATAAGCCGTTACGGTGATGCCTTTTGTTTATATGCATCAAAATATGATTATCCCCTAATAAGCGTCAATTACTACTTCTATTTTTTTGTTTATAGTGTTAGCATTCTGCCTATTTTTTAATTTTGGTAAATACGATTTATCCGAAGGTGGAACTATGTTAAGAGCATTAAACAAAGCCAGTGGCGCATTAGCAGGGGGCATTTTGTACCCGATTAAGTCCCTATTTGTTAACGCATTATTTATAACAGGAACCGCTCTACTGGCATTGGTGCTTCTCATTGGTTTACCGATTCTCTTTGCTGTCGCAACTTATCAGGCAGTTGAGGAAAACAAGTTCCGAGAGGCTTTTTTTTCTTGGTTAGCAATTGGTTTTTTAGCTGTTGTTGTAGGACTGCCAATTTTAGCAGCAATCTTTATAGCAGAGATTTATTTAACCTACAAAGACCTAATCAGAAGCTTTGTATTTGGCATTGTTGATGGGTATGAAGAGGGATTATTCTTTCATGTAATCAATCGCGCTATAACCAGTTTTCTTGTGTTTAGTAAGCCTTTACAACTCATCACAGTTTTTGTGATTTTGTTAGTAAGATCAAGCACATATAGAGACGCTTCTGCTCAAATGAATGGTAATGCTTTTGCTCAACTAATGGAGCCAGCAAAAGAAGGGGTCGATTTTACCCCTCTTTCGAGGGAAGAAATTGAGCTTGCGAATGGGAATTCTGAACTTAAAGATCTGCTTGCCCGATACAAAGACTTACATCAAAGGCTGAAAAACCTAGATGACTTGATAGGGAAAAGAGCGGAAAGCGCAAACGATACACAAGATCTTAATCAAGTAGCACTTGATTATGAAGCAATATCTGATGAACTTACCCAACTAGAAATTTTTAAACCTGCTTTAATTGTTAAGCTGTATGAGGCAGCGGATGGTACATGGTGCACTGTACCTGGAACCACTAAAATCATTGATCATACTAATCTACAAAAATGGGTAGAGAAAAGTAATACTCATCCTGAAACACGGGAGCCCCTGGATAATGCGGACCCTCATCAAGGCTTTAGGACGCGTTATGCTATTGTCCCTTACACAAACGGCATGAAATCTGCGCAGGAGCTCGTAGAAACAGCGGTTCTGATTCGTAATGAGCTTAAAAAAACGAGTTTAGATAATATGCCGACGCCAAGTGAAATCGTAAAGGGCTCATTAGCTCAAATTAAAGATCGATTCTTCTCAAGTGAAGCGGCTGCGAATGATGAAACTGACTCAAAAACACCTGCACCAGAACACTCTGGCGGAACTGTACCTCCATCGTATACACAGCCAAATTGAAAATTACCACTTATATGAGCAAGCGGATATAGCGATCTGTTTGCTCAAATCGCATTGTAGATATCTACCTTTCTTTTTCCCAGCTCCCTCTGTATGATGCAATAACTCAATATCTTTTGTTATTAATCATGTTTCGTCAACTCAATAAAATTGGCGGGGCGTTGGCAGCTCCTGTCTTGTATCCCGCTAAATCACTATTTATCAATATACTTATTGCCATTGGTACAGTTTTCGTAGCGTTAATTGCATTAGTGGGCTTACCAATCCTTTTTGCACGGGTAGCTTATGAATTAGCTCCCAAAAATAAATGGCGCGATGCCTTAATTTGGGGAATTAGTAGCTGGTTTGTATTGCTTATTGCAGTACCAGTAGTAACAGCCTTTATCCTTGCTATCCAAATTAAAGATGCGTTGCTTGATTTACCCATTAATTTTTTGTATGGACTTGTCGATGGTTATAAAGAAGGCTTATTTTTTCATGTGTTATATCAAACGCTAACTTGTTTTACAGTTTTCAGTAATTCGTTAAGAACGCTTGTTTTTGATACCCGCAATATAGCCATCGATGATCAAAATAAAGAAGATACGATTTCACAAACAACAAATTTCGTTTCAGAGACATTCACTCCGCTGACGAGTGAAGAAATTGAGTTAGCCGAGCGAATGGGGCTGAGTGATACCATTGATCGGTATCAGTTTGAGTGCAAAGAAGTCAATAAAGCTGAAGGTGAGCAGGGTGAGATACTGCAAAAACTGAAAGAAGAAACGGCAGTTCTTCGTGAAAAGCTTGCACCAGCCCGGCCAAGTAACCTACCCACTCCACATCAAATTGTTTTAGGGATTAAAGAAGGGATTGCCCATTCATTTTTTACCTTACCCACATCGACTCAGTCCTTTATCATTGAAGAGCGAGGCGATATAGAATATTTAGGAACAAGCTCTGAGCAAATAATGCCGTATAGTTTATAGAATAAGCCCAATTACCACTTCGCGCAGTTCGCTTAGCAAGATGTTAAACGTACGGCAGGCTGCGCCAATCGACATGCACTCTAAAGCTATTCGTTTTTTAGATAGCGCTGTAAGAGTGGAAAGAGGGGGGAACTGTCCTTGTTGATTGTGGCCGATCAACACAATATTGGGATTATATTGAAGTAGTGGCACTAAAGACTCCTCATTAAGCTCTAGGATACTGTCGATATTCCAATTAGGAATTATCCCATGGCTGCTCACAATGATATTAGTTTGATAGACGATGGAATCTACCTTTATTTCATTGTCGCTGTAGGATTGAATACTGTGCTTGTCGGCTGTTTCCAGGTTAATATGCATGGTGTTTAAACGGGTAATAATTTATAATTTATTTTATACCCTTTATCGCTGAGTTTTAAGCATTTGTTCGATCAGTTGTATGGGTACATCCACAAGTATATCACAGAGGTAGAAAACATGAGTCAATTTCCACGCATAAAACGGTTGCCCCCTTATGTGTTCAATACATTGAACCAGCTAAAGTCAGAGGCACGAGCGCGTGGAGAAGACATAATTGATTTTGGCATGGGAAATCCTGATCAACCCACACCCCCACACATTGTGGACAAATTAATCGAAACAGTTCGGCGCCCTGATACGCATCGCTATTCTATGTCGAAAGGCATTCCACGATTACGCCGGGCAATGGCAACCTGGTATCAGCGAAATTACCAAGTTACGCTTGATAGCGAGACTCAAGTGCTAACCACAATTGGTTCAAAAGAAGGGTTAGCGCATTTAGCCTTAGCGATTAGCGGACCTGGGGACACTGTGCTGGTTCCTGATCCTGCTTATCCTATCCATACCTATGGTTTTATTATTGCCGGTGCAAATGTCAAACAGATTCCATTGATTGATGAAAAGCAATTCTTAGAGGCTGTGGAAGTAGCAATAGAACAAACTTGGCCCCGGCCTAAGGCTTTAGTAATAAGCTTTCCTGCCAATCCAAGTACTCACTGCGTCGACTACGAGTTTTTTGAGCGAGTCGTTGCTTTGGGTAAGCGGCATGGAATCTGGATTATCCATGATTTAGCATACGCAGATATCGTTTTCGATGGTTATAAAGCGCCTTCAATTTTACAAGTTCCTGGTGCTACGGATATTGCAATTGAAACTTACTCCATGTCTAAATCATACAATATGCCAGGTTGGCGAGTCGGTTTTGCCTGCGGAAACGAGGAACTCGTTGGGGCACTCACCCGTCTCAAATCATATTTGGATTATGGAACGTTTACGCCTATCCAAGTGGCTGCGATTGCTGCTTTAGAAGGGCCTGATGATTGCGTTCTTGAGATTAGATCAATGTATGAACAGCGACGTAATGTCTTATGCGATGGTTTGCAAGACATTGGCTGGTATGTAGAACGACCCAAGGCAACCATGTTTGTTTGGGCGCCAATTCCCGCCCATTATAGGCATATGGGATCACTTGAGTTTTCAAAATACTTGCTGAAAGAAGCTTATGTTGCAGTTTCTCCTGGCATTGGTTTTGGCCCTCAGGGCGATAATTTTGTCCGGTTTGGTTTAATCGAAAATCAACAACGAACTCGTCAAGCTTTACGTAACTTAAAGGCATTATTTCGACGCGACGGTTACTTGCAGGCTGTGTAAGCCATGGATGTCATCATCAATGACGTAAAAGACGACTTCCCTAGCGGTAGTGAGCCTCTGCAGAGCCAAGAGGATTACTACCTAAATATTCTAATCGGTTTAGGCTATAAACCAGGTAATTTACCCTTGGCACCATTGCTCGCCGCCTATCATCAGTTACCTGGGCGCTGGGTGATTGCTAGTCCTATTCACTGGGAAGCGACCCACAATGATGCCATGATTATTGCCTCAGGAAAGGAGCTTGAATTAACTGAAAATGAATCCCTTCGCTGGTTTTCTGAAGTTACGCAATTTCTCCATGCGGATCATTTCCAATGCTTTTTTCAAGACCCACAAAAATGGCTCTTCAACATAGATAATAAACCAAAAATTACAAGCTGTTCTATTCAATCTGTTTTACACCGTTCAATGATGCCTATTCTAAACAGATTGGATGAGTCCTTCTATTGGCAACGGTTAATTACAGAGTTGCAAATGTACCTTAGCTCACATCCCTTAAATAAAATGCGGGAAGGGAAGTTATCCATCAATGGATTATGGTTTTGGGGTGAGGGTGAATTGGCTGTCCCCACTAAAAGGCCAATCGCAACGGATGACGAAATACTCCTTAAACTTGGACTCCCCATTAGCCCTTTGACACCAACAATGAGCCTGAAACAGGATCATCTGCTGATTATTAATGATGTTAAACAAATTGAGTTTTGTAATTTAGAAGATAAAATGCGTAAAAATAAAATTCACTGGTACTGGAATAACTTGGCTTATTCCTCTCCAGCGACCCATTGGTGGTCTAGACTATGGAGATAAAAAAAACATGCGCATTAAACAACGGGAACTTCCACGGTCATTGCCCTCGTTTTCAAGTTATCCTCCTGTTTTGCAACGAATTTATGCCTTACGCGGTTTAAATGATGAATCACAGCTAGACAAAAGTTTCCAAGCCTTATTACCATTTAACACCCTCACTGACATTGATAAAGCCTGCGTTCGTTTGGAACAAGCGATAAGAGATCAACAACGCATCCTTATCGTCGGCGATTTTGATGCTGATGGAGCAACGTCGACAGCGTTGGCGATTTCAGCTCTGCGCGCAATGGGAGCATCACATGTTGAGTTTCTTGTGCCCAATCGGTTTGAGTTTGGTTATGGATTAACTCCAGCTATCATTGAAGTTGCTAAAAAATGGAAACCTAATCTGATCATCACAGTTGACAATGGTATTGCCAGCTTAGATGGGGTTGCTGCTGCGTTTAAAGCTGGGATCGATGTCATTATTACTGATCACCATTTGCCAGCTGAACACTTGCCTAAAGCCTGCGCTATTGTTAATCCAAACCAGCCGGGTGATTTATTTAAGAGTAAATCGATTGCTGGAGTGGGTGTTATTTTCTATGTGATGCTTGCATTAAGACGCCACTTAATTAATGTGGGCTGGTTTCATTCTCAAGGTTTGACAGAACCTAATATGGCGCAGTTACTTGATTTAGTGGCGCTCGGTACAGTTGCTGATGTGGTAGCACTGGACCAAAATAACCGTATTTTAGTGAATCAAGGACTTGCACGCATTCGACAGGGGCAATGTCGCCCGGGTATTAAAGCATTAATCGAAATTTCGGGAAGAAATTGTGCCCGCCTTCGTGAAAGTGATTTAGGCTTTGCCATTGCACCTAGATTAAATGCCGCAGGGCGATTGGATGATATGTCGCTTGGTATAGAATGTTTACTCAGTGATAATGATGAAAAAGCGATCATGCTTGCTAAAAGCCTCGATGAATTAAATCAAGAACGGCGCATTATCGAAGCAGAAATGAAAGAACAAGCTGTGTTAGCAATCGATAAACTGACTAAAAGAATCGAAAATGCGCATCAATTACCGGTTGCTTTATGCATGATGGATTCGAGCTGGCATCAAGGCGTCATTGGTATTCTCGCCGGACGTTTAAAAGAACGCTACCACCGCCCAGTCATTGCCTTTGCAAAAGTAAGTGGCGATGAGTTAAAAGGTTCCGCACGTTCAGTACCTGTTTTGAATATACGGGATGCGCTCGCAGCAGTTGATCGGGATAACCCAGGGTTAATCGCTAAATTTGGCGGCCATGCAATGGCAGCGGGGTTAAGTATCCATCCGCAAGCATTCAATAATTTTCAACAGGCTTTTATTGCTGAAGTTGCTAAACACGTGGATATTTCACAATGTGAAGGGGAACTATGGACTGATGGACCATTACAGCTTACAGAAATCACGATAGAAACAGCAAATTTGCTACACCAAGCGGGTCCTTGGGGACAGCAATTTCCTGAACCTTGTTTTGATAACATCTTTGAAATTCTCGATCAACGGTTAGTTGGCCAGCATCATCTCAAATTAAGTTTGGTTCATCCCGATGGCGGGAACCCAATCGATGCAATTGCTTTTAATGTGGATCTCAATCAATGGCCAAATTATCGCGCCAGACAGGCACATATTGCCTATAGATTGGATGTTAACTTTTATCAAGGTAAATCACGTTTGCAGTTGTTGGTGGAGGCTATGCAGGTAATTTAGTAAGTGCGCAGTCCGGTCTGGTGCCCGTATTTGGCGCCTCTTGTGAAAAAATTACATTCAAATCCAGCGTTCGAGCAGCACATTGGGCGCTGAGTTATTACGGTAGTTTAACTTTATAAAATTGGGTATAATTGCCGGTTTTAAGTTGTAGTACGATTTTGTGAATTTGCCAAAACCAGCTTTAATTTCACCTCTTTCAATTGCCCCAATGATCGATTGGACTTACACGCATTTTCGCGTGTTCATGCGTCATATCGCCCCAAATGCCCTCTTATATACCGAAATGCAAACCGCTGGTGCGATTGAAAATAACCCTAATCGTGCTTTATCGTTCAAATCCATGGAACATCCCTTAGCTTTGCAACTCGGCGGCGCTGATAAACAAAAATTAGCGCATTGTGCAAAAATCGCCGAGGAAAAAGGGTTTGCAGAGATTAATTTAAATTTAGGTTGTCCAAGCGATCGGGTGCAAGCCGGCCGGTTTGGCGCTTGCTTAATGGCAGAACCTGAACTGGTCGCCGATTGTATAGTAAATTTAAAACAAGCTGTTTCAATTCCAGTAACTGCAAAGACGCGTATTGGAATTGACCATCAAGACAGTTATGAGTTTTTCTCCACCTTTGTCCACAAACTCATCGCGGCGGGTTGTGATAAATTAATCGTGCATGCGCGCAAGGCATGGCTTCGTGGTTTAAATCCGAAGCAAAACCGTACTATTCCGCCAGTCCATTATGATTTTGTTTATCGAATTAAAGAAGAAATTCCCAAAATCCCTGTGGTCATTAATGGGAATATTAATACTGTGCATGAAATTAATAATCATATGGACTATGTCGATGGCGTAATGCTAGGGCGATTGGCTTGTCAAAATCCTTATGCATTAATGGCAATTCAGCATTATTTTTTTCCTGAAACAGCAATTCGCTCACGAACAGAAATTTTCAGTGAATATATGGATTACGTTCGAACGCAACTCGAAGAAGGCATCGCGTTAGGTTTATTGTTAAAACCTGTGTTTAATTTAGCTTATGGTTTGCCTGGTGCAAAACATTGGAAAGAGTTACTTATCCAAGCGCAACAACAAAAAGAGGTCGAAAAGTTAGCACAAGCAATTTCGATGCTGGCGCAATTGGAGCAAGAAAGCAGGGTGGGGGAAGTCTAGTGAAAAAATTCATTATCTTTAGCCTTCTCCTTAGCTTTATGTCGATTGCACACGCTTTTTTTTGTCTACCAGGATATCATTACAGTGATAAGTATTCGTTTGAATCGGTATGCGAATTTTATCGCACAAGGGATATGCTAAATGGAAAGACTTATAATCTCGCATGCGATAAAGGACTTATTTTTTACTATTATTGTATAAAAGACGAGTAAAGTCTGGAAACTTGGCTACTCGTGCCAGTTTACCCCTCGGTTTGCGTGGCATTTTTATCAAAATTCTAGTAAATTAAGCGCTTTTAAAGCTGAAATTCTCAAGAGGATTACCCAAGGCTATGCTGAATACGTTAATGAAAAAAATGTTTGGTAGTCGCAATGAACGCACTTTGCGGCGAATGGAAAAAACAGTAATGGCCATTAATGCCTTCGAACCCCAGATGCAAGTGTTGTCTAACGAAGATTTAGCTGCTAAGACTGCGGAGTTTAAAAAGCGTTACGCCGAAGGTGAAACATTAGATGAAATGCTTGCTGAAGCATTTGCAGTGGTACGTGAAGCTTCTGTACGTACCTTGGGATTACGGCATTTCGATGTTCAGCTTATTGGCGGGATGGTGTTGCATGAAGGCAACATCGCTGAAATGCGTACAGGCGAAGGTAAAACACTTGTGGCTACCTTACCAGCCTATCTCAATGCAATCAGTGGCCAAGGTGTCCATATTGTCACTGTAAACGATTACCTTGCCAAACGCGATAGTCAATGGATGAAACCTATTTATGAATTCCTAGGATTAACAGTCGGTGTTATTTTTCCTGACATGCCGCATCAAGAAAAGCAAATCGCTTATCGTGCTGATATTGTCTATGGCACCAATAATGAATTTGGCTTCGATTATTTACGCGATAATATGGCATTTAGCCTAACTGACAAAGTCCAGCGTCAATTGAATTTTGCTGTTGTTGATGAGGTTGATTCGATCCTTATTGATGAAGCAAGAACCCCATTGATTATTTCAGGTGCAGCCGAAGGAAGTTCCGATCTTTATGCTAAAGTGAATCGATTAATTCCACATCTTGTAAAACAAGAACAAGAAGGTGATGAAGGTGACTACACCGTTGATGAAAAGCAAAAACAGGCTCATTTAACGGAAATTGGTCACCAACATATTGAAGAGCTTTTAGTTAAAGAAAACCTGCTTGATCCGGGCGAAAGTTTATATCACGCCAGCAATATCATGTTAATGCACCATGTGAATGCAGCTCTTAAAGCCCACGCCATGTTCCATCGTGATATCGACTATATTGTCAAGGATAATCAAGTCATTATCGTCGATGAGCATACCGGCCGTACTATGGCAGGCCGTCGTTGGTCGGAAGGATTGCATCAAGCCGTTGAAGCGAAAGAAAATGTCCCTATTCAGCAGGAAAACCAAACCCTTGCCTCGATCACGTTCCAAAATTACTTCCGGATTTATAACAAATTAGCAGGTATGACGGGAACAGCCGATACCGAGGCTTATGAGTTTCAACAAATTTATAACCTTGAAGTGGTTGTAATTCCTACTAATAAGGCAATGCGGCGGAGAGATGAACCCGATTTGGTTTATTTAACACAAGAAGATAAATACCAAGCCATTATTGAAGATGTTAAAGATTGTCTGGCGAGAAAACAACCCGTTCTCGTAGGTACTACTTCAATTGAAGCGTCGGAATTAGTCAGCCGGCTACTAAAAAAAGCAGGCATAAAGCACCAAGTATTGAATGCCAAGTTTCATGAAAAAGAAGCACAAATTATCGCCGAAGCAGGTAGGCCCGGAGTCGTTACTATTGCGACCAATATGGCTGGACGGGGTACAGACATTGTGTTAGGGGGCAGCTTGTCGGCTGAGTTGGCTGCCTTACCTACGGACGCCAGTGAGGCTGAGCGTGAAGCAATCAAGAAGGATTGGCAAGCACGTCATGAGGCAGTCCTTGCCGCAGGAGGCTTGCGAATAATTGGTTCGGAGCGCCATGAATCAAGGCGTATCGATAACCAGCTTCGCGGTCGTGCGGGGCGGCAAGGCGATCCTGGAAGCAGCCGTTTCTATCTTTCTCTGGAAGATAATTTAATGCGGATTTTTGCCTCTGAGCGAGTTGCTGCAATGATGCGCCGTTTGGGTATGAAACCTGGGGAACCTATTGAACATACCCTGGTGACGAAAGCCATTGAAAATGCACAACGCAAATTGGAAGGCCATCATTTTGACGTACGTAAACAGCTTCTTGATTATGACAATGTGGCTAATGATCAGAGAAAAGTGATTTATACGCAACGCGCAGCAATCATGGCGATGACTGATCCACAAGAAGTTGTGGAAGCAATGCGCGAAGAGGTCATTTTTAACCTGGTGGATAATTTTATACCCCCACAAAGTCTTGAAGATCAATGGGATCTGGATGGCTTATCACAGACCTTATCTGAAGATTTTCAAATTAAAGTGAACATTAAGCAATGGGTAGAAGAGGATCACAGCATCCAGCCGGAGCAAATTAAAGCGCGAATTTTTGAACTTTGTGTCAATCGTTACCATGAAAAGGAAAAAATTGCAGGAAGGGAGGTTCTGGCTCAATTCGAAAAATCAGTAATCTTACAAACATTGGATAACCACTGGCGCGAACATTTAGCTTCCATGGATTATCTGCGTCAAGGTATTCATTTACGTGGCTATGCACAAAAAGATCCAAAACAAGAATATAAGCGAGAAGCCTTTTCTTTGTTTAAATCAATGCTTGATAACCTTAAGTACGACATCATTCGCTTGTTAACTGCAATCGAAGTGCAAACTGAAGAGGATGTCAATGCAGTTGAACAACAACGTCGTGCTGAGCAAGTACAAAAAATGAATTTCCTCCATCAGGATGACATTGGCGAGGCCAATGAAGCAAATGCCGAATTGACTTTTAGACGTTCAGAAAGGAAGGTAGGGCGTAATGATCCTTGCCCTTGCGGTTCGGGTAAAAAATATAAGCTCTGCCATGGAAGTTTAGTGTGAAAGTAGCGGTTGCAGTGATTTACGATAATCAAAATCGTGTTCTCATCACCCAAAGGGCCTTGCATGCCGCCCATGGCGGCATGTGGGAATTTCCGGGTGGGAAACTTGAAGCAGAAGAGCTTCCTACATCAGCCCTTATCAGAGAAATAAAAGAAGAAGTTGGAATTGATATTCTTGAATATTCATTTTTAGACGAAATCACCCACAATTATGGCCAAATAACGGTCCATTTATTAGTCTTTTGTGTTAAAAAATTTTGCGGGGAAGCACTGCGTTGTGAATCACAACTCGACATACGCTGGGTTGAATTGGATAAACTCGTTGATTATTGCTTTCCTGAAGCGAATAACAAAATTATTGAACTCATCACGAAAAATTAATTCTGGCCAAATTACATCTAGCACTTTAATTTTAAAAGTGGTTTACTATAGAACACCTCCAACATAACCTTTTCCTATTAAATATAATTTCGAGAAAAACATGTTTGATGATTTGATAGAAATCTGTAATAAACATATTGTCCAATTAAGAAAAAATATAATGGATTATTTTAATGAATTAAAAAAGAGAAGCCGTATTGAGGATGATGATTTGGTTATGGACTGTGATGCAATCATTAACAAGGCAAATTCTGGACTTTCCCTTATATGGAATTGTGGGCATTCAAGTGAACACTCAAGCGCAATATGTCCTGAGCTTCATTTAGCGATAAGAAAACATAATTTAGTATCTTCCATGTTGGTTGAATTAAATGATTCGCAGACTACTGCCGAACATAAACGAGAAGCATTAGCCGGATTCTTGACTCAAGAAAATAAGAGAATTTTAAAGGAACCTTATTCATCTTCAATAAAATCAAAATTATTTAAAACTGAAGGTGAGATCTTTTTAAAAGCAGTACAAAAAAATTGCAAAAAAATTGAAGCTAGGTTAGAAATTGAGAAGCAATCTACTCTTTTTGAAAATGCATCAATATAATAGGGATCGTGAGGGATAGTCTAATTCTGAGTTATCTAATTTGAGACTTTCAATCTATGCTATAGTTTATTTAGTTTTAATAGTCGTTTCTTCATCCAACACTTCAAATGCATATAATATGGATATTGAGATAAGGAATAATTCTATGGATAGTCTTGCTAAATATTTTGTGGTGCTTGTTCTTAGTACTGCCGTCTTCGCATTAGGAACAACAAACTCCTATGCAAACACAGCTTACCTTACTGTATCTAATGATGCAGAAAATTATACTTTTGCTTATAAAGTAAATCAGGGAGATTGTTCAGCAGACTTGATGGGCGTCGCTGGAATTATTGAACCTAAAAAGTGGGCTCAAATCGGTGGGGCTGCGTTATCCAGTTTATGTGGGACTAATACTGCGAATTGTAAGATTGATTTTTACATGTCTAAAAATAAAACTTGTGAAGATAAGCCTGTTGGGACAGCCCTCTTTGATGTCAACAAAGGACTTGTTTCTTTAACCAACAATAAAGTAAATGGTTTTTTTGTTGTTAAGAGTGGCGCTAATTCTGTCTCTATCTCAGGTGGGCCCATTAAGAAATAATTTGAGATTCAAGGAACTCTACTAATCGGTATGTAATTGCGAGTAAATGCCTTTATAGCATGGCAAAAAAATAGTTATATTGACGATAGGTTACTAAAATTCAACATTTTTTATATCTAATGGACAGACTAATATGGACATATTCGAGTTGATTAAAAGTAGACGGGCTGTGCGGAACTTTAATTCAAAAGAACTGGATGAGCAAACCCTCGAGAAAATACTTGAAGCAGGACGTTTTGCCCCAAGTCCTCTTAATTGTCAGCCTTGGCACTTTACTTTAGTCCGAAATAGAGAGAGCTTGAATCACTTGGCTGGCACATCACCACATGCTAGCTTCTTATCCAAAGCACAACTTATGATTATTGTGACCGTCAGCAAAGAAATTGAAATTGATGACTGGTTAGTTCTGCATAAGCAACATTTTTATAGTGGTGCTGCTGCGATGCAGAATATGTGGTTAGTTGCATCGAGTCTGGGTGTCGGTTGTTGTTGGGTCACGCTTGATGAAAAGGCCACTCGTCAACTTATTTCTATACCTGAAAATCAAGAAATAATAGGTGCACTTGTTTTAGGGTATCCGGATGAAAAAATAAAGCCTCAAGACGTCACAGAAAGAAAGCCTTTATGCTTGATGACCTCATTTGAACAATTTGGCAAAGGGGAAGATGAGGAGACAGAAAGCTGTTATGCATGCCTCAAGCTTATCCCTAAATCAGCTGCCATGTCATCAGAAGGGGAAGATTATATCAAGTATTTTTGTGGGCAAGAATGTTATGCGGAATGGCAAAAGCGAACCCAAAAATGGCTTGAAGATAAGAAGGATTAATTATAGTAATCAAATCATAGGTAATGGAATAGAAACCAATTTTAAGTCAAATCAACCCAAAGCGGCAGATAATTTTTGCAATAGTAAATGGAAATAGATGAATCCTTCATAAGGATGCCATTGTGCAGTAATTTTTAATGTTTTTTTATAATCCAGCTTCTCATCAAGATGAAGCCACTTTTGTAAATTATTTTGTGCGCCAATGTCATCGCCCGGAAAGACTTCCATCCGTCCTAATCCACGCAATAAAACATATTCAGCTGTCCAACGGCCTACACCCTTAAATTGGCATAAAAAATGAACCAGTTCCTCGTTTGGCATATTTTCTAAGCGATCGAAATCGTATTGTTTTTCTTTTAGTGTGGCAGACACGCGGATAATCGTTTCGCTCTTTTGAGTGCTATAACCTATTTTTTTTAGTTCATCAACTGAACAATGGCAAACGTCATCCGGTATCGGAAATGCGTAGAATATTCCATTTTTACTTTGGATCCTTTTTCCTACGTGCTGAATTAATCGATTTTGAATTTGCAAACCGACATCAAGCGATATTTGTTGGCAGGAAATTGCGTTGATCAGTGTTTCAAAAAGTGAAGGAAAACGAGGTGGTTTGACCCCCATAAATTTTAGTACTAACGAATTCAACCTGGCATCATTTTTGGCAATGTTATAAAAAGGACTTAAATCCCGTTTTAGGCTAAACATCATCTCTATGAGATGGGAGATTTTGTCGTGAAGGATAGGAGTAATCGGTTGGTTTAGCAATACAAGAAGTTCAGGGCTGTTGTGGCTATTAATTTGCTCAATTGTTACTTTAATAAGCTCATTGTCAATGTTAAATACCCGCGTGTAATATTTGCCATCCCAACAGTCAATGATGTTTTTACTCCTTCTGCGCAGTGCTAAAACAGTATAATCGAGCCTAAATGGGGCAATAGGGTGTAATGAAAATGAGGTGTTAATGTCCATTTTTCAAAAAGTACTAATCATCCTTTATTTGGTCAGATAATGATCATTATAGGTGAAATTGTCTATAATTTAAAAAAGATAAGGAGATTGAGATGAGTACTACAGGAAGGTTATTTTTGAACATGGCAAAAATTAGCTCTCTATCGACAGCGCTTCTATTACTCCCTGGATTAAGTCTGGCAAACTCGAGTGCAGGATTGTTATCAAATGATACTAATAACATACAACTAGCCGATAATGGTTGGCATCACGGCCATCATGGTGGCCATCACGGCCATCACGGCCATCACGGCGGGAATGGCGGCGGCTACTGGGGGCCTTGGATTATCTATGGTCCAGGTGTTTTTTTTAATACTCATAATTGCGTCAAGCGTTGTCATTGGCATCATGGCCATCATAGATGCAAAGTTCGTTGTTTTGAGTATTATTGATGCCAATTTAGCCATGGCTATACCTCATGTTTGATGGTAGCGGGCAAAGTGACAGCACCTATGGATACCGCGATTTGTTCGTGGTATCCAAGCTACAATCAAAAGCGCGCTGAAGTTATATACATTGAGTGATTGATGTCTTGATAAATAGAGTAAATCTATATTTTCAATTGCAAAAAAATCAAAACAATTTATAAGCGCAGCCGAGTCACTTTATTACCTATATATACCAGTCGTATAAACTCCCTCTCCTGTTTACGAGAGAGGGTAAAATGGTGCCTACTATCTTTATATTATTCCTCAATGAAATGGGAAACCTTATTGAGAGCTTCATTAGGAACACTAAATTTATTTTTCTTATCAAAACGATTATTCAACAGACTAAGTAAGGCACCAGAGAGAAGAATAATGACGCCTATAGCCTGGGTGAGATTAACTTCCTCACCTAAAAGAAGGATGCCAAAAATTACAACGAATACGGGTTCTAAAACAGACAGTATCGATGCTTGGAGTGAGCTAATTTGCTTTAAACCTTTCAAAAGCAGAACAATGGGTAGCGCAGTACAAATAATACCTATCCCACAAATATTTGCCCAAATATGCATATTGAGAGGTAGAGTAAAGGTATTTTCAATGAGCGCCGCGATTAAGCAGGTAAATGCGGATCCAAAGGATACCCACAGTGTCGAAATAAGAGGGGGGACAGGGCTGGCTTTGCTGGCAATGATGTATAAAGCATAGAAGAGCGCAGATAATACTGCCATAGTCAGTCCCATCAGATTAAAACTAAAGTGACTTCCACGAACCAAACAAAGCATTCCGATTAAAATGATTAATAAGGCTAGATAATAAACCCTGCTGATTTTTTGTTTATAAAATATAAAATTGATTAACATGACAATGGCCGGATAAGTGAAAAATAAAACCATTGCTAAACCTGAACCAATGTAGATAGCGGCAACGAAATAAAAAATAGAAGTACCACCATAAAAAGCGATGCCGTAAAAAAAGACTTTCGCGATTTCATTGAACCCATATTTTAAGCTGTTTAACTGAGGTAATAACAAAAGAAAAATAAACAGACCTGATACCAAAAAACGCCAAAAGAGCATCGTAGAAACCGAAATATTAGCGTTGATGACACTCACACCAAAATAGCCGATTAGGCCAAAAAGAAGGCCTGAGAGTGCAGCATAAAATGCCCCATAATTTTTTATAGACAAGAAAAATATCCCTTCATTAAGCTCAGTATGTAAGCAATTTTATCAGATTTTCACTTTCTTAGCTCATGGCTTATTCAGTGCAGAACAGCGCATGATTGGCCGAGAGTGCTATTTGCTTGCTTTTTTCTTTGAGCTATTCATTTTATTATTTGTAAAAGTTAGGTTTGGTCCTTTTTTCATCATTTGATCCATGGCTGCTTGAGCTCTATTCATCCCTTCATTTATGTTTTTCATTGCTTCATCAGAACTAAGAAACCAATTACGTTCAAAAATTTCAGCTGCATGTTGAAAATAGTCGAGCATTTTATGTCCATTATCAACAAACATTTTCATGCTCTTATCAAGAATATCTTGGGGATGCTTGATATTTGCCCATTCATTGGGATTAAGGTAGGACAAATTTCTTAGCGTTCTCATATTCAATTCCATTAATTCGGGAACCGGGTTTTTCACACGATTAAAGAGGTTTTTCATGGGGGTTAATGCGTTAGGTTGCATGGCACTCTCCTTATGCTAAAGTAAGTCTAAGCTTAGTTTCTGGTTTGTTTTTAGTCAAATCAAGAGGGTAGCTCGTATTTGCGTTCGAGTGAAAAATTTATAGCTGGCAAAGGGCTAAATAAAGCTTAGCTTCGGTTTCACGTACTTCACGCATCGTGCTTACTTCACATAACCTAAGGCTAAGGCCATGATGCCCTAATTGCATACGTGGAACTATTCCAAACGATTTATCCATTTTTAACAAGATGAGATGGCATAGCGATTTTGGAGGCAAAGGGCGTTGGTAATAGCCATTGCGCATATCGATTTTATCAAATTGTGCAGTATTCCTGATTAAAGATAAGTAAAGGTCAACAGTTGTGTTTAAGGTGCGAAAATTGCTTAGCCAAATGGCAAAATCACGCTGTCTAATAATAGGATTAGATTCCAACCACAATAAAAGCTGCGGGGAATACATTTCAAAATCATTAGAATGTGAAGGTTGAGAGAGTTTTATTGATTGCAAAAAAGGGTTGTTGTGTATATTTTCGCCAAAACGACCCACTGTATGAGTTAAAATTTGAATTTGATTGTATAAATCCCGATATAGTTCTTCAGAAGTATTTTGTGGCGACTTATTCAATGAATGCTCTATTCGCATTAATTCTTTGAGAAAGCGACTTTTAAGCTCAGGTTTTTCAATTAAATTAATTATTTCTATGATATTTTTTAAAGCATAGTGATGGATAACTGGGTGTACTTCTTCGCAAGCTTGGTGGATAGTGCGATATAAATACTCAAGCCGCAGAGCGATTTTTGGCAGGAAGTGCGTGGCTAATTCAAAGGTGATTATCTCTTCTTGCATAAAAAATTGCTGTCCTTAGCCGGCGTTAGCCCGTTTTGTTGTAGTCATATTTCACTGTTGATGGAATTTGAGTGAAAAATTCAGTTTTGACAATTGTTCACAGAATTTCTGCTATCATGACTTTTGACTTGCAAATTGTAAATACTGCTCATGCAAAATTCCAACTTTTTTTGCTAAGTTTTCAAGTGTATCATCATTAATAATGATATCATCTGCAAATTCTCGGTGAATTGCTTCATTAGCCTGAGTTGCCAATATCGCTTCAGCTTGTTCGCGAGTTATTTGATCTCGAGCTTTGACACGTGAAATTTTTTGTTCATGTCCGGCAACAACAAGCAAAATCCTATCTAAGTAGGGGTAATCGGAACGTTTATTCAAAAGTGGAATCTCAATGATAACATAAGGTCCGCTAGATTTTTTAATTTTATCCCGTATATGTTGTCTAATTAGTGGATGGAGCAATTGTTCTAACCAGATTCGTTGTTTGGGATCACTGAAAATCATTTCCCGCAAAGCTAGACGATTGAGTTCTCCGCCGGCATCAATAATGGATTGACCAAAATGTTCTGCTATGGACAATAAAGCAGGTTGGTTAGCGGCAGTGAGTTCGCGAGCAGCTTCATCTGCGCTGATCACAGCAATGCCAAACTCTTTAAAATAGCGGCTAACTGTCGATTTACCGCTGGCAATATTACCTGTTAACCCCACACAATACATAAGTTTAATTTACTCTCTTGAATTTAAATTTTTACAGGTCATTAAATTGATGTAGCATGTATCTGGAAAAGCGCTATTTTGCTCGCAATAGGCTTTTGCCGCTATTGCCGCATCATCTCGATGCGTATAAACATTACTAAGCCATGTTTTTGCCATCTGGTCAAGAGCAGTGCATCGCCACATTGGTCGAGTTGATTTTCCATTTACAAAGGCTTCGCAGGCTTCTTTAGCTGTTTTACAACTAGAAGGAACCTTACTTTGTTTTTTGCATTCCTCAAAGGCTTTGTTGACTGCAGAAATTTCATAGCTACTATCGACAGTCCATTCCTTATCTTCTCCATCAAAGGCCGTGCAGCGCCAGAAGCTGCCTTCGAGAGTTTCAGCTGAAACTGTTGTAGAGAGCACCGAGTTAATTATGATAAGCATCGTCATTAAAGTTTTGTTCATCCTGACTCTCCTTCGATCATTTGAACCAAACGTTCGTAAGACAAGGCTTTTGCAAAATACCATCCTTGCATAAAATTGATTCTATTCTTTAGTAGAAACTTAAACTGTTCTTCTGTTTCAACACCTTCTGCAATGATATTGAGCTCCATATGGTGTGCCAAATGAATAATTGCTTGGTTAAGTGTTTCAGTAATAGCTCCTGTGCCGATTGCTTGTACAAAAATTCTATCAATTTTAAGGTAGTTAAATGGAAAATGTTGCAAGTACTGTATGCTTGCATGCCCCGTACCAAAATCGTCAATTGCCAAAGAATATCCTTTTGCTCTTAAATCGTGCATCTTGGCTACAATATCAGTGTTGTTTTGATCTAAAAGCTCTCTTTCAGTCAATTCCAACATGAGTTGCTGAGGCGGGATCTTGAAATCCATGCATAATTCATAAAATTGAATAAAAAAATCTTTATCGGAAAAATGGTTGGCCGATAGATTAAACGAGAGATAGAAATGGCGGTGCCGCTTTAGGAAACTGTGCATTTGATGGAATGTTTTAGCAATAAGCTGCAAAGTAATAGGAACAATTAATCCAGATCGTTCGGCATCTCCGATAAATGAATCGGGCATAATAATTTCATTTGAATCAGTTTGCCAACGAAGCAGAATTTCTGCTCCACAAAATCGGTTTCCAAAATGGTCTCGAATAGGCTGATACGCTGGTTGAAAATGGTTTTGCTTGAGCGCATTAGAAAGCGCGTAATGCAATGAGTAGCGATTATTAAGTATCCAGCGAAATTTAAAATAAATAAGCAAAGAAACCAGCGAGATAACAAGGAGGAAAGGTAGTTCTTCATAGAGAAAATTGATATTGGGTTTAATTGGGCTTCCTACAATGAGTATTTTTATATTGGCTATGCTTTGTAAGTTTGCGCTTGCTGTGCTTTGCGAGTGTGAATAGGCGGTATGTATTAATAAGGATTTATTACCAATTTCGAGCAGATTTTTCATTCGGTTATTATCAACCAGTATGATCAACTTATCATGAAATGAAACCGATTTTAAAATGTCTGCAAATACTTTCTGTAAAATATAAACGCCAAGGTAATATTTGCCCAGACGTTGCTGCAGCAAAAAAGCAGGAGCCCTACTTGAATCTATGAGTAGAGGGCCATATAGAAAAGGGGTTCGTTCTGGCGGTTTCGGAAGTTTCGGGAAAAAGTTAAACGTTGAACAAATCACTTTGTTGTTATTGTCACTAATTACTGATGCTGAAATGAAAGGATTATTAAAACTAAGCGTAGATAAAATAGGCATTAGGTCACTCTGGCAATTTTTAATTTCTTGACCGTATAAGGGCAAGGAATAAATTGAATGAAATATAGGGTCAAGCAGATTGTCTAATTTGACACTAAGTTCGTTTGCATCAAGCTGGAGTTGCTGTTGCTGTAGTAAACGATAATTTTGCCATTGAAGAAAGAGCACGATTGCTAATAGTAAAATTGTTAAAGAGAACCATGTTAAATTTAATGTTCTTCGCGCTTTATCGTGTTTGCGATAACTATTGCTTTTCATTTAATTTTTACTATAAACCATCCTTATAGAGTTTAGGGTGATCTCAGCTAATTTCTCAATGGTTTTGTTATCTATATTCAATGGAGGAAACCAGTATAAGGTATTTCCTAATGGTCTTAAGAGGGCACCGAGTCTTAGCGCTTCTTGATAGAGCTGATAGCCAACTCGTTGGATGCCGCAGTCCGCTAAATCTGCTGCTGCAATGGCCCCAACTGATCTAAGGTTGTTTAGTTTGCCGGTAATGGAGGCAATTTCGTGCAGGTGTTGTAGCATTATCTGACTAAGGCCCTGTACACGCTCATTTATTTTTTCTTTTTCCATCACTTTAATTGTCGCAAGGGCTGCACTAATTCCTAAAGCATTTCCGCTGAAGGTATGCGAGTGCATGAAGGTTTTCCCTTTATCAAAATCATCATAGAAAAGTTCGTAAATAGGGTGGTCGATAAGAACACAGCTAAAGGGAATCGTACCAGATGTTAAACCTTTTGATAAGCAAACTAAATCAGGTGTTATATTGGCATGATGACTCGCAAGCCATTTCCCTGTTCTTCCCATGCCTGTCATGATTTCGTCGGCAATGAAATAAACTTCATTTTTTTTCGCCCAAGTGGCCAATTTTTTTAAAAAATCAGCACTGTAGCAGCGCATGCCATTCGCACCTTGAACAATAGGTTCAACAACAATTGCACAGAGTTTTTCTTTAAGTAGTTCCAACTGTTCAAAAGTAGAGAGCCAATAATCCTCACAATCATGCCATAAGGGATCATCTGGACTAGAAACATAAGGTAATGGATTAAGAAAATGACATTGAACGCCATAGTTTTCGTAAGGTTTTTTAAATTTACCTAAATCGCTAATGCTTAGTGTCCCTAACGTTTCGCCATGATAACTATTTTGTAGAGAAACGAATTGATTGCGGTGTGACATGCCTTTCAATTGATTCGCATGAAGTGCGAGTTTCATGGCTATCTCAACAGCACAGGAACCATCGCTGGCAAAAAAAACATGCTGAAGCTGACTGAGTTCAGCCATTTTTTCGCCAAACTCAACCATTAGTGGGTGGGTTGTGTGAGCGGAAATGACATGTTCAAAGGAATCAAGTTGATCTTTGATCGCGGCGATAACAGCGGGATGGCCGTGACCTAAGGATTTACACCACCAACTGGAAATGGCATCAATTACTGGACCTTTCTCCGTATAAAGATAATTACCTTTGGCATGCGTGACGACTAAAGGGGGGCATTGCTCAAAATCTTTCATTTGCGTGCAAGGATGCCAAATATGTCTTAGATCTCTCTCAATGAATTCCATTATGTTAACCTTTTTTAAAATTTTGGTTGACAAGAAATGACACGACTCTATCATGTTCGGCATGATAAAAAAAAGGGGTAAACAGTGAGTAAAGAGACCAATCGTTGGACATTAGCAGAAGTAACCGCCATTTATGAGCAACCTTTTAACACACTTCTCTACACGGCTCACAGTATCCACAAAGAAAACCATGATGCGAATGCGCTACAGTTAGCAAAATTACTAAGCATTAAAACAGGAGCTTGTCCAGAAAATTGCGGTTATTGTGCGCAAAGCGGGCATTACGCGACACATGTTGAAAAAGAAAAACTCATGACTGTGGACCAAGTGTTAGCCAAAGCTGCTGAAGCCAAGGAAAACGGGGCTAAGCGGTTTTGTATGGGGGCTGCATGGCGTTGCCCACCCGATAAAGCTATGCCTGAATTAAAGGCAATGATTGAAGGGGTAAAGTCAATGGGTTTGGAAACCTGCATGACTTTAGGCATGCTCGAAAAAGATCAAGCTGAAGCATTAAAAGAAGCAGGCTTAGATTTTTATAACCATAATATTGATACCTCACCTTCTTACTATGACAAAGTGGTTACTACACGGTGTTTTAGTGATCGATTAGAAACTCTTGAAAATGTGCGGAAAGCAGGAATCAAAGTATGTTGTGGCGGTATTTTAGGATTAGGAGAAACACGTGAAGATCGCATAGAGTTTCTATTTACCTTGGCAAACATGGAGACACCGCCAGAAAGTGTGCCTATTAACCGATTGATCCCTGTTGAAGGTACGCCACTCGCTAGCGCAAAACAGGTTGAAGGCATTGAGCTCGTGCGAACAATTGCAACTGCCCGAATATTAATGCCTAAAAGTGCAATACGTTTAACAGCAGGACGAACCGAAATGGGCGACGAATTGCAGGCGCTTTGCTATTTTGCCGGAGCGAATTCGGTTTTTATTGGTGGGAAACTCTTGACAGAAGCAAACCCTGAGTGCGATGAAGATCGCATTTTATTCAACAAATTAGGATTAAAGGCTTTTGCTGAAGCATGATCAATCAACCACTTATTGAATATCTGTCTAAACTTAAGCATCGAGGTCTTCATCGTAAGCGCATATTAACTAGTGTTGGTGAGAGTGTCATTAACTTTAGTTCTAACGATTACCTTTCGTTATCTGAAGAATGGTGCATTCGTAACGCTTTCCAAAAAGGTTTTGCTCATCATGCTTCAGGTAGTGGCGGATCGATGGTGATTTGTGGATATCATAAAAGCCATCGGGAATTAGAGCATGCATTTTCACAAGCGTTAGGCGTGGACGATGCGCTTCTATTCAGTTCAGGCTATGCTGCTAATCTGGGTATAGTGTCATTATTCGCCTATTTTAATGCTCATTTTTTTCTTGATAAAGGCACTCATGCTTCGTTCTATGATGGTTTGCGGCTAGCAAATGGCAACTATACTCGCTACCCTCACAATGATATTCAAAATTTAACCAATAAGCTACAAACACAACCATCAAATCCCGTTGTGATTGCTGAAAGTGTGTATAGTATGAGCGGTCAAGAAACAGATTTGCGCAAGATGTCTGAACTATGCTCGAACTATAACGCAGATTGCGTTGTTGATGAAGCACATGCATTTGGCATTTTAGGCGAACAAGGCCTAGGTGCTATAAAACGATATGGCTTAAGCCAACAAGAAATTCCGTTAAGAATAATCCCTCTGGGGAAAGCGTTTGCTTTCCAGGGAGCCGTGGTGGCGGGACAAGGGGAGTGGATTGATGCGCTATTACAATTAGCTCGTTCTCATATTTATTCGACTGCAGTTAGCCCCGCGCTCGCCTATGGATTGCTAGAGACTTTAGCTTTCATTCAAAAAGCCGATGATAGGCGACAAAAACTCCATGATTTAATTGATTATTTTCAGTCAGCCATTAAAAATTCGCCGCTGAAATGGCGAAGCTCTACAACGCCCATTCAACAATTGCAACTTGGTTGCCCCTACAAGGCATTAAATTTCGCGACTGAGTTGCGCCGTAGAGGAATTTTTTGTCAGGCGATGCGTGAACCAACAGTGAACAGAAAGGACACAGGACTAAGAGTAGTTTTAAATTTTCACCATGAACCAGAAGATATTGATAGATTGCTCAGTGAGCTTCAGCAAATTGCACATATGGAGCAGGGTAAAAAAGCGAGGGGCACTTTTAATAAAGTGCATAGCACTGACGCTTATGGTGTTATTTAGGAAATCGTCAGTGCTGCGCCAACACTTCGGATTCCTGCCTAACATGAAACAAAACGGTTATTTATGAATTTACATGTCATCATCAAAGGTCAGGGACGACCGTTAGTTCTCTTCCATGGATGGGGGTTTGACCATAATATATGGTTACAGCTTGCTCACCAAATTGATAGAGAATATCAGCTTTTTCTAGTTGACCTACCAGGCTTTGGCTTGAGTTCCCAAATGAGCTGGGAAATTTTCAAACAAAATTTACTTAAGTACTTACCCCAACAATTTAGCGTAGTTGGTTGGTCTATGGGGGGGCTTTTTGCTACAAGGTTAGCCATAGAAGAACCGAATCGAGTAATCCGATTGGTGAATATTGCGTCTTCTCCTCGCTTTATTAAAGAACAAGATTGGCCGGGAGTTGAACAAGCTGTTTTTGAACAATTTTTTATGAATTTGGCAACTTCCCCCCGGCAAACCATTACAGAATTTATTGGCCTGCAGCTAAAAGATCAGACCTATCGATGTACTAATACGCCCATGCCAGATGCAACAAGCTTAAAAAAAGGTTTAGAAATCTTAAAAAATTGGGATTTAAGGGAGCAACTTCATTCTTATACTAAGCCTGCTTATTTTTTATTTGGCCGTCTTGATGCGATCACCCCAAGATCAACCATGGCTGTGATGCAAAAAATCTACCCGCAATTTCGCTATTTTATGTTTGCTAAAGCGGCGCATATGCCTTTTTTATCCCATGAGAATGAATTTATCGCCCTCTTGAAGGATATATTGCCATGAAAATCTACTTTATTACCGGTACCGATACGGATAGTGGTAAAACCTATGTAACTTGCCAACTATTGGATTTTTTTAACAAGCGAAATAAAAAAGCGTTAGCACTTAAACCTGTCGCTTCCGGATGCGATGTGAAAGATGGCCAATTGCTCAGTCAAGATGTCTTAAATTTGCAAAAATACAATTATGATTCGGCATTAGAAATTAATTGCTGGAAATTTGCACCACCAATCTCACCTCATATTGCAGCCAACGAATTGAATTTACCTATAACAGCACAAAAAATTGCTGATTTCTGTTTAGAAAAGCAATTTTCGACGTTTGATTATCTGTTTATCGAAGGGGCAGGGGGCTTAATGGCTCCTCTGAATGAGGAAGAAACTTGGCTTGATTTTTTAAAATGGACACAAATTCCGGCCATCGTTGTGGTGGGTATGCAACTTGGCTGCTTAAATCATGCATTGCTTACTGATGCGGTATTAAAACACAACCGGATAACTTGTGCGGGTTGGATAGCGAACTGTTTAGATAAAAACATGTTAGCTAGAGAGGAAAATATCAAAACACTCTCTTTAAGAATGCATATGCCGCAATTGACAACTATTTCCTATCAAGGAATGCTATCGGATGAAAGTATTCTGCAGAAACTACAGTAAAGACTGCCGTTAATTTACACAGCTACATTGTCCATACCTTATTTAATAAGCTATAATGATAAGTTTTCAAGCCTACACAGGAAAACACAACGGTTGCGGTTTACTCGGATTATCCAGCAAGCCTGCAAATCAAGGTGTGGAGGCAGGTTGTGTGGGGCTTATTGTAAAAACAGTTGAATGGAGATTCGTTGATGCCAATTTATGAGTATGAATGCACAAGTTGCCATCATCACTTCGATTTAATGCAAAAAATTAGCGATGCGCCTGTAAGGCAATGTCCTCAATGCTTTGAAAACACCGCAGTACGCTTGGTTTCTGCTGCTGGATTTCAATTAAAGGGAAGTGGTTGGTATGTGACTGATTTTAAAAATAATAAAAAATCAGAGACAAAAAAAGAAACCACTACCGATACGAAGGCTGAAGGCAGTAAAACTACAGATACCAAAGCGACTACTGGTACAAAAGGTGGTTCTGAGTGAAATCCAAATCGTTGCGCAGTTATCTTCTCACAGGCTTAGTAGTATGGTTACCGATTGTGGTAACCTTCGTTGTACTGCGCTTTATTGTTGATATTTTAGACAACACCATGGCTTTATTGCCCAAGGCTTATCAGCCTGAGCAAGTCTTTGGAGTCCATATTCCTGGACTTGGTGTGATTCTTTCATTGATCTTACTCCTTGTTACTGGTGTGTTTGCAACCAATTTTTTTGGCCAGCGCATTATGGCTTGGGGGGAAGCGGTATTAGTTAGAATTCCTTTAGTCCGTTCAATTTACAATGCAGCAAAGCAAATAATCCAAGCTGTTTTTGCGACTAACAGCCAAGCTTTTCGCAAGGTATTGATGGTTGAATACCCACGAAAGGGATTATGGACAATTGCTTTTCTTACTGGGGCACCACATCCGGAGATGAATTCGCTTGCTGGGGAGGAAATGGTATCCATTTTTGTGCCGACAACACCAAACCCAACATCGGGATTTTTCATGATGATTCCTAAGCAGGATGCTATCGAACTGTCGATGACAATTGACGAAGCATTGAAACTGATCATTTCTCTAGGCGTAATGCAAACTGGATTGCAATTGCAGCTTGAGAAATAAATAAAAATTATTAAGACAGGTGGCGTATGAGATCACATTATTGTGCAAATGTTAATGAAACGATGACAGGCAAGTCAGTGAGTGTATGCGGTTGGGTACATAATCGTCGTGACCATGGCGGTGTGATTTTTTTAGACATACGCGATCGATCTGGCTTAGTTCAAGTTGTTTATGAACCTGAACTTGCCAGTGTTTTTACCATTGCAGAAAAATTGCGTCACGAGTATGTTGTGCGTGTTCATGGGACTGTTCGTCCAAGACCAGCAGGGATGATCAATGAAAAAATGGAAACTGGCCGCATTGAAATCCTGGGAGTGGAGCTGGAAATATTAAACCAGGCACAAACGCCCCCATTTTTGCCTGATGAGCATCAAGCGGTGAGTGAAGATCATCGCTATCGCTACCGTTACATTGATTTAAGACGAAGCGAAATGCAAAATAATTTAATTCTTCGCCACAATATGAACCGCATAATACGAGAATATTTAAACGCGCAAGGTTTTCTTGATATTGAAACCCCGATGCTGACTAAGGCAACGCCCGAAGGAGCAAGGGATTACCTGGTTCCTTCACGAGTCCATCCAGGCCAATTTTATGCGCTGCCACAATCCCCGCAATTATTTAAACAGCTGCTTATGATGTCTGGTTTTGATAAGTATTACCAAATTGTGCGTTGTTTTCGTGATGAAGATTTACGCGCTGACAGACAGCCTGAATTTACTCAGCTCGACTTAGAGATGTCCTTTATTGATGAAAATGTGATTCAGCAATTGATTGAGGGTATGCTGCAAAAGGTATTTAAGGGTATTTTGGATGTTGAGATAACTAATCCTTTACCTAGAATGACTTATAGTGAGGCAATACGGAGATTTGGAAGTGATAAACCTGATCTTCGCATTCCGTTGGAATTGGTGGACATTGCTGATTTAGTAAAAAATTGCGACTTTAATGTCTTTGCCTCAGCCGCTGAAAATAAAGAAGGTAGGGTAGTTGCACTAAAATTGCCAAATGGTTGTGCTCTTAGTCGCAAAGAGCTAGATGATTACGGCTTGTTTGTTGGCATTTATGGGGCGAAAGGTTTGGCTTATATTAAAGTAAATGATCGAAGTAAGGGAATTGAAGGCCTTCAATCACCTATTATTAAATTCCTTTCCGAAGATTGTGTTAACGCCATCCTCGATCGAGTTGAAGCAAAAACAGGTGATGTCATTTTCTTCGGGGCGGGTCATCACCAAATCGTTAACGAATCCATGGGCGCATTGCGGATAAAATTAGGCCATGATCGCAATCTTGTTGAGCCAGGCTGGCGTTTGCTGTGGATTGTTGATTGGCCTATGTTCGAAATGGACATAAAAGCGAATCAATTGGTTGCAATGCATCATCCTTTTACTTCGCCTCAGGAATTGTCCATTGATTCCCTCAAACAAAATCCGACACAAACCCTTGCTAAGGCATATGATATTGTAATCAACGGATATGAAATTGGTGGGGGTTCAATTCGGATCCATCAAACTGCGATGCAGCAAGCAGTGTTTGATTTACTTGGAATCGGAGAAGAAGAGGCCAATGAGAAATTTGGCTTTCTACTCGATGCCTTACAATATGGCTGTCCCCCACACGGTGGTATTGCATTAGGGATTGACCGGTTGGCCATGCTATTAACCAATTCAAATTCAATTCGTGATGTCATTGCCTTTCCAAAAACCCAGTCGGCATCTTGTCTGCTGACCGATGCGCCGTCAGCAGTTGGTAATCCGCAACTTAATGAGTTAGGAATTCGCCTTGCACCCTCTTCGCAAACAAAATAGCTCGAAACGATCTAATGCCAGTGTGAATAGCTGGCATCGGTTGTGGTTTTATTTGATGGTTGGGCTGGCTTTATTTTGGCCAAGCTTAACCCCGCTTTATGCAAAATCAGATGGAAGTGCTAATAAATTAATTGAATACCTTGTTCAGGAAAAAAACAACTTAACGCAAGGCCTCAATGAAACTAAGCTAGTTGCTCCTCCAGCAAATCAAGCAGAATACGATAAGAGCATGCAAGAAAACAAAGCCATGCTAGCATTAAATCGTGCAAAAATAACAAGTCTAGAGAGCTTTCTTGTCAATCAGAAAAAATTACAACAAGATTTCACTTTGCGGCTAAAACGGTTGCAACAAACCCCCTTATCAGATAGCGATCAGATAAACGCACAGCAACGAATATCAAATTTAAATACCCTGCTTGATATCAATAAAAAGGGGATTGAATTAATCACTGAAGATTTAGCTTTAGCAAATCGCTATCAGGATGCTTTGACTGTGCAATCGCAACAATTGGAATTATGGAAATCCAAAAATCAGATGCATCAGCAATTGGAAAAATTGCGCGCTCAAGAAGATAGGCTTCGCGAATCATTAGAAAAGCTTTATGAGAATAGTATCAAGTTACAGCAACAAGCCAAATCAAGTACCTATTCGGTACCCAATTATACTTTAGAAGCAAGGTTATTATTAAACAATCAAGTTATTAATTTAACTCAATACAAAATTGCTGAAATTGATTTACAGAAAAAATTAGTAAAAGCGGATTATAAGTTAGAAAAAAGTCCTGATATCAGAACATTACAAGCGGTCACAGAAACTTATAAAAATGCCATTACCCAATTGGTTGAAATGGAAGAATCATTAAAAAAAATGGTGAGTATGCTCACTAATGAGCAACTACAATTTACTGATGCTAATCTGAAACAGCAATTTTCTGCTTTAATGCGTATAATTAAGTCGAAAATTGAAGGGATTGTTATTCAACAACAAACGCTTCAGGAAGATCTTGAAAACCATGAACAAGAGCTGAAAAAGCAATTATCAGTTCGACAAAGTTTATCTGAATATCGAATCGACAGTTGGCCAACGATCATCGAGCAAATTTCAAAAATTCCAAGTCAATTTTATCACTACATCAAATCATTAGTCCTTAAAGTTAAGGATAATTATTTATGGCAAGATGTACTTCCAGCTACATTATTATGGGTAGCGCTTTTTTCTGTCATTCTTGTTTCCCTCGGCCTTCATCGAATACTGAAACACTTAACGCGAGATAAAGAACGTTCACGCTTATCGGGACATTTATATACTGGTACTTTAACACTTTTGAGTCGTAATTTACCCCATTTGACTTTTGCTACAAGTATTATACTTCTTCTCTACCTTAACCATGTCCTATTTGCTAACTATCAATTATTGCTTAATTTAATTGGAGTGTGGCTTACGTTTCGTACCCTCATATTAATTGCCAGCTTAGCTTTGTTAGAACGCGTAAGCGATGCATCAGGGAAAGATGTGAGTCTCTTCTACCGGCTTAAATGGCTCCTTCTCACTGGGGGTTGGGCAACAGCTCTGATGGTTATTTCAAATGAGCTGCCTTTGTCATCAATCCTACAAGATATCTTCAGCCGTTTGTTTATGTTGTTTTTAGTTGCAGTTTCAGTAGTGGGATGGCGTTCGAAAGAGGTCATTACCCATATTCTCCACCCGTTAATGAAATCTAAGAAACGGTATTTTCGCAATGCCGCTATGTTACTTGTAGTTCTAATTCCACTCACGCTCTTTACTACTGCAATGATAGGGCTTGTTGGATACATCAACCTTGCCTGGACAATGAGCCGCTATCAAATGCAAATCCTTCTACTGATAACTGGCTATGTTTTAATCCGCGGTATGCTGTTTGACGCGTTAGAGCTCCTATCGGAATGGATGATTTCTACGCTGAGCAATGGTTGGTTATGGATAGAGGTTGTATTGAAGCCGCTGGATAAAATATTCCGTGTGTTGTTGTTTATCGCGAGCCTCTATGTCTTATTCCAGTTGTGTGGCTGGTATTCAGATTCTGCAGTCATTTTGACTTTGCGAGAGTATAGTGAATACCCTCTTGTCAATCTATCGGGTATTCATATTACCCCGCTTAGCGCCCTTGAATTTATTATTTTACTTTCGATTTTTGTTTGGGCAGCGAAGTGGACTCGTGAGTTTTGCTATCGATGGCTTTATCGAGATGCAAGAGATGCTGGTATTCGTAATAGCTTATCGGTGTTTACCCAATACGCCGTTATTTTAATTGGAAGCTTAATTACGTTACGCGTTTTAGGCCTCGATTTTAGCGGAATGTCTATGGTTATTGGTGGACTTGCAGTAGGAATGGGATTCGGGCTGCGTGATTTTGCTTCCAATATTGTTGGTGGCATTATGCTGCTTATTGAGAGACCCGTGCGCGAGGGGGATTTAATTACTATAGGTAGTTACGAAGGACGAGTGGCTCATATTGGCATTCGCTCAATGCGCGTTTCATCATGGGATAACATGGAAGTGCTTATACCTAATGCGGAAACCTTTAATAAACCCTTCACCAATTGGACGCATCAAGACAGCATAGTTCGCACCGTTGTTCCAATCAAGGTAAGCAGGGCCGATGATCCGGAAATGATTCAGCAGATCATTTTTGATGCATTGGCTAGTATTCCTGAAATTGTCCTTGACCCGCCTGCGCAGGTATTCTTAAAGCAAATTGATGATGCTTTAATTGAATTCGAGGTGCGTTATTTTATCAATGTGCAAATTCATACTCGCTTTGAAATTCGCTCCAAACTTTTATTTGATATTATGGCAAGATTCAAGGCCGCGGGAGTTAAACCGCCTATACCGCCCATCAGTATAGAATTAAAAGAAGGCGAAGATGAATCACCAGTGCTTATTAAGAAGAAAGTTGAACAATGAAGAAGAGCTTTTGGAGCAATGCCGTTTAATTGAGGGGCTAAGCTTTGCTCAATTGGCAGATTTCTTACAAATTGCCATTCCAGCTGAAAAACATCGCCGCAAAGGTTGGGCTGGTACTGCCATTGAACTTGCCTTGGGCACCACTGCTGGAACAAAATCCATACCTGATTTTACGGAACTGGGTATTGAGCTTAAAACTTTGCCTTTGAATGACAAAGGAAAACCAGCCGAATCTACCTTTGTGACGAGTATCCCCTTGCTTACTATTCATCAACAAGACTGGCCGACTTCGCAATGCTATGCCAAATTAAAACGCGTTTTATGGCTGCCTATCGAGGGAGATAGAAGAATCCCTTTTGAACATCGTCGTATAGGTCGAGGTTTCCTATGGTCTCCAAATCAAGATGAACAAACAATCTTGTCAGAGGATTGGCACGAACTCGTGTCCATGATTGGGATGGGACGTTTGGATGAGATTCATGCAGGTATTGGACAGTATTTACAGGTAAGGCCTAAGGCCGCTAATGCCAAATCACTTTGTTATGGTTTTGATAGTCAAGGATCAAAGATCTTAA